>DDVW01000026.1:33181-56630 GCA_002345545.1 Stenotrophomonas sp. UBA2302 | reverse complement strand
GGGAATGCTGGATTCCTCCGCCGCAAGGAAGGCCGTGCCCACCTGTACCGCGCTGGCGCCCAGCATCAATGCCGCTGCCACGCCACGACCGTCAGCGATCCCACCGGCGGCGATCACCGGCACCTGCAGGTTGTCGACCAGGCGCGGCAACAACGCGAACAGGCCAACCATCTGCCGCTCCGCACTTTCGGGATTGAATGCGCCGCGATGACCGCCCGCCTCCATGCCCTGCGCGATAACCGCATCGGCGCCCGCGTCCTGCGCCTGGCGTGCTTCAGACAGCGTGGTGGCACAGGCGAGCCAGGCGATGCCGGCCGCCTGCAGTCGTGCCACCTGTGCGGCAGAAAACACGCCCATGATGGTTGATGCCACCGCGGGTCGGGCAGCAATCAGCGCATCGAACTGGGCGTCAAAATCGGCAGGACCGGCATCGCCGGCATCCGCTGCCACCTGCGGCCCCCATTGCGCGAGAAATTCGCGCGTCGCCGTTTCGGCGGCAGGATCACGCAGCGGAGCAGGATCCGGCACCCATAGATTGACTTGCGCAGGCCCTTGCGACTGCTGGCCAAACGCCTGCATCCATTGGCTGATCTGTTCCGGAGTGGACAGTACCGCGCCCAGCGCGCCCATGGCGCCGGCATTGGCCACCGCCGCCGACAGCGGTACCGGACAGGCGCCGGCCATCGGCGCCAGCAGCACCGGCAATTCGATACCGAAGCGCTTGCAGAACACATCCACGCGCTGCTGGATGGCGGGATTCATCGGCAGGTCGACTCCGGTGCAGGAACCACGACGCCGCGCGCGCTTTCATCATCTCCCTGCAACGCGCAGCATCTGCAGGGACACGTCCGGGCTCACCACGCGGGTGAAGCGCTGATCGCACTCAACGGAACGGCAAACCGCCCTTGCCACCCATGGCGCCGAGCATGCCCTTCATGTTGCGCATCATGCCTTTCATGCCGCCACCGGCGAGCTTGCCCATCATTTTTTCCATCTGCATGTACTGCTTCATCAGCTTGTTGACGTCGGCCGGCTGGGTGCCGGAGCCGCGCGCGATGCGGGCACGGCGCGAACCGTTCAAAAGGCCCGGATTGCGCCGTTCCTTCTTGGTCATCGAGTTGATGATGGCGATCATGCGCGGCACTTCCTTGCTCTGGCTGACCTGCGCCTTGAGGTGCTCGGGGATCTGCCCCAGGCCCGGCAGCTTGTCCATCAGGCCGCCGATGCCGCCCATGTTCTGCATCTGCTCGAGCTGGTCGCGCATGTCGTTGAGGTCGAACTTCTTGCCCTTGGCGACCTTCTCGGCCAGCTTCTGCGCCTTGTCCTTGTCGACCTGCTGCTCGACCTGCTCGACCAGCGACAGCACGTCGCCCATGTCGAGGATGCGGCTGGCCACGCGCTCGGGATGGAACACGTCCAGGCCGTCGACCTTCTCGCCGGTACCGGTGAACTTGATCGGCTTGCCGGTGA
The DNA here is from genome assembly GCA_002345545.1 of Stenotrophomonas sp. UBA2302. GTDB lineage: Bacteria > Pseudomonadota > Gammaproteobacteria > Xanthomonadales > Xanthomonadaceae > Stenotrophomonas. Next base: position 55,160 of record DDVW01000026.1, on the reverse strand, counting down.
TATGGCGCACGCTCAGCGCGGCACCGCCGCGGGCGTCGCCGTCGGTCTTGGTCAGCACCACACCGGTCAACGGCAGTGCCTCGCCAAACGCCTTGGCGGTGTTGGCCGCGTCCTGGCCGGTCATCGCATCGACCACGAACAGCGTTTCGGCCGGATTGACCGCCGCGTGCAGGGCCTTGATCTCGGCCATCATCGCCTCGTCGATGGCCAGGCGACCGGCGGTATCGACGATCAGCACATCGGCGAACGACTTGCGTGCGTCGTCGATGGCGGCGCGGACGATGTCCACCGGCTTCTGCTCCGGCGCCGACGGGAAGAACAGCACGCCGACCTGNNACCACCATCACCTTCTTCTTGCGCTTTTCCTTCAGGTGCTTGGCCAGCTTGCCGACCGTGGTGGTCTTGCCCGCGCCCTGCAGGCCCGCCATCAGGATGATGGCCGGTGCCGGCACGTTGAGGTTCAGGTCGGTGGCCTGCGAGCCCATCACCGCGGTCAGCTCGTCGCGCACGACCTTGATCAGCGCCTGCCCCGGGGTCAGCGACTTGAGCACTTCCTGGCCGACCGCACGCACCTTGATCCGTTCGATCAGCGCCTGCACCACCGGCAACGCGACATCGGCCTCCAGCAGCGCGATGCGCACCTCGCGGGTGGCCTCGCGGATGTTGTCCTCGGTCAGGCGGCCGCGCCCACGCAGGCGCTCAATGGTGCCGGAAAGGCGCTGGGTCAGTGACTCGAACATGCGATGCAACCTGCGGGAATCGTGAAAACAGAGGCGCCAAGTATAGCGATCCACCGTCATTGCCGCCGGTCCGCATCGCCAGCAACAGGCCCGTATGCGAAACTGCTGCGATGACAATTGTTCTCATCGCCGTCCTGCTCTACCTGCTTGCCACCGGCCTGCTCATCCGTGGCCTGTCCGCCGGCCACAACGTGACGCCGCGCGCCTGGCTGCTGCCGGCCATCGGCGCCGGACTCCTGCACGCCGGCTATCACGCCAGCGTTGCGCTGGGCACTCCCGGTGGCCCGGACATGCACTTCTTCGCCGCGCTGTCGCTGGTCGGTCTGGGCATGGCGCTGCTGACCACACTGGTCGGCGCGCGCGGCCGCTGGGCGGCACTGGGCGTGGTGGCATTCCCGCTGGCGGCGGTGTTGCTGGTGCTCTATCACGGCCATGGCCATGAGCCGGCGAAACTGCTGGGCTGGCGCTTGGCCTCGCACGCATGGCTGGCGCTGCTGGCCTACGCCACGCTGAGTATCGCCGCGCTGCTGGCGATGATGCTGTGGCTGCAGGAGCGCGCCCTGCGGCTGCGCGATTTCCGCCCGTGGCTGCGCGCCCTGCCGCCGATGGCCGATCTGGAAATGCTGCTGTTCCGTACCATCACCGTCGGCTTCAGCCTGCTGACCCTGACCCTGGTCACCGGCGTGCTGTTTGTCGACAACCTGTTCGCGCAGAAGCTGGTGCACAAGACCGTGCTCAGCATCCTGTCGTGGCTGGTCTTCGGCACCCTGCTGATCGGCCGTCACCGTTACGGTTGGCGCGGCAGCAAGGCCGTGCACTGGACACTGAGCGCGATGGCGCTGCTGCTGCTGGCGTTTTTCGGCAGCCAGTTCGTCATCGAGCTGGTATTGCAGCGCCACTGAACCGGACGGCATCCATCCGCAGGCATGGCTGCACGGCGGCAGCTGCGGGAAAGGCTTGCGGCCCGATTACTCCAGTGCCGCTTCCAGCGCCTGTGACAAGCGCTCCACCGCGATCACTTCAATGCCCTTCACCGCACCGGCCTTGGGCGCATTGGCACGCGGCACGATCGCCCGCTTGAAGCCATGCGTGGCCGCCTCACGCAACCGGTCCTCGCCGTTGGGCACCGGGCGGATCTCGCCGGACAGGCCCACCTCGCCAAAGGCGATGGTCTTCTCCGCCAACGGCCGGTCCTGCAGCGAGGACAGCACCGCCAGCAGCACCGGCAGATCGACCGCGGTTTCCTGTACGCGGATGCCACCGACCACGTTGACGAACACGTCCTGGTCGCCAACCAGCACGCCGCCATGACGGTGCAACACCGCCAGCAGCATCGCCAGCCGGTTCTGCTCCAGTCCGACCGCGACCCGGCGCGGGTTGGACAACGGCGAGGAATCCACCAGCGCCTGCACTTCCACCAGCAGCGGCCGGGTGCCTTCGCGGGTGACCATCACGCAGCTGCCCGGCTGCCGCGTGCTGCCGCCTGAAAGAAAGATCGCCGACGGGTTGGACACTTCCTTCAGGCCCTTCTCGCCCATCGCGAACACGCCCAGTTCGTTGACCGCGCCAAAGCGGTTCTTGAACGCGCGCAGCACACGGAAGCGGCTGCCGCTCTCGCCTTCGAAATACAGCACCGCATCGACCATGTGCTCGAGCACACGCGGGCCGGCGATGCCGCCCTCCTTGGTGACGTGGCCGACCAGGAACACCGCGGTGCCGGTCTCCTTGGCAAAACGCACCAGTCGCGCCGCGCTCTCGCGCACCTGGCTGACCGAACCGGGCGCTGCGGTCAGCGCCTCGGTCCACAGCGTCTGCACCGAGTCGGCAACGATCAGTTTCGGCCGCGCCGACGCCGCGTGCCGCAGGATGTGCTCGACGCCGGTTTCGGCCAGCGCATTGACGCCCTCCAGCGGCAGCTCCAGCCGCACCGCGCGGCCGGCGACCTGGGCCAGCGATTCCTCACCGGTGACATAGAGCACCGGCAGGGTGCCGGCCATCTTCGCCACCGCCTGCAGCAGCAGGGTGGACTTGCCGATGCCCGGATCACCACCGACCAGCACCACCGCGCCTTCGACCAGTCCCCCGCCCAGCACCCGGTCGAACTCGCCGATGCCGGTGGACACGCGCAGATGGTCGCTGTGCTGCACATCCTTCAGCGCGGTGATCTTCGGCGCTTCAACCTTGCCGGCCCAGCCACTGCGCCGGGCGGCCGGCGACTTGGCCGCGGCCGCACTTTCCAGCACGATTTCGCTGAGCACGTTCCAGACGCCACACTCGGTGCACTGGCCCTGCCACTTGCTGTATTCGGCACCGCACTCGCCACAGACATAGGCGGTGCGGGCTTTGCCGGCGGTCTTGGCCATCGATCTTCCTGATATATCGCTGCGGGATGCCGCGCAGGATAGCCGAGCACCGTCGCAACGGTTGCGACCCCGCGCCCGCGCCTGGAAAAGCGAAGGCCGCCTTGCGGCGGCCTTCGTACAACGATTGCAGCCGGGGCTGCTTACATCATGTGGTAGTTCATGTTCCACATCACCCACAGCGAGCCGCCGATGATGATGCCGATCACCAGCAAGGTGAACATGCCGGCATTGACGTTCCAGCGCGCCGCCGAGGAACGGTCCAGGTGCAGGAAGAACACCAGGTGCACCAGCAGCTGCAGGATGCCAGCCACCACCACCACCGCGCCGGTGGCGAAGCTGGACAGGCTGCCGTCCATCACCACCCAGAACGGGATGACGGTGAGGATCGCCGCCAGCACGAAGCCGGTCAGGTAGGACTTGACGCTGCCGTGGTTCTCGCCACCGGCGCTTTGTGCATGATTGTCATGTGCGGACATCAGATCGCTCCCGACAGATAGACGACAGAGAACACGCCGATCCAGACCAGATCCAGGAAGTGCCAGAACAGGCTCAGGCACGCCATGCGGGTCTTGTTGCGCGGGGTCAGGCCATCACGCTTGAGCTGGATGAACATCACCAGCAGCCACAGCATGCCGGCGCTGACGTGCAGGCCGTGGGTACCGACCAGCGCGAAGAACGCCGACAGGAAGGCGCTGGTATCCGGGCCATGGCCGCCATGGATCAGGTGATTGAACTCCCAGATTTCCATGACCATGAAGCCGCCACCCAGCAGCCAGGTGATGGCCAGCCAGAAGAACATCTGTCCCTGCTTTGCCTGGTGCAGGGCGATCATGCCCAGCCCGAAGGTCAGCGAGGACACCAGCAGCAGCGCGGTTTCCCATGCGACGAAGGACAGATCGAACAGGTCCTTGGCCGAGGCGCCACCGTTGGTGGCACCGGCCAGCACTATGTAGGTCACGAACAGTGTGGCGAAGATGAGCAGGTCGCTCATCAGGTACACCCAGAAGCCGAAAACGGTGTTCTCGCCGGTGTCGTGATGCTCGTGGTCATGGCCGGCTGCATGCGCAGCCTGGCCATGGGTCAACGTGTGGGCGTTCGTGCTCATGCCTTCACCTCGTTCTTCACCAGCCCCTGGGCAACCAGGTGCTTGCGATGTTCATTCTCGATACGCTCGACTTCAGCGGCCGGCACCCAGTAATCCACGTCCTTGTCGAAGGAGCGGTAGATGAAGGTGCCGATCATGCCGGCCAGGCCGATGAGGGCGAATACCCACATGTGCCACACCATCGCAAAGCCCAGCAGCAGGCTGAACGCGCCGATGACGACACCGGTACCGGTGTTCTTGGGCATGTGGATGTCGCTGTACTTGGCCGGACGCTGCCACGCCTCACCGCGCTGCTTGCGATACCAGAACCCGTCCAGCTCCTCGCCCTTGGGCAGCACCGCGAAGTTGTAGAACTGCACCGGGGAAGTGGTTTCCCACTCCTGGGTACGGGCATCCCACGGATCGCCGGTGAGATCGACATTCTTCTTGCGGTCGCGGATGGACACGGCGAACTGGATCACCTGGCACAGGATGCCCAGCCCGATGATTGCCGAGCCGATTGCGGCAACGATGAACAGCGGCTGGTAGTCCATGTTCGGGTAGCTCTGCATGCGGCGGGTAGCGCCCATGAAGCCCAGCGCGTACAGCGGCATGAAGGCCACGTAGAAACCGATGAACCAGCACCAGAACGCGCGCTTGCCCCAGGTTTCATCCAGCTTGAAGCCGAACATCTTCGGGAACCAGTAGGTGATGCCGGCGAACATGCCGAACACCACCGCGCCGATGATGACGTTGTGGAAGTGCGCCACCAGGAACAGCGAGTTGTGCACCACGAAGTCGATGGCCGGGATCGCCAGCATCACGCCGGTCATGCCGCCGATGACGAAGGTGATCATGAAGCCGATCGTCCACAGCACCGGCGAGGTGAAGTGCACGCGACCGCGGTACATGGTGAACAGCCAGTTGAACACCTTCACGCCGGTCGGGATCGAAATGATCATCGTCGTGATGCCGAAGAAGGCATTGACGTTGGCACCCGAGCCCATGGTGAAGAAGTGGTGCAGCCACACCAGGAACGACAGCACGCCGATGGCGCAGGTCGCATAGACCATGCCCTTGTAGCCGAACAGAGTCTTGCGCGAGAAGGTGGCGATCACCTCGGAGAACACACCGAATGCCGGCAGCACCAGGATGTAGACCTCCGGGTGGCCCCAGATCCAGATCAGGTTGATGTACAGCATGGCGTTGCCGCCACCGTCATTGGTGAAGAAGTGCATGCCCAGGTAACGGTCCAGGGTCAGCAGCACCAGGGTGATGGTCAGCACCGGGAAGGCGGCGATGATCAGCAGGTTGGTCACCAGCGCGGTCCAGGTGAACACCGGCATCTTCATCAGCGGCATGCCCGGCGTACGCATCTTGAGGATGGTGATGAAGAAGTTGATGCCGCTCAGCGTGGTACCCAGGCCCGAGACCTGCAGGGCCCAGATGTAATAGTCCATGCCCACGCTTTGACTGTATTCCAGCCCCGACAGGGGCGGGAACGCCAGCCAGCCGGTCGCCGCGAACTCGCCCACCCACAGCGAGATCATGATCAGCGCGACGCCCGACATGAACAGCCAGAAGCTCAGCGAGTTCAGGAACGGGAAGGCGACGTCACGCGCGCCGATCTGCAGCGGCACCACCAGGTTCATCAGGCCGGTGATCAGCGGCATGGCCACGAAGAAGATCATGATCACACCATGAACGGTGAAAATCTGATCGAAGTGGTGTGGCGGCAGATAGCCTTCCGCGCCGCCGGCGGCAACCGCCTGCTGGGCACGCATCATGACCGCGTCGGAGAAGCCGCGCAGCAGCATCACGAACGCCACGATCAGGTACATCGCACCGATCTTCTTGTGGTCCACCGAGGTGAACCACTCCTTCCACAGGTAGCCCCACAGCTTGAACTTGGTGATCGCCGCCACGACAGCAAGCCCGGCGATACCCGCTCCAACCAGCGAGGCCAGCACGATGGGATCGTGCGGCAGTGAATCAAGAGAGAGTTTTCCCAACATCGTCATTCCCCCGAGGTGCCGTGGGCGGCAGACGCAGCCCCGGCCTCATCGTTTGCATTGTGGCCGGCGTGGCCGTCGGCCTCGGCCGCAGCAGGCGTCGCGGCGTCATGGCCGGCGTGGCCATTGCCGTCGTGCTGCATGCCGTAATGGTGGTTGTCACCGGCATGGCGGGCCATGATCGTGGCGAACAGACCCGGCTCGGTGCTGCCGTAATAGGTCACCGGATACCAGTCGTGGTTCTTCTCGGCACCCAGCTCGGCGAACGCCTTCTGGTCCAGCACCTTGGCATCGCCGCGCACCTTGGCCAACCAGGCCTGGTACTCGTCGTTGCTCACGGCGTGGGCAGTGAAGTACATCTTGTTGAAGCCGGCACCGCTGTAATGCGAGGAACGGCCCGGGTACTCGCCCTTCTCATCGGCGATCAGGTGCAGCTTGGTCTCCATGCCCGCCATCGAGTAGATCATGCTGCCCAGGTGCGGAATGAAGAATGCGTTCATCACCGTATCGGCGGTGAGCTTGAAGTTCAGCGGCGTATCCACCGGGAACGTCAGCTCGTTGACCACGGCGATGTTCTCTTCCGGATAGACGAACAGCCACTTCCAGTCCAGCGAGATCGCCTCGATCACCACCGGCTTGTTGTCCGAGACCAACGGCTTGTACGGATCCAGCGCATGCGAGGAACGCCAGGTCAGCACCGCCAGCACCAGGATGATCATGCACGGGATCGACCACACCACCACTTCGATGGCGGTGGAATGCGACCATTCCGGTTCGTAACGGGCCTTGGTGTTGGTTGCGCGGTACTTCCACGCGAACACCAGCGTCATCACGATCACCGGAATCACCACCAGCAGCATCAGCACCGTGCAGGTGATCAGCAGCGTGAGTTCATCCCGGGCGATCTGGCCCTTGGGGTCAAACAGGGCCCAGTCACAGCCCGTCATCATGACGGCCATAGCGACAAGGAGGCCCGGGCGCAACATGCGCCCAAGAGATTTCAACGGAATCATCGGTCGATCCAATTGCGGGGGGATGCCTGACCTGGCACCCCTGTGCACGCTTGCGTGCTTGCGCGATCGACTTGCCCGGGGATTGCCCACCGGGGAACACGTGCATAGGACTGCCAGACTTCAGCGCGGCAATTCTAGGCTTTCACGCACTACTTAAGAAGGCCATTGACAATGATTTCGCGCAAAAAGCCTGCTCATGCATGTGCGACATGTTGTCGCACCACGTTGCCGGACAACGGAAACGACGCCACTGAAAACAGAAAAGCCGACTGCAAGCAGTCGGCTCTCTGTACTGGTGCCGGAAATAGGAATCGAACCTACGACCTACGCATTACGAATGCGCCGCTCTACCAACTGAGCTATTCCGGCGAGGCGCGAATTCTAAGTGAAGCGACAAGCTGCGGTCAATCGACCAGCCGCAGGCGCAGCTCCTTGGGCAGCGCGAACACCATCGACTCGGGCTCGCCATCCAGCTCCCGCACGCCGCTAGCACCAAGCTCACGCAGGCGCGCGATGACGCCATCCACCAGCACCTGTGGCGCCGAGGCGCCGGCGGTCAGGCCGATGCGCTGCTTGCCCGCCACCCAGTGCGGGTCGATCTCATGGGCGCCGTCGATCAGGTACGACTCCACGCCTTCGCGGCGCGCCAGCTCGCTCAGGCGGTTGGAGTTGGAGCTGTTGGGTGAACCGACCACCAGCACCAGATCGCACTGCGCGGCCAGTTCACGTACCGCGTCCTGCCGGTTCTGCGTGGCATAGCAGATGTCGTCGTTCTTCGGCCCCTGGATGGCGGGAAAATGCTGGCGCAGGGCCTCGATCACCGCACGGGTGTCATCCACCGACAGCGTGGTCTGGGTGGTGTAGGCGAAGTTCTCCGGCTGCCTGACCTGCAGCGCCGCGACATCTTCCACGCTTTCCACCAGATAGATCTGGCCGGCTCCGTTTTCCCGGCTCCACTGCCCCATGGTGCCCTCAACTTCCGGATGCCCCTCGTGGCCGATCAGCACCACGTCACGGCCGGCACGGCAGTGCCGGGCCACTTCCAGATGCACCTTGGTGACCAGCGGACAGGTGGCATCGAACACCTTCAGGCCACGGCGCTCGGCCTCCTCACGCACCGCCTTGGAGACGCCATGGGCACTGAAGATCACCGTATTGCCGTCGGGCACTTCATCCAGCTCTTCGACAAAGATCGCGCCGCGCGCCTTCAGGTCATCGACCACGAAACGGTTGTGCACCACTTCATGGCGCACGTAGATCGGCGCACCCAGCGCTTCAATCGCACGCTTGACGATCTCGATGGCACGGTCGACACCGGCACAGAAACCACGGGGATTGGCGAGCAGTACGTCCATCTTCAGATACTCCGGCCGGCGACGGCCGGTTTCGGTGGAACAGGGGGAAATTATCCGGCTTTTGCAGCGGACTTGCCGTCAAACAGGCCCGATACGGCAATGCCGATGGCACCGCCCACGATCGCCGCGTCGGCGACATTGAACGACGGCCAGTAGTAGCTGCCGGCGTACCACTGGATGAAGTCGATCACATGTCCGTGGATCTGCCGGTCGATCACGTTGCCGATGGCACCGCCGATCACCAGCGCATAGGGCAGCGCGCTGCGCCAGTTGGCGCGCGGCGTACGCGACAGCCAGAACACCATCAACCCGCTGATCACCACCGCCAGCCCGGTGAAGAACCACAGCTGCCAGCCACCGGCATCACTGAGAAAGCTGAACGCGGCACCGGTGTTGTAGGTGCGGTACCAGTTCCAGAAACCGTCGATCACCGGCACCGCGGTGTACTCGGGCAGGCTGGACAACACCCACGCCTTGCTCCACTGGTCCAGGCCGATGATGACAACCGAAAGCAGCAGCCAGATCAGGGCATTGGGTTTGACGGCATTTGTTTGCATGCAATGTCTCTATGCGGGGATCAAGGAGCGGGAACAGCGGCAGCGGTTGTCCTTTCCCGCTCCTCGCTCCTCTTCACCGGTTTCTCGCCTCATCAGAACCAGCGACGGTCTTCGCCGCCGCCATCGATATTGCTGACACAACGCCCGCACAGTTCCGGATGCGCCTCGACCGAGCCGACATCGGCGCGGTAATGCCAGCAGCGCACGCACTTGGCCTTGTCGGTCGGCTGGGCGCTGACAAACACCTCGTCGGTGGTCGCCGGACGCACGCTCACATCGCCACTGATGAACAGGAAGCGCAGCTCGTCGGCCAGCGGCTGCCAGCGCGCGGCCTGCTCCTCGTTCGCGGCGACGGTGATTTCCGCCTCCAGCGCGGCACCGATGGCGCCATTGGCACGCATCGGCTCGAGCACCTTGGCCACCTGCTCGCGCAGGGCCAGCAACTGGTCGAAATCGGCCGCGGTCAGCTGGGCATCGGACGGCATCGGCGCCAGGCCGTCATACCAGGTGGTGAACAACACGTTGTCCACCCGCTTGCCCGGCAGATAGCCCCACAGTTCGTCGGCGGTGAAGGTCAGGATCGGCGCCACCCAGCGCACGAACGCCTCGGCGATACGGTACATCGCACTCTGCGCCGAACGACGCCCGCGCGAGTCTTCCTGCATCGTGTACAGGCGGTCCTTGGTCACGTCCAGGTACAGCGAGCCCAGGTCGACGCTGCAGAAATTCAGCAGCAGCTGCACGATCTCGGCCATGTTGTAGTTGGCGTAGGCGACCTTGATCTTCTCCTGCAGCTCGAAGGCGCGATGCACGATCCAGCGATCCAGCGCCACCATGTCCTCCAGCGGACGCAGGTGCTGATCCGGATCGAAGCCGTCCAGGTTGCCGAGCAGGAAGCGCGCGGTGTTGCGCAGGCGGCGGTAGGCGTCGGCGTTGCGCTTGAGGATCTCCTGCGACAGCGACATCTCGTTGCTGTAATCGGCCGAAGCGATCCACAGGCGCAGGATGTCCGCACCCAGCGTCTTCATGATGTCCTGCGGCTCGATGCCGTTGCCCAGCGACTTGGACATCTTGCGGCCGTGCTCGTCCACGGTGAAACCGTGGGTCAGGCACTGCTTGTACGGCGCGTGCTTGTCGATCGCCACGCCGGTCAGCAGCGATGACTGGAACCAGCCGCGGTGCTGGTCCGAGCCTTCCAGGTACAGGTCGGCCGGCTTGCCAAAGCCGCGCGCCAGCAACACGCCTTCGTGGGTGACGCCGGAGTCGAACCAGACATCGAGGATGTCGGTGACCTTTTCGTACTGCGCGGCGTCATCACCCAGCAGTTCGGCCGCGTCCAGCGAATACCAGACATCGATGCCCTCGGCCTGCACGCGATCGGCCACCTGCTGCATCAGCTCGACCGTGCGCGGATGCGGCTCGCCGGTTTCACGATGGGTGAACAGCGCGATCGGCACGCCCCAGGTGCGCTGGCGGCTGATGCACCAGTCCGGGCGGCCATCGACCATGCTGCTGATGCGCGCCTTGCCCCAGCCCGGGAACCAGCCCACGTTGTCGATGGCGGCCATCGCGTCGTTGCGCAGGTTGGCCTTGTCCATCGAGATGAACCACTGCGGGGTGGCACGGAAGACCACCGGCGTCTTGTGGCGCCAGCAATGCGGGTAACTGTGCTGGATCTCGAAGAAGGCCAGCAATGCACCGTTCTCGCGCAGCACCTCGACGATCAGCGGCTGTGCCTTCCACAGGTGCTGGCCGGCCAGCTCAACGTCACCGGCAGCCGGCGTCGACGGCAGGTAGACGCCACGCCCATCGACCGGATTGATCTGGCCGGCGTTGTACTTGTCCATCACCCCGTACTGCTGGCTGACCGCGAAGTCCTCCTGGCCGTGGCCGGGCGCGGTATGCACCGCACCGGTGCCGTCGGCATCGGAGACGTGCTCGCCGTTGAGCAGCGGTAGATCGCGGTTGGCGTAGAACGGATGCGCCAACAGCTGGTTTTCCAGCGCCGAACCCTTGGCATGGCCGTGCACGATCACCTCGCCCACACCGTAGCGCGACAGCGAACGCTCGGCCAATGCCGAGGCCAGCACCAGCCAGCGCGGCTGGCCGTTGTGGGCCGGGCCTTCGACCAGCGCGTACTCGATATCCGCGCCCAGCGACACCGCCAGCGAAGCCGGCAGCGTCCACGGGGTGGTGGTCCAGATCGGCACCGCCACTTCCACACCGGCCGGCAGCTCGACACCGAAGCTGGCGGCCAATGCCTTGGCATCACGCGCGGCGTAGGCCACATCGATGGCCGGCGAGGTCTTGTCCTGGTATTCGATCTCCGCCTCGGCCAAGGCCGAACCGCAATCGAAGCACCAGTGCACGGGCTTGGCGCCGCGTACCAGGTGGCCGTTGGCGACAATCTTGGACAGCGCGCGGATTTCACTGGCCTCGAAGTCGAAGCTCAGCGTCTTGTACGGGTTGTCCCAGTCGCCGATCACACCCAGGCGCTTGAAATCAGCGCGCTGCAGGTTGATCTGTTCTTCGGCGTACTCGCGGCACTTCTGGCGGAACTGCCCGGCATCGAGCTTGACGCCGACCTTGCCCCACTTCTTCTCGACCGCGATCTCGATCGGCAGGCCATGGCAATCCCAGCCCGGCACGTAGGGCGCATCGAAGCCGTCCAGATAGCGCGACTTGACGATGATGTCCTTGAGGATCTTGTTGACCGCGTGGCCCAGATGGATCTGGCCGTTGGCGTACGGCGGGCCATCGTGCAGCACGAACAGCGGCCGGCCCTTGGCATTCTCGCGCAGCTGCGCGTAGATGCCCTGCTCTTCCCAACGCGCCAGGATGCCCGGCTCGCGCTTGGGCAGGTCGCCACGCATCGGGAAGTCCGTTGCCGGCAGATGGAGGGTGGCTTTGTAATCCTGGCTCACGCGGTGGCTCGCAGTCGTTGTTCGTTGAGGATATGACGGGCTTGGTGCGCGTCGCGGTGCATCTGTTCGGTCAACGCCGGCAGATCGTTGAATTTCTCTTCGTCACGCAGCTTGGCGACGAATTCGACTTCGATATGGCGGCCGTACAGGTCGCCACTGAAGTCGAACAGGTGGGCCTCCAGCAGCGGCTCCACGCCCTCGACCGTCGGCCGCGTGCCGAAGCTCGATACCGACGGCCATGGCTGCTCGAACACACCATGCACCCAGGTGGCGTAGATACCTGAAAGTGCGGGCGTTTTCGGGAAACGCAAGTTGGCGGTAGGAAAGCCCAGGGTGCGCCCCAGCTGCCGCCCGCGCACGACCCGGCCGCCGATCGCATACGGCCGCCCGAGCAGATCGCTGGCACGGGCGAAGTCGCCGGCCACCAGCAGCTCGCGGATGCGGGTGCTGGAGATGCGCTCGCCGTTCAGGTGCACCGGCTCGATCTCGCCGGCAACAAAGCCCAGCTCGGCACCCATCGCCTGCAGCAACGCGATATCGCCGCCACGGCGGTTGCCGAAATGGAACTTCGGGCCGATCCAGACCTCGCGCACGCCCAGCCGGCGCACCAGCATGTCGCGCACGAAATCCTCGGCGGTGATCGCCGCCATCTTCGCGTCGAAGCGCAGCAGACCGACACTGTCCACGCCCAGCGCACGCAGCGTGGCGACCTTGTCGCGGGCCAGCATCAGCCGCGGCGGCGGATTCTCCCTGGCGAAGAACTCACGCGGCAGCGGCTCGAAGCCCAGCGCCACAGCGGGCACGCCCAGTGCTCTGGCACGGGCGACCGCGTGGCGCACCAGCGCCCGATGGCCCAGGTGCAGGCCGTCGAAGGCACCGATGCAGACCACGCTTCCCTGCGGGGCAAGCACCCCGCCTTCGACGTCTCTAAAAAGCCTGCTCATTCCATCCGGATCCGGCCGTGCGGGCCGGTTCTGTCATGTGTAGCCGGGAAGTATAGCGGTGCCGGCCATGCTGCCGGCTTACTGCCCACGCAGTTCACGGGGCCGATAACCGGCCAGCAGCAGGCCGGCGGCATACACCGCCCCCCCGCTTCCGACCAGCACCGCCAGCCGCCAGCCGCGCTCCCACCATGCCCAGGCCGTCCAGTCGCCCCAGAACGTCCGCAACATCGCCACCGCGGCCAGCATCAGCGTGCTGGCAACCAGCAGCTGCACCAGGAAACGCCCCCAGCCCGGCTGCGGCTGGTAGACGCGGGCCCGGCGCAGGTACCAGCCCAGCTGCAGCGCATTGGCCCAGCCCGCCACGGCAATGGCCAGCGCCAGCAGCGCATGCGCGCCTTCGACCTTCTTCAACGCCTCAATCCAGCGGCCATCGGCCTGGGCCAGCGCCGCCTGACCGACCGGACTGAACTGGAGCAGCAGCACGAAAAACACCAGCGTGCAGAGGATGTTGATCGCGATCGACGCCAACGCGGCCTTCACCGGGGTACGGGTGTCCTGCCGGGAATAGAACGCCGGCGCCAGCACCTTCACCAACAGGAACGCCGGCACCGCCAGCGACTGCGCCATCAGGCTCAAGCTGCTCATGCGCATGTCCCGCTCGGAAAACTCCCCGTACTGGAACAGCGTCGCCAGCAGCGGTTGCGCGCACAGCACCAGCCCCAGGCAGGCCGGGATACCGATCAGCAGGCACAGCCGGAAGCCCCAGTCCAAGCCTTTCGAATAGCCGGCCGGATCGGCATCGGCATGGCGGCTGGACAGGTGCGGCAGGATCACCGTGCCGATGGCGACCCCGAACATGCCCAGCGGGAACTCCAGCAAACGGTCGCTGTAATACAGCCAGGTCACGCTGCCGCCCATCAACAGCGACGCGGCCAGCGTGTTGAACAGCAGGTTGACCTGCGCCACCGAGGAACCGAACAACGTCGGCACCATCAGCGTCATGATCTTGCGTACGCCGGTATGGGCGAAGTCCAGCCGGGGCCGCGGCAGCAGTCCCAGCCGCGCCAGCGACGGCAGCTGGAAGCCCAGCTGCAGCACACCGGCGACCAGCACGCCCCAGGCCAGCGCCAGCACCGGCTCATAACCCCAGGCCTGCAATTGCGGCGCCAGCAGCAGCGCGGCGGCGATCATCGACAGGTTCAGCAGGATCGGCGACAGCGCCGGGATGGCGAAGCGCTGGTAGCTGTTCAGCACCCCGCCGACCAGCGATGCCAGCGAGATGAACAGGGCATACGGAAAGGTGATCTGCAGCATCAGCGTGGCCAGCCGCGCCTGCTCGCCGCCCGCCTCGAACCCCGGCGCGAACACCCGCATCACCCACGGCGCCAACAGGATGGCCAGCCCGGTCACCACCAGCAGCACCGCCGCCAGCGCCCCGGCAACCCGGTCTACCAGCGCCTTGACCGCCGCCTGGTCGCCCTTGGCCTTGTACTCGGCCAGCACCGGCACGAACGCCATCGAGAACGAGCCCTCGGCGGAAAGCCGGCGCATGAAATTGGGAATCCTGAACGCGATGACGAACGCATCCATCGCCGCACTGGCACCAAAGACCTGTGCATAAATCTGGTCACGCACCAGGCCACTGATGCGTGAAAGAAAGGTCATTGCGCTGAATACTGCTGTGGATCTGAGCAAGCGGCCGCTCACTGGACTCCCCTCTTGACAACCCGGCTTGACGTTCGCCCGGGTCGCCATCATACTTGCGTGCTTGCTGTTCCCACCACACCGATTTTCAGGAAACCACCACTGTGGCCAATATCAAGTCCGCCAAGAAGCGCGCCAAGCAGACCGTTGTGCGCAACGCGCGTAATACGGCTCAGCGTTCGATGCTGCGCACCGCCGTCAAGAAGGTGATCAAGGCTCTGGACGCCAACGACGCCGCCGGCGCCGAGGCAGCCTTCGCCGTCGCCCAGCCGATCCTCGACCGTTTCAGCGCCCGTGGCCTGATCCACAAGAACAAGGCTGCGCGCCACAAGAGCCGCATCAACGCCCGCATCAAGGCCCTCAAGGCCGCCTGATCCGCGCGACATCCAGGAGCCGCAAGGCTCCCGGCATAAAAAGCCCGGCCCGCGCCGGGTTTTTTGTTGCCTGCAATCCCGGAGGGCAGACCAGATGAAGGACGACAGGAAGCGCCCACACCGGTCATGAACAGGCTCTGCCACCTATGAAAACGCCGCTTTCCCGGCAGGGAAAACGGCGCCTTTACCGATAAGGGCAGGGAAACTCAGCCGCCCTGCGCTTCGCGCTCCTCGGCCTCCAGCAGCTTCTGCCGGTCGAAGAACGCCATGATGTCCTTCATGATCGGCCAGGTGCCTTCACGCCCCAGCGCCGACACCAGATACCACGGCCCGGTCCAGCCCAGCTCCGCGATCACCTGTTCGGCAGCCGCACGCGCCTCGTCCTCGAACATCAGGTCGGCCTTGTTCAGCACCAGCCAGCGCGGCTTTTCCAGCAGTTCCGGGTCATGCTTGCCCAGCTCACGCTCGATCGCACGCACCTGCTCGACCGGCGAAACGCCATCGACACCGCCCTCCATCGGGGAGATATCGACCAGATGCAGCAGCAGGCGGGTGCGCTGCAGGTGGCGCAGGAACTGCGCACCCAGGCCGGCGCCATCGGCCGCACCCTCGATCAGGCCGGGGATGTCGGCGATCACGAAACTGCGGTAATTCTCGACCTTGACCACGCCCAGGTTCGGGTACAGCGTGGTGAACGGGTAATCGGCCACCTTCGGTGTCGCCGCCGACACCGCACGGATCAGGGTGCTCTTGCCGGCGTTGGGAAAGCCCAGCAGGCCGACATCGGCCAGCAGCTTCAACTCCAGCTTGAGCAGGCGCTCCTCGCCCTCCTCGCCCGGCAGCGCCTGTCGCGGCGAGCGGTTGGTGGAGCTCTTGAAATGCATGTTGCCCAGGCCGCCCTTCCCGCCCTTGGCCACCAGCAGGCGGTCACCATGCCGGGTCAGGTCACCGATCACCTCATCGGTGTCGACATTCATCACCACCGTCCCTATCGGCACAGTGATCGTCAGGTCCTCGCCGCCCTTACCGTACATCTGCCGGCCCATGCCGTTCTCGCCGCGCTGCGCCCGGAAGATGCGGTCATGGCGGAAATCGACCAGGGTGTTCAGGTTTTCGTCGGCGCGGATCCACACGCTGCCACCGTCGCCGCCGTCACCACCGTCCGGGCCACCCAGGGGGATGAATTTCTCGCGGCGAAAGCCGACACAGCCATTGCCGCCGTTGCCAGCGATGACCTGGATCTCCGCTTCGTCTACAAGTTTCATGATTCTGGTTGCCTGTTGATGGCGGCAGGCGCATTGCCCGACCGCGGATTCTAACGGCCCCGGCCATCCCGGGGAAAACAGCACGATACGGATTCACAGCAACGAAAAACCCCGCCGAAGCGGGGCTTTCGTCAGCTGCCCACACTGGACGTGGGCGCCTGCGTGTGCGGAATCAGGCTTCCGCAACCACGCTGACGGTGCGACGCTTCTTGGCGCCCTTCACCGAGAACTCGACCTTGCCGTCGACCAGCGCAAACAGCGTGTGGTCACGACCCAGGCCCACGCCTGCACCCGGGTGGAACTGGGTGCCGCGCTGACGCACGATGATGTTGCCCGCTTCGATGGCCTGGCCACCGAAGATCTTGACGCCGAGATATTTCGGGTTGGAGTCGCGACCGTTGCGCGAGGAGCCTACGCCCTTTTTATGTGCCATGACGGATTCTCCTTAGCAATTAGCCGGCGATGCCGGTGATTTCGATTTCGGTGTAGTACTGACGGTGACCCTGACGCTTCATGTGGTGCTTGCGGCGACGGAACTTGATGATGCGGATCTTGTCGGCGCGGCCGTGGGCCACAACCTTGGCAGTCACCGAAGTGCCCTTCAGCGCGTCACCCAGCTTGATGCCATCGGCATCGCCCAGCATCAGGATATTGTCGAACTTGATCTCGCTGCCTGCTTCGGCCTCGAGCTTTTCAACGCGCAGGGTTTCACCCTGTGCGACGCGGTACTGCTTACCGCCAGTTACCAGAACTGCATACATGACCAGACTTCCTCTGTAGTTATTGTGGTCGCCGTGCCTGCCATCGAGGGCAGACAGGAGCGGAATTTTACGGGGTAGACAAAGTTCGGGTCAAGTCAAGCCCTACTGCCGCCGTTCATCCTGCCGCCGATGAACGGCGCGCACCGCCCCCATCGCCCGTGGATTGCGAAATCGCGCAATTGCCCCCAAATCACAAGCTCGCTAGGCTGATCGACTGCCGTCAGCGGCGCCCCTATACCCCCAGCTTCCGGCCTCCGGCAGCGATCCCAAACGGATTACCCATGGCGATGGATTTCATCCGCATCCGCGGTGCGCGGACGCACAACCTCAAGAACATCGACCTCGACCTGCCGCGCGACAAGCTGATCGTGATCACCGGCCTGTCCGGCTCGGGCAAGTCCTCGCTGGCGTTCGACACGATCTACGCCGAAGGCCAGCGCCGCTATGTCGAGTCGCTGTCAGCCTATGCGCGGCAGTTCCTGAGCGTGATGGAAAAGCCCGATCTGGACCACATCGAAGGGCTGTCGCCGGCGATTTCGATCGAGCAGAAGTCCACCAGTCACAACCCGCGCTCGACCGTGGGCACCATCACCGAGATCTACGATTACCTGCGCCTGCTCTACGCCCGCGTGGGCAGCCCGCGCTGCCCCGAGCACCACTATCCGCTGGAGGCGCAGACCGTCAGCCAGATGGTCGACCAGGTGCTGGCGCTGGATGCGGAGCAGCGCTACATGCTGCTGGCGCCGGTGATCCGCGACCGCAAGGGCGAGCACGTGCAGGTGTTCGACCAGCTGCGCGCGCAGGGCTTCGTGCGCGTGCGCGTGGATGGACAGCTGTATGAAATCGATGAAGTGCCGGCACTGGGACTGCGCCAGAAACACACCATCGAGGCGGTGATCGACCGCTTCCGCCCGCGCGAGGACATCAAGCAGCGGCTGGCCGAAAGTTTCGAAACCGCGCTCAAGCTCGGCGACGGCATGGCCTCGGTGCAGAGCCTGGATGCGGCCGACACCGAGCCGCAGCTGTTCTCCTCCAAGTATTCCTGCCCGGTCTGCGACTACGCACTGCCGGAACTGGAACCACGCCTGTTCTCGTTCAACTCGCCGGTCGGCGCCTGCCCGGGCTGCGACGGTCTGGGCATGGCCGAGTTCTTCGATCCTTCGCGTGTGGTCGTGCATCCAGAGCTGTCGCTGGCCGCCGGTGCGGTGCGCGGCTGGGATCGCCGCAATGCCTATTACTTCCAGCTGATCGCCTCGCTGGCCAAGCACTACGCATTCGACGTCGATGCGCCGTGGCAGTCGCTGCCCGAGGCCGTGCGCCATGCGGTGCTGTACGGCAGCGGCGAGGAGCAGATCACCTTCACCTATTTCACCGAGGCCGGTGGGCGCAGCCAGCGCAAGCATCGCTTCGAGGGCATCATCCCCAACCTCGAGCGCCGCTACAGGGAAACCGAGTCGGCGGCGGTGCGCGAGGAGCTGGCCAAGTTCATCAGCGAACGTGCCTGCCCCGAGTGCGAGGGCGCGCGCCTGAACAAGGCGGCCCGCAATGTGTTCGTCGCCGAGCGGCCGCTGCCGGAAATCGCGGTGATGCCGATCGATGAAGCCAAGCGCTTCTTCAGCGAGCTGAGCCTGCCCGGCTGGCGCGGCGAGATCGCCACCAAGATCGTCAAGGAAATCGGCGAGCGGCTCGGCTTCCTGGTCGATGTCGGCCTCGATTACCTGACGCTGGAGCGCAAGGCCGACACCCTGTCCGGCGGCGAGGCGCAGCGCATCCGCCTGGCCTCGCAGATCGGCGCCGGTCTGGTCGGGGTGATGTATGTGCTCGATGAGCCGTCCATCGGCCTGCACCAGCGCGACAACGAGCGCCTGCTCGCCACCCTCACCCGCCTGCGGGATCTGGGCAACACGGTGATCGTGGTCGAGCATGACGAGGACGCGATCCGGC
Organism: Stenotrophomonas sp. UBA2302; assembly: GCA_002345545.1. Classification (GTDB taxonomy): domain Bacteria; phylum Pseudomonadota; class Gammaproteobacteria; order Xanthomonadales; family Xanthomonadaceae; genus Stenotrophomonas. Next base: position 36,120 of record DDVW01000026.1, on the reverse strand, counting down.
TGGCCGACCATGTGCTGGACATCGGCCCCGGTGCCGGCGTGCACGGCGGCGAGATCGTCGGCCAGGGCACGCTGCAGGACATCCTCGATGCGCCACGCTCGCTGACCGGCCAGTACCTGTCGGGCAAGCGCGCCATCGAGATCCCCGCACGTCGGCACAAGCCCAACCCGAAGATGACGCTGCACCTACGCGGCGCCACCGGCAACAACCTGAAGAATGTCGATCTGGATATTCCCTCGGGCCTGCTGACCTGTGTCACCGGCGTGTCCGGCTCGGGCAAATCGACGCTGATCAACGACACGCTGTTTTCGCTGGCCGCCAACGAGATCAACGGCGCTTCGCATCCGATCGCGCCGTACCGCCAGGTGGAAGGGCTGGATCTGTTCGACAAGGTGGTGGACATCAACCAGTCACCGATCGGCCGCACCCCGCGCTCGAACCCGGCCACTTACACCGGCCTGTTCACACCGCTGCGCGAACTGTACGCGCAGGTGCCCGAGGCCCGTGCACGCGGCTACTCGCCGGGTCGCTTCAGCTTCAACGTGCGCGGTGGCCGCTGCGAGGCCTGCCAGGGCGATGGCCTGATCAAGGTCGAAATGCACTTCCTGCCGGACGTGTACGTGCCCTGCGATGTCTGCCACGGCAAACGCTACAACCGCGAGACGCTGGAAATCCTCTACAAGGGTTTCAACATCAACGACGTGCTGGAAATGACGGTCGAAGATGCATTGCAGCTGTTCGAGCCGGTGCCGAGCATCGCGCGCAAGCTGGAAACGCTGATCGACGTTGGCCTGAGCTACATCAAGCTGGGGCAGAGCGCGACCACGCTGTCCGGCGGTGAGGCGCAGCGTGTGAAGCTGTCCAAGGAACTGTCACGCCGCGACACCGGCCGTACTCTCTACATCCTCGACGAGCCGACCACCGGCCTGCACTTCCACGACATCGAGGCGCTGCTGGGCGTGCTGCACAAGCTGCGCGACGAGGGCAACACGGTGGTGGTGATCGAGCACAACCTGGACGTGATCAAGACCGCCGACTGGATCGTCGATCTCGGTCCGGAAGGCGGCCACCGTGGCGGCACCATCCTGGTCACCGGCACGCCGGAAGATGTGGCGGCGCATCCGGACTCCTACACCGGGCAGTTCCTTGCACGGATGCTGCCCTCCACCAGCGCGCGCCCGGAGCAACCCGCAGCCGTGGCCAACAAGCCCGATGCGCGTCCGCCACGCAAGGAAAAACCGGCCAGAAAAACCACCGCCAAAAAAGCGGCCACGTCCAAGCAAGAGACCGAGTGATGAGCACTGAACCCAAACAACTGGCCCGCGTTCCGATCAGCGTGCGCTGGCGTGACATGGACGCGATGGGCCACGTCAACAACGCCAAATACGTGTCGTATCTGGAAGAAGCGCGGGTGCGCTGGATGCTGGGCGTGGAGGGTGTGTCGATGAACGACCGCATCGCGCCGGTGGTGGCCGCCACCAACCTCAACTACCGGCTACCGATCATGTGGCCCAACGACATCGTGGTGGAGCTGTTCGTCGAGCGGCTGGGCACCAGCAGCGTGACCATCGGCCACCGCATTGTGGACCAGCAGGACAGCAGCAGGCTGTACTCGGACGGCAACGTGGTGGTGGTGTGGATGGATACGCAGACCGGCAGGAGCGCGCCGCTACCGGAGGCAATACGCACGGCATCGAGCTGATCGCGTCATCGCCTGCACACGATGGAGAAAGCCGCCCGATGGGCGGCTTTCCTGTTGCCGCATGATGCCGCCGGCGTGGGCGGGCACCAGGATCAGGCCAGCGGTTTCCCGACCATCATCACTTCATGCGGTCTTCGGGAAATCCACCGGCACCTGCAGCGCCACGTTGATGTAGCGGGTGAACAGGTTGAGCGCAACATCCGCCTCATCGACCTGCGCACGCTGCTCATCACCTTCAACGCGAACGCCAGCGCCGCAGCGGTACGCGCCCCGGAATCACAACCGGTTGACGCGGCCGCAATCGCTACGGCCGCGGCGGCGGCTCACGCCGTACCTGCAATGTGCCATCCACCTTGCTGCCATCGGCCAGACTCAGCCGCAGCGGCAGCTGCGCGCCCTCCTGCAATACCACTTCCGGACGCATCAGCATCAGGTGCAGTCCGCCGGGCTGCAGCTGCACCGAGGTCCCCGCAGCGACCGGCAGGCGCGTGATTTCACGCATGCGGCTGACACCTTCCACCAGCGTGGTCTGGTGCAGCGACACCTCCTCGAACGCACGGCTGCCCGCGCCCACCACCACCACCTCGTCGCGGCAATCGTTGCGGATGCGCGCATAACCGGCCGTCATCGGCATCGGCCCGGGCGGCAACCGCACCCAGCCGTTGTTGATCGTCACGCAGGCCGGCGCGGCCGCAGCCGGCAATGCGGTGGATGCCCCCAGCGCCAACAATACGCACACGAATGGTTTGGTTATCATCGGGACCATCATTTGCCGCCCTACGGGAAAACACAGCATGACCACGCTCATCGAAGTGATCAACCATGGCCCGATCCGCGAGCTGCGGCTGGCGCGCCCGCCGGTGAACGCGCTGGATACCGGATTGTGCCGTGCCCTGATCGAGGCGATGGCCCAGGCCAGCGCCGACGATGTGCAAGGCGTGGTGCTGTCCGGCAGCGAGCGTATTTTCACCGGCGGCATGGACGTGCCCTACCTGCTCGGCCATGGTGACGACCGGCAGAAGCTGATGGACAGCTGGCAGGCGTTCTTCGGTGCCGCCCGCGCACTGGCGGAAAGTCGCACCCCGGTGGTGGCGGCATTGACCGGGCACTCGCCGGCCGGCGGCTGCGTGCTGGCCTTGTGCTGCGACTATCGGGTGATGGCGCGCAGCGCCGATCCGGCCAAGCCGCATGTGATCGGGCTGAACGAGGTGCAGGTCGGGCTGGTCGCCCCGGAAGG
>DDVW01000026.1:0-33161 GCA_002345545.1 Stenotrophomonas sp. UBA2302 | reverse complement strand
GAACTGGCCGATGACGCCGCCCAGGTGGTGGCCCGGGCCATCGGCTGGCTGCAGACGCAGCTGGCAATGCCACGCCAGCCGATGCTGCAGACGCGCGCCATCGCCCGCGCCGACCTGCACGAGGCGATGCAGCCGGAGCACATCCAGCTCGAGCGCTTCGTCGATGCCTGGTTCTCGGCCGATACCCAGGCGGCGCTGCAGGCGCTGGCGGCCCGCCTCGGCAAACGCTGAACCGGGCCGCCGCGGGCGGTGGCGGACTGCCGCCCGCTATAATCGCGACCTGTCGAAATGAAGGTCGCTGTCTTGTCCGCCAACGCCGAACCCGTGGTATCCGAACTGATTGAGCTGCTGTCGCTGGAGCGGCTGGAGACCAACCTGTTCCGTGGCCAGAGCCGCGATATCGGCACCAAGTACGTGTTCGGCGGGCAGGTGCTGGGGCAGGCGCTGGCCGCCGCCCAGGCCACGGTCGACAACGGCCGCCACGTGCATTCGCTGCATGCCTATTTCCTGCGTGCCGGCAATATCGACCACCCCATCGTCTACGACGTGGATCGCACCCGCGATGGCGGCAGTTTTTCGGTGCGCCGGGTCACCGCGATCCAGCACGGCAAGGTGATCTTCTTCTGCGCGGCCTCGTTCCAGCAGGCCGAGTGCGGCGCCGAGCACCAGCTCAAGATGCCGGAAGTGCCGCAGCCGGAAGACCTCGAACCCAACCGCCCGCTGCCGGCCGAGGTACTGGAGCAGCTGCCGGTGAAGGTACAGCGCTGGCTGTCGCGCGGCGGCCCGTTCGAGTTCCGCCACGTGTACCCGCGTGATGAGCTGCACCCGGCCAAGTGTCCGCCGTATCACCAGGTGTGGCTGCGCCTGACCGAACCGGTCGGCGATGCCCCGGAGCTGCACCAGGCGCTGCTGGCCTACGCCTCGGACTTCCACCTGCTGGGCACGGCCACTTTCCCGCACGGCATCAGCTACTACCAGCCGCACGTGCAGATGGCCTCGCTCGACCACGCGATCTGGTTCCATCGCCCGTTCCGCGTCGATGACTGGCTGCTGTATTCGCTGGACAGCCCCAGCGCGCAGGACGCACGCGGGCTGGCGCGCGGCCAGTTCTTCACCCGCGACGGTGTGCTGGTGGCCAGCACCGCGCAGGAAGGCCTGATCCGGGTGATGCCGGACAGCCCCAGCAGCGGCGGAGAATGAGCCATGCGCAGGATCTTCAGCAGCCAGCGGGTCGAAAACGTCGAAGGCGTGGCGCAGATGCTGCGCGATGCCGGTATCGAGGTGCGCGTCACCAATGGCCGTTCCTACCACGGCAGGCGCCGCGGCCAGTTCAGCTATCTGGACAAGACCGACCCTGCCAAGCTGCCGGCGGTGTGGGTGGTGTTCGCCGATGACCAGCCACGCGCGCGCGAAATCCTGCGCGATGCGCGGCTGCTGGATACCACCCGGCGTGACCATCCCACGGCCGAGTACGCCTTCGCCGACACCCCGGCACCGGCAGGCGGCAAAAGCCGCAGCTGGGCATGGCGTATCCGCTTCATCCTGATCGCGGTCATTGCCGGGGTGATGCTGCTGATGGTGTTGCGCCAGCGCAGCGCACCGGAACCGGCCGCCAGCGTGCCCGCACCCCAATCGCAACCAGCCATGCCGGCCCAGGACGATGCCGACGAGGTCCGCGTACGCATCCAGCCCAGCGCCCCGGCCCCCGGCAACTAGGCTGCGGTCACATCCACCGGTGGCTCCCGTCATGTATTGCAACACTGTCCACGGGAGCCGCCGATGACCGCCACACAGCTGGAAGCCACCTTGCAGCGTGAGCTGCCTGCCGCCCGCAACGGCTGCACGCAATCCTATGGCCGCATCGTGGCGCTCTGCCAGAACACGGTGACGGCCATCGCGCTGGCCATCACCCGCGATGTGCAGGCCAGCGAGGACATCGCCCAGGAAGCGTTCCTCAAGGCCTGGCAGCGGCTCAGCCAGCTCAACAACACCACCAGCTTCCTGCCATGGCTGCGGCAGATCACCCGCAATCTCGCCCGCGACTGGCTGCACGCCAACCGCAACCGTCCGCTCAGCGGCGAAGCCGCCGAGATAGCCATCGGCATGGCCGCCGATCCTTCGCCCAACGGCTCCGATGCGCTGATGCAGGTGGAAGAGGAACTGGCGGCGGCGGAGATCATTTCCGCGCTGCCCGAGGACAGCCGCGAAACCCTGCTGCTGTTCTATCGCGAAGGCCAGAGCTCGCAGCAGGTGGCCCAGCTGCTGGGTTTGAGCGATGCCGCCGTGCGCAAACGCCTGTCGCGCGCCCGTGCCAGCGTGCGCGAGGAAATGCTCAAGCGCTTCGGCGAGTTCGCCCGCAGCAGCGCACCCGGTGCCGCTTTCGCGGCCGTGGTCAGCTCGGCGGTGATGCTGGCCGCTCCCGGCACCGCCAGCGCGGTCATCCTTTCGACCTCGATCGGGGTGGCTGGTGGCAGCGCCGGCAAAGCCGGCCTGGCGGGACTGGGCACCAACAGTGCGCTTGGCGGCACGGCCGCAGGCGGGTTGGGCGCGGTCCTGAACACGGTGTTTCCGAATCCTTTCGACCTGTGGGTGGTGCTGGGCAGCATGCTGTTCGGCACGCTGGCGGCATTCTTTTCCAGCCTTTACCTGCTGCACTACGCGCAGACACCGGCAGAACGCAGCCAGCTACGCCGCTTCATGCGGCTGCATACCCTCACCGCCGTCCTGTTCTGCATCAGCGCCCTGGCCGGCGTGGCCTTGCGAGTGGGCACCACCGCCGGCCTGCTTCTGCTGGCACTGGGCATGACCGCGCTGAACTACCAGTATCTGGTCACCCTGCCCCGCATCATGGCGCCGATGCTGGCCCGCGATGCTGCACGCCATGGCCGCAGCGGCCCCAGCTGGATCTATCGCAGCCTGTTCGGGCGCGGCGCGGTCGCCAGCGCCTCGGTGCTGGTCGTGGCAGCCGTGGCATCGGCCCTGCTGCGCCAATGAGTACCGGATAGCAGAACACCCCCGCGGTTGCCAGCGGGGGTGGTGTCGATCAGCCTCTGTGCAGAACTTACTTCGCCGTCGGCGCCTGCGGCGGCATCGGCCCACGCGGGCCTTGGTGGCCGCGATGACCGTCCTTGCGTGCAGCCTCCAGTTCGGCCGGGCTCAGCTTGCCATCCTTGTCGGTGTCGGCCTTGGCGAACCATTCGGCACGGCGCTGTTCGGCACGGGCCTGGCGATCGGCCTGGTCGATGAAACCGTCCTTGTTCACATCCATCCGCTCGAAGAACGCCTGATGCTCGGCCGTGCTTATGCGACCATCACCATTGGCATCCATCCTGCGCATGAAGCCATCTTCCTGATGGCCGCGGTGATGACCGTGCCTGCCGTGATGACCATCGCCACCACGCGCATGTCGACGCGGCATTTCCTCACGTGACAGCTTTCCATCCTTGTTCTTGTCCAGCTCATCGAAACGCTGCGCCAGATACGGATGCGCGGCGGCCTCCTGACGATCAACCATGCCATCGCCATTGGCATCCATGCGCGGTGCCGCAGGCTTGGACGGCGTCGGGCTGGCGGCGACGGCAAGGCCGGTGACAGATGTTGCCAGCAGCATGGCCAGCAGGAGAAGGGGCTTGCGTCGGGTCATGGTCGGACTCCCTTGGGGTGGTGGAACGGACGCGACAGTGCGTCCTCGTCACTGTCAACGCGCGGTGACCGTCCTCGTTGACCCGGCAACCGGCTGTATTCATCACGCAGACAGGCGCAGGTTTTGCGACCCGGCGCGGCTATGCTGTGTCGATGGCACTGCAAGGCAACCCGAACGAAGAGCTGCGCCTTTTCCAGACAGGAGAGCACCCCTGCGGCTACTGGCCGGACCGTCAGGCCCGCGATCTGGTACTCGACCCGCAGGATGACCGGCTCGGGGCGCTGTATCCGATGGCGCTGGGCTGGGGCTTCCGCCGCTCCGGCGATCTGGTCTACCGCCCGCACTGCGCGCAGTGTCGCGCCTGTGTCCCGGTACGTATTCCGGTCGCGCGTTTCAGTCCCGACCGCAGCCAGCGGCGCTGCCTAGCCCGCAATGCCGATCTGGAATGCCGCGTGCTGCCCGCCGAACGCAACGAGGAGCACTTCGCGCTGTACCAGCGTTACCTTGACCGGCGCCACGCCAACGGCGGCATGGACAAACAGGGCCCGCACGAATTTGACCGGTTCCTGATCGGCAGCTGGCCGCACAGCCGCTTTCTGGAAGTCCGCACGGCCAGAAGCGCCGACACACCGGGACGTCTGCTGGCGGTAGCGGTCACCGACGTCACCGACACCGCGCTGTCAGCCGTGTACACCTTCTTCGACCCGGAACAACAGCACCGCAGCCTCGGCACCTACGCCATCCTGCAGCAGATTGCCTGGGCACAGCGCCAATCCCTGCCGCACCTGTATCTCGGCTACTGGATCGAGGGTCATCAGAAGATGGACTACAAGCGCCGCTATCGCCCCCTCGAAGCCTATGACGGCCGCCGCTGGCAATTGATGGAAGACACCGGGAAGCCACGCTCGCGGCAATGAGCGTCCACTCCCGATCGCATCATCGAGGCATCCACACCCGATGGGCGCGCAACTCCTTCGGCCATCGGCGTACAACGTGAGGCCAGATCTCACCACTACGACGGCATCATTTCCGAGCTCCTGCGAACCGGCTGAAACCCGGCCGCCACCGATACGCCCTTCCGACTGCTGATGCCCTCCGCGCCGGCACCGGCAGTGCCGAGTGCGCCCCGCCTCCGGAAAAGATCCACACCCGCATCATTGGCAAGGTGACCCGCGCGCAACATGAGCGGATAAAGCAGAGGAGCGAGCAGTCGAAACCGGCAGGCCATGCATCACCGGCAACGTCGAGCGTGCCGATCCGTGCGAGGCCCAACGGAGCAGCCCGCGACCAGCTTGGGCGTGACGGGCTGCAGACTCTGGATCCAGCGCCCGCACCGCGGCCCTCCGCTCTGCGAAATGCCGTCACTTCCCGCCATCGTCACCAAGGCATGAGAAAATCGGCGGCATGCGTATTCCAACTTTCCTGCTCCCGATGACCCTGCTGCTGGCTGCCTGCTCCTCGACAACGGCCATCGACGACGCCATCCCCGCCCAGTTGCGACTGGCCACCTACAACACCTCGCTTTATTCCGACGAATCAGGCGGCCTGATCCGCACACTGGAAGGCGACAGCAGCCACGCGCGCAAGATCGCCGCCGTGCTGCAGCAGGTGCGCCCGGACCTGGTGCTGCTCAACGAATTCGATTACGACGCCGGCCACCGTGCCGCCGACCTGTTCCAGCAGCGCTATCTGGCCGTGGCCCAGCCCGGCGGCGGTGAGCCGCTGCACTATCCCTACCGCTATCTGGCTCCGGTCAACACCGGCGTGCAGAGCGGTCTGGATCTGGACAACAACGGCGAGATTGGTGGCAGCGGCCGCAACCGCGGCAATGATGCCTGGGGTTACGGCCTGCACCCGGGCCAGTACGGCATGCTGGTGTTATCCCGGTATCCCATCGATGAAAGCGCCGTACGCACCTTCCAGCTGCTGAAATGGAGTGCGCTGCCCGGCGCGCAACGACCGGTCGATCCGGACATGGGCACGTCATTCTGGAACGATGCCACCTGGTCACAGTTGCGGCTGTCGTCCAAATCGCACTGGGATGTACCGGTCAGGACACCGCTGGGCACCGTGCACATGCTGGCCTCGCACCCGACGCCCCCGGTGTTCGACGGCAAGGAAAAACGCAATGCCGCCCGCAACCACGACGAATTGCGACTGTGGAAGGAATACCTTGATGGCGGCGACAAGCCGTGGCTGTGCGATGACCAGGGACGCTGCGGCGGACTGGGCAGGGACGCGCGCTTCGTGATCCTTGGCGACCTCAACAACGACCCGGTCGATGGCGATGGTCGCCATGACGCCATCCTTGAACTGCTCGAACATCCGCGGGTACTGCGCTTTCCCACCCCACGCAGCGAGGGAGCCGAGGAAACCGGCGCCGTCTATGCGGAAAAAGGCATCATCCGCCGCGGCGCGGCACAGCACGCCACCGGTGATTTCGGCCCACGCTCGGGCACCATGCGGCTGGATTACGTCCTGCCCTCGACCGGCTTCGGCCACCTCGGCAGCGGCGTGTTCTGGCCGGCCAATGACAGTCCCGAGGCGAAGATCGCCGATGGCAGCGACCACCACCTGGTATGGGTCGACGTCCACTGAGCCAACGCGTGCATCAACGCGTGCACCCGGTTTGAATGGCCCATGCATTGACCGCCCTGCGTGGCGGTCAATTGCTTCAGTGCTGCAGTGTTTCTTTCGCGCCCGCCACCACGCCATGTACGGATGCGATACAACCCTCGCCTGATACGCGCCATCGGCTTGCACGCCGGCCAAAGAAAAAGCCTCCGGCTTGCACCGGAGGCTTTCATACAACTGGCGGAGCGGACGGGACTCGAACCCGCGACCTCCGGCGTGACAGGCCAGCATTCTAACCAGCTGAACTACCGCTCCACGTTTAACTCTTTCTGCTTTGCAGGTTTCCCTGCAAAACAAGCATTCCGCAGAATGCCAGAATAAATGGCGGAGCGGACGGGACTCGNNAACCAGCTGAACTACCGCTCCGCATTTAACCTGTTTGTTTTCCAAGTCCGTGGACTTCAGAAAACAAGACCTCCGATTTCTCAGAGGCCTGTATTGAAGTGGCGGAGCGGACGGGACTCGNNCCAGCTGAACTACCGCTCCACTTTCAAACTCGTTACCCGTGATGCCTGGTGGGTGCTGAGGGGATCGAACCCCCGACCCTCTCCGTGTAAAGGAGACGCTCTACCGCTGAGCTAAGCACCCTGGGTGAGCCGCTTAGTTTACAGCGTCTTTCAGTGCTTTGCCAGCCTTGAAAGCCGGATTCTTCGAAGCGGCGATCTTGATGGTGTCACCCGTCTTCGGATTGCGACCGGTGCGCTCGGCGCGCTCGCGAACCTGGAACGTACCAAAGCCGACGAGAGTCACGGCATCGCCCTTCTTCAGCGCCTTGGTGATCTCGGCGATGACGGCATCCACTGCACGGCCGGCTTCAGCCTTGGACAGGTCGGCAGCAGCGGCAACGCCATCAATCAATTCGGTCTTGTTCATGTAGGTAAAACTCCCTTTGCGGCACTGCCGCGGAATAGTTGGGTGGGTTGCCGCATGCATGGCTCGCAACGGCAACCGCAAAAATCTTTGAAACACGTCGCCTGCGTTTTTACAGGTACGTGAGTCGCACTTTTATACCAGCCGCCCCTTTCCCGCGCAAGTTGAAAAGCCAATAACGACGCGGGTTTCAAGGCTTTTTACGACACACTCAATGCTTGACGCGCGGCGCCGGAGATGCCTTGGCCTTGCCTTTCACCGTCATCCGCTGCGCGCTCTTGCGGGCCTTCTTGGGCACCAGCGGCGACTCCAGTGCGATGTCCAGCACCTCGTCGATCCACTTCACCGGAATGATGTCCAGATCACGCGTGACGTTAGCCGGAATGTCCGCCAGGTCCTTGCGGTTTTCTTCAGGGATGACGACGGTGCGGATGCCGCCACGCAATGCGGCCAGCAACTTCTCCTTCAAACCGCCAATCGCGGTAACACGCCCGCGCAAGGTGATTTCACCAGTCATCGCCACTTCCGCCTTGACCGGCACCTTGGTCAGGGTGGACACCAGCGAGGTCACCATCGCGATGCCGGCACTGGGGCCATCCTTCGGCGTGGCGCCATCGGGCACATGCAGGTGCACGTCGTGCTTCTGCAGGAAATCCACATCGATGCCCAGCGCTTCGGCGCGCGCGCGCACCACCGACAGGGCTGCCGTGGCCGACTCCTTCATCACGTTGCCGAGCTGGCCGGTCAACGTCACCGCCCCCTTGCCGGGGATCAGCGTGGACTCGACCTGCAACAGCTCGCCGCCCACTTCGGTCCAGGCCAGACCGGTCACCAGGCCGACTTCATTCTGCTCTTCGGCCCGGCCGAAATCGTAGCGCCGCACGCCCAGATACTTGTCCAGGTTCTTCGCATCCACCACGACCAGCGCCTTGGGCTTCCTGGCCGACTTGCGTGCCGCAGTCTTCTTGACCGGCTGCGGACCGGCCAATGCCAGCTCCTTGACCACCTTGCGGCAGATCTTGGCCACTTCACGCTCAAGATTGCGGACGCCGGATTCACGCGTGTAGTAGCGCACGATGTCGCGGATCGCATCTTCCTCGATCGCCAGCTCTTCCGGCTTCAGGCCATTGGCCTTGAGCTGCTTCGGCGCCAGGTAACGGGTGGCGATGTTGAGCTTTTCATCCTCGGTGTAACCCGGGATGCGGATCACTTCCATGCGGTCCAGCAGCGGGCCGGGGATGTTGAGCGAATTGGAGGTCGCCACGAACATCACCTCGGACAGGTCCAGATCGACCTCGAGGTAGTGGTCGTTGAACGCGTTGTTCTGCTCGGGATCGAGCACTTCCAGCAGCGCCGAGGACGGGTCGCCGCGGAAGTCCATCGACATCTTGTCGATCTCATCCAGCACGAACAGCGGATTCTTGCTGCCGACCTTGTTGAGGTTCTGCACGATGCGGCCCGGCATCGAACCGACATAGGTGCGGCGATGGCCACGGATCTCGGCTTCGTCACGCACGCCACCGAGGCTCATGCGCACGAACTTGCGGTTGGTGGCCTTGGCGATGGATTGGCCCAGCGAGGTCTTGCCGACACCCGGCGGCCCGACCAGGCACAGGATCGGCCCCTTCATCTGCTTCACCCGCGACTGCACCGCGAGGTATTCGAGGATGCGCTCCTTGACCTTGTCCAGGCCGTAATGATCGGCATCCAGCGTGTCCTGCGCGGCCTTCAGGTCCTTGCGCACCTTGGTGCGCTTCTTCCACGGCACGCCCAGCAGCCACTCCAGATAGTTGCGCACCACCGCGGCTTCAGCCGACATGGGCGACATCTGCTTGAGCTTGTTGAGTTCGTTCTTGGCCTTGGCCTCGACCGCCTTGGGCATGCCGGCCTCGGCAATCTTGCGGGCCAGCTCTTCCAGTTCGCCCGGGGCGTCGTCCAGATCGCCCAGCTCCTTCTGGATGGCCTTCATCTGTTCGTTGAGGTAGTACTCGCGCTGGCTCTTTTCCATCTGCGACTTCACCCGGCCGCGGATGCGCTTTTCCAGCTGCTGCACATCGATCTCGCCATCGACCAGGCCGACCAGCATTTCCAGGCGCTCACCGACCTGCAGGGTTTCCAGCAGTTTCTGCTTGTCGGCCAGGCGCACGCCGATGTGTGCGGCGATGGTGTCGGCCAGCCGCGCCGGCTCCTCGATGCCGGCCAACGTCTGCAACAGCTCCGGCGGCAGCTTGCGGTTGGTCTTGACGTACTGTTCAAACAGCGACATCAGCGAACGGGCAATCGCCTCGATCTCGCGTGGCTCGCGGCTGTCATCCGAGTCGACCTCCACGCCCTGGCCCTGCAGCGCACCCTCATGCTCGTAGACCTTGTTCACATTCACGCGCGACAGGCCTTCGACCAGCACCTTGATGGTGCCGTCGGGCAGTTTCAGCAGCTGCAGCACCTGCGCCAGCGTGCCGACGCTGTACAGGTCGGCGGCTGCGGGGTCATCGGTTTCCGCCGATTTCTGCGCCACCAGCAGGATGCGCTTATCCGCCTCCATCGCGCGCTCCAGCGCCTGCATGGATTTGTCGCGCCCCACGAACAGGGGGATGACCATGTGCGGGAACACCACCACGTCGCGCAGTGGCAGGACCGGCAGGTCGAGGACTTCGAGTTGGGACTGGGCCATGAGGGGGGCTCCGCGTGAATCCATGGGAACAGCCCGTCGCAACAGGCTGCTGGAAGGCCGAAATAAAAAGCCGATGGCCCCGTTATGGGGCCATCGGCAGGGTGTTGCAAGAGACGGATCGTCTACAGACTGAACCGGCAGGCAAAGCCGGAAACCATGCGTTCCGCTGACGGCACTCAGTCGCCGGAAGCGGCCTTGGCCGGTGCCACCGTCTCAGGCACCTCGTAGATCACATAGGGTGCCGACCGGTTCTCGATGACCGATTCATCCACCACCACCTTGCTGACGTTTTCTTCCGACGGCAGGTCGTACATGGTGTCCAGCAGCACCGACTCGACGATGGTGCGCAGGCCGCGGGCACCGGTCTTGCGCTTGATCGCCTTCTTGGCGATCGCCGCCAAGGCGTCGGGACGGAACTCCAGCTCGACGTTCTCCATCTCGAACAGCTTCTTGAACTGTTTGGTGATGGCGTTCTTCGGCTCGGTCAGGATCTTGATCAGCGCCGGCTCGTCCAGCTCTTCCAGCGTCGCGACCACCGGCAGGCGGCCGACAAACTCCGGAATCAGGCCGAACTTGATCAGATCTTCCGGCTCGACCTCGGCCAGCACCTTGCCGATCTCCTGCTTGCGCTCGGCACTCTTGACCTTGGCACCGAAGCCGATGCTGCTGGTTTCCGAGGAACGCTGCTGGATCACCTTGTCCAGGCCGGCGAACGCACCGCCACAGATGAACAGGATGTTCTTGGTGTCCACCTGCAGGAATTCCTGCTGCGGATGCTTGCGACCGCCCTGCGGCGGCACGCTAGCCACGGTGCCTTCGATCAGCTTCAGCAGCGCCTGCTGCACGCCTTCGCCGGACACGTCACGGGTGATCGACGGGTTCTCGCTCTTGCGCGAGATCTTGTCGATCTCGTCGATGTAGACGATGCCCTGCTGCGCCTTCTCGACGTCGTAGTCGCACTTCTGCAGCAGCTTCTGGATGATGTTTTCCACGTCCTCGCCGACATAGCCGGCTTCGGTCAACGTGGTCGCATCGGCCATGGTGAACGGCACGTTGAGCAGCCGCGCCAACGTTTCGGCCAGCAGCGTCTTGCCCGAGCCGGTCGGGCCGACCAGCAGGATGTTGGACTTGGACAGCTCGACGTCGTCGTTCTTCTGACGGCTCTCGATGCGCTTGTAATGGTTGTAGACGGCCACCGCCAGCGTGCGCTTGGCGCGGGTCTGGCCGATCACATACTGGTCCAGGACCTCGAGGATCTCCTTCGGCTTGGGCAGCGAGCTGCGTGCCGACTGGGCTTTTTCCTCGAGCTCCTCACGGATGATGTCGTTGCACAGCTCCACGCATTCATCGCAGATGAACACGCTCGGGCCCGCGATCAGCTTGCGTACTTCATGCTGACTCTTGCCGCAGAACGAGCAGTAGAGAATCTTGCTGCTGTCCCCGGAACGACCTTGCCGGTCTTCGCTCATACTTCGCTTACCCAGTTGCTCTCCCCCATGAACAGGGGATTCGAATTCGAGAATAGCACAGGGCCGGATGGACACCAGTCCAACTCCGACCCTGTGGAATAGCCGTATTTTCCGGCGTTTTTGACCATCAAGACGCCTGGATCGACTCGTCCGGACGGCGCTCCAGCACCTGGTCGACCAGGCCGTAGGCCACCGAGTCTGCCGCGCTCTTGAAGTTGTCGCGCTCGGTATCGCGGGCGATGGTCTCCAGCGACTGCCCGGTGTGCTTGGACAGCACTTCGTTCAGACGCGCGCGCAGAGTGAGGATTTCCCGGGCGTGGATGTCGATATCCGTGGCCTGGCCCTGGAAGCCACCCAGCGGCTGATGGATCATCACCCGCGAATTGGGCAGCGCGAAACGCTTGCCCGGCGCGCCGGCCGCCAGCAGCAACGCACCCATCGACGCGGCCTGGCCGACACAGATGGTGCTCACGTCCGGCTTGATGTATTGCATGGTGTCGTAGATCGCCATGCCGGCGGTGACCACGCCACCGGGCGAATTGATGTAGATGCTGATGTCCTTTTCCGGATTTTCCGCTTCCAGGAACAGCAGCTGCGCCACCACCAGATTCGCCATGTGGTCGTCAATCGGACCGACCAGGAAAATCAGGCGCTCTTTGAGCAGGCGCGAATAGATGTCATAGGCGCGCTCGCCACGGGCGGTCTGCTCGACCACCATCGGAACCATGTTCAATGCTTTGGCTCGGTTATCCATTACGTGAGGCACCTGTCTTGAGAGAAACGCCCCGCGCCAGTGACGCGGGGATCGAACAACCCGCCGTTACGGGCGGATGGCTTCCTGGAACGACAGCGTCTGCTCGGTGTGCTGGGCACGCTCGGCGATCCAGTCGATGACCTGCTCTTCCATCACGCGGTTCTGCAGGCCAGCCATAAGCTGGGGATCATTGCGGTACATCTCAATGACCTGCTCCGGTTCTTCGTAGGTGGAGGCGATCAGGCGCATGGTTTCGTTCAGGCGCTTGGGCTCCAGGCGCAGCTCGTTCTTGCGGGCAACCTCGCCGACCAGCAGGCCGACCAGCACGCGCTTGGAAGCGGCGTCCTTGAAGCCTTCATGGGCATCGGCCGGGACTTCACCCGGATTGCCGCCCTGGCGACGGATCGTCTCGATCTGCTGCGCCAGCATCGCACGGGCTTCATTCTCGACCAGGCGCGGCGGCAGCTCGACCGACGAATAGGCGGCGATCAGCTGCTCGCCCACTTCACGGCGCAGGCGGTTCATCAGCGCGCCCTTGAGCTCGCGCTCCAGGTTGGAACGGATATCGGCGCGGAACTGCTCCGGATCGCCGTTCTTCACGCCAAAGCTCTTGATGAACGCGGCATCGACTTCCGGCACGTCCTGCTCGGACACCTCAACCGCCTTGACGGTGACCTTGGCCGACTTGCCCGCCAGTGCCGGCACGCGCCAGTCGGCCGGGAAATCGACGTCCAGCGTCTTTTCCTCGCCCTTGGCCAGGCCGACCAGGCCCTTTTCGATGGGCTCGAACATCATGCCCTGGCCGATGATGATGGTGCCCTTTTCGGCCCCTTCGGCTGGCAGGCGCTCGTCACCGACCTGCGACCAGGTCTCCAGGCCGACCAGATCTCCTTCCTGCGCACCACGCGCAACCGGCTTCCAGCTGCGGCGCTGGGCGCGCAGGTTCTCGATCATCTGGTCGATGTCGGCATCGCTGATCTCGGCGCTGTGGCGCACCACACTGAGCTTGGTCACGTCGACATCGCCGAAATCCGGAATCAGCTCGACGGTGGCAACGAAGTCGAACTCGCCCTCGCCCGCCTTGTCGATGCGCGGATTGCCGGCGATACGCAGCTCATGCTCGCGCAACGCCGCATCGAAAGTTTCCCGCAGCAGGCCTTCCACCGCCTCGGCGCGCACCTGCGGTCCGAAACGCTGTTCGATCACCTTGGCCGGCACCTTGCCCGGGCGGAAGCCCTTGATGCGCGCGGTGCGAGCGATCTCACCCAGACGGCCGTTGATGTGGGTCTGCAGGCGCTCCTCCGGCAGGGAGAAGGTCAGGCGGCGTTCCAGATTGCCGGTGGATTCGATCGAAGCTTGCATGTGGACTCCTGCCACCGGCGGCATCTTGGCCCCGGCTCGATGTGGTTGAAACGGATTATGAGTGGCGCACGTATCCACGCCAGCCCGTTAGTTTCGCCGATTCCGGCGAGCGCTTCCAGCCCACCGCAATGACCGCAATGCCGGAGGGGCATCGGGAAAGAAGACCGGACACATCCAAAGATGGTGCGAAAGGGGGGACTCGAACCCCCACGCCTTGCGGCACTGGAACCTAAATCCAGGGCGTCTACCAATTCCGCCACTTTCGCGCTGCCGATTCAGGCCGGCATTGTTGCAGGAGCCGCCTCAAAGCGGAAGGCCGCATCACAGCCTCCGCACTGGCCGGCAATGAAAAAGCCGCCAGATTGCTCTGGCGGCTTTTCAGTTTGGTGGGCCGTCAAGGATTCGAACCTTGGACCAATTGATTAAGAGTCAACTGCTCTACCAACTGAGCTAACGGCCCTGAAACTGGAGGTGTACAAGCTTTCGCCTGCAACACCGGTCGCACTGGATGCGGCTCCCTCACTTGAAGGGAAAACAGCCACCTGGCTGGCAGATGGCTGTCTTGTTGGTGGGCCGTCAAGGATTCGAACCTTGGACCAATTGATTAAGAGTCAACTGCTCTACCAACTGAGCTAACGGCCCCGAAAATCAGGGAGCGAATGTTACCGCACCCTTGTCTTTTTTGAAACCCCGAATTTGATATCGGCGCCTCATAAACCAGTGGGGTGGCTGAGGGGATTCGAACCCCCGACCACCGGAATCACAATCCGGTACTCTAACCAACTGAGCTACAGCCACCACTGAAAAACCGCCTACCGCTTGCGCCGATTGGCGCGCCCGACAGGAATCGAACCTGTAACCGCCGGCTTAGAAGGCCGGTGCTCTATCCAGTTGAGCTACGGGCGCTCTGACCGGATTGTCGCATTCCAACGCATGCCAGGGCATGTGATGGTCGGGGTAGAGGGATTCGAACCCCCGACATCCTGCTCCCAAAGCAGGCGCGCTACCAGACTGCGCTATACCCCGGCGGTGAATCTCCCGGGTTATCCCCGAAAGGCCGGCTATTGTGGGAACTGCGGCGCCATCTGTCAACGGCAAATTGCAAATTGTCCAATGCGGATATGCTTGCAACGCCTTCCATCCTTCCCGAAGCGGAGCAGTACATGCGTAGCGGCAACCCGGCCCTGTCCGAATCCACCTTCCTCGATCTTGGCAGCGGCAGCGTGGTGTCACGCGGCGCCGATGCGATGAGCATCAACGGCACGGTCAACAAGACCGGCCTGCTATTGCTGCTGGCGGTGCTGACCGCGGCATTCGCATGGAACAACACCCTTACCAGCACCGGTGAACTGGCGCCGGCGGCGATGTTCTACCTGTGGGGCGGACTGATCGCCGGCCTGATCCTGTCGCTGGTGACGATCTTCAAGAAGACCTGGGCACCGGTCAGCGCGCCGCTGTACGCACTGGCTGAAGGTTTCTTCCTCGGCGCGATCTCGGCCGTATATGAAGCCCGCTTCGACGGCATCGTGTTCCAGGCGGTGATCCTGACGTTCGGCACGCTGTTCGCACTGCTGTTCGCCTATCGCAGCGGCCTGATCAAGGCCACCGAGAACTTCAAGCTCGGCGTGGTCGCGGCCACCGGCGGCATTGCGCTGGTGTATCTGGCCACGATCGTGCTGGGCCTGTTCAACATCCAGATTCCCTTCATCCATGAATCGGGCCTGATCGGCATCGGCTTCAGTCTGTTCGTGGTGGTGATCGCGGCACTGAATCTGGTGCTGGACTTCGACTTCATCGAAAGCGGCGTGGAAGCGGGTGCACCGAAATACATGGAGTGGTATGCCGCGTTCGGCCTGATGGTCACGCTGGTGTGGCTGTATCTGGAGTTCCTGCGCCTGCTGTCCAAGCTGCAGTCACGCGACTGAAAGCGACGGCAACAGGCAGCATCCGGGGCGCCGCAAGGCGCCCTTTTTTTGTCCGGCATGCCCCAAGGGCGGCAGACCTGCGGCACGTACTGTCCGCCCCGGCTGCGATGCCTTACTTCCACGTCACGGCGATGTCACGGCGCTGCCAGAAGGGCCGCTGCAACGCCCGGCGCACAGGCCGCCTGAAACAGAAACGGAGCGCCGAAGCGCTCCGTTTCCACAACCACAGTCTGCAGTCCGGCCGATCAGACGCGGCTGGCGATCGCCTTGGCGAACTCCATGGTGCTGCCGGTGCCGCCCAGATCGCCGGTCAGCGAATCCTTGGCCTCCATGGTCGCAACGATCGCCTTGCGCAGGCGCTCGGCATTCTGCGGCTGGCCGATATGGTCCAGCATCTGCGCCGCGCCCAGCAGCAGCGCGCACGGATTGGCCTTGCCCTGGCCGGCGATGTCCGGGGCGGTGCCGTGGACGGCTTCGAAGATCGCCACGTCGGCACCGATATTGGCACCCGGGGCCAGACCCAGGCCGCCGACCAGACCGGCGCAAAGGTCGGAAATGATGTCACCGAACAGGTTGGTGGTGACGATCACGTCGAACTGTTCCGGACGCATCACCAGCTGCATGCAGGCGTTGTCGACGATCATTTCCTGGAATTCGATTTCCGGGTACTTGGCGGCCACTTCGCGCGCCACGTCCAGGAACAGGCCCGAGGTCGACTTGATGATGTTGGCCTTGTGCACGGCGGTGACCTTCTTGCGGCCGGTGCTCTTGGCCAGCTCGAAGGCGTAGCGCACGATGCGCTCGGAGCCCTTGCGGGTGATGCGGGTGCCGGAGAACGCGGTCTCGCCGTCAGCCGACACTTCCTGGCCTTCGGCCAAGTAGGCGCCTTCGGTGTTCTCGCGCACGGTGATCACGTCGATGTCGTCGTAGCGCGCCTTGGTGTTCGGGAACGAGATCGCCGGACGCACGTTGGCGTACAGGTCGAACTGGCGGCGCAGGGCGACGTTGATCGAGCTGAAACCACCACCGACCGGCGTGGTCAGCGGGCTCTTCAGCGCGACCTTGTTCTTCTTGATCGATTCCAGCGTGGCGGCCGGCATCAGCTCGCCATGCTTTTCCAGCGCGGCCAAGCCGGCGTCGGCGTATTCGTAGGTCAGGCCGGCGTTCAGTGCATCAAGCACGAACAACGTGGCATCCATGATTTCCGGGCCGATACCATCGCCGCGGATAACGGTGATTGTCTGCGTCATTTTGGATATTCCAAACAGGGAGGAGAGGGGAAAACGCCATCCGGCTGCCCGGATACCGGCGCTATTGAAAAGGTTTCAGTCCGCAATTATGCCCGATCCCCTCCCCCGCCCCCAACTGGACCAAGGTCTGGTTCAGCTGTGATCGTGCCCGGCCGGTGCCTGGACGGCGCCGTTTTCGAGCTGATCGAGGAAGTCCACCGCCCGCCGCAGGTGCGGGATGACGATGGAGCCACCGACCACCAGCCCGACCGAGAAGGTTTCGAAAAACTCCTCACGGTTGACCCCGGCCTCCTTGCACTGGGCCACGTGGTAGCTGATGCAGTCGTCACAGCGCAGCACCAGCGAGGCCACCAGACCGAGCAGCTCCTTGGTCTTCACATCCAGCGCGCCGGCCTGGTAGGTCTGGGTATCCAGCGCGAAGAAGCGCCGTACCACCTGGTTGGGCTCGGCCAGGATGCGCTGGTTCATGCGCTGGCGGAACTCGGTGAATTCCGCCAACCGGTCGTTTTTTTCTTGTCCGCTCATGATCGTACTTCCCCTGGAAACGACTACCTTCCTTGGCGTCGCAGGTCCGGCTTCGGATGGCCCGGCCCGACCATCCCTGGCCGGGCATGCACCGTTGCAGGCGGCAGTGCCGCCTTAGCGCAACAGCTCATCCAGTTTGCCGGCGCGGTGCAGCGCCATCATGTCGTCGTAGCCGCCGACATGGACGTCGCCGACGAATATCTGCGGCACGCTGGTGCGACGCGTGAGCGTCATCATCTTCTCGCGCGCGGCCGGGTCCAGATCGATACGCACCTCGGTCCAGGTCTGGCCCTTGCTCTGCAGGAAGTTCTTGGCGGCCACGCAGTACGGGCACACGGCGGTGGAGTAGATGGTGATGGCAGCAGCGCCAGTGGCGGCATCCGGGGTCGAAAGGCTCACTCGGGAAACTCCTCGCATGGAATATTGTCTGCATATGGTAGCGGGCATGCGGATTTTCGATGTCACCGATGGAACACACCGGATTAACCTGCGCTTCACACCCGTCCGCCCCTTCCCCGCCATCCTCCATCCAGCCTTACCGGAGTTACCGCTTGCGCCCGTTGCTGCTTGCCACCGCCCTGACCCTGGCCATCGCCCTGCCCGTCGCTGCCCAGGACACCAAGCTGCCGGATATCGGCTCCTCGGCCGGCGAGCTGCTCACCCCCGCCCGCCAGGCCGAATACGGCGGCATGATGCTGCGCGAGCTGCGCAACTACGGTTACCTGCTGGATGATCCGCTGATCGATGACTGGCTGCAGACCATGGGCAGCGGCCTCGGTGCCAACAGTGCGCAGCCGCGGCAGACCTTCACCTTCTTCATGCTCAAGGACCGGCAGATCAACGCCTTCGCCACCTTGGGCGGCTACATCGGCATGAATGCCGGGCTGGTGCTGACCGCCGAGCGCGAGGACGAGGTGGCCGCGGTGCTGTCACACGAAATCGCCCACGTCACCCAGCAGCACGTGCTGCGCGGGGTCGAACGTGCCCAGCGCGACCAGATCCCGATCCTGCTGGGCATGCTCGCCGCGGTGGTGGCCGCGCAACAGGCCGGCGGCAATTCCGCCAGCGACGCGACGATGGCGGCCATCACCTCCGGCATGGGGCTGATGCAGCAGCGGCAGATCAACTTCACCCGCTCCAACGAATCGGAAGCCGACCGCCTGGGCATCCGCACCCTGGCCCACAGCGGCTATGACGTGGATGCGATGGCCGGTTTCTTCGAGCGCATGTCCGCGGCGATGCGCGGCAACGAGGGCGGCTACAGCACGCCGGATTTCCTGCGCACCCACCCGGTCAACATCACCCGCATCAGCGAAGCCAAATCCCGCGCCGAGCAGATGAAGAAGGACACCGTCCTGCTCACCACGACGACTCCCGGCGGCGTGCGCCAGGAGCGGGTGGACCCGACCCAGCCGGATATCCGCGATCCGCTGGCCACCGGCAACCCCCTGCTGCCCGGCGGGCTGCAGCTGTCGTTGCCACCCGCCGGCATGGCCCGGGGCGGAACCGGCCAGTTCGACTGGGCGCGCGAGCGCCTGCGCGTGCTCAGCGCGACAACACCCTCGGAGCTGGTGCACGAGTACGAAGGCCTGCGCCGCAGCCAGAAGGACGGCCTGAACGATCCGCAGCGCTACGGCGTGGCCATCGCCCGGCTGCGCGACGGCGGCGACAGCACCCGCCTGGCACTGGCCGACCTGCAGCAGCTGCAGCGTGAATATCCGGACAACCTGTGGGTGAACCTGGCACTGGCCGAAGCGGAATCGCGCAGCGGCATGCGCGGCGAGGCCAACCAGCGCTTCGAGGCGCTGCTGCAGCGGCTGCCGCGCAATCGCGCCGTGGCCCTGACCTACGCGCAGGCGCTCAACGAGCAGGGCGGCGAAGCGGCCGGCAAGCGTGCACAGGCCATGCTGCGGCCGTTGCTGGCGCGTTCCGGCGACGACCCGGTGTTCCAGCGCCTGTTCGCCCGCGCCTGCGAGCTGGCCGGCGACCCGGCCCGCGCCAGCGAGGCCTATGCCGAGGCCGCCTACCTGAACGGTCGCCCGGAACAGGCGCTGATCCAGTTCAACAACCTGCTCAAGCAGCCCGGGCTGGATTACGTCAGCCGGGCACGCATAGATGCCCGCATCGAGTCGATCATGCCCACCGTGCTGGAAATGCGCCGGCTGGGCGTGCGCGATCCGGACATGTCACGCAACTGAGCCCGCCCGCCAGCGCGCGGCGGTGTCACAAAGGCGTCATCAAACCGTAGTCTACTGGGCACACTCCAGTCTGATGGGCGCTACGGTAGATACTCGTGCAGAAACGTATCCTGATCGTCGATGATGAACCCGCGATCCGCGACATGGTCGCCTTCGCCCTGCGCAAGGGCGACTATGAACCCGTGCATGCCGGTGACGCGCTGGAAGCGCAGACCGCCATCGCCGACCGGGTACCGGACATGATCCTGCTGGACTGGATGCTGCCCGGCACCAGCGGCCTGGAGCTGGCACGACGCTGGCGCAAGGAGAACCTGACCCGCGAGGTGCCGATCATCATGCTCACCGCGCGCGGCGAGGAGAACGACCGCGTGGGCGGGCTGGAGGCCGGCGTCGACGACTATGTGGTCAAGCCGTTCTCGGCGCGCGAGCTGCTGGCACGCATCCGCGCGGTGATGCGCCGCACCCGCGACGACGACGAGGATGGCAGCGTCGCGGTGGGGCCGATCCGCATCGACGGCGCCGCCCACCGCGTGTTCGCCGGCGACACCCCGGTGTCGATCGGGCCGACCGAATACCGCCTGTTGCACTTCTTCATGACCCACCCCGAGCGGGTCTACAGCCGCTCGCAGTTGCTCGACCATGTCTGGGGTGGCAGCGTGTATGTGGAGGAGCGCACCATCGACGTGCATATCCGCCGCCTGCGCAAGACGCTGGAACCGTTCGGCGCGGAGAACATGGTGCAGACCGTGCGCGGCGCCGGTTACCGCTTCTCGGCTTCGACCTGAACCGGCGGATACCGCACGCGGCATTCACCCGACGGATCCTCCGCATCACCCGAGAACGCAATGCCCCGCCAATTCCGCTCCGCTTGGTTGAAGACGCTGGCCACCCTGGCCGCGCTGCTGTTGCTGGCCGGGTTGATCGGCGCCCTGCTGGACCATACCGGCCTGGCATTGGCACTGGCCGCGCTGGGCATCCTGGTCTGGCACTACTGGCGCCTGCGGCGGGTGCTGCTGCACCTGACCGCGCGCCGCCGCTGGGAAACCTCCCCGGGCAACGGCGTCTGGAACGAGCTGGACCGCCTGCTCTACCGCAACCAGCAGGAGATGCGCGCACGCAAGCGCCGGCTGGTGGAGATGCTGCGCAGCTACCGTGCCGCCGCCACCGCGCTGCCCGATGCGGTGGTGGTGGTGGACCGCAACACCCAGCGCGTGCAGTGGTTCAACGAAGCGGCCACCACGTTGCTGGGCCTGCGCCACCCGGCCGATATGGATGCGCCGCTGGTCGAGCGCCTGCAGCCGCTGCCGCTGGCGCACTGGCTGGCGGGCGGACGCAACGCCGAACCGATCCTGGATGCGAACTCGCCGGTCGACCCGGGCATCCGCCTGCACCTGCGGCTGATTCCCTATTCGGACCACCACTGGCTGCTGGTCGCCCGCGACGTCACCAAGCTGCTGCATCTGGAACAGGTCCGCCGCGACTTCGTCGCCAATGTCTCGCATGAGCTGCGCACCCCGTTGACCGTGGTACACGGCTATCTGGACATGATGGAGCCGGAGGACTTCCCCGACACCGGGCCGATGCTGGTGGAGATGCGCAAGCAGTCACAGCGCATGGCACAGCTAGTGGAAGACCTGCTGACGCTGTCGCGGCTGGAATCGCAGCAGCATACCGAGCTGGAAACCGTGGGCATGGCCTCGATGCTGGCTTCGCTGCGGCGCGAAGCCGAGGCCCACAGCCAGGGCCGCCACACCATCACCGTCGAGGATCGCGCCGATCTGGATCTGGCCGGTTCCAACAAGGAACTGCACAGCGCCTTCTCCAACCTGCTGACCAATGCGGTGCGCTACACCCCGGCGGGTGGTCGCATCCACCTCGTTTTCGAGCGTGAAGGCAACGGTGCGGTATTGTCGGTGACCGACAGCGGCTACGGCATTCCCGCCACGCACCTGCCGCGCCTCACCGAGCGCTTCTACCGTGTCTCCAGCAGCCGCTCACGTGAGAGCGGTGGTACCGGTCTGGGCCTGTCCATCGTCAAGCACATCCTCGGCCTGCACCAGGCACGCCTGGAAATCCGCAGCGAAGTCGGCATCGGCAGCACGTTTTCCTGCCATTTCGACGCCGGGCATGTGCGCCCGCGTGCTCCCCTCCTTTCGATCTCGTCCAGCGAAGACTCCCCGGCATGACCCCTTCAACGCCCTCCGTTCCGTCCCCGTGCAGCAGCCCCGATCCGCTGCGTGATCCGACGCTGTACATCAACCGGGAGCTGTCGCAGCTGGACTTCAACTTCCGCGTGCTGGCACAGGCGATGGACGAGCAGGTGCCGCTGCTGGAACGGCTGCGCTTCCTGTGCATCTCCTGCACCAACCTGGACGAGTTCTTCGAGATCCGTGCCGCGGCCGTGCGCCACGCGCAGGAATTCGGCCTGCCGCCGGCCCCGGACGGCCTGAGCCCGCAGGAAATCCTGGCGGCCATCCATGTCCGCGCCGCCGAGCTGGTGGACCTGCAGTACCGCTGCTGGAACGAGACCCTGCGCCCGGCACTGGCCGATGCCGGTGTCGGCATCCTGTCCTCCTCGAACTGGACAACCCGCCAGCGCCGCTGGCTGCGGGCGTACTTCCGCAGCGAGATCATGCCGGTACTGTCGCCGCTGGGGCTGGACCCGTCGCATCCGTTCCCGAAGATCCTCAACAAATCGCTGAACATCGTCGTCGTGCTAAAGGGCACCGACGCCTTCGGCCGCACCGGCCACCTGGCACTGGTGCGCGCGCCGCGTTCGCTGTCACGCATCATCCAGCTGCCGCGCGCACTGGGCGGCTCGCACGATTTCGTACTGCTCTCGGCGGTGCTGTCGACCTTCGTCGAGGAGCTGTTCCCCGGCATGGAGGTGCTCGGCGCCTACCAGTTCCGCGTCACCCGCAATTCCGAGCTGGTGGTGGACGAGGAGGAAGTGGAGAACCTGGCGCTGGCGCTGCGTGATGAGCTGGCCGACCGTGGCTACCGGCCGGCGGTGCGGCTGGAGATCGCCCACGACTGCCCCAAGCCGATCGTGCAGACACTGCTGCAGAACTTCGGCCTGTCCGAGAACGCGGCCTACCGTATCGACGGCTCGGTCAACCTCAACCGCGTGATCCAGGTCTATGACCTGGTGCAGCGGCCGGACCTGAAATACCCGCCGATGACCCCGCGCGTGCTCAAGACCGCCGAGGGCATTTTCGAGCGCGCCGCGCGCAGCGACATCCTGCTGCACCACCCGTTCGATTCGTTCAGCACCGTGCTGGAGCTGATCCGCGAAGCGGCGACCGACCCGAACGTGCTGGCGATCAAGCAGACGCTGTACCGCACCGGCAAGGACTCGGGGATCGTCGAAGCGCTGATCCTGGCCGCGCGCAACGGCAAGGACGTGACCGTGGTGGTGGAGCTGCGCGCACGCTTCGACGAGGAGGCCAACCTCGGTCTGGCCGACCGCCTGCAGGATGCCGGCGTGCAGGTGGTCTACGGCGTGGTCGGCTACAAGACCCACGCCAAGATGCTGCTGATCGTGCGCCGTGAAGGCCGCAAGCTGCGCCGCTACGTGCACCTGGGCACCGGCAACTACCACAGCGGTACCGCGCGCGCGTACACCGACCTGAGCCTGATCACCGCCGATCCGGACATCGGCAACGATGTGCACCTGCTGTTCCAGCAGCTGTCCGGGCTGGCGCCGAAGATGAAGCTCAAGCGCCTGCTGCAATCGCCCTTCACCCTGCACCCGGGCCTGCTCAAGCGCATCGAACGCGAAACCCGGCTCGCCCGTGAAGGCAAGCCGGCGCGCATCATCGCCAAGATGAACGCACTCAACGAACCCCAGATGATCCGCACCCTCTACGCCGCCTCGCAGGCAGGCGTGCAGATCGACCTGATCGTGCGCGGCGCCTGCACCCTGCGCCCCGGCGTGGAGGGCGTATCGGACAACATCCGCGTGCGCTCGATCGTCGGCCGCTTCCTCGAGCACAGCCGCGTCTACTGGTTCGGCAACAACGGCGCGCCGGAGCTGTTCTGCGCCAGCGCCGACTGGTTGGAGCGCAACCTGCTGCGCCGTGTGGAGACCTGCTTCCCGATCCTCTCACCCGACATCGCCCAGCGGGTACAGCGCGAAACCCTGCAGAACTATCTGGATGACAACCTCAACGCCTGGGAGTTGCAGGCCGACGGCCGCTACCACAAGTGCACGCCGCAACCGGGCCAGCCGCCGCACTCTGCGCAGCAGGCACTGCTCGACGCTCTGTGAGAAGCGCTGAAATGGGAATGAACCGGGCCCGCTGGCCGTACCCGGGCGGGCTCCCGGCAAGCGGGTGCGCCACAAGCCGTTGAGCTGCCCTGGCAGGCCTGCCGGCTGTTCCTCCTCGGCCTGTGATGGACGCCAGCCCGCCCGTTCCCCCTCCTTGCCCGCGCCTGCCCTTACAATTCCGCCATGCCATTGTCCTCAACGACACTTCCGCCCCTGCAGGAAGGCGACCTGCTGGCCGCCATCGACCTGGGCTCCAACAGCTTCCATATGGTGATCGCCCGTTATGTGCTGGGGCAGTTGCGTGTGGTCGACCGCCTGCGTGAAAGCGTGCGCATGGCCGATGGTCTGGATGGCAGGGGCGGCCTCAGCGCCGACGCCCGGCAACGCGCACTGGAGTGTCTGGCGCGCTTCGGCCAGCGCATCCGCGACATCCCGCCGCTGCGGGTGCGCGCGCTGGCCACCAATACCGTGCGTCAGCTGCGCTCGCCGCTGGCCTTCCTGATGCCGGCGGAAACCGCGCTGGGTCATCCTATCGAAGTGGTCAGCGGACGCGAGGAAGCGCGCCTGATCTATCTGGGGGTCGCCCATGCGCAACCTCCGCATCCGGGCCAGCAACGGCTGGTGATCGACATCGGCGGCGGCTCCAGCGAGTTCATCATCGGCCGCGGTTTTGAAACCCTTGAACGGGAAAGCCTGCAGGCCGGCTGCATCGCCAGCACCCACCGTTTTTTCCCTGATGGAAAACTGAGCCGCAAGCGCTGGAAGGATGCATTGACCGAGATCGGTGCCGATTTCCAGCCGATCGCCGTCAAGTACCGCACCCTCGGCTGGAACGAGGCGCTGGGCTCGTCCGGCACGCACAAGGCCATCAGCGACATCTGCGCGGCGATGAAGCTGAGCAAGGGCGCGATCACCGCCGAGGCCCTGCCGCAACTGCGCGATGCGCTGCTGCGCGCCAAGCACATCGACGATATCGACCTGCCCACGCTGTCCAACGAGCGCCGCCCGATCTTCGCCGGCGGCGTGCTGGTGCTGGAAGCCGCCTTCCAGGCGCTGGGCCTGCAGAAGCTGCACGTCAGCAAGGCGGCGATGCGCGAAGGCATCCTCTACGACATCGTCGGCCGTGCCAGCGAGAACGACATGCGCGATGAATCGGTCGCCGCGCTGATGCACCGCTACGGCATCGACCCGGTGCAGGCCGGCCGCGTCAGTGCCACCGCCCAGCGCCTGTTCGAGCAGGTGATGGGTGGATGGAACCTGGACCCGGACGATGCGCAGATGCTGGGATGGGCCGCGCACCTGCATGAGATCGGCCTGGCCATCGCCCACAGCGGCTATCACACCCATGGCAGCTATGTTCTGGCCAACTCGGACATCGCCGGCTTCTCGCGGCAGGAGCAGCAGTTCCTGGCGGCACTGGTTCGCACCCACCGCCGCAACGTCCCCAAGACCGTGTTCGACGTGCTGCCCGACCGCCTGCTGACGACCGCGCGCCGTCTGGCGGCGCTGCTGCGCATCGCCGTGCTGCTGCACCGTGCCCACGAGTCCGACCCGATCCCGACGCTGGAACTGGCCGCCGATGGCAACCAGCTCAGCCTGATCCTGGACCAGGCCTACATCGATGCACGGCCACTGTTGCGCGCCGACCTGGCCGGCGAAGTGGACGGCATGACCGGGCTGGGCATCCGCTTCCACCCGTTCGTCACCTGAGAGTCCGGCTGCTGTCACACCGGCGGCATCCGGGCGACACGTTTCCGCCATGAAGCGCCGGCATCCTCCGGGTAAAACCGGGAGGCTGCCATGCGCTTTGCCATCGTCACCGAGACCTATCCGCCGGAAGTCAACGGCGTTGCCCTGACCGTCCAGGGGCTGGAACAGGGATTGCGCAACCGCGGCCATGCGGTGGAGCTGGTGCGTCCACGCCGGCACGCGGAGCAGGCGCTCGGGCACGAACTGCTGGTGCGTGGTGCCGCCCTGCCACGCTATCCCGGCCTGCGCTTCGGCCTGCCCGCACCGCTCACCCTGGCACGGCAGTGGCAGCGGCAGCGTCCGGATGCGGTCTACATCGCCACCGAAGGGCCGCTGGGCTGGTCGGCGCTGCGCTGTGCGCAGCGGCTGGGCATTCCCGTCGCCACGGGACTGCATACCCGGTTTGATGAATACCTGCCCGATTACGGCGCCGCACGCCTGCAGCCGGCGGCACTGGCGTGGATGCGACGCTTCCACAACCGGGGCCAGGCCACGCTGGTGCCGACCCGCGAGCTGCAACAGTTCCTGCAGCACAAGGGATTTGCCAGGGTGCGCCTGCTGGCACGCGCGGTGGATACCGGCCAGTTCGCTCCCCGGCGGCGCGACCCGCATCTGCGCCGGCAGTGGGGCATCGGCGACGACGGGCTGGCGGTGATCCATGTCGGCCGTATTGCCGCTGAAAAGAACCTGGAGCTGGCGGTCAGGGCCTTCCGCCGGCTGAAGCAGCTACGGCCCACGGCCCGCTTCATCTGGGTCGGCGATGGTCCGCTGCGCGGGAAACTGGCGCGCGACAATCCCGATTTCCTGTTCTGCGGCATCCAGCGCGGCGAGGCGCTGGCCCGCCACTTCGCCAGCAGCGACCTGTTCCTGTTTCCCAGCCGCAGCGAGACCTTCGGCAACGTCACCCTGGAAGCCATGGCCAGCGGCGTGGCGACCGTGGCCTTCAACTACGGCGCCGCACGCGAGCACCTGCGCAGCGGCCGGAGCGGGATCGCGGTGGACAGCGATGCGGCCTTCATCGGCGCCGCCCTGCAGCTGGCCGCCGACAATGAATTGCGTGCCCTGCTCGGCGCCAATGCCTGCCGCGCGGTGCAGCACCTGCAACCGGCGCAGGTGATATTGGAATTCGAAGCGCTGCTGCAAACGCTGGCCAGCCGGACCGGGGAGCATGACGATGCAGCGGCCTGACGGCATCGCCGCACGCGAGGTCCGCTGGTGCCGACGGGCCAACCGCTATGGTCGGCGGCGCGGCATCCGCTGGCTGTTCTCGGTGTTGAGCCGGCTCGGTGATGGCGTGTTCTGGTATCTGCTGATGGGTGCGCTGGTGGTGGCCGATGGCATGCACGGCCTGCAGGCGTCGATCCACATGGCCGCGACCGGGGTGGTCGCACTGACGCTGTACAAAACCCTCAAGCGCTGGACCCGGCGTCCGCGTCCATTCGCCGCCGACCTGCGCATCCGCGCCTGGGTGGCACCGCTGGACGAGTACAGCTTCCCCTCCGGGCACACCCTGCATGCGGTGTCCTTCACCGTGGTGGCGATGGCGTACTACCCGTGGCTGGCGCCCCTGCTGCTGCCCTTCACTGCGGGAGTGGCGCTGTCACGGGTGGTGCTGGGCCTGCACTACCCCAGCGATGTGCTGGCGGCGACCGGCATCGGCCTGCTACTGGGCGTGGCCTCCCTGCAGCTGTGGCCATGGCCGGCCTGATCCCCGGGGCTTGCACTACGCTGCGGCCCGCGTCCTACAATGCCGCGCATGACAACGCTGTTTATCTCCGACCTGCACCTGGACCCGAGCCGTCCTGCCATCACCGCGCTGTTCCTGGACTTCCTTCGCAACCAGGCTCGCCACGCCGAGGCGCTGTATATCCTCGGTGATCTGTTCGAAGCCTGGATTGGAGATGACACCCCCTCCAGCGCCGCCGATGACGTGGCCGCTGCATTGCACGAGCTGCATGAAAGCGGCGTGCCGGTGTTCTTCATCCGTGGCAACCGCGATTTCCTGGTCGGCGATGACTACGCCGCCCGCGCCGGCATGCGCATCCTGCCCGACCCGGCAGTGATCGAGCTGTACGGCAAGCCGGTGCTGTTGCAGCACGGCGACCTGCTGTGCACCGACGACACCGCCTACCAGGCATTCCGCACGCAGACCCGCGATCCGGCATTCCAAGCGCAGTTCCTGGCACAGCCACTGGAAGCCCGCATCGCCTTCGCCCAGCAGGCGCGGGCCGCCAGCCAGGCGCACCAGTCGGAGATGAAGAAGGACGACCAGGCCACCTTCGAGACCATCACCGATGTGGCACCGGCCGAAGTCGTCGCCACCTTCCAGCGTTATGGTGTGGACACCATGATCCACGGGCACACCCACCGCCCGGCGATCCACAGCGTGGACACCGGCACACGTACCTGTACCCGTATCGTGCTGGGGGACTGGTACGAACAGGGTTCGGTGCTGCGCGTGGATGCGGACGGCTTCACGCTGGACACGCTGGGCTGAGCCCCGGCTGCTTGTGGCCGATTGCTGGAACGGCAGCCTCACGGCTGCCGTTGCGGTTTCAGGGCGCCTCCACCGGCAGTGCCGGATCACGCGCACAGCCCCTGAGGGTTTCCGCCCCCAGTACAAATTCGGCGGTGTACGGATGGGTCAGGTCGGACATGCCGTCGGAGCAGGGCTCACGCTTGAGGGTCAGGCGGAACGCGTTTCCGCCTTCACCGCCCTGTACGCGCAGCAGGCCGTCATGCAGCTCGCGCACGCCCACGAAGTGGCGCGGGTTCTGCTGGGTGTCCGGCGTGGTGTAGGCCAGTGCCGCGCCATCCACGCGCACGCCCCAGAACGGCTCGGTGCCCGCGGCCTGCAGGACGGCGGGATAGTCATCGACGGCGGCGACCTCTGCGGCAGGTGCCGGTGATGTCTCCGCCGATGCGGCCGGCTCCACGGCCTGCGGCTTGCAGGCCACCAGCCCCAGCATCGGCAACAGCAGCAGGACAGCGGAATATTTCATGGCAACGCTCGTCATCGGATCGGGACGCCAGCCTATCGCGATATGCCGCATCGTCCCAACAGGCATGCACAACCCATCAAGATCCGCCGGCCGGGCACGGACAAGGCCCGCCTCCGGCCAAGCGCGACTCAACCGGCCTGTTCGACCAGGTTGGCCAGCTCGTCCTCGTCGAAACCGGCCAGCAGGCGCGCTTCGATATTGAACGGGCCGTGCAGGTAGCCGCCGGCGTATTCGCGCAACAGCTCCTTGAAGCGGGCCCGCGGCTCGACACCGACGCGCTCGCAATACCAGCGGTACCAGCGCGAACCGGCGGCGACGTGCGCCACTTCCTCGCGCAGGATCACCTCCAGCACGTCGGCGGTGGCCTCATCGCCGAGCGAACGCAGCTTGGCGATCATCGCCGGGGTCACATCCAGCCCGCGCGCTTCAAGCACGCGCGGCACCAGCGCCATGCGCGCCAGCCCGTCGTGCGCGGTCTTCTCGCACATTTCCCACAGGCCGTTGTGCGCGGGGAAATCGGCGTAGTCATGGCCATGGGCCAGCAGCCGCTCACGCAGCAGCAGGAAGTGGCGCGACTCGTCGTCCGCGCAGCTCACCCAGTCGGCGTAAAAGCTGCCCGGCAGGCCACGGAAGCGGTACACCGCGTCCCAGGCCAGGTCGATCGCGTTGAGTTCGATATGGGCGATGGCGTGGATGAAGGCCGCGCGTCCTTCCGCTGAACCGAGCCCGCGCCGCGGCAGCTCGCGTGGATGCACCAGCACCAGCTGCGGTGGCCGCCCCGGCATACGGATCGGCTGCGGATCAGGCGCCTGCGCCGGCAGTTTCAGCCCCCCGGCACGGAAACGCGCGGCGAAATGCTGGGTCAACGCGACCTTGCGCAGCGGGTCGGCCTCGGCCAGACACAACTGCGCGGCCTGCAGCAGATCATCCGCCGCAGGCAGTTCCGCGGCCGTGGCACCACCGGTCGGCATGGATCAGGCGCGGCGCTGGGTCTTGGCGTCGTCCGAGCGCAGCTGCTGGATGCGCTCGAAGTAGCCCGGCTCGATGCCGGTGACGTATTCGCCGTTGAAGCAGGACGAGTCGAAGGACTTCAGCTCCGGGTTGCCTTCGCGCACCGCCGCTTCCAGATCTTCCAGGTCCTGATACACCAGCCAGTCGCAGCCCAGGTGCCGTTCGATGTCCTCGATGCTGCGCTCGTGCGCGATCAGCTCTTCGGCGGCCGGCATGTCGATGCCGTAGATGTTCGGGTAACGCACCGGCGGCGCGGCGCTGGCCAGGTACACCTTGCGCGCCCCGGCGTCACGCGCCATCTGCACGATCTGCTGGCTGGTGGTGCCACGCACGATCGAGTCGTCGACCAGCAGCACCACGCGGTTGCGGAATTCCAGATGGATCGGGTTGAGCTTGCGGCGCACCGATTTCACCCGTTCGCCCTGCCCCGGCATGATGAAGGTGCGGCCGACGTAGCGGTTCTTGACGAAGCCTTCGCGGTACTTCACGCCGAGCACGTTGGACATCTCCAGCGCGGCATCGCGCGAGGTGTCGGGTATCGGGATGATGGTGTCGATGTCGTGGTCCGGGCGCAGGCGCAGGATCTTCTCGCCCAGCTTCTGGCCCATGCGCATGCGTGCCTTGTGCACGGAGACATTGTCGATCATCGAATCCGGGCGTGCGAAATACACGTACTCGAAGATGCACGGAGTCTGCTGCGTGGTGGTCGCGCAGACCTCGGAAAACAGCTCGCCGCGCTCGGTGATCACCAGCGCCTCGCCCGGGGCGACATCGCGCACGCGCTCGTAACCGAGCACGTCCAGCGCCACCGACTCGGAGGCGACGATGTACTCGTCCCCTTCAACATGGCTGCGCTTGCCCAGCACCAGCGGGCGGATGCCGTGCGGATCGCGGAACGCCACCAGTCCCAGCCCCAGCACCACGCTGACCACCGCATAGCCGCCCTGGCAGCGGCGGTGCACACCGGCCACCGCACGGATCGCCGCTTCCGGAGTCAGCATGCGCTGCGCGTCCAGCTCGTAGGCGAACACGTTCAGCAGCACTTCGCTGTCCGAATCGGTGTTGATGTTGCGGCGGTCGGCCTCGAACACCTGCTTGCGCAGGGCTTCGGTGTTGATCAGGTTGCCGTTGTGCGCCAGCGCGATGCCGTACGGCGAGTTGACGTAGAACGGCTGCGCCTCGTCGGTGCCTTCCGAGCCGGCGGTCGGGTAACGCACATGGGCGATGCCGACGCGGCCCTGCAGCACTTCCATGCGGCGCTCGTCGAACACGTCGCGCACCAGGCCGTTGGCCTTTTCCACGCGCAGGCGGGTGCCGTGTGCGGTGGCGATACCGGCCGCGTCCTGGCCACGATGCTGGAGGACGGTCAGGCCGTCATAGAGCTGCCCGGCGACGTTCTGGTTGCCGACGATTCCGACGATGCCACACATGTTGCGCGATCTCCGCTGGGCGCTGAGGCCCGGTTAACGTGAAGGGGGCCGTGCCTGGCCGGGAACCTCGACCCGTACCGGATCGGGGTGACCCGGGCGCACCTGCGCCGGATCGATATTGGAAGGCAGCGCCTTCGCCGGGTCCTGGCCGCCTGCATCTGGTGATTGACCACCGGCGCCCAGCGCCCGGGTCACCACCTGCGACAGTCCGCCGCCCTTCATCATCTCGTTCAAGGCGGCATTATCGCCTGCCATGGGCAGCTTGCCCAAGTCCAACGACGTATTTTTATCGCCGCCGGCCGCCGGCAGGCCGGCCCGATCCGTCTCCGGGATGGAGAAATCCGGCAGCTGCCCGCGCATCCAGCTGGCCCCCGGCAGCAGCAGCGGCAACACCCGCGACTGCTGCCATGCCACCTCGCGCGGCAGCGGCGTGAACCCCATCAGCAGGATCAGCACGCAGCAGAAAAAGGTGCCACGCAGCACGCCCAGAGCGAGCCCCAGGCTGCGGTCGGCTCCGGTCAGACGGGTAGCCTGGATGGCCCCGCGCAGCAACATGCCGGCCAGCAGCATGGCCACCAGCACACCGACGAACACCATCACATAGCCGCCCAGGTAATCGGTCATCGACGGCTGCGCACCTTCGGCCAGCCAATGCGCGGCGTGATCACCGAACTGGAACGCGGCCCAGCCCGACAGCAGCCACGACAGCGTGCCGATGACCGTGCCGACGAAGCCTTTCATCACCCCGAACAGCGCCGACACGCCGATCACCGACAGCAACAGGATGTCGATCATCTGCGACCCGCACGGCGCAGCGCGTTTGGCACCCGGCAGGTCGGTTCAACGCCCATCAGGGGTGCGGGCGGACCATGCCGGCAATGCCGATACGGGCGGCGACCTGGGCCTTGAGCTGCTCGGCATCGGCGCGGCTGGCCACCGGCCCGACCCGCACGCGGCTGAGCACGCCGTTGTCGGTACGCACCTGTTCGACGAAGGCGCTGAAACCGGCCGCGCGCACCTTGTCACGCAACGCATTGGCATCGGCGGTCTGCGCGAACGCGCCCAGCTGCACCGCAAACCCCACCGAACTGGCGGCAGGCGCAGCCGGCTTGGGCGCCGGTGCCGGAGCGGGCGTGGCGGCGACCGGTTTGGCCGGCGCGGGCCTGGGCGCTTCCAGCTTCGGCTCGGGCTTCGGTGCTGCCGCCACCGGCTTGGCCGGGGCCGGCGGCAACGCTTCGGTGCGCACCGGCTGTGTGGCCGGAACACTGGCGACGGGGGCCGGTGCCGGCGCGGCGGCATCGGCATTGAGCACCACCACCTGCGCGTTGACGTCACTGCGCACCTTACCCGCCTCCAGACGTACCAGCTCGGCCTGCGCGCGGTCCATGTAGGGGCCGATGCGCACCCGCCATGCCGGACGGCCATTGATGGTGTCGGGCTGGCGGAAACCGGGCAGGTTGGATTTGAGCAGATGCGCGATCACCGCATCGGCATCGGCCTCGCTGGCATAGGCGCCGAAGTTCACCGCGTAATCACCGGCAGCGGCGGCCGGTGGCAAGGCACTGCCGGTGGCTGCCGCTGCAGTGTTTTCAGGCTGCGCCGCCGGCATGCCCAGCGCACCACCTGCCGGAAGCGAGGGTGTCACCAGTGGCAATTCGCGGGTTTCGAACTGGCCTTCAGCCGGGGCGGCCGGTGCCCTCAGGGGCACGTCCTGCACGCCGCTGTCCGGCGCCGGCCCTTTCACCAGCATCGGCAGGAAAATCACGGCCAATGCCACCAGAACGATGGCCCCAATCAGTCGCTGTTTCAGAGGAGTTTCCACAGATGGCGTGCAAGCGGCTTGGCGGAATGTTCCGCGATTATAGGCGTCCTGCCCGCGTCCCGTTTTCAAACTGCTGAATGGAGCAGCGGCAATGCCTCGGCTACGGTGTGGAAGGAACCGAACACCAGCACGCGGTCCCCCGGGCGTGCCTGCGCCAGAGCCGCATCCAGTGCCTGCTCCACGTCCACCGAGAGTGACGCAGCCGCCGCCGCGGTGTCCTGCAGGCGATCACGCAGCTGCGCGGCGCTCTGCCCGCGCGCACCGTCCAGACCGGCCAGGAACCACGCCTGCACCTCGTCCTGCAACGCCGTGACAACGCCCGACGCATCCTTGTCCGACAACGCCGCATAGACGGCCAGGGTACGACCGCTGGCCGGCCGGGCCTTGAGCGCGGCAACCAGTGCGGCGGCGGCCTGCGGGTTGTGGCCCACATCCACCAGCACCTCCACACCGTCGCGCTGGAACGACTGCAGGCGCCCGCTCACCCGCGCGGCAGCCACGCCCTGCGCCCACGCGGCCTGCGGCACGTCGCGGTCCAGCGCGCGCAACGCGGCGACGGCGGCAGCGGCATTGGCC
>DDVW01000041.1:30806-33924 GCA_002345545.1 Stenotrophomonas sp. UBA2302 | reverse complement strand
AAAGCTGGCGGCGCTGGCGCCGCGGGCGCAGGCGGCGATGGGCCGGCAGCTGCAACGCGACGCCCTGCACCTGCGCGGCCTCGCCCGTTCGCTGGAAGCGGTGAGCCCGCTGGCAACCGTGGCCCGTGGCTATTCGATCCTTACCCGTGCCGATGACGGCACGCTGGTGCGTTCGACCCTGCAGGTCCAGGCCGGCGATACCTTGCATGCCCGCCTGGACGACGGCGTGCTGGACGTGCAGGTCGTCGCTTTCAAAGCCCCTTCCCCTGCGGGAGAAGGGTTGGGGTGAGGCAAGGAGCGAAGCCGCACCATCGGAAAAACCATAAATCGTGGTGACGAACGCATGACCATGCTGGTGAAAAGCAGGACATCGCCGCTTGAACTCGCATGGTGCGTGAGGCTTCGTCCGCACCCGCATCCGCACGTTCGGGGCACCTTCTCCCGGAGGGAGAAGTAAAAACCTACCGCGTCGTCTCGCAGAACTGCTGACGATAGGCCATCGCCTTGGGCATCAGCGCGCTCAGGTTCTGGATGCGGGTGCCGGGATTGGGATGGGTGGAAGAGAACTCCGGCGGTGCCTGGCCGCCGCTGGCCTCGCCCATGCGCTGCCACAGCGGCACCGCCTCTTCCGGGTTGAAACAGGCCGCCGCCGCCAGCATCAGTCCGACCTCGTCGGCTTGGGTCTCATGCGAGCGCGCATACGGCAGCAGGTAGCCGTACCCCATCGCCGACATCATCATCTGCTGCTGTTGCGCATCCATGCCGCTGGCGGCACCGGCCATCTGCCCGATCTGCGTCAGCTTCTGCTGGGCCATGCGCTGGGCACCGTGGCGCAGCAGCGCGTGGGCGATTTCATGCCCCATCACCACCGCCAGCGCATCACTGTTGCGCGCCACCGGGATCAGGCCGGTATACACGGCCATCTTGCCGCCGGGCAGGCAGAAGGCATTGGCCTCGTCGGACTGCAGCACGTTCACTTCCCAGTCGAAGTCGCGGGCGAAATGCTGCGCCTGCAGGCCGTGCTCCTGCGCCAGCGCGGTTTCCACCACGTCGACCTTGGCGATCAGCCGGCGGGCGATCTCGCGCACCTGCTGCGAAATCTGCGCGTCAGGGGAGAGCGGCCGCTCCTGCGACAGGATCTGCTGGTAGGCCTGCAGGCCCAGCGCCTTTTCCTGGCTGGCATCGAGCGTGCTGTCGATCAGCACCTTCTCGCCGGTATACGGGTCCACTGAACGGTTGCCCAGGTAGTAGCAGCCGCCATAGATGGCAAAGCCCAGCAACACCACCCAGCGGATGTTGCCGAACAGTCCGCCGCGCCGGGATTGCCGGCCATTGCCCTGCCTGCCGAAAGGATCCTGTCGCATGCGGAAGTTCCATTTATGAGCGGTTGGTCGGCGCCGATGGTAACCCGCCCATCCGCGCAGGCCACGTCAAATACCACGCACCAGACGAAACCCGATCCGCGCCGAGGTGACGTCCGAATCCTGCGACTGCCGCCAGGCCGCGCGGGTCTGTTCCGGTGCATTGGCCCAGTTGCCGCCGCGGATCACCCGCTGCCGGCACCCCGGGTTGAACCAGGCCGCGCCGTCGGCGGGTGCACGCCGGTAACTGGCATGCCAGCAGTCGGCCACCCATTCGCTGAGATTGCCGCCGATATCGTGCACGCCCCAGGCGTTGGGCTTGTAGCTCGCCACCGGCGCCGCGCCCCAGTAGCCATCGCCATAACCGATGAAGGCGTTGTTCCAGCGCCGGCCGCTGGGCGAGACATCCTCGCTGCCGGTGAAATTGCCCGACAGCTCCGGCGGCGTGCCGGCGTCGCCCCACGGGTAGCGCCCGCTGCTGCCGGCACGCAGCGCATACTCGAACTCGGCCTCGGTGGGCAGCCGGTAATAACGGCCGGTCTGCTCGGACAGCCACGTCGCATAGGCCTCGGCATCGCGCACGCTGACGTGCATCACCGGGCTGTCCGGGCGCGCGGGCACACCGTTGTACCCCGAGCGCCAGTCCACGCCGCTGCGGCGTACAAAATTGCCGCTGCGCTCGTCATACACCACCGAGTGCCCGCGCCGGGTCGCGCGCGGCCGTGCATTGGCGGCGCTGACGAACTGGGCGAACTGGGCGACCGTGACTTCCGTGATCGACAGCGCGAAGCCGCGGTCAAAACGCACATAGTGCTGTGGCCGCTCGGCATCGCTGGCACCGGGCTCGGAATCGGTCGCACCCATCTGGAAACCGCCATGCGGAATCACCACCATCTGCGGCCCGCGCCCGCCGCCTTGCAGCGCATCGGTGAACACCTGGCCGGGGCGGAAACTGCCGTAGTGCGTGGCCAGATCGATCCGTTCCCGCAATACGCCCACCGCCGCATCGCCCGGCGCGGCGATCCGCAACGCCTGTTCCAGCTTCTGGCGAGCGGCCTTCAGCCCGCCCGGTGCCGCAAGGTCGCGCAAGCCGCCGTCACGCAGTGCCAGCAACTGGGCCTGCCGCATCGCCTCGATGCGCATGCGGGCATCCTGCACTGTCGGGCCGGCACGCACCGTGGCGGCACGCGCGAGAAAACCGGCCGCCGCTTCGAAGTCCGCACGTTCGGCGGCGATCTCCGCGCGGCGGATCAGTCCGCTCTGTACCGCGGCGATCCCCTGCAGCGCACGGCTGTCATCCGGCGCCAACGCCAGCACCGCGCGGAAATACTCCAGCGCCCCACCCCCGGCCTCGCCCAACTGGTCACGCCGCACCGCCGACTCCCCGGCCCGGTTGAGCGCCAGGATCCGCCGGGCCAGCTGTATCTGCCGCTGCAACTCCCGCTCCGCCTCGCCCTCCGGTGCCAGCGCGACGGCTACACTGATCCGCTCGGCCGCTGCGGCCAGGGCCTGGCGCTGGTCATCGGGCTGCTCCATCAGCGCGATCGCCTGCGCGCGCAGCTGTTGCCTGGCCTTTTCAAGGCCACGCGTGGCCTTGGCATCGCCGGGCTTCAGCGCCAGTACCGCCAGATACAAAGGCACTGCCGCTTCCCCGTCCTCATAGAGACGGCCCTGCTTGAGCGCGGCCTCGGCCTGACGCCTGGCGCTGTCCAGCGTTTCCATCGTCACTTCCGGCAACACCGGCTTCCATTGCGGCA
>DDVW01000041.1:0-30749 GCA_002345545.1 Stenotrophomonas sp. UBA2302 | reverse complement strand
TTCCCGGTGGCATCCACTGCCGCCCAGGACCCCCAGGATCGCCATGCACAGCAACGGACCGGTAATACGCAAATTCCCTCCAAATCCCGTCTGCAATGCCGGGGCGACTCGACGTTAGGCTATTCTCGCCAGCCTGAGCAAACCTGCAGTTGACGGAAACCACGTGGCTTATTGGATCAAACACCCGAGCGAACTTGAAGAGCGTTACCGCCAGCCTCCGGCCCGCATCGGGCTGGATACCGAGTTCATCCGCGAGCGTACCTACTGGCCGCAACTGGCACTGGTACAGATGGCCGTGGGCGAGGAGATCCTGTTGATCGACCCGCTGATTCCCGGCATGACCGACGCGCTGCGGCCGTGGCTGACCGATCCCACCATCGTCAAGGTCATGCACAGCGCCAGCGAGGACCTTGTGGCGTTCAAATGTGCCTGTGACGCCCTGCCCCGGCCGCTGTTCGACACCCAGACCGGCGCGGCGATGGCCGGCTTCGGCGGTGGCATGGGCTATCAGAAGCTGGTGGCGGAAATCACCGGCGTCACCCTGGCCAAGGGCGAGACCCGCTCGGACTGGATGCGCCGGCCGTTGTCACCGGCACAGCTGGAATACGCCGCCGATGACGTGGAATACCTGTTCGCGCTGCACGACGCCATCCAATCCCGGCTGCGGGCCCAGGATCGCCTCGCCTGGTTGCAGGACGAATGCGAGCGGATGGTCGCCACCATCGAGAATGATGAAGGCGAGCACTGGCCGCACCTGTCGATGCGCGCAGCCCAGTTCCTCGACAGCGACGCGCGGCTGCGGCTGCTGCGGCTGCTGCGCTGGCGCGACCAGCAGGCCCGGCACAGCGACAAACCGCGCAGCTGGGTGCTGGACAACGAGCTGGCCACGCTGCTGGCGCGCACGCCGCCGGCCGACTACGCGGCGATGCTGCAGCTGTTCGAGCGTTTCCCCAAGGCCCCACGCAAACTGGCCCAGGCGGTCTGGCAGGCATTGACCACGCCGCTGGAAGACGAGGCGCAGGCACCGCAGCCGCTGGCACCGACGGACGCCAACAAGGCTGCGCTCAAGCGTCTGCAGGAAGCGGTTGCCAGCCACAGCGCCGGGCTCGGACTCCCCGACGGCCTGCTGGCTTCACGCAAGCATTTGGAAGCACTGCTGGAAAACGGGCAATGGCCGGCCGCTCTGGGCGGCTGGCGCAAGGCATTGCTGGAACCGGTATTGCAGCCGTTATTGCCGGCGCGGTGAACGGGCGGACACACGGAGTAGCGGCTGCATGAGCTTCCAGATCCTGCTTGTGATCGGCATCACCTTGGTGGCGATCTACCTGTTCGCCACCGAAAAGCTGCGCATGGACATGGTCGCGGTGCTGGTGCTGGCGACACTGGCCGTGCTCGACCTGGTCACCCCGCAGCAGGCGCTGAGCGGCTTCAGCAACCAGGCCACGATCACCGTCGCCTCGATGTTCGTGCTGGCCGCCGGGTTGCAGAACAGTGGCGCGCTGTCGGGCATCGGCTGGTTGTTCAGCCGGACCAAATCGCCGCTGCTGTTCCTGCTGCTGCTGTTCGCGGTGCTGGCGATCATCGCCCCGTTCGTCAACAACACCGCGGTCGTGGCGGTGTTCATGCCGCTGGTCATCGCCGCCACCGCAAGGATCGGCATGCCGGCCTCCAAGGCGCTGATCCCGCTGTCGTTCGTGTCGCAGATGGCCGGTGTCTGCACGCTGGTGGGCACCTCCACCAACCTGCTGGTCAACGGCATCGCCAAGGATCTGGGACACCCCGGCTTCACCATGTTCGAGTTCACCCCGCTGGGGCTGATCTGCCTGGCCGCCGGTTGCGCGTACCTGTTGATCTTCGGCCGATGGCTGCTGCCGGACACCCGCAACGCGGGGTTTGTCGAGCATTACGACATCGGCAAGTTCCTCACCGAGCTGCGGGTGATGCCCGGTTCGCGGCTGATCGGCAAGACCATCCAGGAAAGCCGGCTGGGCGAGCAGAAGGGCGTCTTCATCCTGGAGCTGCTGCGCGGCAAGCACAGGGTAGCGGCGGCGCAGACGCAGACCCTGCAGGAGGACGACATCCTGCTGGCCCGTGGCGACTGGTCCAAGCTGGTGGAGCTGACCCGCAAGGCCGGGCTGGAGATCAACTCCCAGTTCAAGTTCAAGGCGCGCCTGCTGGATGAAGCCGACCAGGTGATCACCGAGGTGATGATCGCGCCCAACTCGCGCGCCGCCGACCGCACGCTGGAAGCGCTGGACCGCAGCTGGAACCACAATGCGGTCGTGCTCGCTATCCAGCGCCGCGGCGAGGTGCTGTGCGAGAAGCTCAAGGATGTGCGGCTGGACGTGGGTGACATCCTGCTGCTGATCACCTCCAGTGCCGATGCACCCGCGCTGCGCCGCGACCCCGACGTGATCGTGCTTTCCGAGCGCGAGGCGGCCAAGCCCAAGGGCTGGCGCGGCACTTTCGCGCTGCTCACGATGGCGCTGGTGATCGGCATTCCGGCGATCGGCTGGGCACCGATCGCGATCACCTCGCTGGTCGGCGCGGTGGCGATGACACTGGCCGGCTGCCTCGACGCGGATGGCGTGTACGACGCCATCGACTGGCGCATCGTCGTGCTGATGGCGGGCCTTCTGCCGCTGGGCGTGGCGATGAGCCAGACCGGTACGGCCGCATTCGTGGTCGAGCACACCATCGGGCTGGTGCGCGACCTCGGTCCGCACGTGGTGCTGGCGGTGATGTATCTGGTGGCGCTGCTGCTGGCCGAGCTGATGAGCAACTCGGCTGCGGCGGTGCTGCTGACACCGATCGGCATCTCCACCGCGCAGATGCTGGGCGTGGATGCGACGCCGTTCCTGGTGGCGGTGACATTCTCCGCCTCGACCAGCTTCCTGACCCCGGTCGGCTACCAGACCAACACCATGGTCTATACCGCCGGCGGCTACCGCTTCACCGACTTCGTCAAGGTCGGGCTGCCGCTGAACCTGATCTTCTGGGTGCTCGGGGTGATCTACATCCCCCGATTCTGGCCGTTCTAGAAGCTACCGCACGCGCTGGATCACGCTGCCATCCCTGTCCCGGGGACCAGAAGCAGGCATACGCATCGACCATGTGCCCGGCGATACCCGGCACACCTGGCCCGGGAGGCTGGCCGCTCCCGGCCTGTGTGTTCATCTTTTTCGCGCCGCCCATTAAGACCAAAGTCTGATCCTTGCAGCGGCACCAATCCGTTGACCCCTGCCCGACATGGGTAGACCCTTGGGCAACTCTCCCTGCGAGGCGACTCGATGAAAGGTTTCTCCAAAGCCGGCTGGGCGCTGCTCTCCCTGATCGGCGCATTCTGTCTGGGCGTGGTTGCGTTGCGCAGGGGCGAACACATCAATGCCCTGTGGATCGTGATTGCCACGGTCTCGCTGTATCTGGTGGCCTTCCGCTATTACGGCCTGTTCGTCGCCAACAAGGTGCTCGGGGTCGACCCCACCCGTGCCACGCCGGCCATCCTCAACAACGATGGCCTGGATTACGTGCCAACCAACAAGCACGTGCTGTTCGGCCACCACTTCGCCGCCATCGCCGGCGCCGGCCCGCTGGTCGGCCCGGTGCTGGCCGCGCAGATGGGCTACCTGCCCGGTACGCTGTGGCTGATCGCCGGTGTGGTGCTGGCCGGCGCGGTACAGGATTTCATGATCCTGTTCATTTCCAGCCGTCGCAACGGCCGCTCGCTGGGCGATCTGGTGCGCGAGGAGATGGGTCCGGTGCCCGGCACCATCGCGCTGTTCGGTGTCTTCATGATCATGATCATCATCCTCGCGGTGCTGGCGATGATCGTGGTGAAGGCGCTGGAAGGCAGCCCGTGGGGCATGTTCACCGTCATCGCGACCATGCCCATCGCCATCCTGATGGGCATCTACATGCGCTACGTCCGCCCCGGCAAGATCGGCGAGATCTCCGTGGTCGGCCTGATCCTGTTGCTGGCGGCGATCTGGTACGGCGGCAAGATCGCTGCCGATCCGGTGATGGGGCCGATGTTCACCTTCACCGGCGTGCAGATCACCTGGATGCTGATCGGCTACGGCTTCGTCGCGGCGGTGCTGCCGGTGTGGCTGCTGCTGGCGCCGCGTGACTACCTGTCCACCTTCCTCAAGATCGGCACCATCGTCGGCCTGGCCATCGGCATCCTGATCGTGATGCCCGAGCTGAAGATGCCGGCGCTGACCCAGTTCACCGACGGCACCGGCCCGGTGTGGAAGGGCAGCATGTTTCCGTTCCTGTTCATCACCATCGCCTGCGGCGCGGTATCCGGCTTCCATGCACTGATAAGCTCGGGTACCACACCCAAGCTGCTGGCCAATGAAGGCCACGCCGCCTACATCGGCTACGGCGGCATGCTGATGGAATCGTTCGTGGCGATCATGGCGATGGTCGCCGCCTCGATCATCGAGCCGGGCATCTACTTCGCAATGAACTCCCCGGCCGCGGTGATCGGCACCGATGTGGTCAACGCCGCGCAGGTGGTCAGCAACTGGGGCTTTGCGATCAGCCCGGAACAGCTCACCGCCACCGCGGCGGAAATCGGTGAAACCACCATCCTCTCGCGTGCCGGCGGTGCACCGACGCTGGCGGTGGGCATCGCGCAGATCCTGCATGCGGTGATCCCGGGCGACGGCATGATGGCGTTCTGGTACCACTTCGCGATCCTGTTCGAAGCGCTGTTCATCCTCACCGCGGTGGATGCCGGCACCCGTTCGGGCCGCTTCATGCTGCAGGACCTGCTGGGCAACTTCGTGCCGGCGCTGCGCCGCACCGATTCGTGGGTGGCCAGCTTCATCGCCACCGGTGGCTGCGTGGCACTGTGGGGCTACTTCCTGTACCAGGGTGTGACCGATCCGCTGGGCGGCATCAACATGCTGTGGCCCCTGTTCGGTATCGCCAACCAGATGCTGGCCGGCGTGGCGCTGCTGCTGTGCACCGTGGTGCTGTTCAAGATGAAGAAGGACAAGTACGTCTGGGTGCCGCTGCTGCCGGCGATCTGGCTGCTGATCTGCACCACCGCGGCCGGCTTCATCAAGATCTTCTCCAGCGAACCGGGCGTGGGCTTCATCGCGCAGGCGCACAAGTACCGTGACGCCATCGCCGCCGGCAACCTGCTGCCGCCGTCCAAGGATTTCGGGCAGATGCAGCAGGTGATGGTCAATAACTACATCAACGCCGGCCTCACCGTGCTGTTCCTGTTCGTGGTGTTCGCGGTGCTGGTGTACTCGGTCAAGACGATCATGGCGGCGCGCCGCTCGCCGGTGCGCACCGACCACGAGACGCCGTACGTGGCGCTCAAGCCGCACGAGATGGACGTGTAATGGGCACCGAACTGGTCCCTGTCGGCCAGTACCAGACGTTCCGCCGCACCTGGCGGCGTCTGGTACAGACCGCGCGGCTGTGCTGCGGCGTGCCGGACTACGACAACTACGTCCGGCACATGCAGGACAAGCACCCGGACCGGCCGGTAATGGACTACAAGACCTTCTTCCGCGAACGTCAGGAAGCCCGCTTCGGGGGCAAGGGCGGCTTCCGCTGCTGCTAAGGCCGTAGTTTGAGAAACACCCAAGGCGGGGCCATCGGCCCCGCCTTTTTGTTTGCCCACTGACCGGGGAAACCTCCCGGCAGCCCCTACGTACTGCACTCGCTGCAAACACCGGTCGATCAGACCCGGTTACCCAGACCTCCGGCAAGCGTCATATCCCCCCTCCTCC
Organism: Stenotrophomonas sp. UBA2302; assembly: GCA_002345545.1. Taxonomy (GTDB): domain Bacteria; phylum Pseudomonadota; class Gammaproteobacteria; order Xanthomonadales; family Xanthomonadaceae; genus Stenotrophomonas. The sequence continues at coordinate 24,999 of DDVW01000041.1, read as the reverse complement.
GCAGTACAGAAAGAAATGCATGCCCTGATGCGCCGGGAACTTGCTGCCGCTGGCCAGGCCGATGCAATACCACTCCCGTCTATGGACCGCGGCACGTGTTCCGGAGGGCTTCGGCAGCCATGCAGTCATCGCAAGGTCCCTCGCCCTTCCTGCCGCACTTATAACCACTGAAGGCAAGCGAATGCCATGCACGGATAACCGGAACCGGCCGCTGCAAGGCTCGGCAGCAGAATGAAAAAGGCGGAGCCGTTGCTCCGCCTTTCCCGTCCCGCCTTCTCCCTTCTCTCAGGCGCCGGCCATCCACTTGAGCATCAGCCCGGTTAGATAGGCCAGCACCGTGCCGGTGGCATAGCCGACGGTGCCCAGCAGCACGCCCACCGGTGCCAGGCTGGGGTGGAAGGCGGCGGCCACCACCGGCGCCGACGCCGCCGCGCCGACGTTGCCCTGCGAGCCGATGGCCAGGAAGAACATAGGCGCCTTGAGCAGGCGGCCGACCACGTACAGCAGCAGCACGTGGGTGCCCATCCAGATCACGCCCAGCAGGAACAGCCACGGCCGCTCCAGCAGAGAGAGCAGGTCCATCTGCATGCCGATGCAGGCGATCAGGAAGTACAGGAACAGCGTGCCGACCTTGGACGCGCCGGCCGCTTCCAGCTCGCGTGCGCGGGTGAAGCTCAGAGCCAGGCCGGCGAAGGTGGACAGCATCACCACCCATACGAACTGGTTGTCCAGCGAGGCCTGTCTGGCGAAGCTGATATTCGCCGCACACCACGTCGCCAGCGGCGTGGCCAGCGCGTGCGCCGCGCCGACAATGCCCAGTCCGACACCGACGATGACCATCAGGTCGGTCAGGGTCGGGATACGGGCGCTCTTGGCCTGGTAGTCGGCGATGCGGCGCTTCATGTCGTCAATCGCCGAGGTGTCGGCCCCGTTGCGCGCGTCGATGCCCTGCGCGCGGCCGGCCAGCCAGATCAGCCCCGGCATCAGCAGGATGCTGGCGCAGACCACATCCACCACCGCGAACTGGCCGAAGGTGGTGGCATCGACGTTGAAGGTTTCGCGCATCGCCGCCATGTTGGCACCGCCGCCGATCCAGCTGCCGGCCAGCGCCGCCATGCCGGCCCAGGTGTCGCCAGCCACGGTGGCCGGATGGATCAGCTTCATCGCCTGGAACGACACCAGCGCACCGAGCATGATGCCCACGGTACCGGTGGCGAACATGATCAGCAGCTTCGGGCCCAGCTTGAGGATGCCCTTCAGGTCGATCGACAGGGTCAGCAGCACCAGCGCCGCGGGCAGCAGCACATCCCGCGCCACCGGGTTGTACAGCTTGGTGGCGTGGCCGTCGATGACCCCCGCGGTGTTGTAGATGGCCGGGATGAAGTAGCACAGCAACAGCGCCGGTACCCAGTTGAAGAACTTGCGCCAGAAGCCGTCGACGCGGCTGGACAGATGGAAGATCAGCCCCAGCGTCGCGGCGATCAGGCCAAGCCCGACGATGTCGTTGGTGATCAGGGTCGTACTGCTTTCGGTCGGCATACAGCCTTTCCTGTCGAACGAAGAGAAATAAAAACGCCACGTGGACAACGTGGCGTGAGGCTGGCCAGCCTAGCACGCGGCGCCACGGCACGGGCGGTTGCCGGCACGTGGCGCCATCGGTCGCATTACTGGCCGATATGCTTCTTCAGCCAGCCATTGACCGTGTCATGCCACTGCACGCTGTTGTGCGGTTTGAGCACCCAGTGGTTCTCGTCCGGGAAGTACAGCAGCTGCGACTCGATCCCCTGCCGTTGCAGGGTATGGAACGTGGACAGGCTCTGGTCCAGCGGTACGCGGAAGTCGTTCTGGCCGGCGACCACCAGCGTGGGCACCTTCCACTTGTGGATGTGCCGCGCCGGATTGAATGCCTCATAGCCGTCGGGATTGGCCGCCACGGTGCCGCCGAACTCCCACTCGGTGAACCACAGCTCTTCGGTCACCGCGCCCATCGAGCGCGTATCGAAGACGCCATTGTGGTTGACCAGGCACTTCCACGGCTCGTTCCAGTTGCCGGCGATCCAGTTGACCATGTAACCGCCGTAACTGGCACCCAGCGCGCAGGCCTTGTCGCCATCGAGGAACGGGTACTGCTGCTGCGCCGCCGCCCAGCCCTTCTGCAGATCCTCCAGCGGGCGGTCGCCCCAGTGCTGGCTGATCGCATCGGTGAAGGCCTGGCCGTAACCGGTGGAACCGTGGAAATCGATCATCACCACCGCGTAGCCCTGCCCGGCATAGGTCTGCGGATTCCAGCGGTAGCTCCAGCCATTGCCGAAGCTGCCCTGCGGGCCGCCGTGGATCAGGAACGCAACCGGGTACTGCTTGCCTTCCTGGTAGTTGTGCGGTTTGAGCACATAACCGTGCACGGTTTCATCGTTCCAGCCCTTGAACGAGAACTGCTCGAAGTCACCGAAGTCCACGCCCTCGAGCATTTCACCGGCACTCGGGGTGATGGCCCGCAGCGGCGCTCCGGCGGTGGTGCTGCTGGTGAACACCTGGTCGCCACTCTTGAGCGAATTGCGGGTGAAGGTGAGCGTATCTCCGGCGATGTCGAAGGCCGAGATACTGCCCTCGCCCACCAGCCTGGTCGGCTCGCCATTGGCAATGTTCACCGCGAACAGCGGGTGCTCGCCCATGTCCTGCGCGGTGGTGTAGAGGGTCTGGCCATCGGCCGACAGGGTGATGCCATCGGCAGAGCGGTCCCACTGCGGGGCGATCTCGCGGGCCTTGCCGCTGGCCAGGTCCAGCGCCATCAGCCCGAGGCGGTCCGCTTCGAAGCCCGGGCGCTTCATCGCACGGTAGAACAGGGTTTTGCCGTCGGCGCTGAACACCGGGCCGGTGTCCCAGGCCGGGTTGCTGGCGGTCAGGTTGACCGGCGCCTTCTTGCCAGCCGCATCAAGCCGGTAGAGGTCGAAGTTGGTCGACCACGGCTCCTGCTTGCCGGCCACGCGGATCGACGCCACCACCGACTTGCCGTCCGGCGACCAGGCGTAATCGTCATTGCCACCGAAGGGCTTGGACGGCGCATCGCCGGCCAAGGTGGCGCTGATCGCCGAGGCGCCCTGCACTGCCGCCGCACCGGCGGCCGGCAACGGCGCTACGAACAGCGTGTTGCGGCGCCCGTCGGCCCAGGTGTCCCAGTGGCGCACGAAGATGCCGTCGAACAGCTCACCGCTGGTCTTCCGGGTCTTCCCGGCTTCAAGACGCTTGCTGGTGCAGGCCAGATCCGAGCCGCAATCCTGATAGACATCGGCGCTGAACAGCACGCGGTCATCCTGCGGCGAAACCCGGTAGCTGGCCACGTCCACCGGGAAATCGGTCAGCTGCCGCGGCGTACCGCCACTCAGCGGCATCACATACAGCTGCTGGGTACCGTTCCTGGCGCTGAGGAAATACACGCTCTGGCCATCAGCGGAGAGCGCGGCAGAGTTGACGTTCCAGCCTTCCGGGCTGAACTGGCGCGGCGGGGCCAGATCCCGCGTGCGCAGGTCACGGATCCACAGGCTGCTGCTGGCCTTCAGGTCGGCATCGACAACGCGCTTGGTGAACACCACCTGGGCGCCGTTGGCGGTCAACAACGGTGCCGACACGCGGTCCAGCTTGACCATGTCGCGGACATCGAAACCACGCGCAGTGGCCAGCGAAGGCAGGGCGGCAAGCAGGCACAACGGCAACAGGGCGTGACGAAGCTTCATGGGCATCTCCCGGAAAAACGGCAAACGCCGATGGTAGGGGCGGTACCGCGGCGCGTGCAAAGGCCATCAGTCATGGCTGGAGCCGGCAAAGTCCTTGATGCGGGGGGATGGAGGGTGCGGGAGAGCCCGGCCATCTCGCCCAGCCACGCCAGTTGTGGATCCCACCCATGGAGCACTACGTGGTTCCTGGCGCCGGAAACGGCCATCCCCGCCGTAGCGGGGATGGCCGTTCAGACACAAGGCGGCTGCAGCACTTACATCCTGGCTTCGGCGCGCTTGCCGACGCGGTAGATCAACCAGCCGATCACCGCCAGCACGGCCAGGCCGACCCACTGCGCGGCCGGCAGCTGTACCGGCACGGCCAGCACGTCGGCCCGCTCGCTGATCACGATCGGGATGGCGATGGCGATACCCATCAGTGCCTCGCCGGTGATCAGGCCGGCGGCGAACAGCACGCCCGGCTTGTGCACGCGGTCCCGGCCCGCTTCGTCATCGGCGCGGATCTTGTGGAAGCGCTCGACCAGATGCGCGATCAGGCCGCCGAGGAAGATCGGCACCATCAGCTCCAGCGGCAGGTAGATGCCAATGGCCGCGGCCAGCACCGGCACGCGGAAGCGCTTGCCGGTCTTCTTCAGCCATTCGTCGATGGCGATGATCGCCGCGCCCACCGCCGCACCCATGCCGATGAACAGCCACGGCAACTCGCCGCCGAACAGGCCGCGGGCAACCGAGGCCATCAGGTTGGCCTGCGGCGCGGCCAGCGCGTTGGGATGCTCGGCGGTCGGCGCACCGATGCCGTAGGCGGTGGCCAGCAGGTTCAGCACCGGCGCCATGATCAGCGCGCAGGAAAACGCGCCGATGCCCAGCATCAGCTGCTGCTTCCACGGCGTGGCGCCGACGATGTAGCCGGCTTTCAGATCCTGCAGGTTGTCACCCCCGACCGCGGCGGCACAGCACACCACCGCGCCGATCATGATCGCGGCCACCGCACCCAGCGGTGCGCCGCCCACACCCACCTTCTCCAGACCCGAATCACCCAGCAACACCACCAGCACCGCTGAGGCGAACAGGATGGTGGAGATGGTGATGCCCGAGACCGGGTTGTTGGACGAGCCGATCAGACCGGCCAGATAGGCCGACACCGACACGAACAGGAAGCCGGCGACGATCATGATCAGGGTCATCGGGATCGACACCAGCCACTGGCCGACGATGGCCTGGTACAGGCCCAGCAGCGGCAGCACGAAGGCGACCAGCGCGATCAGCATCCACTTCATCGGCAGGTCGCGCTCGGTGTGGTCCAGTGCCGGGCCACTGCTCTTGCGCGCGGCGGCAAAGCCGCTCTTGACGCCGCTGAGCAGCGACTTGCGCAGCGAGAACAGGGTCCAGATGCCGCCGATGAGCATCGCGCCGACGCCCAGATAGCGGATCTTGGCGCCCCAGATGGCGAACGCGGCATCGGCCGAAGACGCGCCGGCGATCTGCGCGGCCAGCGCCGGATCGGTGTCGATGAAGAACGCCTGGTACAGCGGAATGGCGATGTGCCAGGACAGGATGGCGCCAGACACCACCACGATGCCGACGTTCAGGCCGACGATGTAGCCCACGCCCAGCAGCGCCGGCGACAGGTTGGTGCCGATGAAAGCGGTGACCTTGGAACTGCCGACATAGGCCGACTGCGCCCAGGTATCCGGGATCAGCCGCATGCCGCTGGCCGCGGCGACCTTGACGCCGGCACCGATCACCGCCGACAGCGCGAGGATCTTCAGACCCGGACCGGGATTCTCACCGGCCTTGAGCACTTCGGCGGCGGCCTTGCCTTCGGGGAACGGCAGTGGGTCCTCGACGATCATCGAGCGCCGCAGCGGCACCGAGAACAGCACGCCCAGCAGACCGCCAAGCCCGGCGATGCCCAGCACCCACCAGTATTTGAAATCGGGCCAATAGCCCATGATCACCAGCGCCGGAATGGTGAAGATCACACCGGCGGCGATCGACGAGCCGGCCGAGGCGCCGGTCTGGACGATATTGTTTTCCAGGATGGTGCCGCCGCCGAGCAGGCGCAGCACGCCCATGGAGATGACGGCCGCCGGGATGGCGGTGGCGATGGTCAGGCCTGCGAACAGACCCAGATAGGCATTGGCGGCGGACAGGATCACCGCCAGCACGATGGCAAGCACCACCGCACGGAAAGTGAGCTGCCGAGGCGCAGCGTTGTTCATGGAAAGCCTTTGGATGGCGGAAAAACCGCAGTCAAGCTAACGCCGGCTTAACAGCAAGTCCAGCCGCGACGCGGCAAGAAATGGCATCGGGCACAGCCGGCCACCGCTTTCGGCAAAGCCCGCCCTTCCCTGCCCGGCGACAACTCCCCCTTGCCGCAAAGGACGGGCAGCCGCGGCATGGCGGTTTCCGGAGAGGCGGTACCGGACTTCCCGACGGCATGGCGCAACACGGCGCTGTCGGGGTTGTCCCCCGACAGCACCCTGCAGGAACCGTACCCGCAAACGCATCAGAAATCGATATCGAGGTTGACGTAGATCGCCCGGCCCTGGATGCCGTAGATGTTCTGGTAGAACGGGTACCAGGTCATGGTCGAATCGTTCGGTCCATAGCGGTCGAACAGGTTGGTCACGTCCACGCCCAAGCGCATGTTGCCGGTGATTTTCTTCGACACACTGGCATTCCACTGCACATAGCCCGGCAGATAGGCGGTGGCCTGGTAGTTCACGCGCCCCCCGTTGCGGTAGCCGTACACACTGGCTGACCAGTCATCGCGGTTCCACCCCAGCGTCCAGTTGGTACGGGAGCGGAACGCCAACGGCTGGCTGCCACAGCTGTGGGTGGAGGAATAGGAACACCCCATGTAGTCCTGCCACGGATCGCCCTCCGCCATCTGCACGTCATAGCCGAGGGTGCGGCTGTAACCGGCGTTCAGGCTGAAGTCGCCCAGCGTTGTCCAGTTCCAGGTGTAGCGCAGGCTGGCATCCACGCCCTTGGTGCGCACGCCGGCCTGGTTGATGGCATCGAGGAAGTACTCGGTGACACCACCTGCGGCGTCGCGCTTCACGTAGTCCAGGTAGATCGCACACGCGCCGGAGTCGGGATCCACGGCAGTGCCGTCCACACGCTTGCCCAGCAGGCAGTTGGCGTTCTCGTTCATGAGCGTCGCCGTGTCCAGATACTGGCTCTTGCCCTTGAGCTTGATCTCCCAGTAATCGGCACTGAGCGAGAGCCCATGGGCGATGTCCCAGACAATGCCCAGCCCGTTGGAGGTCGCCGTTTCCTCATGCAGGCGGCTGTTGTTGCCGCCTTCCACGTACCACGCACTTTCATGGTGGTCGCTGCTGCACTGGGCCAGACCGGCGGTGGTGGTCAGGTCCAGGCCATCCACGCGGCACAGGTAGTAGTTGGTGATGTAGTCGTCGTAATTGGTGACCGGCTCGCCGTACAACCACATGATGTTCGGCGCCATGAAGCTGGTCTGGCGGCTGGCGCGCAGCAACAGATTGTCGAATGGCCGCCATTCCAGGCTGGCCTGCCAGGTGGTGGCATCACCGACATCGGAGATGTCGTCATATTTATCCCACCGCCCGGCCACGTTGGCCACCAGCCGTTCCATCAGCGGCACCCGGAATTCGACACCGGCGCCATAGCGGTCGCGCGGGCCGCCACCGGCCACGCCGGTGAAGTTGAAGCTGCGGTCGGGACCGTCATAGGTGCTGACGCTACGCCGGTCCGGGCCCAATTCGTACTTGGAGTGCGAGGCTTCCAGCACCGCTGCCATTTCCACATCGCCGGCAGGCAGGGTGAACAGCGGACCACTGAAAACAAACTGCGCCTGTGCGGTCTGCGACAGATTGCGGTTGCGCAAGGTATCGGTCATCGAAGCATATCGCTGCGGACTGACCGGCCCCAGCAACACCGAGGGATCGAGCTGGTACAGCGGCGCGCCGTCGATCTCGCCCAGCTTTTCCCCGAACAGATAGCGGTTGACGCGGTCGGTCATCAGCTGGTTCCAGCTGCTTTTCATCTCATCGCGGGACAGACTGAGGCTGGCATCCCAGTCGAAGCGATCGGCAATGGCGCCACGTACACCGACATTGGCACTGAGCGTGGTTTCCTCCCACACGCGCATTGGTGCCCCGCCGATCTCATTGGGATCCAGCGCACGCCAATACTCGAACTGGCCGATAGTGACATCATGGGCATTGCCGGCGTTGTACAGGTACATGCTGGTGCGGTGCGCCGCCTCGCTCTTGGAGCGCTGCACCAGCAGTTGCCCGTAGCCTTCGACCGCATCGCTGAAGCGGAAGTTGCCCGACACGTAGGCCGAGGTCTTGTTGTACTTGTTGGACAGCGTGTCGTCGTCGTAGTAATTCGCGTTGCCACAGCTGTACGGATACGCGCTGCTGGAGGAGCCGTACATCGGGAAGTAATTGCGGCCCATGGCGCGGCAGGTACGTGCCAGCGCCGCCGCCGCGGAAGCGGCGTCCATATCGCCGCCGTAGACCAGCTGGCCGTTGTCGCCCAGCCAGTAGTAATCACTGTAGTTGGCGTCCATCAACGCGCTATCCAACCCGAAGGTGGGTTTGTCGGTACCAGCATTACCGGGGGCGTTCATGCCGGTGCGGATGATGTTGCCGCGCTGCCAGGAAAATATCGGCTCACGGTTAAGCTGCTCGAAGGCATAGGTGAGGCTGCCGCGATCCCAGCTCTTGCCACCACTGAACTGGAACTGCCCGGTGTCGCCACCGCCGTTGGTGGTCGTTCCGCCGCGGATGCGCAGATGGTTGCCCTCCCAGTTCGCCTTGGTGACGATGTTCACCACACCGGCCACCGCATCGGAGCCGTAGATTGCCGAGGCGCCACCATTGAGAACTTCGATGCGCTCCACCACCACCGCTGGAATACTGCCGACGCTGACACCGGTGGAGGCGGCACCAGAACTGGCGGCATATTCGGTCATGCGCTTGCCGTTGAGCAGGATGAGCTGGTAGCCAACGCCCAACCCACGCAGGTTGAGGAATGCGGCATCAGGCTGGGTGGAGCTGGCATTGAGCTCACCACCGACCACATCGCCGTTGAACTGGGTCAGGGTCTGCAGCGCTTCGGCCACGGTGCTGTAACCCTGCTTTTTGATGTCCTCCCCGGTAATCATCACCACAGGTGAAGGACCTTCCATTTCTGCGCGTTTGATGCGCGAACCAGTGACTTCGACCTTGTCCAGAGTCCGTGCTGCGGTGGGGCTGTCATCGGAATCCTGCAACATGTCCTGCCCGAGCCCATGTGCCTGTGTGGTTCCCGCAGACAATACCAGTGAGGCGAGAACCGCCATCCCCAGGCGGCAGCGTTGCAAACGATGATGGTGCAAGGACATGGTGTATTCGTCTCCCCGGCTACTCGGCATGGATCGGCTGGATGGCGGTATAGCAATGACGGGCTGTTGCACAAAATCGGCTCAAGCCACCGACGGCAACGACGTCTGCACTACATAGTTCGTACAATCTCCGGCGCACGAGGTGTGAACTGGCAACTTCCAGCACTGAGCGCGCTTCCTCGGAAACTGCCATTGATCCTAGGCGTGACATAAGCCGCCACGCATCGGTAAAAACCCCGAATCTTCAGCGGTCTCCCCTTGGTTTCCCCAGCACCTACAAGTAACAACGGAAACCACTTGAAAACAGGTCTCCGGAACGCTTCAACCCGTAACTGGATGGGTTATCGTCGCAACGCTCCGGTGGCTTGGATCTGTTTGCGGCCCGGGTCCATGCCGCACCTTTCCTCCCTGCTGGAACTCCCTTCGCGCAGGTCGCAATGCGCGATCGACACAACCTTCCGAACCAGCCGGGGAAATGATGAAGATCCAGGCACCACGCATCGCTGCTCTCGCACTCGCACTGTTCTCTGCAGGACAGGTGCACGCACATTCACCTGATCCGGATTCGGATATCCGCCACGGATGCAGCACCTCCACACAGCCCGATGCCGGCAATACCCAGGCAAGGCAGGCCGCATTCGCGGCAACGATGCAGGCCCATGCTATTCCCGGCGCGCAACTGGCTTACACCCGTAATGGAATCACCCAGACCTATTGCCATGGTGTGCTGGGTGGCAGCTCCACCGCGCAGGTAGACGCCAGCACCGTCTTCCAGACCGCGTCACTGTCCAAGGTTGTCGGCGCCTACATCGCCCTGCGGCTGGTCGATGCGGGAACACTCGACCTCGACACGCCGCTGTGGGATTACTGGCCGTCGGAACGGATCAAGGACAACCCGCTGGCCCGTCAGATCACCGCGCGCATGGCGCTGAACCACACCAGCGGTCTACGCAACTGGCAGATCTCCCCCTCCAACCCGGCCATAGACCACACCCCGCTGGAAAGCCTGTTTGATCCTGGCGCCCGCTTCGCCTATTCCGGCGAAGGTTTCTACCTGCTGCAACGCACACTCGAACATCTCACCGGCCTGGATTGGACCGCACTGGCCACGCGGGAGGTGTTTTCGCGTTTCGACATGCCCAGCAGCACTTACAAGGCCGATCCTGCATTCACCACGCGCAACGCCACCGGCCATCGCAAGGACGGAGAGCCCATCCCCGGTCTCGTGACGGCATGGGAGAACACCGCATGGACACTGGTCAGCAATGTCCATGACTACAACAACTTCATCCAGCGGGCGCTGTATCGCGGTGAAGGATTGCAGCCGGCAACACATGCCCTGCTGTTCACCCCTTCCAGCGATGCGGATGACCGTTCCTCGCCCAGTGCCGCTGATCCGTTCATCAGCTGGAGTCTGGGCATTGGCCTGCAGCAGGCAGATGGCAGACTCCTGGCATGGCACTGGGGTGACAACCCCGGCTTCAAGGCCTTTTTCATGCTCGATCCAGCGAGCGGCGAAAGCCTGCTCCTACTTACCAACAGCGAGAACGGCCCGTCCAGTTACAAACCGGTACTGCGACAGTTCATGGGTGAAGGCAGCTATCCGGCGGTAGAGTGGTCCAGTTCGCAGGACTAAGCCCCCTACAGTGAAAAGGCCGGTTGCAAATCATGCTGCAACCGGCCCCCATCAATGGGTTACAAACGAGCTCAGCCCCAGAGCGGCGGCTCCGGCATCACCATCCGCCCATGCTGATAGGCGATACCATCCGGCCAGTCCTCGGCCTGCAACCACGGCCCATCCAGATCGCAGACCTCGCACAACTGCGCCAGGACCATCCCCGGCGCGACCGATACCGAGCCGCCCAACATGCAGCCAACCATCAGCCGGAATCCGGCCGCCTGCGCCGCTTGCGCCAGCTCCAGCCCAGCGGTCAGACCGCCGGTCTTGTCCAGCTTGATGTTGACGAACTGGTAGCGCCCGACAAGCCCCGGCAGATCCTCCAGCGTGGACAGCGCCTCGTCGGCACAGACCGGAATCGAGCCATCGTAATCGCTCAAGCCTTCGCTCTGATCCACCGGCACCGGCTGTTCCAGCAGGTCCACGGCATACGGTAGCAACGCCGGCACGTAGTCCAGCAGTTCGGCCACGCTCCAGGCCTGGTTGGCATCGACGATCAGCCGTGCATCCGGCGCGCCGCGGCGTACCGCGGCCACCGCCGCCACCGGCGAGCCTTTGCCAACCTTCACTTTGAGCCACGGGTAGTCGGCATACGCACGCGCTGCCGCCTCGTAGGCCGCGATATCACGGATGCCGATGGTCACCGCACTTTCCACTGGCCGACATTGCGCAACGCCCGCGCTGCGCCAGGCTCGCACGCCGCTGCGTCGAGCCTCCAGATCCCACAGCGCGGCGTCCACGGCATGCCGTGCGCCGCCGGCGGGCATCAACTGCAACAGCTCCTGACGGCTGCAACCGCGCTCCAGTTCCGCGCGCACCTGTTCGATCTGCGTACGCATGCTTTCCGGGGTTTCACCGCGATAGGCCACGCCTCCCGCCTCGCCACGCCCGACCACACCCGCCTGGTGCAGTTCGACAATGACAACCTGCGCTTCATTGCGAATTCCTCGGGCAATGGCGAAGGGCTCTTTCAACTTCCAGGCATGGGTCCGTACATGGAGTTTGCAAGTCATTACCGCCTCATCCCAGGATCGAAGCGACCGCGCGATCAAGCCGGCTGCGCATCGGATCGAATGCCGGCACCCCCAGCTCGCGCTCAGCACGCTCGAGCGCTTCCTGGGCGGCGGATTCTTCCAGCGTCGAGGTGTTCAGGCTCACTCCGACCAGGCGCGCGCCCGGATTGGTCATGCGTGCCATCTGCAGGTACAGATCGCGGGCTACAGTCAAACTCGGCAGGGAGTACTCTGGCCAGCTGACGATATGTGTACGGGTGGGGTCGTGGCACAGGATCAACCCATCCGGTTGCGAACCGTGCAGCAGCCCCAGCGTTACCCCCGCGTAGGCCGGATGGAACAGCGAGCCCTGGCCTTCAATCAGATCCCAGTGCTCAGGATCTGCCGCCGGTGAAATGCACTCCGCCGCCCCGGCAATGAAGTCGGAGATCACCGCGTCCACCGCAATACCGGTGCCGGCGATCATGATGCCGGTCTGGCCACTGGCCCGGAAGTCGGCATCGATGCCCTGCCCGCGCATCGCATTGGCCAGCGCCAGTGCCGCGTACTTCTTGCCCAGTGCGCAATCGGTGCCGACCATCGCCACGCGTTTGCCGCTGCGTCGCTTGCCAGTGGCGCGCGGCAGGTTGTCCGGCGGCCGGCGCACATCCACCAACCGTGTGCCGCTGCGTTGTGCCGCCAGAGCCAGGCCCGGCACCGACTCCAGCGCGGTGTGCAGGCCACTGACGATATCCAGGCCCGCCTCAGCTGCCGCCACCAGCATCGGGCTCCAGTGCTCGGGAATACGCCCACCCACTGGGGTCACACCGATCACCAACGAGCGCGCGCCGGCCTGCACTGCCGTGGCCAGATTCATTTCCGGCAATTGCAGATCGATGATTCCGCCCGGCAGCCGCGTCTGGCCGATGCAGTTGTGTGCGCTCCAGTCGCGCAGACCGAAGGCGGTCTTGGCCTTCAGCGGATTTGTCTCCTCACCGAGGAACAACAGATACGGCATCCGCAACACCAGCCTGCCCGGCGACTGGCCGGCGCTGCCGTCCATGCCCGTGACTGTCGCCGGCTGCTGGCTGTCTGTGTGCTTCATCGCTGCCTGTCCTTGTCCTGTTGATATCGCAACAGCCTCCATTCGAACACAGCAACTGCCCCCGCGAATCGGGAAAAACCCGGATATTCCCGACGCCGCAACCAACGACAGCACCTCCGTGACCAGGACCAGCAGGCACTTGCCCGCTCCCGGGGCCACTGCTACACATCGACACGGGCGTGGCAACCGTAAGGACCCCACACCTGTCCTGCAGCTGTACCGATGCCTGCCCCGCTTCTGGAGACACCCCGTTGATTCTCGATGCCTGCCGCACGTCCGCCCATGCCGATCCCCTGCACCCCGAGCGCGCAGCGTTGCTGAAGGCCCTGGACATGGCCACGCTGTGGCAGGCATGTGCGGCGATGATCAACAAGGCGCTGCCTTGCCACTCCTGCAGCCTGCTGTTTGACATCGACGACTACCAGCCGCTGCAGGGCCGGCACCACGTGGCGTCCGGTCGCGAGGATTGCGCCGGTCTGGTGACCAGCCTGGAGGTCGCCGCTCCGTACCTGGATGCCAATCCGCAGATCCGCTGGTACACGTTTTCACAGATCGCCTCGCAGGATGCGCATGCGCCTGCACGGCTGCGGGCACAGAATCCGGCGCCCGGATGGCATGACTTCATCCACCTCGCTTTCTGGGACGGAACGCGCTTGGAAGCGGTGTTGAGCATCCGCATCCTCAACGGGCACAGTGAACTGGGTCAAACCGGGCTGGCCTTTCTCACCGAGCTGTATCCGCTGCTGGACGCAAGCCTGCAGCGGGTGCGTTTACTGGAGGCCGACCGCCTGCGTCATGAGGCGTTCGAGAACCTGGTCTACGAGCTTCCGCTGGCCGCCGTGCTGGTGGACGAACACCTCGTGCCCTCCTACATGTCGCGCGAAGCCAAGCGCATCTGCCGTCAATGGAGTGCGGACACCGAACGTGCCGGGCACCTGCCGGGCGCCATCAGGAAGCCGCTGCAGCGCTGGCTTGAGCAGGCGCCGCAGTCACTGGAAAAGCACACGCCGCTGGCCATTGGCCATCCGCATCGCCCCGGAAGCCGGCTGCGCGTGGAGATCAGCTCAGCACCTGGAAATTCCTTCGGCCGTGCCCAGCACCTGCTGATCCTGGCACCCGACGGTGAAGCTCACGAAGTGCTCGATGGCACCTCGGCACGGGCGCTGCCCTTGCTGAAATGTCTGTCGCCCAGCGAGCGCAAGGTCGCCGGGCTGGTCGCCTCGGGGCTGCGCAACGATGCCATCGCCGAACGCCTGTGCCGCTCGCGTAAGACCATCGAATGCCAGATCAGCTCGATCTTCCGCAAACTCAATATCGCCAACCGCACGCAACTGGCCCGACTGCTCAACTGAGCTGCCCCGTGCAAAGCCCGCCTCCCGTCTGGGCTGCGCGCTGCTGCGCAAGGGAGCAGTGCACGACAGGGCACCTCGACTCCAAACTTCAGAGGCCGGCCCTCAGCAATAAAAGCCGGCTGGATGGCATGTCCATTGCCCGCAGACAAGGCAGCAGGGTAACGGCAGAACTCCCGATCACTCAGCGCGAAGCATCGTCCGGTTCGGCCAGCGTCGCCTGACGTATCGCCTCCAATACCGGTGCCAGCGGCAGCGCCGCAGCGGTACCGCGATGCCCCTTCACGGTCCGCGCACGGAACAGCGAGTTGACGATGGCCTCTTCCGTCGCCTCGACCGTGGCCTGGAACAATGGCGACATGGCTTCACCGGCCAGACTGCGTGCCGGCTGCAGCGACACATCCGGATCACGCCGGTTTTCCTTCGCCGTGGAAAAGGCGATGACGTAGTCGCCCGAACCGTTGGACATAACCGAGCCGGTCCGCGCCAACCCGAGCAACGCCCGTTGCGCCACCCGCTGCAGTTGCGCCGCATCCAGCGGTGCATCGGTCGCCACCACCATCACGATGCTGCCATCACCAGTGCTCGGTGGCGGCACCGCCAGGCTGCGTGCGTGCACGGCCGGGTCCGGCAACACTTTCCAGACAGGCACTCCAGCGATAGTCAGCTCCCCGCCGTAATTGCTCTGCACCAGGACGCCGACCGTGTACCCCCCCTCAGTGTCGGACAGGTGCCGCGAACTGGTACCGATGCCCCCCTTCCAGCCGAATGCGACTGTACCGGCACCGGCGCCCACAGCGCCTTCCTCGACCTCGCCATAGGACGGTGTCGTCAATGCTTTTTCCACCAGCGCCCGCGTCAGCGGACGCGCGCGGATATCGCTGAGATAGCCGTCATTGGTTTCGCCCACCAGCGGATTGATCGAGCGCACCTGTTCCATGCCGGGCTGTCGCAACAGCCAGTCCACAGTGGCGTCGGCGACTTTCCAGGTACTGAGTGTGCCCGTCAACAGGATCGGGGTTTCCAGCTCCCCGAGTTCCTGCACCTGGGTGATGCCGGCCAGCTTGCCATAGCCGTTGCCTACCACGACCGCTGCCGGCACTCGCTGCCGGTACAGGTTGCCGGCATGCGGAAGGATCGCAGTGACCCCGGTATGCAGGCGTGTGCCCTCTACCAGCGTGGCATGGCCGACACCGACGCCCGCCACGTCGGTGATCGCGTTGTGCATCCCGGTCGGCAACGTTCCGATCACCACCCCTGCCTCGCGCGCCCGCGGCCGCTGCTCACTGGCATCCGCGCCCATGCTCGTGGCCGCCAGGACAAGTAGAAGAATGGATCCGCCCTTGATCATTCAATGCACCTCAATCGTAAATTGCAGACTCGTTAAACACGGTACCGCAAGCTGTATCGGTTCTGACACGCGGCCAGTTCACCCATAAAGTCGCAGCGCGATGCTGCCACGCCGCCCGGCACCCTGCATCGGAAGAAACCCGGGTTTTGATTGCCACTTACGCATGCAAAAGCCGGTCATCGCCGATCAGGCGGTCCAGGAAAACCAACGGCACAAGGCTCCACCAGTGCGCAGACATCGCAACCAACCTAATTCCGAAGGAATTACGCTCTCATGGCGAGACGTCAATTTGCGCGTGACGCCCGCCGATATGGCGCGACAGGAACGCCAGCAGTTTCGTGTAGTACTCGCGCTGGTGCGGCTCGGTGTAGAAGCCATGGCCTTCGGTGGGGTAATACAGCGACTCCACGGGCACTCCGGCCTTCTTCAGCGCCGCCTCCATCATCCGCGTGTGCTCGACCGGGGCGATCTCATCCTCGCCGCCGGCCGCCAGGAACACCGGCACCTTGATCCGGTCGGCGAAGCGGTTGGGGGAAGCGGCCGCCAGCACGGCCTGATCCTCTCCCACCCAGTCCCTGGACCAGTTGCCCAGGCTGCGCGCGGTGCGTCGGTCTTCCCGCTGCATCAGCGGCAGGTCATACACGCCGACATAGCCGGCGGCACAGCGGTACAGCTCCTGCTCCCTCGCCACACCCATCAGGGCGGCGTAAGCGCCATAACTGGCGCCATAGATACAGATGCGGTTGGCATCGGCATGCCCTTCGCGCACCGCCCAGCGGGTGGCATCGGTGAGGTCGTCCTGCATCGCACCGCCCCATTGACGGGCGCCAGCCTGACGGAAGGCCCAGCCATGGTTGCCCGAGCCACGATAGTTCACCTGCATAACGGTATAGCCGGCGGCGGCCAGCATCTGCGCATCACGGTTGTATTCCCACTGGTCGAAAATGCCATAGGGACCACCATGTGGCATCAGCACCATCGGCCCGGCGCCGCTCCCGTCACGTGCCCGGGTCAGGTAGCCATGGATCGTCAGGCCATCGCGCGCAGTGAAACTGAAAGGTTCCACCGTCGCCGCTGTATCCGGATCGATCCAGCTGCCGCTGGCAACCACGAAATCCAGTTTTTTGGCGGCAACGTCGAATACGTAGTAGTCGCCCGGATTGCTGCCCGACCACACTTTCACCATCAGCAGCTGGCCGTCCTTGGTGCTGGAAGTCACCCGTACCGACTGACCCGGAAACGCCGCTTCCAGGCTGCGGTAAAGACGCGCCTCGGGCACGTTCTCATCGAAGAACATGCTGCGGTGGCGCCCGTCCATCACCAGCGCCCCCAGCGGGATAGCGGTGCCGTTGCGGTGAATGATGCTCCACGGATCGGCCCGGGTATCACGCAGAACAGTGGTGCGTTTGTCGCTGGCCGGATCCCACGCCACGATGCTGTCCGGGCCCTTCCCGTCGCCACGCACCCGCAGGTAGGCAATGCTGTTGTCGGCGGAGAAACCAAGCGGCTCATCGATACGGCCATCGGCACTGCCACTGCTGACCAGCCGCCAGGCACTGCCCCGCGCATCGCGGTAGAAAAGCTTGCTGATGTTGTCCACATCCGAGCCCTGCGCCAACCGCACTTCACCATTATTGTCAGTGGTGAAACTCGCCCGTCGCACCGGTGCGGAGGCCAGCGTAGCGCGGCGTCCGCTGATGACATCCAGCCGCTCGGCACGAGTGAACGGCTCGGTCTGCCCCAGCGGCCAGACCGACACCACCACGTTGCGCTCATCGGCCGGCAGCCCGTCCACGAGGAACGCCGCCACGCTTTCCACTTTTTTGGGCTGGATACGCGTCCCCGCCCCCCGCCCCTGCACGCGGAAACCCACCAGCAGGTCGGCCTGACCGCCATCGGCGTTGACCGCATAGATTTCACCGGTGGGACGTGGCTGGTCCAGCATGCCGAACTTCTCGGCAATGCTGATCAGCACCCGCTCGTCACTCACCCATTCAAACCCGTTCACGTGTGCATTGCGCGCCGGAACAAAGCTGCCCGACATTCTGTTGCCGTCCCGCGTGAAAATCACCAGCGCGGTCTTGTCTTCGAGCGGCGCTGTGGCGGCGTAGTACTTGCCCGTCGGCGACAGGCGGATGTCATTGAAATCGTCCTTGCGGATAAACGCCGCCAGGTCCACCGCCAGCGCATTGCCTGCGAACGTGGACACCACCAGCACCAGCACCCACCCCAGCACCACTGCTCTCATAACTTCCCCGTTTCTTCCCGTCCCTGCCGGCGATTCTAGGGCACCGCAGAGGATTTCCGACGACCTCACCACACACGACATCAGACCGGCTCGCGACCGTCAGCAATGAGTAGAGCGCGCCTGCCGTGGAGGCTCCGGAAACAGCGGCTCAGGACCCAACTCCAAGGGGCGGCTGCAAAACCGCAGGCAAGCTGCAGGAAGTCCGCCAAGCAGGGGCCTACACCCCGGAATGGCGGGGCCATTCCGGCCGGTCTTCGAACGGCCCATTGCATGGAAGCAGGGCAGCGCCCCGCTGTAGCCAGTCATTCCATGGGCTGCCGGTTCAGGCGACAAGGCCACAACCGCCGTCGGCGGACGAAGCGTCCCGTGTTTACACAAACTGTCACGGATCATGTATAAGCTGTTTTCCCGATGGATACAGACACTACAACACGTGGTCTGATCAGTACCGGAGCTGATGCTTCTGCTCCGTCCTCCGGGTTTTCAATTCCCCATGCCCCTCATCGCCTCGGCTCGGTGCGACTGCTGTCGCTGGACGCCCATGGCCGCGTTCTGGACTGGATCACCTGGCAGGACGCCAGTTGCCTGTACGCGCGCGATGCGGTTGCGTGGACGCTGGGCGATCCCTGCCTGCATGTGCATGGCGGCATCAATCGCGACAGCGGCCTGCGAAGCGGCCTGGATCTGCACCCGATCATCGCTTCGCGTGGCCACGCCCATTCGCGCGCGCTCGACCCCACCCCGAACCTGACCAACACCGCGCTGTTCGCCCGCGACGCACAGCTGTGCCTCTACTGCGGCAAGCATTTCAACCGTCCGCAGCTGACCCGCGATCACGTGCTGCCGCTCTCCAAGGGCGGGCAGGACAGCTGGGAAAACGTGGTTTCAGCCTGCTTCCAGTGCAACTCGCGCAAAAGCGACCGAACCCCGCAGCAGGCGAACATGCCGTTGCTGGCCGTGCCCTACCGGCCGAGCTGGATCGAGCACCTGATCCTGTCCAACCGCAACATCCTTGCCGACCAGATGGCTTTCCTGAAGGCGCAGTTGCCCAAAAGAGCGCTGCGCCGCGCCATCTGCTGAAACCTGCCGGCCCGCGCTGGCATGTTGCCAGCCAGACATCCGCTGCACCGGCAACACTCCCCACGCCTGTCTTTTCCTGAATCCGGGCTTCAGCTTCGCGGAAATTGTCGTCATTCCGCACTCACGCCGTTCGCGCTTTGCTTGCCCCACCCTCGCTGCGGGGCGAAAATGCCGTTTCGCTTGAAACCCGAAGAAAATGATCGACTCTGCCTGCTATCCGCGCCTGTCGCGCATCCAGACTCCTGCTGACCTGCGCCAGTTCGATGAAAGCGAACTGGAGGCGATCGCAGGCGAGCTGCGTGCTTATCTGATCGAATCGGTCGGCAAGAGTGGCGGTCACTTCGCCGCCGGGCTGGGGGTGATCGAGCTGACCGTCGCCCTGCACTACCTGTTCAACACGCCGGTCGACCAGCTGGTGTGGGATGTGGGCCACCAGACCTACCCGCACAAGATCCTGACCGGTCGCCGCGACAGCATCCACACGGTCAAGCAGAAGGACGGCGTGGCGCCATTTCCCAAGCGCGAGGAAAGCGAGTACGACACGTTCGGTGTAGGCCACTCCTCGACCTCGATCTCCGCCGCTCTGGGCATGGCCATCGCGCGCCAGCGACAGGGTGACAACCGCAAGGCCGTCGCGGTGATCGGTGACGGCGCCATGACCGCCGGCATGGCGTTTGAAGCTCTCGCCCACGCCGGCGGAATGGACGAAGAACCCGATGTGCTGGTCATTCTCAATGACAACAACATGTCCATCTCCGAAGCGGTCGGCGGACTGACCAAGATGCTCGGTCGCGCCACCGCCAGCCGCACGCTCAACGCTCTGCGTGAAGGGGGCAAGAAGATTCTCGGCGACAAGCGCCACAGCCCACCGGCGCGCTTCGTCAAACGCTGGGAGGAACAGTGGAAAGGCATGTTCGTGCCGTCCACCGCATTCGAGCAGATGGGCTTCCACTACACCGGCCCGATCGACGGCCACGATCTGCCGCTGCTGCTGTCCACCCTCAAACGCCTGAAGGATGCCAGGGGTCCGCAACTGCTGCACATCATGACCACCAAGGGCAAGGGCTACGAGCCGGCCGAGGGCGACCAGATCGGTTACCACGCCGTCGGCCCGTTCGACCCGAGCAAGGGCCTGCCAAGCAAGAGTGCGCCGAAGAAGCCCACCTATACCGACATCTTCAGCGACTGGCTGTGCGATGCCGCCGCAGCCGAACCACAGCTGATGGGCATCACCCCGGCCATGCGTGAAGGTTCAGGACTGGTGCGTTTCAGCAAGGAATATCCCGAGCGCTACTTCGACGTGGCCATCGCCGAGCAGCATGCGGTCACACTTGCGGCCGGCATGGCCACGCAGGGCGCCAAGCCGGTGGTGGCGATCTATTCCACCTTCCTGCAGCGTGCCTACGACCAGCTGGTGCATGACGTGGCCACGCAGAACCTGGATGTGCTGTTTGCGATCGACCGCGCCGGCGTGGTCGGACCGGACGGCGCCACCCACGCGGGCAACCTCGACCTGAGCTACCTGCGCTGCGTGCCGAACATGGTGGTGATGGCACCGGGTGATGAGGCCGAATGCCGGCAGATGCTGACCACCGGCCTGCACTACAAGGGCCCGGCCGCAGTACGTTACCCGCGCGGTACCGGCCCCGGTGTGGCTGTGGGCAACGACCTGTCAACGCTGGAGATCGGCAAAGCGCAGCTGCGCCTGCCCGGCAGCCGGATCGCACTGCTCGCTTTCGGCGCCACGGTGCCGGCCGCCGAACAGGTCGGCCGCGAACTGGGCCTGAGCGTAGTGAACATGCGCTTCATCAAGCCGCTGGACAAAGCGATGCTGCTGGAACTGGCCCGATCCCACGAAGGCTTCGTCACCATCGAAGACAACGTGGTGGCCGGTGGCGCGGGCTCGGGAGTGTCCGAGCTGCTCAACGCCGAGGCGGTGACGATGCCGGTGCTGCACCTGGGCCTGCCCGACAGCTACCAGCACCACGCCAGCCGCGAAGACCTGCTGGCCGAAGCCGGCATCGACGCTGCCGGCATCCGCGCGGCCATCCTCAAGCGTTGGCCGGCGCTCAGTGACGGCGCGTCCTCGCTGAGTGCAGTGGGTTGAAAAAAGCCCCGCAATGCGGGGCTTTTCTGATCATCGCCACAGGCGACCCGGTCCGGAAGAATATCGCCTGCCACATCCGGCTCAGGCGCGGCGCCTGGGCACGCGACTCGCGATACGGCCTTCCCTGTCGTGCTGCCGCTCTTGCCAGATGGCATGCGGCAGTGATTGAACGCTGCGATGGCAAATAGCGGCAGCCCTGCGCCGCCCACCTACATCAAACTTTTCCCAATCCAGTTCGGCTGGTGTAAATGGCAGCCGTAACATCAGCCAGCCTGCCAGACAGCGATGGGAGCCTGTCCTTCTCTATCAGCCGAAGACAAGGAACCAGGGAATATTGGAACCGGCGTACTTGAATCGGAAGCCGTCAAAATCCACTTGACTGGCGATTCTTCCTTCCTCGTCGACCAGTCTTCTGATCTGGATCCCCGTAATGCCCGACCGCAGGCCCGCCGCCTCGGGCTCCGAATGTCCCGGCGGGACGGAAAGGAGGGTTACCGGGCGATATTCATGCCCGGGCCCCTCCAGATACATTGCTACTTTTTCCATGGCCAGACCTCCGCAATGGTTCAATCGAGAGCCTCTCGGCCCGGCTCGGCATCAAGGACATGGCACGCGGCTGTCAAAACCACCCAGCCACTTGCCCCCTGGTCTACACGAATAGAGCCTCGCGTGTGACCCCGATCTTCTGGGCGACCTTCGCCATTTCGTTGGCTACCCGTATGCAGGTATCCCCCGTACGCTTTTTGGCAACCGCATGAAGCGTCTGGTAGATCTCCCAGAACTCGTGCCCACTTCCGTACATCTGGTAGGCGGTGCGAAGTTCACTCCACTCGCTGTCCGTCAGATATTGTGCGCTGTATCCCATAATGACCTCCGACACATCCGCCCCTGTGCTTCAGAACCTAGGCCTCCGAACCTGACTGGCTTGTTAAGCCCACGGGAGGTTGGCCGGAACTGGGACCGGTTGACCACAACAGGCCGACCCGCCTCCCGGTAAGGACACCATGCCGGTTTCCCCGCCATTCAAGATGTGCCTGGGACCGCGTGTGCGATCACGCGATAACGCAAAAAACTGCGCATCCCCTTTTCTCAACCCTGCGGGCCGCCCATGACGGGCAGGATTACCCCGTTGATGTAGCTTCCGGTGACAGGCGATGCAAGAAACACATATGCGGGCGACACCTCTTCGGGCTGCGCGGCGCGTCCCATGACGCTGTCGCGACCGAACCTGGCCACATCCTCAGCCGCCTTGTCTGCCGGATTCAGAGGCGTCCACACCGGACCAGGCGCAACGCAGTTGACGCGGATGCCACGTGGCAGCAACTGGCTGGCCAACGCCTTGGTGAAGGCATGGATGGCACCCTTGGTGGCGGAGTAGTCGACAAGGGACGGACTGCCGAAGAGACCGGTCTCCGAGCCCGTGTTGATGATGCTGCCACCTTCCCCCATATGCGGCAGCGCCGCGCGCGCCATCTGTAGATAACCGGCAATGTTGGTCTGCAGGGTTTCCTGCAGATGCTCGTCGCCCAGATCCTCCAGCCGGTGGCAGTGCAACTGGAAGGCGGCGTTGTTGACGAGGATGTCCAGCCCCCCAAAAGCTTTTACCACTTCAGCCACGGCGGCATCGCAGAACGCCGGATCACGCACGTCACCACTGACAGCCACGCAGCGCGTCCCTTCCTGTTCCACCTGGGCACAGGTCTGGCGCGCATCGTCATGCTCGTCCAGATACAGCACCGCCACATCAGCACCCTCGCGGGCGAACAGCACCGCCACCGCCCGGCCGATGCCGGAATCGCCTCCGGTGATCAGCGCGCGCATACCCTGCAGTTTGCCGCTGCCGACATAGGCGGGCGCCTGGTAACGGGGCGCAGGCGCGAGCTCGCCCTCCACGCCGGGCTTGCGCAGATGCTGGGCAGGCATCCTGACCGGCTGTTTTCCCGCTCCTGTCTGCGCACCGCGGGCCGACTTGGCGGGCTTCTCTGCGGCTTTGTCGATCTTCTCCATCTGCTCCTGCAGACGGCGTTGGCGGGCCACTGTGCGCTTCACGCTGTCGGCAGAGGTCTGCGATGTGCGCCTAGCGGCTGCAGTTTTTCTCTTGGCTGGACTCATGCACTCCTCCATGCACCGTCAGGACATGCTTGCCGTCAGCGCTCTTTAGCCGCCGGTTCATGCCGGGCACAGTGCTCGCAACAGTAGATGGCCGAACCACGTTCCACGCCGTGGCCGATTACCGCGCAGCTGCAGTGTGCACAGCGGGGTGCCATGGCATGTATGGCGCATTCAAAAGAATCGAACGTCCGCTTTTCCTCGCCCCGTGTGACCACGAAGCTCCGTGAATAGTCGTTCCCGCATACTTCACAGACCGCCATTGCTCGCTCCTTCACGTTCAACAGGAGGCGCCGATTGTTCCTCTGTCGGCTTTCCGCTTGTGTGAAGGGATGTCCATGAGGCGTGCAGGCAAGGCCTGCATTACACGCGGGCGTTCGCTCCTTGGTTGCGGCCCTTATCGCCCAGCAGACGGAGTGCGGCGGCTTCCCATTGGCGTGCTCCCCGCAGTCCCCGCAGCGGCGCCAACCGGCCATCGCGCCATGCACTGAACACGCGCGGATCGATGTATGCACGACGGCATACCGCAGGCGTATTGCCCAGCCAAGCCGCGACCTTGGCGACCTCCGCCGCTTCCAGCAGTGCCAGCGCACGCTCGCTCGCACCTTCTGGCACCTCCACCTGCGCGAACGTCATCATTGCCGCAAGCGTGGCTCCCCAGGTGCGGAAATCCTTGGCCGTCACATCCTCACCGGTAGCCTGCCGGAGGTACTGGTTGACATCTCCCGAGTCGATGGGATGGGCATTGCCGCCGTCGTCCAGATACTGGAAAAGGGGCTGCCCGGGAAGATCCCGGCAACGGCGCAACAGTTTCACCAGCCGCTTATCGTCCAGCCGATATCGCTGGGACTTTCCCGCCTTCCCCTGGAAGCGCAACAACAATGCACCCCCGGGCAGCACTTCTACATGGCTGTTGCGCAGCGTGGTGAGCCCGTAGGAACGATTGCTGCGCGCATATTCACCATTGCCGACACGCAGGAGTGTCCTTCCCATCACCGCGACCGCCAGCGCCAACACCTTTTCCCGGGGCATGCCCGGCAAACGGAGGTCGGCACGCACCCGCCGCCGCAGCCTGGGTAAGGCCGCGCCGAAGCTGACCACGTGCAGGAACTTGTCCTGGTTGCGGCGTTGGGTCCATTCCGGGTGGTAGCGGTACTGCTTCCGACCCCGCGCATCGCGCCCGGTCGCCTGCAGGTGGCCATCCGGCAGCGGGCATATCCATACCTCGCGCCACGCCGGCGGGATCGCCAGCCGCTGGATCCGCTCCAACGTCGCGAGGTCGCGCAATGGGTTGTTATCAACATCCACGTAACGAAAGCCCCGCGCGGTACGCAAGCGCCGGATCCCCGCAGTCGAATCCCTGACGTAGCGCAGCGGCATAGGCTTCCCGGTCCGTTCCTCATTTCTTTTCCCACGCCCGGCGGCGTAGAAGAAACGGCGGCGAGATCAACTCGCCGCCGCCACCATCACTTCTTCCAGCATCATTTCTTCGAAGCAGCGCCGCCAACCTTGAGGTGATCGGCGTTGACCTGCTTCACGCCCTCGATGGCGCGCGTCAACTGAACCGCCCGATCTTTTTCCGACTGGGTATCAACCATGCCGGAAAGTGTCACCACACCGTTGACAGTGTCGACTTTGATTTCCATGCCGGGCACGTTCTGTGTAGTCAGCAAGTCCGCTTTGACCTTGGTGGTGATCCAGGCGTCGCTACCCGGCTGGACAGACTCACCGCGAGCCTCTTCCTGTTCCACCGGAGGGTTGGCGGCTCCTGCCGTGGAAATCGCCGCACCCAACGGAAGCAGCGCCAGCAGGGCCCAACGGCTCAGGGATGCATTTTTCATGGAAGTCTCCTTAGGGAAGGTCTGATCAAAG
>DDVW01000072.1 GCA_002345545.1 Stenotrophomonas sp. UBA2302 | reverse complement strand
ACCGGTGCGGCGCAGATGGACGGCGCGATCCTGGTGTGCTCGGCCGCTGACGGCCCGATGCCGCGGACCCGCGAGCACATCCTGCTGTCGCGCCAGGTCGGCGTGCCGTACATCGTCGTGTTCCTGAACAAGGCCGACATGGTGGACGACGCCGAGCTGCTGGAACTGGTCGAAATGGAAGTGCGCGAGCTGCTGTCCAAGTACGACTTCCCGGGCGACGACACTCCGATCATCGCGGGCTCGGCCCGTCTGGCGCTGGAAGGCGACCAGAGCGAAATCGGCGTGCCGGCGATCCTGAAGCTGGTGGATGCGCTGGACGCCTGGATCCCGACCCCGGAGCGTGACGTCGACAAGCCGTTCCTGATGCCGGTGGAAGACGTGTTCTCGATCTCGGGCCGCGGCACCGTGGTGACCGGTCGTATCGAGCGCGGCATCATCAAGGTGGGCGACGAAATCGAAATCGTCGGTATCCGTCCGACCACCAAGACCACCGTCACCGGCGTGGAAATGTTCCGCAAGCTGCTGGACCAGGGTCAGGCAGGTGACAACGCCGGTCTGCTGCTGCGCGGCACCAAGCGTGACGACGTCGAGCGCGGCCAGGTTCTGGCCAAGCCGGGTTCGATCACCCCGCACACCCAGTTCGACGCCGAAGTGTACGTGCTGTCGAAGGACGAAGGTGGCCGTCACACCCCGTTCTTCAAGGGCTACCGTCCGCAGTTCTACTTCCGTACCACCGACATCACCGGCGCTTGCGAACTGCCGGAAGGTGTGGAAATGGTGATGCCGGGTGACAACGTGAAGATGGCGGTCACCCTGATCAACCCGGTGGCCATGGACGAAGGTCTGCGCTTCGCGATCCGCGAAGGCGGCCGTACCGTCGGCGCCGGCGTGGTCTCCAAGATCACCAAGTAACAACACCTGCCCGTTACGGGTGGCGTGGAAGAAAGGCGGCCTGCGGGTCGCCTTTCTTCGTCCGGGATCCTGCTGCGCGAAAGAAGCCGCAGGATCGCCGGGGAGCTGCGGAATCTGCAGTTGTGGCGGACGGTTGTGGGCCCGCGTGCGATCCGGATGTCTGGTATGCGGAGGATCTGCCTGTCTCCTGGCTGAAGGCATTGCCTTGACAGGGCAGGGGGCTTGCGGCGGGCTGGAATAACTGACAGAATGCACGACCACTCGCGAAGGTGGTGTATCACGCATCTTCGCAGCCAGCGAAAAGAGGAGCAGGAAGCGCCTCGTATTCGCCAGACTAAGGACAGGTCGCGTGGGCCACTCCGGCAATGCCGGGGAGGTGTTGCGCGTTTGTTTGTGTCTGGGGCGGGCCGGGAAACCGGGCCGCCTTCCTTGTATGAAGGGATTCGCGCGACGAGCAGTGCTTCGGCGCTTTTTGTCGTTTTCATGGGGTTCGGCACACACAGGGGCCGTACCTGTCGCTCTTTAGACCTATAGGAACACCGTCATGGCGGACCAAAAGATCCGGATTCGGTTGAAGGCGTTCGATCATCGTTTGATCGACCGTTCGGCCAGCGAGATCGTTGAAACGGCAAAGCGGACCGGCGCGCAAGTGCGTGGCCCGATCCCGCTGCCGACCAAGATCGAGCGTTACACCATTCTCGTCTCCCCGCACGTCGACAAGGACGCGCGTGACCAGTACGAGACCCGCACGCACAAGCGCGTGCTTGACATCGTTGACCCGAACGACAAGACCGTGGACGCGCTGATGAAGCT
Organism: Stenotrophomonas sp. UBA2302; assembly: GCA_002345545.1. Lineage (GTDB taxonomy): Bacteria > Pseudomonadota > Gammaproteobacteria > Xanthomonadales > Xanthomonadaceae > Stenotrophomonas. Next base: position 102,076 of record DDVW01000072.1, on the reverse strand, counting down.
CGAACTGGCCGCCGGCGTCGACGTGCAGATCAAGTTGACCTGAGGACTACGACCATGACGAAGAAATATTCGTTGGGCTTCGTGGGCCGCAAGGCCGGCATGAGCCGCGTTTTCACCGAAAATGGACAGTCCATCCCGGTGACCCTGATTGAAGCAACCCCGAACCGCATCGCGCAGGTCAAGACCGTCGAAACCGACGGCTACAGCGCCGTGCAGGTGACCGTCGGCGCCCGTCGCGCTGCACTGGTCAACAAGCCGGAAGCCGGTCACTTCGCCAAGGCGAAGGTCGAAGCCGGTCGCGGCCTGTGGGAGTTCCGCGTTGAAGACGCCCAGGTCGGCGATTTCGCCGTCGGTGGCGAAATCAAGGCGGACATCTTCGAGGTCGGCCAGAAGGTCGACGTCCAGGGTGTCACCAAGGGCAAGGGCTTCCAGGGCACCATCAAGCGCCACAACTTCAGCATGGGCGATGCAACCCACGGTAACTCGCTGTCGCATCGCGCGCCGGGTTCGCTGGGCCAGCGCCAGACCCCGGGTCGCGTTTTCCCGGGCAAGAAGATGTCCGGCCACATGGGTGCTGTGCAGCAGAGCACGCAGAACCTGGAAGTGGTCAAGGTCGACGTCGAGCGTGGTCTGATCGCCATTCGCGGCGCCGTGCCTGGCGCAGCCGGTGGTGACGTGATCGTGCGTCCGGCGAGCAAGGCATAAGGAGAGATGACGATGGAACTCGTTATCACGGGTAGCAATAACAAGGTCTCGGTCTCCGAAGCCGTGTTCGGTCGCGATTTCAGCGAAGATCTGGTCCACCAGGTCGTCGTCGCCTATCGCAACGCCGCTCGCGCCGGTACCAAGGCTCAGAAGACGCGTTCGGAAGTGTCCGGCACGACCAAGAAGTCGAAGAAGCAGAAGGGCGGCGGTGCGCGTCATGGCGCGCTGACGGCTCCGATCTTCGTCGGCGGTGGCGTGACGTTCGCAGCCAAGCCGCGTTCGTTCGACCAGAAGGTCAACCGCAAGCAGTACCGTGCCGCCATGTGCGCGATCCTGTCCGAGCTGAACCGCCAGGGTCGCCTGACCATCGTTGAGTCGTTTGATGTCGAAGCGACCAGCACCAAGGCACTTGTGGGCAAGCTGGCCGGCCTGGAAGCGGGCAAGCGTCCGCTGATCGTCACCGAAGAGGCTTCCGAGCACCTGTACCTGTCGGCCCGCAATCTGCCTTATGTGCAGGTGCGTGACGTGCAGGGCCTGGACCCGGTGTCGCTGGTCGGTGCCGACACGGTCGTCATCACCGCTGACGCGGTCAAGAAGGTCGAGGAGTGGCTGGCATGAGCAGCAACGAAAAAATCTTCAGCGTGCTGCGCGCTCCGCGAGTCTCCGAAAAGACCGCGCGCCTGCAGGAACTTTCCAACCAGTACGTCTTCGAAGTTTCGAACGAAGCCACCAAGGCCGATGTAAAGGCCGCGGTTGAGCAGCTGTTCGACGTCAAGGTCGAGGCCGTCAACGTGGTCAACGTCAAGGGCAAGAGCAAGTCCTTCCGTAATCGTGTTGGCCGTCGCGGCGATTGGCGCAAGGCGTACGTGCGTCTGGCCGATGGCCAGTCCATCGATGTAACGGCCAAGGCCTGAGGTACATCCCATGCCATTGATGAAATTCAAGCCCACCTCCGCAGGCCGTCGTTCGGCCGTGCGCGTGGTCACGCCCGATCTGCACAAGGGCGCACCGCACGCAGCGTTGCTGGAGCCGCAGAGCAAGTCCGGTGGTCGTAACCACCACGGTCGCATCACCACCCGTCACATGGGCGGTGGTCACAAGCAGCACTACCGTCTGATCGACTTCAAGCGCAACAAGGAAGGTATTCCGGCGCGCGTGGAACGTATCGAATACGATCCGAACCGCACCGCCCATATCGCCCTGCTGTGCTATGTCGACGGCGAGCGTCGCTACATCATCGCCCCGAAGGGCCTGAAGGCAGGTGACCAGGTCATCTCGGGTGCTCACGCCCCGATCAAGACCGGCAACACCCTGCCGCTGCGCAACATCCCGGTGGGTACCACCATCCACGGGATCGAGCTGAAGCCGGGCAAGGGCGCCCAGATCGCCCGGGCCGCCGGTGCCGCCGTGCAGCTGGTCGCTCGTGAAGGCCTTTACGCCACCCTGCGCCTGCGCTCGGGTGAAATGCGCAAGGTGCCGGTCGAGTGCCGTGCCACCATCGGTGAAGTCGGCAACGACGAGCACAACCTGCAGAAGCTCGGCAAGGCCGGCGCCAAGCGTTGGCTCGGTATCAAGCCGACCGTCCGCGGTGCCGCCATGAACCCGGTGGATCACCCGCACGGTGGTGGTGAAGCCAAGGCCGGCCAGGGTAATCCGCATCCGGTCACCCCGTGGGGTGTGCCGACCAAGGGTTACAAGACGCGCCATAACAAGCGCACTCAGCAGTTCATCGTCCGCGATCGTAGGGGCTAATCGACCATGGCACGTTCACTCAAGAAGGGCCCGTTCGTCGATCACCACCTCGTCAAGAAGGTGGAGGCCGCTGCGGGCAGCAAGAAGCCGATCAAAACCTGGTCGCGCCGTTCCATGATCCTGCCGGAAATGGTCGGGGTCACCATCGCCGTTCACAACGGCAAGAACCACGTTCCGGTGCTGGTCAACGAGAACATGGTCGGCCACAAGCTCGGCGAATTTGCCGTCACCCGGACCTTCAAGGGTCACGGTGGCGACAAGAAGTCGGGCAGGTAAGGAGAGATGACAATGGAAGCGAAAGCAATCCTGCGCTCCGCGCGCATCTCTGCGCAGAAGGCTCGTCTGGTCGCTGACCAGGTGCGCGGTCTGCCGGCCGAGCGTGCGGTCAACCTGCTGAAGTTCTCGGACAAGAAGGCTGCCCACCTGATCAAGAAGGTGGTGGAGTCGGCTATTGCCAATGCCGAGAACAACCAGGGCGCTGACGTCGACGAGCTGAAGGTCAAGACCATCATGGTTGATGAAGGTCCGACCCTGAAGCGTTTCATGGCGCGGGCGAAAGGCCGCGGTACCCGCATCCTCAAGCGCACCAGCCACATCACTGTGGTTGTGGGCGCCGGCAAGTAAGCGGAAAGGAAAAGACCATGGGTCATAAAGTTCATCCGGTTGGTATCCGCCTGGGTATTTCCAAGGACTGGAATTCCAAGTGGTACGCCAACAAGGCCGAGTTCGCTGGTTACCTGGCAGCCGACCTGAAAGTGCGCGAAATGCTGCGCAAGAAGCTGGCGCAGGCCGGCATCAGCAAGATCCTGATCGAGCGTCCGGCCAAGACCGCGCGCGTGACGATCCACACCGCCCGCCCGGGCGTGGTGATCGGCAAGCGTGGTGAGGACATCGAGAAGCTGCGCAAGGAAGTGAGCGAGATGATGGGCGTTCCGGCGCACATCAACGTCACCGAAGTGCGCAAGCCGGAGCTGGACGCACAGCTGGTTGCCGAGTCGATCGCGCAGCAGCTGGAGCGTCGCATCATGTTCCGCCGCGCGATGAAGCGCTCGGTCGGCAACGCGATGCGTCTGGGTGCCCTGGGCATCAAGGTCAACGTCGGTGGCCGCTTGAACGGTGCTGAAATCGCCCGTTCGGAGTGGTACCGCGAAGGCCGCGTGCCGCTGCACACCCTGCGCGCTGACATCGACTACGGTTTCGCTGAGGCCAGCACCACCTACGGCATCATCGGCATCAAGGTCTGGATCTACAAGGGCGAGGTCTTCGATTTCTCCCAGGTTGGCCAGGAAAAGCAGGACGACAGCCCGCGCAACGATCGCAATGATCGCGGCGACCGCGGTGACCGTCAGCGTCCGGCTCGTGAAGCGAGGTAACGGCAATGTTGCAACCCAAGCGAACCAAATACCGCAAGGTACACAAGGGCCGCAATGACGGCCTGAGCTGGAGCGCCAATGCTGTCAGCTTCGGCGAGTACGGCCTGAAGGCAACCGCACACGGTCAGCTGACCGCGCGCCAGATCGAAGCGGCCCGCCGCTCGATCAGCCGCTACGTCAAGCGCGGCGGCAAGATGTGGATCCGCGTTTTCCCGGACAAGCCGATCACCAAGAAGCCCATCGAAGTACGTATGGGTTCCGGTAAGGGTGCGGTGGAATACTGGGTCGCACAGATCCAGCCCGGCCGCATGATCTATGAAATCGAGGGTGTTTCCGAGGAAGTGGCACGTGAGGCGTTCCGCCTGGCCGCTGCCAAGCTCTCGGTCACCACCACTTTCGTGACCCGGACGGTGCGCTGATGGACATCAAACAACTCCGCGAAAAGTCGGCTGACGAACTGAAGGCCCACCTGGTGGATCTGCGCAAGGAGCAGTTCTCGCTCCGCATGCAGGCTGCCACCGGCCAGCTGCCGAAGACCCACGAAACCCGCCGGGTGCGCCGCGAGATCGCTCGCGTCAAGCACCTGATCGGCAGCACGAAGTAAGGATGGCTGCTATGAGCGAAAACAACGCAAGCAAGACGCTGCGCACGGTCGAAGGCCGTGTCGTCAGCAACAAGATGGACAAGACGGTCACCGTGTTGGTGGAGCGCCAGGTCAAGCACGCCCTGTACGGCAAGTACATCAAGCGCTCGACCAAGCTGCACGCACACGACGCCGAAAACACCTGCAATGAAGGTGATTTCGTGCGCGTGACCGAGATTGCTCCGCTGTCCAAGACCAAGAACTGGCGTGTGGTGGAAATCATCACCCGCGCAGCGAAATAAGGAGCCTGAATCATGATTCAGATGCAGAGCTACCTCGACGTCGCTGACAACTCCGGTGCCAAGGAAGTGATGTGCATCAAGGTGTTGGGCGGCTCGAAGCGCCGTTACGCACACATCGGTGACATCATCAAGGTCACCGTGAAGGATGCGATCCCGCGCGGCAAGGTCAAGAAGGGTGAAGTGTATGACGCCGTCGTGGTGCGTACCCGCAAGGGTGTGCGTCGCGCCGACGGTTCGCTGATCCGTTTCGACGGCAACGCCGCTGTCCTGCTGAACAGCAAGCAAGAGCCGATCGGCACCCGCATCTTCGGGCCGGTGACCCGTGAACTTCGTACTGAGAAGTTCATGAAGATCGTCTCGCTCGCTCCCGAAGTTCTGTGAGCGCCAGGAGATAATCATGGCTAACCGTATCAAGAAGGGCGACCAGGTCGTCGTCAACACCGGCAAGGACAAGGGCAAGCAGGGCGAAGTCGTCCGCGTCGACGGCGACCGCGTGGTCGTCGCCAACGTGAACATCGTCAAGCGCCACACCAAGCCGAACCCGCAGGCGGGCATCGCCGGCGGCGTGGTCGAGCGTGAAGCTTCGATCCATATCTCCAACGTGAATGTCCTGAACCCGGCTACCGGCAAGGGCGAGCGCGTTGGCTTCAAGGTGCTGGAGGATGGACGCAAACTGCGTGTGTTCCGCTCCAGCGGTGAGGCGCTCGACGCCTGAGGAATGATCGAATGAATTCCCGTCTCGAAAAGTTCTACAAAGACGAAGTGGTGCCGGCGCTGACCAAGCAGTTCGGCTACAAGAACCCGATGGAAGTGCCGAAGCTCGTCAAGATCACCCTGAACATGGGTGTGGGCGAAGCGGCCACCAACAAGAAGGTTCTGGAGAACGCCGTCGCCGACATGACCAAGATCACCGGTCAGAAGCCGATCATCACCAAGTCGCGCGTGTCGGTGGCCTCGTTCAAGATCCGTGATGGCTGGCCGATCGGCTGCAAGGTCACCTTGCGTCGTGACACCATGTTCGAGTTCCTGGATCGCCTGATCAACATCTCGCTGCCGCGCGTGCGTGACTTCCGCGGTGTGTCGGGTCGTTCGTTCGACGGTCGTGGCAACTACAACATGGGTGTGAAGGAACAGATCATCTTCCCGGAAATCGACTTCGACGCCGTCGATGCGATCCGCGGCATGGATATCGCCATCACCACCACCGCCAAGACCGACGCGGAAGCGAAGGCGCTGCTCGCAGCGTTCAAGTTCCCGTTCCGTAACTGATTCGTCGAGGAAACCGAAATGGCAAAGACCTCCATGGTCAACCGCGACATCAAGCGGAAGAAGCTGGCTACCAAGTACGCCGACAAGCGTGCGGCTCTGAAGAAGATCGTCTCCTCCGTGGATGCGAGCTACGAGGAGAAGGTTGACGCTGCCGCCAAGCTCTCCAAGCTGCCGCGTGACTCCTCGCCGTGCCGCCAGACCACGCGTTGTGCCCTGTCGGGCCGTCCGCGTGCTGTGTACAGCAAGTTCGGCCTGGGCCGCAACAAGCTGCGCGAAGCCACCATGCGCGGCGACGTGCCGGGCCTGCGCAAGGCGAGCTGGTAAGAAAGTCCGTCCGGGCCGCCAGGCCCGGACGGTTCATCGGCGGGGCGACCTGAAGATGATGCGAAGAGTCCGACGCAAGTCGGACTTTTTGTCGTATAATTCCGCTCCTTGCCTGTCGGAAGCCGGCTGGCCGGTGCGGTAGGGCCCTGGCCCATTCCAGGACAACACGAGATTTTCGCGAAAGCGGATATCGGTGCACTCAAAGGTATCTACATGAGCATGACTGATCCCATCGCCGACCTGCTGGTCCGCATCAAGAATGCGGCCGCGGTTGGCAAGCAGACGGTGAAGGCGCCGTCCTCCAAGGTCAAGGTGGCCATTGCCCAGGTCCTGAAGGACGAGGGTTACATCACCGACCTGCGCGTTACCAACATCGAAAACAACAAGGCCGAACTCGAAATCGTCCTGAAGTATTTCGAAGGCAAGCCGGTCATCGCGACCCTGAAGCGCTTCTCGCGTTCGGGTCTGCGCCAGTACCGTGGCAAGTCCGATCTGCCGAAGGTCCTCAACGGCCTGGGCGTTGCCATCATTTCCACCTCCAAGGGCATCATGACCGATGCGCAGGCGCGCCAGTTGGGCGTCGGCGGCGAAGTCCTGTGCTTCGTGGCTTAAGGGAAGGAGTCCACTATGTCCCGCGTAGCCAAAAAGCCGATCAATCTGCCCAAGGGCGTTGAGCTGGCCATCCAGCCGGAAACCGTGAGCGTGAAGGGCCCGAAGGGTGCCCTGTCGCTGAACAAGTCCGCTGGTGTTGAAATCACCCTCGACAATGGCGTTGCCACGCTGAGCCCGAAGGATATTTCCTTCGATGCGCTGACCGGCACCGTTCGTTCGATCCTCGCCAACATGGTGCACGGCGTGTCCGAAGGCTTCGAGAAGAAGCTGGAGCTGGTCGGCGTGGGTTACCGCGCTGCCATGCAGGGCAAGGACCTGAACCTGTCGCTGGGTTTCTCGCATCCTGTCGTGTTCGTGGCGCCGGAAGGCATCACCCTGTCGACCCCGACCCAGACCGAAGTGCTGGTCCAGGGCGCTGACAAGCAGGTTGTCGGTGAAGTCGCCGCCAAGATCCGTGGCTTCCGTCCGCCGGAGCCCTACAAGGGCAAGGGTGTGAAGTACGCCGGTGAAGTCATCATTCGCAAGGAAGCCAAGAAGGCCTAATTCCAAGGTCTTCAGCTTTCGAGGATAAAGAACATGAACAAGAACATTGCCCGTCTGCGTCGCGCCAAGTCGACCCGTGCACACATCCGTACCCTCGGTGTGGCGCGCCTGTCGGTTCTGCGTACCGGCCAGCATCTGTACGCGCAGGTCTTCACTGCCGATGGCTCCAAGGTGCTGGCTTCGGCCAATACCGCCCAGGCCGAGGTCAAGGAAGGTCTGAAGAACGGCAAGAACTGCGACGCCGCTGCCAAGGTCGGCAAGATCATCGCCGAGCGCGCCAAGGCTGCCGGTATCGAGAAGGTCGCTTTCGACCGCTCGGGTTACCGCTACCACGGCCGCATCAAGGCGCTGGCCGATGCAGCCCGCGAAGGCGGTCTGCAGTTCTAAGTTGAAAGGGAAGGGCCCCGCGGGGCTCTTCCTTCCTGCCGTCAGGGGTTGCTGGCGGACACCTTCCATTCTTCTGCAGTGGCTGGTGGGTCAAAGCGTCACTTCACAACCATAAGCGGCCCCGAGCCGTACATATCCAATCAATCAAGGAATCGAAATGGCAGAAGAACGTCAGCCGCGGGGTCGCGATCGCGATCGCAACCGCGAAGAAAAAGTCGACGACGGCATGATCGAAAAGCTGGTCGCGGTCAACCGCGTCAGCAAGACCGTCAAGGGTGGCCGCCAGTTCACCTTCACCGCACTGACCGTGGTCGGTGATGGCGAAGGCAAGGTCGGCTTCGGCTATGGCAAGGCGCGCGAAGTGCCGGTCGCCATCCAGAAGTCGATGGAGCAGGCCCGCAAGAAGATGGTCAGCGTTGATCTGAACAACGGCACGCTGTGGCATACCGTCAAGGACGGCCACGGTGCGGCGCGTGTGTTCATGCAGCCTGCCTCGGAAGGTACCGGTGTGATCGCCGGTGGTGCCATGCGCGCCGTGCTGGAAGCGGTTGGTGTGAAGGACGTGCTGGCCAAGGCCACCGGTTCGCGCAACCCGATCAACCTGGTGCGTGCCACCGTGAAGGGTCTGGCAGGCGTGCAGTCGCCGGCCCGCATTGCGGCCAAGCGCGGCAAGAAGGTGGAGGATCTGAATCATGGCAAGTGATGCCGGCAAGACCGTCAAGGTGCGCCTGGTGCGCGGCCTGCGTGGAACCCAGTCGCGCCACCGCCTGTCGGTGCGTGCGCTGGGCCTGAACAAACTCAACGATGTGCGTGAACTGAAGGACAGCCCGCAGGTACGCGGCCTGATCAACAAGGTCCAGTACCTCGTCAAGGTTGAGGAGTAATCGATCATGACTTTGCGTCTCAATGACCTCAGCCCGGCACCGGGCGCCCGCACCGAGCGCACCCGCGTCGGTCGCGGTATCGGCTCGGGCCTGGGCAAGACCGCCGGTCGCGGCCACAAGGGCTCGTTCGCACGTTCGGGCAAGGGCAAGATCAAGGCCGGCTTCGAAGGCGGCCAGACCCCGATGCAGCGCCGTCTGCCGAAGATCGGCTTTGTTTCCCGTACGGCCAAGGACACCGCTGAAGTGCTGTCCTACCACCTGGACCGTCTGGAAGCGGGTGAGATCGACTTCGCCGCACTGCGTGCCGCCAAGCTGGTCCCGTCCACCGCCAAGAAGGCCAAGATCGTCCTGAAGGGCGAGCTGACCAAGGCGTTCACCCTGAAGGGTGTTGCGGCTACCGCCGGCGCCAAGGCTGCGATCGAAGCTGCCGGCGGCAGCGTACAGGAGTAACGGGAACATGGCGCAAGCTGGCATCGGTAACCTCGCGGGCGGGATCGGCAAGTTCACGGAACTTCGCCAGCGTCTTCTGTTCGTAGTCGGGGCATTGCTCGTCTATCGCATCGGCTGCTATGTGCCGGTGCCAGGCGTCAATCCCGATGCCATGCTTGCGCTGATGCAGGCGCAGGGCGGCGGTATCGTGGACATGTTCAACATGTTCTCGGGCGGCGCCCTGCACCGTTTCAGTATTTTCGCGTTGAACGTGATGCCGTATATCTCGGCATCGATCGTGATGCAGCTGGCGGTCCACATCTTCCCGGCGCTCAAGGCGCTGCAGAAGGAGGGTGAGTCCGGCCGGCGCAAGATCACGCAGTATTCGCGCATCGGCGCGGTGTTGCTGGCGGTCGTGCAGGGCGGCAGTATCGCCATGGCGCTGCAGAACCAGGTTTCGCCGGGCGGTGCACCGGTGGTGTATGCGCCGGGTCTGGGCTTCGTCCTGACTGCGGTGATCGCATTGACTGCCGGCACCATCTTCCTGATGTGGGTCGGTGAGCAGGTGACCGAGCGCGGTATCGGCAACGGTGTCTCGCTGATCATCTTCGCCGGCATCGTCGCGGGCCTGCCCTCGGCGGTTATCCAGACGATCGAGGCCTTCCGCGAAGGCAACATGAGCTTCATCGCGCTGTTGATGATCGTCCTGCTGGTGCTGGTCTTCACCTATTTCGTGGTGTTCGTCGAGCGCGGCCAGCGCCGCATCACCGTCAATTACGCCCGCCGCCAGGGTGGCCGTAATGCCTACATGAACCAGACCTCGTTCCTGCCGCTGAAGCTGAACATGGCGGGTGTGATCCCGGCGATCTTCGCCTCGAGCATCCTTGCCTTCCCGGCAACCCTGGCGCAGTGGTCCGGCCAGGCCAGTTCGGCCACCTGGTTGCAGAAGATCGCCAACTCGCTGGGTCCTGGCGAGCCGCTGCACATGATCGTGTTTGCCGGTCTGATCATCGGTTTCTCCTTCTTCTACACCGCGCTGGTGTTCAACTCGCAGGAAACCGCCGACAACCTGAAGAAGTCCGGTGCGCTGATCCCGGGTATCCGTCCGGGCAAGGCCACGGCCGAGTATGTCGATAGCGTGTTGACCCGGCTGACGGCCGCCGGTGCCGCTTACGTGGTCATCGTCTGCCTGCTGCCGGAAATCATGCGCACGCAGCTCAATGCCTCGTTCTACTTCGGCGGCACCTCGCTGCTGATCGTGGTGGTGGTGGTGATGGATTTCATCGCCCAGATCCAGGCGCACCTGATGTCGCACCAGTACGAGAGCCTGTTGAAGAAGGCCAACCTGAAGGGCGGCAACCGCGGCGGTTTTGCACGCGGCTGATTCACCCGTTATACTTTCCGCTTCATAGCGAGAAGGCTCCGCCGGTTCCCGGCGGGGTCTTCAAAACAGAAGGGCGGTCCCTGCAGCGGTCTCGGGTGGGGATGTGATGTGGTTGTTCCGCGCAGGAGTAGCGCGGGCGGCAAAGGGCGGTACGACTTTGCCAGGCACATCCGGCGCCGGAGCGTGGGCACACTCCCCACGCCGGGTCCTTGGAACTCCGTGTTCCCTGGGCATCAACGTAAACCGGGACCTTGTTTGTATCGCTAATCATTTTTGATCCATCCTGCCGGAACGGCGCGCCTGTCGGTGCGTATTCGGCCATCACTCAGCTGGAGAATCGCGTCATGGCGCGTATTGCAGGCGTCAACCTGCCAGCCCAGAAGCACGTCTGGGTCGGGTTGCAAAGCATTTACGGCATCGGCCGTACCCGTTCGAAGAAGGTTTGCGAAGCCGCAAACGTGACCTCGACCACCAAGATCCGTGAGCTGTCCGAGCCGGAAATCGAGCGCCTGCGCGCCGAAGTCGGCAAGTACATCGTCGAAGGCGACCTGCGTCGCGAAATCGGTATCGCTATCAAGCGCCTGATGGACCTGGGTTGCTACCGCGGCCTGCGTCACCGTCGTGGCCTGCCGCTGCGTGGCCAGCGTACCAAGACCAATGCACGCACCCGCAAGGGTCCGCGCAAGGCTCTTAAGAAGTAAGGGACCTGAATAATGGCTAAGCCCGCTGCTGCAAAAACCAAGAAGAAGATCAAGCGCGTCGTCACCGACGGCGTTGCCCACGTCCACGCTTCGTTCAACAACACCATCGTGACCATCACCGACCGCCAGGGCAATGCACTGTCTTGGGCGACCTCCGGTGGCGCCGGTTTCCGTGGTTCGCGCAAGTCGACTCCGTTCGCCGCCCAGGTTGCCGCCGAAAAGGCCGGCAAGGCTGCGCTGGATTACGGCCTGAAGTCGCTGGAAGTCCGCATCAAGGGTCCGGGTCCGGGCCGTGAGTCGGCCGTGCGTTCGTTGAACAACGTCGGCTACAAGATCACCAACATCATCGACGTGACGCCAATCCCGCACAACGGGTGCCGTCCGCCGAAGAAGCGTCGCGTCTAAGGGAGCGATAAGAAATGGCTCGTTATATCGGTCCCACCTGTAAGCTCGCCCGCCGCGAAGGCGCCGACCTCTCTCTGAAGAGCCCGGCCCGCGCGTTGGATTCCAAGTGCAAGCTGGAGCAGAAGCCCGGCCAGCACGGCGCCACCGCCCGCAAGGGCAAGCTGTCCGACTACGCCACCCAGCTGCGTGAAAAGCAGAAGGTCAAGCGCATCTACGGTCTGCTGGAGCGCCAGTTCCGCAACTACTACAAGAAGGCTTCGACCAAGAAGGGCAACACCGGCGAAAACCTGCTGCAGTTGCTGGAAACCCGTCTGGACAACGTCGTCTACCGCATGGGCTTCGCTGTGACCCGTCCGGCTGCCCGTCAGCTGGTCAGCCACCGCGGCGTCACGGTCAACGGCAAGTCGGTGAATCTGGCTTCGTACCAGGTCAAGGCCGGCGACGCGGTTGCCCTGTCCGAGAAGGCTGCCAAGCAGCTGCGCGTCCAGGAAGCCCTGACCGTTGCTGCCCAGCACGATCTGCGTCCGTCCTGGGTCGAAGTCGACTCGGGCAAGTTCGCCGGCGTTTTCAAGGCTGTGCCGGATCGTGCCGACCTGCCTGCGGATATCAACGAAGCGCTGATCGTCGAGTTGTATTCGAAGTAATTCACAATGGAGAGCCTCCGGGTTGCACCGGAGGTTCGCAGGAGAACCCGCAACATGACGGTTACCGCATACCAGGTTCTGCGCCCTCGCGGTCCGCAGATCGAACGCCTTACCGAAACCCGCGCCAAGGTCGTTATCGAGCCGCTGGAGCGTGGTTACGGGCATACGCTGGGCAACGCCCTGCGACGCGTGCTGCTGTCGTCCATCCCGGGCTTCGCCATTACCGAAGTCGAGATTGACGGCGTGCTGCACGAGTACACCACCCTTGAGGGCCTGCAGGAGGACGTGCTCGAAGTCCTGCTGAACCTGAAGGATGTGGCGGTCCGTATGCATACCGGCGACAGCGCCACCGTGACCCTGTCCAAGCAGGGCCCCGGTGTTGTCACCGCTGCCGACATCAAGGTCGACCACAACGTCGAAGTCATCAACGGCGACCATGTGATCTGCAACCTGACCAAGGATGCATCGATCGACATGCGCCTGAAGATCGAACGCGGCTTCGGTTACCAGCCGGCCGCTGCGCGTCGTCGCCCGGACGAGGAGACCCGCGCCATCGGTCGCCTGGTTCTGGACGCCTCGTTCTCGCCGGTCCGCCGCGTCGCCTATGCCGTGGAAGCGGCCCGCGTCGAGCAGCGTACCGACCTGGACAAGCTGGTCATCGATATCGAAACCAACGGCACGATCGACGCCGAGGAAGCCGTGCGCACCGCCGCCGACATCCTCAGCGACCAGCTGTCGGTATTCGGTGACTTCACCCACCGCGAGCGCGGCGGCAGCACGCAGCCGAGCCCGGGCGTGGATCCGGTGCTGCTGCGCCCGATCGATGATCTGGAGTTGACCGTGCGTTCGGCCAACTGCCTGAAGGCCGAGAGCATCTACTACATCGGTGATCTGATCCAGAAGACCGAAGTGGAACTGCTCAAGACCCCGAACCTCGGCAAGAAGTCGCTGAGCGAGATCAAGGAAGTGCTGGCCCAGCGTGGCCTGTCGCTGGGCATGAAGCTGGAGAACTGGCCGCCGGCCGGTGTCGCCGCTCACGGCATGCTTGGTTGATAGCAACACCTGTTCCCCCGCATGGGTGACCATGCGGGGGAATATTGTTTCAGCAGTACCCGCATCGACAGCTGACAAGGCCGCGATGCCGGTCGACCAGGACGGGCGACCAGGACCACCCGCAGTCCATGTGCAACGCCAGGATGGCGACAACGAAGTCCAATGTCCCAACATTAACCAAGGAATAGACCCATGCGTCACATGAAGTCCGGCCGCAAGTTCAACCGCACCAGCGCCCACCGCGAAGCGATGTTCAAGAACATGGCCGCCTCGCTGTTCAAGCACGAGCTGATCAAGACCACCCTGCCGAAGGCCAAGGAGCTGCGCCGCGTCGCCGAGCCGCTGATCACCCTGGCCAAGGTCGACTCGGTCGCCAACCGTCGTCTGGCGTTCGCCCGCCTGCGTGACAAGGAAGCCGTGGGCAACCTGTTCACCATACTGGGCCCGCGCTACGCCAACCGTCCGGGTGGCTACCTGCGCCTGCTCAAGTGCGGCTTCCGCGCTGGCGACAATGCGCCGATGGCCTATGTCGAGCTGGTCGACCGTCCGGCCGTGGTTGCCGAGGAAGTCGCCGAGTAATCGGCACATCCATCAACGGATGGATCCTGCGGAAGCCCGGCCTGTGCCGGGCTTCTTGCTTATGCGTGATCGGCATCTGTGCTGCGGGTGTGGCAGCCGGTAAGGCCTGCTACTCTTGCGGGCTTGTTTGAACAGGTCCCGCCGAATGAATCCGTTGCGTTGGAATTTCCGACTCCAGTTCCTGCTTGGCTTCCTCGTCTGTGCCGGCTTGCTGGGCTTTGCCGTTTTCACCCAGCTGAAAATGGGCCTGGAGCCGTGCCCGCTGTGCATCTATCAGCGCATCGCGTTCGCAGCGCTGGGCATCGTCTTCCTGCTGGGGGCGTTGCATGGCCCGCTGGCCCGGGGGGCGCGGGCGAGCTACGGCGTATTGGGCCTGGTTGCCGCCGCCGTGGGCGCCGGCATCGCCGGGCGCCACGTCTACGTGCAGATGTTGCCGAAGGATATGGGCAGCAGCTGTGGGCCGCCGTTGAGCTTCCTGAGCGAGACGATGGGGCCGTTCGAGGTATTCCGCACCGTGCTCACCGGCACCGGCGACTGCGGCAACATCGACTGGCAGTTTCTCGGGCTGAGCATGCCGATGTGGAGCCTTGTGTGGTTCGTGCTGCTGGCGCTGTGGGCGCTGTATGCCGGCTTCCGGCGCACTTCGCGCTGACCTTCCACTGATTTTTCCTGTTTGAATTGCTGGTGATGGCATGAACCTGTCTGCGACTCCATCCGTCTCTACCGCTCCGGACTCCAGTTGGACGCCGATCAGCTGGCGCGACAAGCCGGCCTTGCAGATGCCGGTCTACCCGGACCCTGTCGCGCTGGAATCGGCACTGGCTGAATTGCGGCAGTTGCCGCCGCTGGTCACCTCATGGGAAATCTTCGCGCTCAAGCAGCAGCTGGCCGAGGCCCAGGAGGGCAAGCGCTTCCTGCTGCAGGGCGGCGACTGTGCGGAGAATTTTGCCGATTGCGAGTCCGCGACGATTTCCAACCGGCTCAAGGTGCTGTTGCAGATGAGCCTGGTGCTGGTGCACGGGCTGCGCAAGCCGGTGATCCGCGTCGGCCGCTTCGCCGGTCAGTACGCCAAGCCGCGTTCGGCCGATACCGAGACCCGTGATGGCGTGACCCTGCCGAGTTATCGCGGTGATGTGATCAACGCGCCGGAGTTCACCGGGGCCGCACGTGTCCCCGATCCGCAGCGGATGATCGCCGCACACTCCCGCTCGGCGATGACGATGAACTTCGTGCGGGCGCTGATCGATGGCGGATTCGCCGATCTGCACCATCCCGAGTACTGGAACCTGGGCTGGGTCGGCTGCTCGCCGCTGGCGGCCGAGTACCAGAAGATGGTGGGCTCGATCGGCGATGCGGTGCGTTTCATGGAGACGCTGTCCGGTTCGCGGGTGCACAACCTCAACCGGGTGGACTTCTACACTTCGCACGAGGCGCTGTTGCTGCCGTACGAGGAAGCGCTGACCCGGCAGGTGCCGCGCCAGCAGGGCTATTTCAACCTGAGCACGCACTACCCGTGGATCGGCATGCGGACTGCGGCGCTGGATGGCGCGCACGTGGAATACCTGCGTGGGGTCCGCAATCCCATCGCGATCAAGGTCGGGCCATCGGTGCAGCCGGACCAGCTGTTGCGGCTGATCGATGTGCTCAATCCGGATGACGAGCCGGGCCGGCTGAGTTTCATCCATCGCATGGGCGCGGCGCAGATCACGGAGAAACTGCCGCCCCTACTGGAGGCAGTGAAGCGCGACGGGCGGCGGGTGCTGTGGGTCTGCGATGCGATGCACGGCAATACCGAAAGCACCAGCAACGGCTACAAGACCCGGCGCTTTGCCAACATCCGCAGCGAAGTGGAGCTGTCCTTCGATCTGCACGCGGCCGCCGGTACCCGCCTGGGAGGCGTGCATCTGGAGCTGACCGGCGAGGATGTGACCGAATGCACCGGTGGTGCGCGCGAACTGACCGAGCGGGATCTGGAGCGTGCCTACCGCTCGCCGGTGGATCCGCGGCTGAACTACGAGCAGTCGCTGGAGATCGCGATGGCGATCGTGCGCAAGCAGGGCGCCTGATCCGCGGCGTGATGCCGTGGCCGGGGATCGGTACGGGCAGCACAGGGCTGCGGTGGATCAGTGCTGGCGTCGCCTGCGAAGGTCGCGCGCCAGCACCCACACCACCAGCAGGTTGACCGCCAGCAGCAGCCATGCAGCCCAGCCGGGATGCCTGAAGATGGCGTAGACGTCCAGCGGCAGGTACAGCGCCGCGGAAATGCAGCCCAGCCATGAGGCCCAGGCGCGGGCGCGCCACAGGCCCCACGCTTCGATCGCGCGCAGCAGGCCGTAGGCCGCAAGAATGGCGGCGGCGAGATGGACGGTATCGGGAGTGATCAGGCCCAGCAGCGAGGAGAACGCGCCGTGCCCGGGGTCGCCACCCACGTGGCGGATCAGGCTGTCGATCAGGTTGCGCAGCGGACCGGGTCCGGAGATCTCCAGGCCGGCCGCGGCGAGAAAGGCCGCGAAGGCCTTTCCCGCTTCCAGCAGCGCGATGGCTGCCAGACCCGGATGCGCATGCGGATCCGGGTTGTAGGGCGACTTTCCGCTCACCGGCGCATCAGCCGGCGCGCGAGGCCTTCTTGCGGTCGCTTTCGGTCAGGAACTTCTTGCGCAGGCGGATTTCCTTCGGGGTGATTTCCACCAGCTCGTCGTCGTCAATGAAGTCCAGGGCCTGCTCCAGCGAGAACTTGATCGCCGGGGTCAGCTGGATCGCATCGTCCTTGCCCGAAGCACGCATGTTGGTCAGCGGCTTGGTCTTGATCGCGTTGACGGTCAGGTCGTTGTCCTTGGAGTGGATGCCGATCAGCTGGCCTTCGTAGACATTGTCACCTTCGGCGGCGAACAGCTTGCCACGCTCCTGCAGCGGCCCCAGCGAATAGGCCGGAGTGGCGCCCGGTGCGTTGGCGATCATCACGCCGTTCTGGCGCTTGGCGATGGCGCCCTGTTCCTTCGGACCGTAGTGGTCGAACACGTGGAACAGCAGGCCGGTGCCCTGGGTCAGGGTCTTGAACTCGTTCTGGAAGCCGATCAGGCCGCGTGCCGGGATCTTGAAGTCCAGGCGCACGCGGCCCTTGCCGTCGGCTTCCATGCCTTCCAGCAGCGCCTTGCGGGTGCCCAGCTTCTCCATCACGCCACCCTGGTGCTGCTCCTCGATATCGACCACCAGCTGCTCGATCGGCTCCATCAGCTGGCCGTCGATCTCCTTGATGATCACTTCCGGACGCGACACCGCCAGCTCGTAGCCTTCACGGCGCATGGTTTCGATCAGCACCGACAGGTGCAGCTCGCCACGGCCGGAGACCAGGAACTTGTCGGCGTCTTCCAGCTGCTCGACCTTCAGCGCGACGTTGTGCACGGTCTCGCGATCCAGACGTTCCTTCAGCTGGCGGCTGGTCAGGAACTTGCCACCGGACAGGTCCTTGCTGCCGGCGAACGGCGAGTTGTTGACCTGGAAGGTCATCGAGATGGTCGGCTCATCCACGGTCAGCGCCGGCAGCGCTTCCGGCGCGTCCAGCGCGCAGACGGTATCGGAGATGGTCAGCTCCTGGATGCCGGAGATGGCGATGATGTCGCCGGCCTGCGCCTCTTCGACCTCGATGCGCTCCAGGCCCATGAAGCCCAGCACCTGCAGTACCTTGCCCTGGCGCTTCTTGCCCGTGCGGTCGATCACCGTGACGGCCTGGTTCTTCTTGACCTTGCCGCGCTGGATGCGGCCGATGCCGATCACACCGACGAAATTGTTGTAGTCCAGCTGGCTGATGCGCATCTGGAACGGGCCGTCCAGATCCACGTCCGGTGCCGGCACGTACTTCATGATCGCCTCGAACAGCGGGGTCATGTCGCCCGAGCGCACGGTGTCTTCCAGGCCGGCATAACCGTTCAGGCCGGAGGCGTAGACGATCGGGAAATCCAGCTGCTCATTGGTGGCGCCGAGCTTGTCGAACAGGTCGAACACCTGGTCGATCACCCAGTCCGGACGTGCGCCCGGGCGGTCCACCTTGTTGACCACGACGATCGGCTTGAAGCCCATCGCGAAGGCCTTCTGGGTGACGAAGCGGGTCTGCGGCATCGGGCCGTCCATCGCATCGACGAGGATCAGCACCGAGTCGACCATCGACAGCACGCGTTCCACCTCGCCGCCGAAGTCGGCGTGTCCGGGGGTGTCGACGATGTTGATGCGGTTGCCGTTCCACTTGATGGCCGTGTTCTTGGCCAGGATGGTGATGCCGCGTTCCTTTTCCTGGTCGTTGCTGTCCATCACGCGCTCGGCGAGCACGGTGCGCTCGGCCAGCGTTTCGGAATTCTTGAGCAGGCAGTCAACCAGGGTGGTTTTACCGTGGTCGACGTGGGCGACGATGGCGATGTTGCGAAGATTTTCGATAGACATGCGAAAGACGGCCAGCCGGCGCCGTGAATGGGGAAAAGAGTCCAATATTATAAGGGTATGTGGTACCGCTGCGAAAACTCCCCCTGTCGGGGCCGGGTGCGTGTTCAGCTGCGGTCGGCGCAAGTGGAGGAATCCGGGCAGCGTCAGGCATGGGTGCGGGTGTATCCTATGGGGCTAGCGAAATGTCTTTTCCACAAGGATTCCCCATGGCCCTGATCGCCAATTTCGACACTTCCCGCGGCCTCATCAAGGTCGAGCTGTTCGCCGACAAGGCGCCGCTGACCGTGGCCAACTTTGCCAACCTGGTCAAGCACGGCTTCTACGATGGCCTGATCTTCCACCGCGTGATCGCCGATTTCATGATCCAGGGCGGCTGCCCGGAAGGTTCCGGCCGCGGTGGCCCGGGCTACCGTTTCGAGGACGAGACCAACAACGGCGTCCGCCATGACCGCGGCGTGCTGTCGATGGCCAATGCCGGCCCGTCCACCAACGGCAGCCAGTTCTTCATCACCCACATCAAGACCGACTGGCTTGATGGCAAGCACACCGTGTTCGGCAAGGTGCTTGAAGGCATGGACGTGGTCGACAGCGTGCAGATGGGTGATGTGATCAACAAGATCACCCTGGAAGGCGATGCCGACACCGTGCTGGCCGCCAAGGCCGACCGCGTGGCCGAGTGGAACAAGATCCTCGCCGCCTGATTCCTTCCGACGGCCACCTTTTTGACAGGTGGCCGTTTTTGATCCGGCCGTCGTGCCTGCCACGGCGACCTGCGCAGACTCCCACCCCACACGCTTCTTAGCAGAGGAAATCCCCCATGAAGACTCCTGTACGTGTTGCCGTGACCGGTGCCGCCGGCAATATCGGTTACGCCCTGCTGTTCCGCATCGCTTCCGGCGAAATGCTCGGCAAGGACCAGCCGGTCATCCTGCAGCTGCTGGAAATCGACAATGAAAAGGCCCAGGCCGCGCTGAAGGGCGTGGTCATGGAACTGGAAGACTGCGCGTTCCCGCTGCTGGCCGGCGTGGTGACCACCGCGGATCCGCTGGTGGCCTTCAAGGACGCCGATGTGGCCCTGCTGGTCGGTGCGCGTCCGCGCGGCCCGGGCATGGAGCGCAAGGACCTGCTGCTGGAAAATGCCAAGATCTTCACCGTGCAGGGCAAGGCCCTGAACGCTGTCGCCAGCCGTGACGTGAAGGTGCTGGTGGTCGGCAACCCGGCCAACACCAACGCCTACATCGCGATGAAGTCGGCGCCGGACCTGAAACCGGAGAACTTCACCGCGATGCTGCGCCTGGACCACAACCGTGCCCTGAGCCAGCTGGCCGCCAAGACCGGCAAGACCGTGGACAGCTTCGAGAAGTTCACCGTGTGGGGCAACCACAGCCCGACCATGTACCCGGACTACCGCTTCGCCACCACCGGCGGCGCCGCTGTGGCCGAGCTGATCAACGATCAGGAATGGAACGCCAGCACCTTCATCCCGACCGTCGGCAAGCGTGGCGCGGCCATCATCGCCGCCCGTGGCCTGTCCTCGGCCGCCTCGGCTGCCAATGCCGCCATCGACCACATCCATGACTGGGTGCTGGGCAGCAACGGCAAGTGGGTGACCATGGGCGTGCCGTCCGACGGCTCCTACGGCATCCCGGAAGGCGTGGTGTTCGGTTTCCCGGTGACCACCGAGAACGGCAAGTACACCATCATCAAGGACCTGCCGATCGATGACTTCTCGCAGAAGTACATCGACATCACCTTGAACGAGCTGGAAGAAGAGCGCGCCGGCGTCGCTGACCTGCTGTAATTCCACACGTGTGACGGTGTGATCGACGGGGAAGCTTCGGCTTCCCCGTTTCTGTTTGAGGTCTTATTCGAAATGCGGTGCTGGATTGTCCGCAGATGAAGTGCCATGACTGCTGATATCGCCGTGCATTACCTGGATGCGCATCTGCTGGTGGCCGAGAAGCCCGCCGGCCTGCTGTCCGTGCCCGGGCGCCTGCCGGAGAACCAGGACTGCGTGATCGCCCGGCTGCAACAGGTGTATCCGGATGCGCTGACCGTGCACCGGCTCGACCAGGTGACCTCCGGCCTGATGCTGTACGCGCGCGGCAAGCCGATGCAGGCGGCACTGTCGGGGCTGTTCGAGCGGCGCCAGGTGGACAAACGCTACGAGGCGCTGGTGGAAGGGATGCTGGCGGAAGACGCCGGCGAGGTGGCGCTGCCGCTGATCTGTGACTGGCCGAACCGGCCGCGGCAGATTGTCGACTTCGCGCTGGGCAAACCGGCGCTGACGCGCTGGCGGGTGATCGAGCGCGATGCCGTCGCGCAGCGGACGCGCGTGGCGCTGGAGCCGGTCACCGGGCGCAGCCACCAGCTGCGGGTGCATATGGCCAGCCTGGGCCATCCGATTGTCGGCGATGTGTTCTACGGCGCGGCTCCGGCCGCCCGCGTGGCGCTGCACGCCAGCGAGCTGGCCTTCGTGCATCCGCAATCCGGGCAGCCGATGCGCCTGCTGTCACCGGCGCCGTTCTGAGTGGTGGCCGCGGACGCCCCGCCGGGGCGTCCTGTACGCGGCGCCTCAGGGGTGGTCGTCGTGTTCCGGCGCGGTCTGGCTGGCGTCCAGATCGTCCAGCAGTGACCACACCACCTGGCGACCTTCGGGATCGCGGCTGAGGACGAACCGGGCCGGGGCGTTGTTTGCCAGACGACCGCCCGGGGCAGGCGTGAGGTAGAGATCACGCGCATCGATCACGGTGCGGGCAGGGCGTGTGCCCAGATCGCCGATATCGGTGATGCGGCCGCCCTCGCCGCTGAGCGCATGCTTGAATTCCACCAGGATATCGGCGCGGGCCGGGGCCACGCCCGGGCTGGTTAGGGTGGCACTACGCACCAGCAGATCGGGCCACACCTGGCCGTTCTCCGGCAGCCCGGTATACAGCGCGTGTGGTGCGTGCGCGTAGTCGCCGCTGGCGATGGCATCCAGCGCCACCAGCAGGGCGAGGAAGTTCAGTTCGCGCAGTTTCTGCTTCTGCGGATCGCCCTCGATGCCGCCAGCCTCGATCAGCACCGTGCTGGTACCCCATTGCTGCATCAGGTCGCCGAACGCACGCGGGTTGAACTCGTCGTCCCAGCGCGCGATATGGCCGCCGATGCGCGGCTCCAGCGCGGCGCGGATCAGTGCCGCAACGCCGATCGCCCGCCCACGCACGTCATTGACCTCGCGCGGCCCGTTGAACGGCGGGGCGAGCAGGGCGATGGCGGTACCGCGCGCGGAGTCGCCGACCCGGTAACCGGGACGCTGGTCGTGCAGGTTGAAGCCGAAGGCCGGTTGCAGGCGGTCACGCAGCGTCTTGAGCGCGCGGGCTTCGGGCGAGGCCAGCGCGGCGGCGTCGCGGTTGATGTCGATGCCCTGCGCGTTGCGACGCTGGAAGCGGGCGGCGCCGTCGGGATTGAGGATCGGCACGACGTGCAGGCTCAGCCGCTGGCGCAGCTGCTTGACCAGCGGGTGCGCCGGCGACCGGCCGAGAAACTGGAACAGGTCGGCCAGCGCCATGCTGGCGGTGCTTTCATCGCCATGCATCTGCGACCAGAGCAGGACGCGGGTCGGGCCGCTTCCCCAACTCACGTGACACAGCGGGCGGCCCTCGGCGCTGTGGCCGACCGGTTCGACCACGAACCCGGCTTCGGCCGTCAGCAGCGGAGTGGTGAGCGTCCACCAGTGCTCCGCACTGAAGACCCGCGAGGACAGCCCGTCGACCCGGTGACGGGGGTAATCGGCTTCCACCGCGGCCAGCCATGCCGGTGGTGCGGGCAGGTCGGCAGGGGGGGCCGGCGGTTGCCGGCGCGGCGAACGTGGCATCGGAAAGCAGCATCAACATCGCAAGCAGAACGGGTCGGATCATGGGTACGGCAATGGACAGCGAGACAGGCAGCGTCGGCGAGGGCAGGGCCGGGTGTCAATGACGCCATCGCCGGATCGACCTGCCGGGTACGCTGGCAGGTCTGGTCTTGGCTCCGCGGCAAGGTCGACATGCCGGATGACCCCGGCCCGGTTCATGTTCGGTGTGCGAGCGGGCCCCTACGACCAATGTCGGAAGGAGCGCGCCCGGCGCTCGCACTATGCTCGGCTCAGACCAGCAGGTTCCGGAGGGTGTCATGCAGTACGAGCAGATCTACCGCCGCTCCATCGATGAGCCGGAGGCGTTCTGGGCCGAAGAGGCCAAGGCCATCTACTGGCATCGTCCGCCGCAGCAGATCCTGGACTACTCCAATCCGCCGTTCCGGCGCTGGTTCGTCGGCGGCCTGACCAACCTCTGCTACAACGCGGTGGACCGGCATCTGGCCGAGCGCGCCGGACAGCTGGCGCTGGTCACCGTGTCCACCGAAACCAATACCACCCGCGAGATCACCTATCGCGAGCTGTACCGCGAAGTGAATGCCTTCGCTGCGGTGCTCAAGGAACTGGATGTCGGCCGTGGCGACCGCGTGGTCATCTATATGCCGAACATGGCCGAGGCGGTGTTCGCGATGCTGGCCTGCGCGCGCATCGGTGCGGTGCATTCGGTGGTGTTTGGCGGTTTCGCCGCGCACAACCTGGCGCTGCGCATCGACGATGCACAACCCAAGCTGCTGATCACCGCCGATGCCGGCATGCGCGGTGGCAAGGTGATTCCCTATAAGCCGATGGTGGATGCGGCCTGCGCCGAGGCCACCACGCCGCCGCCGAAAGTGCTGGTTGTGTCGCGCGGGCTGGATGCGGCCGAGCCGAAGGTCGCCGGGCGCGATGAGGACTACGCGGCATTGCGCGCGCAGGTCGGTGATGTCGAGGTACCGGTGGAATGGCTCGAATCCAACGAGCCGAGCTATCTGCTGTACACCTCCGGCACCACCGGCAAACCCAAGGGCGTGCAGCGTGATGTCGGCGGCTATGCGGTGGCGATGGCGCAGTCGATGCGCAACGTGTTCGACTGCGCGCCAGGGCAGGTGATGTTCTCCACCTCCGATGTCGGTTGGGCGGTGGGGCATTCCTACAATGTGTACGGGCCGCTGATCGGTGGCTGCACCTCGCTGCTGTACGAAGGCCTGCCGACCACTCCCGACGCCGGCATCTGGTGGGCGCTGTGCGAGCAGTACGGGGTGCGCACGCTGTTTTCCTCGCCGACGGCAATCCGCGTGCTGAAAAAGCACGACGTGGATTTCATCCGCCGGCACGACCTGTCCGAGCTGAAATACCTGTTCCTGGCCGGCGAGCCGCTGGACGAGCCCACCGCACAGTGGATCAGCGACGTGCTGCGCAAGCCGGTGATCGACAACTACTGGCAGTCCGAGACCGGCTGGCCGATGCTGACCCTGTTGCCGGGGCTGGACATGAAGCCGGTGAAGTTCGGCTCACCGGGCTTCCCCAACCTCGGTTACCGGATGAAGGTGGTCGACGAACAGACCGGTGCCGAGGTGCCGGCCGGGCGCAAGGGGGTGCTGGTGGTGCAGCCACCGCTGCCGCCGGGCTGCATGAGCACGGTGTGGAACGACGATGCGCGCTTCCTCAAAAGCTACTTCAGCCATTTCAACGAGTTGCTGTACAGCTCGCTGGACTGGGCGATCCGCGACGCGGATGGCTATACCTTCATCCTCGGCCGCACCGATGACGTGATCAATGTCGCCGGCCACCGGCTGGGCACGCGCGAGATCGAGGAGGCCATCTCCAGCCACCCGCGCGTGGCCGAGGCGGCGGTGATCGGCATGCACGATGCGTTGAAGGGACAGGTGCCACTGGTGTTTGTCACCCTCAAGCAGGCCGCGAGCGCCGCTGAGGAGCCGGTGCTGGTGGCGGAAATGATGCAGGCGGTGACCGGCTCGCTGGGCGCGGTGGCACGGCCGGCACAGATCCATATCGTCAGCGCGCTTCCCAAGACGCGTTCGGGTAAGCTGCTTCGGCGTTCGCTGCAGGCATTGGCCGAACGGCGCGACCCCGGCGATCTGTCGACACTGGACGACCCGGGTGCGCTGGAGGAGATCCGTCGCGCGCTGGGGACATAGCGCGCGGTGGGCACACAGGCCGACAGGCAGTGATCGCAAGGGGGCGGCACACATGCAGGTGAGGTGATCCGGGGCGGGGGCCCGGGATCGCGCGGTGTGTGCCGTGATTGCGACGCATAACTGTGGGAGGGGGAATGGCATTCATCTATGCCAAGACGGCCGCTGGCCGTCGTGAGATCGAGGATCGCGGCCTGCGGCTGGTACCGGGCCTGCGCGCGGTGCTGCTGCTGGTCGATGGCCAGCGTGATGAGCGTGAGCTGTTGCAGATGGCGCAGGGCCTGCGTGCACCGGAGGATGTGCTGGCGCAGCTGGCGTCACTGGAGTTGATCGAAGCGGTGAGTGGCAGTGCCGAGGTCAAGCCGGCCGTGCCGGTCACCATGCAGCTGGGCGATGATCCGCTGCGCTACCAGCAGCTGCGCGACTGGATGGCCGAGTCGGTGCGCAAGCACCTGGGCCTGAAGGGCTACCTGATCCAGCTGAAAATCGAGCGCAGCAAGACCGCGGTCGGGCTGGAGCAGCTGTGGCCGGAACTGGCCACGGCCCTGGGCAAGGCCAAGAGTCCGGCGTTTGCCACGCGCTGGCTGGAGGAAACCCGGGCGCTGGTGCTGGCCTGAGCCGACCCTGGAATGTCCGCGGCCGCCGGGAGAAGCCGGCGGCCGCGGTTGCTGGATGCGCCGGCGTGGCGTGTGCCACCACCCGGCTGCCGGTCAGTCCAGGCCTTCGGCCTTCAGCGCGGCCTGCACCGCCGGATCGGCCAGCATCCGCTGCTCGAAGCGGTCCAGCGCATCCATGCCGGCCAGATCGATCTTCAGGCCACGGGCCCAGCGCAGGGTCACATAGGTATAGGCGTCGGCGATGGACGGGCGCGGTGTGCCACCCAGCCAGTCCACCTGCGCCAGCCGGTCGTTGACGCGCTGGTACAGCGCCTTGAGCCTGTCGCGCGAGTTCTGCTGGGTGCGGGCGATGACCGCCTCGTCTTCCAGATACCTGGTCGAGCCGAAGATCGGGTAGTACACCGGGTGCAGGTCGGCGTTGACGAAGGACAGCCAGCGGTTCACTTCGGCGCGGGTGCGCGGATCGCTGCCACCGTCCAGGCCGGCGGCCGGCGCCTTGTCGCAGATGTAGTGCAGGATGGCCGCGTTCTGGGTCAGCACCCAGCCCTCGTCTTCCAGCACCGGCACTGCGCCGGAGGGGTTCATCGCCAGGAATCCGGGCGACTTCATGGTCGCCATGTCCACGATCTGCAGGTCGAACGGCAGGCCGGCCCAGAGCAGGGCGATGTGGTCGGCCAGCGAGCAGGCGCCCGGCTTGGTGTAGAGCTTCATGGGAATCCTCTTGAGGATGGGGGATTCCGCATTATCGCCAGAAGTGCGCCCGGCGGTGGAAGCGGCCCGGTGGGCTCAGGAAGAGCGCGGCTTGAGCGACTGCACCTTGAAGAAGGTGTGCCCGCCGATGGTGGCGACCTGGTAGGAATTGCGCCAGCTCGGACTGGCGATGGACAGCGCGGCGAAATGGCTGGCCCCCGGGACGATCTCCTTGCGCTGGCCGGCCGGCAGCGCCCAGTTGCGCTCTGCGGCGAAAGCCACGTCCACCGCTTCGGCCCAGGCATCGTTGTTCTGCAGCTGGGTGCCGGGTGCGACGAAGGCCGGGGCGAACTGCTTGCGGGCAGTGACCACCTGGCACATCGAGTCACCCCACAGGCCGCTGTCCAGACGCCGCAGCGCGACTTCGGCGACGGCCTGCTGGCCGCGCAGGGTCTGGTCGCGGGCTTCCAGATAGACGGTGGTGCTCAAGCACAACGAATCAGCGGCCGGCTGCGGCAACATCTGCGACAGCCAGAGAATCCAGGCCAGTTTCATAAATCTCCTTGCTCCGTGTGGGCCACAGTGGCCGGGTTCCGGACATCGGATGGAACCTGGGACAACTGCGACTTGGCGTTATGGGGAGGCGGCCGTGGCATCGGGGCCGCCCCGTGGGCGGTCCCGGATGAGATCGGGAAGGGACCGCGCCTGCTCACCGGGACTGGGGGGTGAGCGAAGAAGTGGCGCACGGTAGGGGGGCAATCCAAAACTCATCCTGAATGGACGCTGTTGACATTCAGGTTCACAGCTGGGCTGATTTTCGCCGGGCATCCCGCTCCGGCTACCCCGCCCGGGATCGACAAGGGCAGGCGGCCGGGGGGTCGAAGCGCCCCCGGTCGGCCGGTTGCGACGGAGGTGTCCCCCTGTGGAAATGCCAACAGCCCGGTCGCATCCGGACTGCCGGCAGTTGCCAGCGGGGTGTGTCAGAGCGCAGCGGCCAGACGGCTGCCCTGGTCGATCGCGCGCTTGGCATCCAGCTCGGCGGCGACATCCGCACCGCCGATGACATGCACGCTGCGGCCTTCGGCCCGCAGGGCATCGGCCAGCGCGCGCTGCGGTTCCTGGCCGGCACAGACCACCACGGTGCCGACGCCGAGCAACTGCTCGGTGCCGTCCACGCGGATGCGCAGGCCGGTATCATCCACGCCTAGGTATTCCACACCACCCAGCATCGTCACCTGCTTGGCTTTGAGCGTGGCGCGGTGGATCCAGCCGGTGGTCTTGCCCAGGCGCGCGCCGGGCTTGCCGGGACTGCGCTGCAGCAGCCAGACCTTGCGTACGGGTGCCTCCGGTTGCGGTGTAACCAGTGCACCACGCTTCTCGAAAGTCGGGTCCACGCCCCATTCGGCCATCCAGCGCGCCGTATCCAGTGAAGGCGACTGGCCGTGATGGATCAGGAACTCGCCGACATCGAAGCCGATGCCGCCGGCGCCGATGATCGCCACCCGCTCGGCCGCGGTAACCCGGCCCTGCAGCACGTCCAGATAGCTCACCACCATCGGGTGGTCGGCGCCGGGGAAGTCCACCTTGCGTGGCGAGATGCCGGTGGCGACCACCACCTCGTCGAAGCCGGCCAACGCGGTGGCGTCGACACGGGTTTCCAGGCGCACGTCCACGCCGGTGTCGACCAGACGATGACGGAAGTAGCGCAGGGTCTCGTGGAACTCCTCCTTGCCGGGGATGCGCTTGGCCACATTGAACTGGCCGCCGATCTCGCTGGCGGCGTCGAACAGGGTGACCGCATGGCCGCGTTCGGCCGCGACCGTGGCGCAGGCCAGTCCGGCCGGGCCGGCACCGACCACTGCCACGCGCCTGGGCGCGGCAGTCGGGCGATAGACCAGCTCCGTTTCATAGGCCGCACGTGGATTGACCAGGCAGGTGGCGCGCTTGTTGACGAAGATGTGGTCCAGGCAGGCCTGGTTGCAGGCGATGCAGGTGTTGATGGTTTCCGGTTTGCCGGCACGGGCCTTGGCCGGCCATTGCGGATCGGCCAGCAGCGGACGCGCCAGCGACACCATGTCGGCATGGCCGGCGGCCAGCACGCGCTCGGCCACATCGGGCATGTTGATGCGGTTGACCGCGATCACCGGCACGCCCACGTGCGGGCGCAGTTTGGCGGTGACGGCGGTGAAGGCCGCACGCGGTACCGAGGTGGCGATGGTCGGCACGCGCGCCTCATGCCAGCCGATGCCGGAATTGATCAGCGTGGCGCCCGCGGCCTCGATGGCCTTGGCCTGCAACAGCACTTCTTCCCAGTTGCTGCCGTCTTCGACCAGATCCAGCAGTGACAGCCGGTAGATGATGATGAAGTCCGGACCGCAGGCCTCACGGATGCGGCGCACGATCTCCACCGCAAAGCGCATGCGCCTGCTGGCATCGCCGCCCCAGGCATCGCTGCGTTTGTTGGTACGTGGGGCGATGAACTCGTTGATCAGATAGCCTTCCGAGCCCATCACCTCCACGCCGTCGTAGCCGGCCTCGCGCGCGTAACGGGCGGCGCGGGCGTAGTCGGCGATATGCCGCTCCACGCCGCGGGCCGACAGCGCGCGCGGGGTGAACGGATTGATCGGCGCCTTCAGCTTCGACGGCGCCACCTGTAGCGGGTGATAGGCATAGCGGCCGGCATGCAGCAGCTGCATGCAGATCTTGGCGCCATGGCTATGCACGGCGGCGGTCACCTGGCGGTGCCGGCCCACTTCCCATGGCCACGACAGCTTGCTGCCGAACGGCGCCAGCCAGCCGACCACGTTCGGCGCGAAGCCGCCGGTCACCAGCAGTGCCGCGCCACCGGCGGCGCGCTCGCCGAAATAGGCGGCCAGTTTCGGGAAGTCGCGTGCCCGGTCTTCCAGCCCGGTGTGCATTGAACCCATGAGGATGCGGTTGCGCAGCCGGGTGAAGCCCAGGTCCAGCGGCGTGAACAGGTGCGGGTAGGCGGGATCAGTGGCGGACATTGTGGATACGCTTGCGTACGGAATGCCGCCATTGATACTGGCATTGTCTGCATTTCTCAATCCCCGGCCTGGCACCGGCGTGCTTGAAGGGCGCGCGTCCGCGCTCTCAGGGAGCGCGGTTCCGATCGGGTGTCATCCGTGGATCACGGTTGCTGCGGTGTCGCCCCACTACGGCGGCGCAGGTCGAACAGCGGCAACGTCAGGCCACACAGCGGGCCGATCAGCAACGCGAACGCCAGCGTGCCCCAGCCGACATCACCGCCCAGCCACCCGCCGGTCGCCAGCGCGGCGGCTTCTATCAGTGTGCGGACTTTCCAGATCGCCCAGCCGGTACGGGCATGCAGGCCGGTCATCAGTCCATCGCGCGGCCCCGGGCCGAAGCGCGCACCTATATAGAGGCCGGTGGCGATGGCCATCAGCACCAGCCCCAGCGCGAACAATCCCGTCTGCCACAGGAGCCCCTGCGCTGCCGGCAGCAGGGCCAGCCCCAGTTGCGCGCTCGGGCCGATCAGCAACACGTTCAGTACCGTGCCCACGCCCGGCTTCTGCCGCAGCGGCCACCACATCAGCAGCACGCCCACGCCCACCAGGTTGGTGACCAGGCCGAAGGCGAGGCCACTGCGCGCGGAAATGCCCTGGCTCAGCACATCCCACGGCGCGATGCCGATGCCGGCGCGGATCATCAGCGCCGAGGCGATGCCGAACAGGAACAGCCCCAGCAGCAGTTGCAGTAGACGGAAGGCGACGGGCATGGGGCTGTGCGGCAGGAACCCTTTGATTGAACCGGATAACGCGAGGGAGCACCGGCAATGGCGGTATGCCACTGCGGCTCCTGTTCGCCAAGGGATGGGGAAAGCAGTTGCGCAACGTTGGGGATGGCAGGTGTGTGCCTTCAGCCGTTCCTTGCTGCTTTCCCCCGGCTCCCGTTTTTCACGCCCAGCCTTCCAGCGCCACCTTGCCTATCGTGCGTCCGGACTCCAGCAGGGCATGGGCCTGGCGCAGGTTGGCGGCGTTGATCGGCCCCAGTCGCCGGATCAGCGTGGTGCGCAGCTCACCGGCGTCGATCAGGCTGGCCGCGCGGGTGAGGATGCGGTGCTGTTCGATCATGTCGGCAGTGCGGAAGCGCGCCCGGGCGAACATGAATTCCCAGTGGATGCCGATGCACTTGGCCTTGTATGGGTCGCCAATACGCAGCTCGCCACGGGGCTCGACCACCAGGCCCACATGGCCCTGCGGTGCCAGCAGTTCGCCCAGCGCCTGCCAGTAAAGGTCGGTATCGGCGAGGTTGAGCGCGACATCCACCTGCGCAATGCCCAGTGCCTGCAGCTGCGCTGCCAGCGGCTGGCGATGGTCGACCACATGGTCGGCACCCATCTGCCGGCACCAGTTGCCGGTTTCCTCGCGCGAAGCGGTGGCGATCACGCTGAAGCCGGCATGCCGGCCCAGCTGGATGGCGATCGAACCGACGCCGCCGGCACCCCCGATGACCAGCAGGGTGCGTCCGGTGTTGCGCTTGCCGTCCAGCTGGAACGGCATGCGCTGGAACAGCAGCTCCCAGGCGGTCAGTGTGGTCAGCGGCAGGGCGGCGGCTTCGGCGAAATCCAGCGTGGCCGGTTTGCGCCCGACCAGGCGTTCGTCCACCAGCTGCAACTGCGCGTTGCAACCGGGCCGGGTCACATCACCGGCGTAATAGACCTCGTCGCCCACTTCAAATGCGGTCACGTCAGGGCCGGTTGCCAGCACCGTACCGGCGGCGTCGAACCCCAGGATGCGGGGAGTGGCCTCTTCCCCGGGCTTGGGACCGCGCAATTTGGTGTCGACCGGATTGACCGATAACGCCTGCACGCTGACCAGCAGATCCCTGCCCTGTGGAGCGGGTGGATCGGGCAGGTCGAAATTTTCCAGCGACGCGGGATCGTCGATGGGCAGATAACGGGTCAGGCCAACAGCTTTCATGGGGAAAGTTCCGTCCAAATGGGGCGCGGAGCATGATACGCAGGCAATCGTTCAGCTGCCGCTAACCCGTGCAGTCAAGGCCCGGCACCCAAGGGATTCCGCGTGGCGGGGATATTGCAATGCGGGAAAACCCGGAAATGCATACGCCATCACGGTCTTGTGCGGCTTGATGAAGCTGTATAGGGTGGCGCCGTGCCAGCTGCGTGGCGAGCAAGTGACTGTGTCAATTGTTATGTAGCAGTTAACGTGACCTTCACGGCTCCGCGCATAATGTGCACCACGATGGTGTGCGGAAACGGCCGTCCTTGAATATGACGACGAAGTTGCTGTGCTGGACCATGCCTCTATCGGTTTCATACCCCCGAAACAAGGAGTTGTATAGATGAACAAGAAGATCCTCACCGCCGCACTGCTGGGTGGTCTGGCATTCGCCCAGGCTGCTTCCGCGCAGGATTTCGACGACCGCTGGTACCTGACCGGTGCTGCCGGCTTCAACTTCCAGGATAACGACCGTGGCACCAACGATGCTCCGTTCGCAACGCTGGGTCTGGGCAAGTTCATCAGCCCGAACTGGTCGCTGGATGGTGAACTGAACTATCAGAACCCGAACTTCGACGCCAACCAGGACAAGAACTGGTCGCAGTACGGCGTGTCCTTGGATCTGCGCCGCCACTTCCTCCAGGAAGGCCGTGGCTGGAACCCGTACCTGCTGGCAGGTCTGGGCTACCAGAAGGCTGAAGAAGAGTACCTGACCCAGGCCGGTCAGCTGCTGGACCGCAAGGACGGCAACCTGGCTGCCAAGGTCGGCGTCGGTCTGCAGACCACCTTCGAAAAGCGCGTCGCCGTGCGTGCCGAACTGGCTTACCGCGCCGATTTCGACGACCAGAGCGTTGCCGCTCCGAAGGAAGACTGGTTCGGTGACGTGCTGGCTTCGGTCGGTGTCGTGATTCCGCTGGGGCCGGCTCCGGTCGCTGCTGTCGCTCCGCCGCCGCCGGCTCCGGCTGCGCCGAGCTGCGCCGATCTGGACGACGACGGTGACGGCGTCAACAACTGCGACGACAAGTGCCCGACCTCGCAGCCGGGTCAGACCATCGGTCCGGACGGTTGCCCGGTGCCGGTGTCGATCGACCTGAAGGGCGTGAACTTCGACTTCGACAAGGCCACCCTGCGTCCGGACGCCGTTGCGATCCTGGCCGAGGCTGCCGAGATCCTGAAGCGTTACCCGGATCTGCGCGTTGAAGTTGCCGGTCACACCGACTCCAAGGGTACCGACGCCTACAACCAGAAGCTGTCCGAGCGTCGCGCCACGGCTGTGTACGACTACCTGACCAACCAGGGTGTCGCCGCTTCGCGCATGACCGGCCCGATCGGCTACGGTGAGAGCCGTCCGATTGCTCCGAACACCAACGAAGATGGTTCGGACAATCCGGAAGGTCGCGCCAAGAACCGTCGCACCGAGCTGAACGTTCAGAACTAAGTGCGACACGAGCAATCGTAAAGCACTGAAAAGACTCAGCTTTCTCTGAGACACACTGTAATAAACCCCTTGCCTTCGGGCAAGGGGACATGAGTAAAACGGAGCCCGGAAGGGGCACATCCTTCCGGGTTTCCGCGCAATGCGGACTGGGGGAACGTGCGTCTGTACTTCCCGTTTCGTCCGTCATCGCAACGATGACCGGAGAACTTCGACTTGGAGTTCACGGTGTGCCAGACCTGCAACGGGTGCTGGAAACAGGCGCGCAGATTGCGTGTCCGTGGTGGCATTGCTTCACCTTGGAAAATGTTTTCAAGGCAGGAAGCCTGCTATGCGACTAGCGGTAGCCTAGATAGGCGTGCGTGACTGGTAACGGTCAGGTGCGGAGCCCTATCGACGATGAATCCCCCTGATTTTTAGGCACATCCAGCTCGTGAGAGAGGGATGAGGACTGCGAGCAGCAATGCGGTTCGGGAGCTAGGCTGACCGGTATGGGTATCGACCAGAGAACTGTCGATAAACGCCGTTAGGACGAGGGTGCCAAAGCTGCTGTCAGGCATCGACCAAAAGGTACGTGGGCAGTTGTCCCGCTTTAGTTTCGGGGCACGTCGCTAATGAAGCTCACCGGCGAACAGACAGGCCCTAACCCGGTCGTGTGTCATCTCGGGAACGTGGTAAGCCCTCCCATCTGCCCCAGTGGCAGGCGAACCGCAAGGAACGCTGTTGGGTGCGAGGGTAAAGGATCGTGGAAAAAGCGAATGGCCAGCTGTAATGGCGGGTATAGGCGTTGAAACATCACGCCAGTGCGAGAGCACGCCGACTTCCACGTGGTGCTGGATTGCGACAACGAATTGCGGAAACCCGCAAAGAACCAACACCCGCATGGGGACACAGTCCCCATCGGGGGAGTGCTGTGTCTCCTATGTGGTCGTGGATCACAACAAGGAGAACAGCATGAGAGAGCTCAACCGACCGGTTGAGTCTGCGTTTTCCGGCGGGCCGAAAGACTGGATGACCATTGACTGGCATCACGTCCACCGGACCGTCCGGGGTATGCAGCTACGAATCGCAAAGGCGACACAGGAAGGCGACTGGCGCAGGGTGAAAGCCCTGCAACGGATGCTGACCCGCTCCCTGACCGCAAAGATGTTGGCGGTCAGACGAGTGACGGAGAACCAGGGCAAACGCACGGCGGGTGTAGACCGTGTGCTGTGGACCGACCCCGGGCAACGCTGGAAGGCAATTTCCCAGCTGCGTCCGCGTGGCTACAAGCCCCTGCCACTACGACGCGTCTTCATCCCGAAATCCAATGGGAAGGAGCGGCCGCTGGGCATCCCCACGATGCGGGACCGGGCCATGCAGGCACTTCACCTGCGGGCTCTGGAACCGGTTGCAGAAAGCACGGGCGACCCGAACAGCTTCGGCTTTCGGCAAGGTCGCTCGACGCACGATGCGATGGCGCAGAACTTCATCTGTCTGGCGAAGAAATACTCGCCGGAATGGGTGATGGAAGCCGATATCAAAGGATGCTTTGACCACATCGATCACGACTGGCTGGTGACCCACGTCCGAATGGACAAGATGATCCTGCGCAAGTGGTTGAAGGCCGGCATCCTCTATCGGGGTCAGTACGAACCGACGGAGGAGGGGACGCCGCAGGGTGGGATTATTTCACCGACCTTGGCGAACATGGCACTGAACGGGCTGGAAGTGGGACTCAAGGCGCATGTGTACGCAACCTTGGGATACACGAAGGCGCAGCAGGCAAAGGTAAACGTGATCCGATACGCCGACGATTTCGTAATCACCGGCTCCTCGAAAGAGGTGCTGGTGGAGACGGTCCGTCCGTGGGTGGAGCAGTTTTTGGCCACCCGTGGATTGGAGTTGTCGGAAGAAAAAACCCGGGTGACGCACATCGATGCAGGCTTCGATTTCCTTGGATGGAACTTCCGCAAGTACAGCGGGAAACTCCTCATCAAACCGAGCAGGAAGAACGCGCAGGCGTTCTATCGCAAGGTGAAGGAACTCATCAGTAGCCACAAGTCGATCAGGCAGGACCTTCTGATCATGATGTTGAACCCGGTACTCAGAGGATGGGCGAACTATGACCATCCGGTCGTAGCCAAAAACGTGTTCAATAGCTTGGATGCCCTGCTTTTTCGGGCACTCTGGCAATGGGCGCGACGACGGCACAACAACAAGGGCACCAAGTGGGTGAAGGATCGTTACTTTCACGCCATCGGCACCCGGAACTGGGTATTTGCGGCAAGACGCGAGGAAGGGGAGGCACAGGCTCCGATGCTGGAGCTGTATCAGTTGGCGGACACGCCGATTGCCCGGCACGTCAAGGTGAAGGCGGAGTTCAACCCGTTTGATCCAGCGTTCGAGCAGTATGCGGAGAAACGGCGGCAGGACCGGATGTTGCGGTCCCGCGCGCACCGGAAACAGTGGGCGGGCCTTTATGCGTTACAGCAGGGGCGATGCGCGTTGTGCCGGCAACCGATTACCCGGGAGACGGGATGGCACGATCACCATATCGTGCCGCTCCGTGGTGGCATTGCTTCACCTTGGAAAATGCTTTCAAGGTAGGAAGCCTGCTATGCGACTAGCGGTAGCCTGGATAGGCGTGCGTGATCGGTAACGGTCAGGTGCGGAGCCCTGTCGAAAATGAATCCCCCTGATTTCAGGTACATCCAGCTCGTGAGAGAGGGACGAGGACTGCGAGCAGCAATGCGGTTCGGGAGCTGGGCTGACCGGTATGGGTATCGACCAGGTCACGTGTGCTGTGGACCAACCCCGGGCAACGCTGGAAGGCAATCACGCAGCTGCGTCCGCGTGGCTACAAGCCCCTGCCACTACGGCGCGTCTTCATCCCGAAATCAAATGGGAAGGAGCGGCCGTTGGGCATCCCCACGATGCGGGACAGGGCCATGCAGGCACTTAACCTGCTGGCACTGGACCGGTTGCAGAGAGCACGGGCGATCCGAACAGCTTCGGCTTTCGGCAAGGTCGTTCGACGCATGATGCGATGGCGCAGAACTTCATCCGTCTGGCGAAGAAGTATTCGCCGGAATGGAAGCGGTGCTGGCACTGATGGCCTCTGGCAACCATTGTCTGCATAACCCGTCGCAGTCCTGGTGATTCAGGCGGGCGGCGCGACAAACTCATGCATTCCATCCAGTAACTCCTGCAACTTTCAGCTGTGCGATGTCCGCTGTCGGCTATGGTCAGCGGCCTCTCCCTTCGCGCGAGTATTCCGATGACCAATCCGCAGTGGAAACCTGAAACCATCGCCGTGCATGGCGGTTATTCGCCGGACCCGACCACCCGCGCGGTGGCGGTGCCGATCTACCAGACCGTGGCCTACGCCTTCGACGACACCCAGCATGGGGCCGACCTGTTCGACCTGAAGGTACAGGGCAATATCTACACCCGCATCATGAACCCGACCACCGATGTGCTGGAGAAGCGCATCGCCGCGCTGGAGGGGGGCATTGGTGCGCTGGCGGTGGCGTCGGGCCAGACCGCCGTCACCTATGCGATCCAGACCATCGCCGAGGCCGGTGACAACATCCTCGCCTCCAGTGCGCTGTATGGCGGCACCTACAATCTGTTCGCACATACGTTGCCGCAATTCGGCATTGAAACCCGTTTCGCCGACTACCGTGATCCGCAGGCCTTCGCCGCGCTGATCGACGAGAAGACCAAGGCGGTGTTCGTCGAATCGATCGGTAATCCGCGCGGCAACATCACCGACATCGAGGCCATCGCGAAGATCGCCCATGCCCACGGCGTGCCGGTCATTGTCGACAACACCGTGGCTACGCCGTACCTGCAGCGTCCGTTCGATTTCGGCGCCGATATCGTCGTGCATTCGTTGACCAAGTACCTGGGCGGGCATGGCACCAGCCTCGGTGGTGCGATCGTCGATTCGGGGCGTTTCCCGTGGGCCGAGCACAAGCAGCGCTTCCCGCGGCTGAACACTCCGGACGTCAGCTACCACGGCGTGGTCTATACCGAGGCGCTGGGGCCGGCGGCCTATATCGGCCGTGCGCGGGTGGTGCCGCTGCGCAACACCGGTGCGGCGATCTCGCCGTTCAACGCCTTCCAGATCCTGCAGGGCATCGAGACGCTGGCGCTGCGCATGGATCGCATCAACAGCAACACGCTGGCGGTGGCGCAGTACCTGCAGAAGCACGCCAAGGTGGCGTGGGTGAATTACGCGGCGCTGCCGGATCATCCCGAGCACGCGCTGGTGCAGAAGTACCTGCGCGGATACGGCTCGGGGATCCTGACCTTCGGCCTGCCCGGTGGGCGCGAGGCCGGCGCGCGCTTCCTCGATGCGCTGCAGCTGTTCACCCGGCTGGTGAATCTGGGGGATGCCAAGTCGCTGGCCACGCACCCGGCCTCGACCACCCACCGTCAGCTCGACGCCGCCGAGCTGGAGAAGGCGGGAGTGACGCTGGATACCGTGAGGCTGTCGGTCGGCATCGAGCACATCGACGACCTGCTGGCCGATCTGGAACAGGCACTGTCACAAGCCTGAGTGATGCCGGTGCAGCGGCAGCAGATGCCGCTGCGCTTGAGGTGATGGGCAGCGGCCTGCCGGGGTTCTGGCGCGCCGCTGCTGTTTTTCCTGTACGGGTCGGTCGATGGTCGTGGTGTGGCTGGGCATGCTCAGCCCATCGATGGCAGGTGAGTGCGGATAACGGCGGCCGGGGCAGGTGCTGCTGGCCGCCTGGAAGTGCGCCGCAGCACCAGCCCCCCTCGCCAAGGTGCCGTCAGTGGCCGGGGACGTGGTGCAGGGTGCGGTAGGGCGGGGTAGCCATCACCATTTCGGCCAGCGAATGGGCCAGCTCGCGTTCGGCCATCACCGTGCCGTCGGCGCCGTGCTCCAGCAGGTGCTTGACCTCCGCATCGCTGTGGGCGCGGGCCAGCAGGGTCAGATTGGGGTTGATCGCGCGCAGTTTGGCCAGTGTCTCGCCGGCCTCCAGCGGTTGCGGTATGGCGAGGATGGCGATCTTGGCCCGCTCCGGGTGGGCTTCGGCCAGCACGCGGTCGGCGGCGGCACTGCCGCGGATGCCGGGGATGCCGGCGGCATGGGCGCGCTCCACGTGCTCGCGGTTGTCGTCGATCACCAGCAGCGGCACGCCACGCCGCTGCAGCAGCTGTGCCAGATGGCTGCCGACCCGGCCGTAGCCGATGACGATGGCATGGTCGTGCAGGTCCAGCGACGGGCCCGGAGGAGCTTCCGGTTCCCCCGGCGACTTGCTGGCGATCGGATGCCGTGCCTGCCAGCGGTCGAGCAGGCGGAATACCAGCGGGTTGAGCATGATCGACACCAGCGCACCGGCCAGCACCAGCGACAGGCCGGTGGCGGGCAGGATCTTCAGCGCCACGCCGAGGCCGGCGATGATGAAGGCGAACTCGCCGATCTGTGCCAGCGAGGCGGAAATGGTCAGTGCGGTGCTCTTGGAATGGCCGAACGCGCGCACGATGAAGAATGCCGCCAGCGACTTGCCGAACATGATGATCGCCACCGTCGCCAGCACCTGCCACGGGTGTTCGACCAGGATCATCGGGTTGAACAGCATGCCCACCGAGACGAAGAACAGCACCGCGAAGGCGTCGCGCAGCGGCAGCGAGTCGTGCGCGGCCTTGTTGCTGAGTTCGGATTCGTTGAGCATCATCCCGGCGAAGAACGCACCCAGTGCGAAGGACACGCCGAACAGCGCGGCGGCGCCGAACGCCACGCCCAGGGCGATGGCCAGCACGCACAGGGTGAACAGCTCACGCGAACCGGTGCTGGCGATGCGCTCGAGCAGCCACGGGATCAGCCGGCGTCCGACCACCAGCATCACCGCCACGAACAGGCCCAGCTGCACGAACGTCCAGCCGATGCTGGTCAGCACGCTGCCGAGGCTGTGCTGCTGGTTCTGTGCGTCCGGCCCGAACACCCCGGCGAGCACCGGCATCATCACCAGCGCCAGTACGCAGGCCAGATCCTCGACGATCAGCCAGCCCACCGCGATCTTGCCGCGGGTGGCTTCCAGCAGGCGGCGCTCCTCCATGGCCCGCAGCAGCACCACGGTGGAGGCGGTGGCCAGCGAAAAGCCGAAGATCAGCCCGTGCAGCGTCGGCCAGCCCATCAGTGAGGCCACGCCCCAGCCGAGCAGGGTTGCCACGGCGGTCTGGCCGATGGCTCCGGGAATGGCGATGGACTTGACCGCCATCAGGTCCTTGATCGAGAAATGCAGGCCGACCCCGAACATCAGCAGCATCACGCCGATTTCCGCCAACTGGTTGGCCAGCTCCTGGTCGGCGACGAAGCCCGGCGTGAACGGCCCGACGATGATGCCTGCGACCAGGTAGCCCACCAGCGGTGACAGCCGCAGCCGGTTGGCCAGTGCGCCGAACACGAAGGCCAGGCCCAGGCCGATGGCAAGCATGTTGATCAGGGCGGTGTCATGGTGCATTACAGCTCGCAAGCGTGGGGGTGGCTCGATTCTACGGACGCGGTGGACATCGACAAAGCACAAATCCGCCGGAAAACGCGAAAAACACGCAGCGGCCAGTGCGCGGCCACACGCTGCGGCCTTCTACGGGCGGTGCTGTCGGCAAGGTACAAAAAAGGCCGCACAGGCGGCCTTTTTCGCTCGATGGGCGATGGCCTCAGGCCTCCACGCCCAGCCCTGACAGATCGGCCGCCAGTTCACGCCAGCCCTCCAGCCGGGAGATCACGCCGGTGCGGGTGAGGTACTGCTCATCGACCGCCGTGCCGCCGGCCAGTGCGGTGGCTACGTGCACCGCGCCGCTGACCCAGAAGCTGCGCACGTTGGAGCGCTGCGGCTGCAGGTGGAAGGCGACGGCCTCGATGATCGGCATCGGCAGCCCCCACAGGCCCAGCAGGTAGGCGCCGGCTTCGGCGTGCCCGGGGCGCTCGTCGCCCTCGCTGGCCGTTTCGTTGCGTTCATTGCGCACGCCTGGCAGCAGCAGGCCGATATCGGCCAGCAGGGCGGCGGTGGCGCCGAGTTCGGCACTGGAAGCCGGCAGCATTTTCGCGGCCAGCCGCGAGGCCATCAGTGCGCGTGTCTGCAGGGCGTTGCGCTCGGCGGCGGAGATGGCCGCCAGCGAGAACACTTCGCTGGCCAGCACCAGGTCGCGCAGGGTCGACAGCCCCAGCCGGGTGACGGCGGCGCGCAGGTCGGAGATGGCGCGGCCGTTGTTGAAGAACGCGGAGTTGGACAGTTGCAGCACCTTGGCGGCGATGGCCGGATCGGCCGCGACCAGGCTGGCGATCTCGCCGGCATCGCTGTCTTCGTTCTCTTCCAGCGCCTGCATCAGGCTCAGGTACAGGTGCGGCGGTGACGGCAGCTTTTCGATACGGCCGATGGCGCTGCGCAGGCGCGGGCTGTCAAGCAGCTCGCGCAGCTCCTCGAAACTGGTAAGCGCTTCCAGCAGGACTTCCGGCGCCAGCGGCAGCGGCAGGAAACGGTGGGCGACGCCGATGATGCGAGCCGACGGTGCACGGTGGGGGTTGTCGCTGTCGATCAGGGCGATGCGGATGGTTTCCGGGCGCAGCGTGCGGATCTGGCCCAGCAGGGTGGCCGGCGTGAGATCGGACAGGACCGGGGCGACGATCACCGCATCCACGTTCACCGACGCCACGGTGGCGATGGCGGCATTGCCGTCGGCAACGCCCTGCAGCTGCCAGTCCTCTCCGAGGTCGCTGACATAGTCGACAAGATCGTTCGACAGGCTGGCTTCATCGCCGACATACAGGATGCGCAAGGTACTTTCCCCAAAAGTGGAACTGCACGGCCGTCAATGCAACAGGCCGGAAAACCGGCCTGTCAATGTAGCGGAACCCCGTGGCGGGGTCATGCGGTGCGGATATGAAACGTGATCACTGTCGCTGCGTGCGGCACCGGACTGGGCCGCACGTGGCGTGGCGTTCAGCCTTCCTGCTTCTGCTTGGCCAGGAAGGTCTGGTGGGATTCGCTGAGGATCTTCTTGGCTTCGGCGGCGTCACCCCAGCCTTCGATCTTGACCCACTTGCCCTTTTCCAGATCCTTGTAGTGCTCGAAGAAGTGGCCGATGCGCTCCAGCCAGTGGCTGGACACCTGGTGGATGTCTTCCACGTGCGCATAGCCGCTGAAGATCTTGGCCACCGGGACGGCGAGGATCTTCTCGTCGCTGCCGGCTTCGTCGCTCATCTTCAGCACGCCGACCGGACGGCAGCGCACCACCGAACCCGGCACCAGCGGCAGCGGCAGCACCACCAGCACGTCGGCCGGGTCGCCATCACCGCACAGGGTCTGCGGCACGAAGCCGTAGTTGCACGGGTAGCGCATCGGCGTGGAGAGGATGCGGTCGACGAAGATCGCGCCGCTGTCCTTGTCCATTTCGTACTTCACCGGCTCCGAATCCTTCGGGATCTCGACGATGACGTTGATTTCTTCCGGCGGGTTCTTGCCCGGGGAGACGAGTTTCAGGCTCATTGCGCTGACTCCGGATGCTGATGGCTTGAGGGAAACCGCGCATTCTACGCGGCCCCTTATTGCGCTGCATCAAGCGCCGCCGCGGAAACGGGCGCGGTCACCGGGATTCACCGCTTTTTCCAGCAGATACAGCGGGTTGCCGGTTCCTGGCTGGCTGTGGCCTGTGTTCAGTCGCCCCCTTCCCGGCAGGCGGGAGAGGGGGCGGGTGCGCCGGGCAGCGGATCAGGCCCGCAAGATGCGGTGGGCCGGGCCTGATCCGACCGCTGCGGTGCCGGACGCAATCGGGCCGCGTCTACAGCAGCGGCACCAGCAGCAGCGCGACGATGTTGATGATCTTGATCAGCGGATTGATCGCCGGGCCGGCGGTGTCCTTGTACGGATCGCCCACCGTGTCGCCGGTGACCGCGGCCTTGTGCGCCTCGCTGCCCTTGCCGCCGAAGTGGCCGTCCTCGATGTACTTCTTGGCGTTGTCCCAGGCGCCGCCGCCGGTGGTCATCGAGATCGCCACGAACAGACCGGTGACGATGGTGCCGATCAGCAGGCCGCCCAGTGCGCGCGGCCCCAGCAGCAGGCCGACGACGATCGGCACCGCGACCGGCAGCAGCGAGGGCACGATCATTTCGCGGATCGCCGAGCGGGTGAGCATGTCCACCGCCTTGTCGTACTGCGGCTTGCCGGTGCCCTGCATGATTCCGGGGATGTCACGGAACTGGCGGCGCACTTCCTCCACCACCGCTCCGGCGGCACGGCCCACCGCTTCCATCGCCATCGCGCCGAACAGGTAGGGGATCAGGCCGCCGATCAGCAGGCCGATGATCACCGTGTGGTCGGACAGGTCGAAGGTGAACACCTCGCCGGGGTTGGCCAGCTGCAGGTTGTGGGTGTAATCGGCGAACAGCACCAGTGCCGCCAGCGCCGCCGAGCCGATCGCATAGCCCTTGGTCACCGCCTTGGTGGTGTTGCCTACCGCGTCGAGCGGGTCGGTGATGTCGCGGATTTCCGGCGGCAATTCGGCCATCTCGGCGATGCCGCCGGCGTTGTCGGTGATCGGGCCATAGGCATCGAGGGCGACGATCATGCCGGCCATCGACAGCATCGCGGTGGCGGCGATGGCGATGCCGTACAGGCCACCATGCAGGTAGGAAAACCAGATCGCCGCGCAGACCGCCACCACCGGCAGCGCGGTGGACTTCATCGACACGCCCAGCCCGGCGATGATGTTGGTGCCGTGGCCGGTGGTCGAGGCCTGCGCCACGTGCTGCACCGGCTTGTACTGGGTGCCGGTGTAGTACTCGGTGATCCACACGATCAGGCCGGTCAGTACCAGTCCGATCAACGCGCAGATGTACAGGTTCATCGCGCCATGGGGCGAGTCCGCCATCAGCTGGGTGGTGACCGGCCAGAACGCGATCGCGGCCAGCACCGCCGAGACGATCACGCCCTTGTACAGCGCGCCCATGATCGAGCCGCCGGGTTTCACCTTGACGAAGAACGCGCCGATGATCGAGGCGATGATCGACACCCCGCCCAGCACCAGCGGGAACAGCACCGCGTTGCGGCCGACCTCGTCGATCATCATGCCGCCCAGCAGCATGGTGGCGATCACCGTCACCGCGTAGGTCTCGAACAGGTCGGCGGCCATGCCGGCGCAGTCGCCGACGTTGTCACCGACGTTGTCGGCGATCACCGCCGGGTTGCGCGGGTCGTCCTCGGGAATGCCGGCTTCGACCTTGCCGACCAGATCGGCGCCCACGTCCGCGCCCTTGGTGAAGATGCCGCCACCCAGCCGCGCGAAGATCGAGATCAGTGAGCTGCCGAAGGCCAGCCCGACCAGTGCATGCAGGTTGTCGGCCTGGCTCAGCCCCAGCCGTTGCAGCAGCCAGTAGTAGCCGGCCACGCCCAGCAGGCCCAGTCCGACCACCAGCATGCCGGTGATCGCACCGCCGCGGAACGCCACGTCCATCGCCGCGCTCAGGCCGTTGCGGGCCGCCTCGGCGGTGCGCACGTTGGCGCGTACCGAGACGTTCATACCGATGTAGCCGGCGGCGCCGGACAGTACCGCGCCGATCGCAAAACCGATCGCGGTGTACCAGCTCAGGAACACACCGACCAGTACGAACAGCACCACGCCGGCGACGGCGATGGTCAGGTACTGGCGGTTGAGATAGGCCCGCGCGCCCTCCTGGATGGCGGCGGCGATTTCCTGCATGCGGGCATTGCCGGCAGGTTGGCGTAGGACCCATTGGGCCGAAATGATGCCGTAGACGATGGCGACAGCGGCGCAGACCAGCGAAAGCACAAGACCGTACTGTTCGAGCATGACCCCTCCAGCGTTGGTGGATGCCATCCAGCAGAGGATGAAGCTAGGGACACGCCGGGTGGAACGAAGCACTGGAACAGACCCGGGCCGCGCTGCGGCTGTGGTACGTGTCGCGGTGTTCAAACACTCCTGAGGCCGGCCGAGTATGACTGGCAGCTGTCTCCGCCGCCAGCCGGGCAGGTGCTTGCCGGAGGGTTCAGCACAGGACTGGCAACGTCAGCCCCTTGTCGATACGGAATCCCCACGATGAAAGCTGCCTCTGTTCTGTTGCTGCTGGCCGCGCTGCCAATGCCGCTGCTCGCCGCCGGTCCCAAACCGGAGATCGAACGGCCGGCCGCGGCCGCGCAGGCGCTTGATGCGGTGCATACCGTGCGGCAGATTCCCGAAGCCTGTACCCGCATCGAAGGCCGCTTCACCGGTACGGCGGCGCAGCCGTATGACATGCAGCTGGTGCGCACCAATCCGCAGTGCCAGCCGCGTGCGGTGTTCCTGGACGCAAGCAAGGTCACGCCCGGCGAAGCAGCCGGCTGGAAACTCAACGAGGTGATCGACATCCCGTCGGCGGCATGCGGCAGCCAGCGGGCGCGGATCGAGGTGTGGCGCAAGCCTGCCGGGCAGAAAGTGGAGCTGGACGGACAGGGGCGCAACCGTGTCTATCTGGAGGATGCCAAGGTGCAGGCGGCGGCTGG
This sequence comes from Stenotrophomonas sp. UBA2302, assembly GCA_002345545.1. Lineage (GTDB taxonomy): Bacteria > Pseudomonadota > Gammaproteobacteria > Xanthomonadales > Xanthomonadaceae > Stenotrophomonas. Next base: position 58,428 of record DDVW01000072.1, on the reverse strand, counting down.
CCGGCTCGCTGCACTGCCGGCCTATTCGGCGCGGCTGTTTGTCGAGGGCGAGGCGTGCAGGCGCTGACGCGCGCGGGTTTGCGCCCGGAATTAGGAAAAGGCCGCAGATGCGGCCTTTTCCGTATGCACAGCTGGGCAATTCTCAGCGCATCAGGTCCAGGATCAGGCGGTTGGCCGCGTCCAGCAGCAGATACTCGCCGGCATCGGTGCGCACCCAGTACTGGTCGCGCGCGGGCTGGCGCAGCTGGTAGCGGTTCCAGTCACGCACCACGTTCGTCGGCCCGTCGTAACGGTGGCCGCGCTGCCAGTGGGAGTGCCCGTGTTGGTGCGGATAGCCGGCCTGGCGACGCTGCGCATCGGCCTGGCGGCGGATGATGGCTTCCTGCTGGCGCTGCCAGGCTTCGTCGCGGCGCTGCTGCGTTTCCGCGCGGCGGCGCAGTTCCTCCTGCTGCTGGCGCTGCCATTCCTGGTCGCGCTCCCATTGCGCCTGCTCGCGACGGCGCTGTTCCTCGCGTTGCTGCCACTGCGGCATCGACGACTGCCCGCCATGGCGGTTGCCCCGCCACTGGCCGTCATCGTGCGCCGAGGCCAGCGGCGCGGCGACCATCATGGTGAAAAACAGCATGGCGGCAATGCGGGGAAAGCTCTTGGACATCACTGTCTCCGGATGAGGGGGCACATGGCGACGTTGCGGCAGCGCCGCTGCAACGATGCTGAATGATGGCGGCGACCGCTGCCCGGTACAGGCCGGCCTCAGCCTTCCCACGCCGGCAGCTTCTTCGCCACCGCCACGTTCTTCAGCGTCACGTATTTGGGCAGGCCGTCGCGGCCATACGGCAGCGGCGCTTCGCCGCGGATCAGCGGCTGCAGGTAGCGTCGCGCTTTTTCGGTGATGCCGAAACCATCCTTGCGGATGAAACCAGCCGGCATCTTCTTCTCATGGTTGGCGACCTTGGACAGCGGTGCGGCTTCGATCTTCCAGCGGTAGGGCACGTCCGCGCTGCGCACGATCACCGGCATCACCGAGTTCTGGCCCTTCAGCGCAAATTGCACCGCCGCCTTGCCCACCGCCTGCGCCTGTTCCCAGTCGGTTTTCGAGGCGATGTGGCGGGCCGAGCGCTGCAGGTAGTCGGGCAGGGTCCAGTGCACCTTGTAGCCGAGTTCGGCCTTGACCCGGTCGGCGAGGTGGGAGGCGACACCGCCGAGCTGGGTATGCCCGAAGGAGTCCTTGGCACCGCCGGCATCGGCGACGAAGCGGCCGTCGGCGGTGTGGATGCCTTCACTGGCGACGACCACGCAGAAACCGACCTTCTCCACCACCTGCTTCACCTTGGCCAGGAACCTGGTCTCATCAAAGGCGCGCTCGGGCAGCAGGATGATCTGCGGTGCATCGTCCGGGTTCTCGCCGGCCAGCCCGGCGGCGGCCGCCAGCCAGCCGGCGTGGCGGCCCATCGCCTCGTAGATGAAAACGCGGGTGGAGGTTTCGGCCATCGCCGCCACGTCCAGTGCCGCTTCGCGCACCGACACCGCGGTGTACTTGGCGGCCGAGCCGAAGCCGGGGCAGGTGTCGGTGACCGCCAGGTCGTTGTCGATCGTCTTCGGCACGCCGACGCAGGTCAGCGGATAGCCGTATTCGCTGGCCAGTTGCGAGACTTTCAGTGCAGTGTCGGCCGAATCGTTGCCGCCGTTGTAGAGGAACCAGCGCACGTCATGCGCCTTGAACACCTCCAGCAGGCGCTCGTACTTGGCCCGGTCCGCATCCAGCGACTTGAGCTTGTAGCGGCACGAGCCGAACGCACCGCCCGGGGTATGGGCCAGCGCGGCGATGCTGGCGGCCGATTCCTTCGAGGTGTCGATCAGGTCTTCGCGCAGGGCGCCGAGGATGCCGTTGCGTGCGGCCAACACCTTGATTTTCTTCGCCCGCGCCGTGCTGATGACGGCCGAGGCGGTAGCGTTGATGACGGCGGTGACGCCGCCGGACTGGGCATACAGCAAGGTGCCTTGGGACATGGGGACATTCTCCGGGCGAGGGACATTCCGGGACATTGGCCGGATGCGGTAAGCTGCGCATATTGCGGTGCAGCGTGAATCGGCCCAAGAGTCTAACGCCGCTGTCCGTCCCTGAAAGACATCCACCTCAAACAAAAAGGGAGTCAGGAATGCGATTGGTTCTGTTGGGACCGCCCGGGTCGGGCAAGGGCACGCAGGCGACCAGCCTGAAGGAACAACTGCAGGTTCCGCACATCTCCACCGGTGACCTGCTGCGCGCCGAAGTGGCCGCCGGCACCGAGCTGGGCAAGCAGGCCAAGGCGGTAATGGACGCCGGCAACCTGGTGTCCGACGACATCCTGCTGGGCATGCTGGAATCGCGCCTGTCGCAGGCCGACACCACCAACGGCTTCATCCTCGACGGCTACCCGCGCAACGTGGCCCAGGCCAATGCGCTGGGTGAACTGCTGGCCAGGCTGGGCCAGCCGCTGGACGCCATCGTGCAGCTGGACGTGCCGACCGAACTGCTGGTCGAGCGCATCGCCGGCCGTGCGCAGGAACAGGGCCGCACCGATGACAACCCCGAGTCGGTGCGCAAGCGCCTGCAGGTCTACAACGATTCGACCGCACCGGTGATCGACTTCTACGCCGCCAAGGGCACCCTGGCCCGCGTCGATGGCGTCGGTGCGCTGGACGAAGTGCTGGCCCGCATCCTGGCGGCGATCAAGCGCTGATCCGGATGGAATCGTGGCGGGCAACCGCCACGATCACCCGCCACGATCACCCGCACGCCCATACGCAAACACCCGGAGCCATCGCTGGATCCGGGTGTTTGCGTTTTGATAGAGGCCAGCTGAAAGGCTTGCTCAGAGCCCCGCAGTATGAGCTCCCTGGGGATGGCCTCTTGGGGAGTAGGACCGGAGGGATACTGCGGCTGGCGGAGTGCATTCTGGGTCCGATTGGCCCGGCGTGGTATCAGGTAAACCCTTACATACGCCGAGGTATTCCGGATGGCGATTCCCGGTAGCGGACGCATCGGCGACAATCGCGGCATGAGCAAGATCCATATTCTCGGCATTGCCGGTACTTTCATGGGCGGTGTGGCCGCCTTGGCACGCGAACTCGGGCACCAGGTCGAAGGCAGCGACCAGGCGGTGTATCCGCCGATGTCCACGCAGCTGGAAACGCTGGGGATCGCGCTGTCGCAGGGCTATCTGCCGGACAATATCAGCCCCGATTGCGACGAGGTGGTGGTCGGCAACGCGCTCTCGCGCGGTAATCCGGCGGTGGAGGCGGTGCTCGACGCAGGCCGGCGCTATACCTCCGGGGCGCAGTGGCTGTCCGAGCAGGTGCTGCCCGGGCGCGACACGCTGGCGGTGGCCGGCACCCACGGCAAGACCACCACCACCACGATCCTCGCCTTCCTGCTGCAGGCCGCCGGCCGCGAGCCGGGTTTCCTGATCGGCGGCGTCGCCGAGGATTTCGGCGTGTCGGCGCGGATCGGCCGAGGCCGTGAATTCGTGGTCGAGGCCGACGAGTACGACACCGCGTTCTTCGACAAGCGCAGCAAGTTCGTCCACTACCGGCCGCTGGTGGCGATCCTCAACAATCTGGAGTTCGACCACGCCGACATCTTCCCCGACGTGGCGGCGATCCAGCGCCAGTTCCACCATCTGGTGCGCACGGTGCCGGCGCGCGGGCGGCTGATCGTCAACGGCGAGGATGCGCATCTGGCCGAAGTGCTGGCGATGGGCTGCTGGACGCCGGTGGAGCGGTTCGGCTTCGAGCCGTCGCTGGAGTGGAGCGCGCGCCTGCTCAACGCCGACGGCAGCGCCTTCTCGGTGCTGCACCGTGGCGTGGACGTGGCGACGGTGCAGTGGCCGTTGCTGGGCCGCCACAACGTGCTCAATGGGCTGGCCGCGCTGGCGGCCGCGCATGCGGTGGGCGTGGACGTGGCCCAGGTGGCACCGGCGCTGGCCCGCTTCAACAGCGTCAAGCGGCGCATGGAAGTGATCGGGCAGGCGCGCGGGGTCACCGTCTATGACGATTTCGCCCATCACCCCACCGCCATCCACACCACGCTGCAAGGCCTGCGCGCGAAGGTCGGCGCTGCCCGCATCGTGGTGGCGATGGAGCCGCGCAGCAACTCCATGCGGCTGGGCGCGCATGCCGAGGCGCTGGCGCCGTCATTGGATATCGCCGATGCGGTGGTGTTCCTGGCGCGTCCGGAACTGCCGTGGGATGCGGGCAAGGTGATTGCCGCGGTGCGTGGCGATGCCCAGGCGGTGGCCGATACCGGTGCGTTGCTGGCGCGGCTGGGTGAAGTCACCCGCGACGGTGACCACGTGGTGTTCATGTCCAATGGCGGCTTCGATGGCGCGCCGCGCCGCTTCCTTGCGCAGTTGCAGGCATCGTGAGCGGCGTCGTGAGAGCCGGCGATACCATGGGGCTTTCCGGCAACCGGTCTGTTGAGTGATGAATCCGTCGCAGTCGTTGCCGCTGTTTCCGCTGCACAGCACCTTGTTGCCGGGTGCCGCGCTGGGCCTGCGGGTATTCGAGGCGCGTTATCTGGATCTGGTGCGCGAGTGCGGCCGCAACGGCGGCACCTTCGGCGTCTGCCTGATCCTGCAGGGCGAGGAAGTGGGGGCGCCGGCGGTTCCGGCCGCGTGGGGCGTGGAGGCGCTGATCGAGGATTTCGATGTCGGCGCCGATGGCGTGCTGGTGCTGCGGCTGCGCGGTGCCCGCCGTTTCCATGTGGAAAAAACCCATGTGCGCGACAACGGCCTGGTGATGGCCCAGGTGCGGTGGTGCGATCCGGACAGCGATGACGAACTGCACCCGGAGCACGCGCTGTTGGGCCTGCTGCTGGAGCGGATCCTGGAACAGGCCGGTGGCGAGTTCGCCTCCGCCGGTCCCGCGCAGCTGGACCAGGCCGCCTGGGTGGGTTGGCGGCTGGCCGAGCTGTTGCCCTTGCAGGAGCCGCAACGGCTGCAGGTGCTGCAGGAAAACGATGTGCACCTGCGGCTGGAGTACCTGCTGGCGTGGATTCCCGGCTTCGAGGCGCCGCCGGAAACCGATCTGTAACGCCACCCAGAACCCCGTGCAGGGCCGGGCCGCTACCGGCCGTGGGGTATCGCCGCGGCTTACGGCTCCGCGTCGGTTTGCCGGCTGCGGATCATCAGCAGTGGCATGCCGGTTTCCGGCTGGGTCTGCTGCTGCGTCTGCATGCCATGCAGTGACTGTTTGAGCGCATCCAGCGCCGGATCGACGCCGCGCAGCGGACGCCACATGCCGAACAGCTTCAGGTGGCGCTGGAAGCGCAGGGTCTGCGCGGTACCCAGCCACACCGGTTCCTGCCCCGGGGCCAGCGTGGCGTGCGCCGGCCACAGCCGCAGCGCGTACATTTCATCCGGCTGCGGGCCGGGGCGCAGCATCAGCAGGGCCTCGACGTTGGTATCCAGCGTGGCCGGCAGCACCGGGGTTTCCTGGGCGCTGGCTTTCTGGTCCAGCATCACCAGCGCCTGCTGCCAGCCGGCCTGCGGCTGCAGGCGCCAGCCGTTGCGCTCCAGCTGCTGCTGCAGCGGTGCCAGCGGACCGCCGACCTGCACGTCCAGCGGCCAGCGCTGGTCGTCGTCGAATTCGTTGCGGCGTGCCGGCAGCTCACGCCAGCCGTCCTGCCACCAGTGCGCGGCGTCGAGCACGTTGGGAGCGGCGGCGACCGGCTCGAATTTGGCCAGTTTGGCGGGGATATTGTTGGGCGCGTACCACAGCCCGGCCAGCGCGAAGCTGCCGTAGAACAGCCAGCCCACCGGCTTGACCCAGAACGAGCGGTTGAAACGGCGGCGGTACGCCACGCCCAGCAGCAACAGCCAGAACACGCCGAACAACATGCCGCCGATGACGTCGCTGAGCCAGTGCGCGCCCAGGTAGATGCGGGCAAAGCCGATCAGCGTGACCACGATGCCGGAAACCAGGTACGGCCAGACCCGCGTGCGTCCGGGCAGCTCGCGGCTGATCAGCACGGCAAAGAAGCCGAAGGTGATGGTGGCCATGGTCACCGCCACCGACGGAAAGCCGAAGCCGCTGCTGGCCGACGGCGGGCGCACCACATCCACGGTGGCGCCCAGCAGCTTGGTCAGCGCCAGACCGAAGGCCAGTGCCGCCAGCCAGTGCGCGGCGGCCATCCAGCGTCGGCGCCAGGCCAGGTAGCCCATGCCGGCGGCGATGGCCGGCAGCAGCACCTGCCAGTCGCCCAGCGAGGCCAGCGCCGCCAGCGGGTAGTCGGCCAGCGGATTGCGCAGCGCCAGCATCACCTCGTGCGTGGCCAGGTCCAGCGCCAGCGGCTCGCCATGGGCGATGACCATCATCAGCAGCACGAACCAGCCCCAGCCCAGCAGCAACAGCATCAGCGCCAGCATCGCCAGCGGTACCGATTCACGGCGTTGCGGGTCGAACAGTGCGTTCAATGAGCGGCCCAGCAGCTGCGGGTGGCGTTGCGACCAGTGCAGCAGCCGCGCCAGCCAGCCGTCCATGCGCGTGGCCGACCAGCGGTAGCTGTACAGCACGATCGCCCACACCAGCCCGAGTATCGCCCCCAGCAAGGCCAGCACCACGAACAGGCGTCCGGCCACCGCCGCCACCGCGTCATAGGCCTGGCCCAGCGCCCAGCCGGGCAACAGGAACAGCACCGCCCAGGAGATGCAGGCGATGCCGCTGGCTTTCAGATAGCGGCCGAGCGGCAGCTTGGACATGCCGGCGATTGCCGGCACGAACGGCCGGATCGCGCCGACATAGCGCGCCACGAGGATGCTTTTGAACGCATTGCGCCGGAACATCAGTTCGCCACGGTCCAGCAGCTGCGGATAGCGGCTGAACGGCCATACGCCGCGCAGGTGCTCACCCCAGCGGCGGCCGACCCAGTAGCTCATGCCATCACCGGCAAGGGCGCCCAGCGCGGCGCAGGCCACCGCATAAGGGCCGGACAGCTCGCCCATGCCGATCAGCACACCGACGGCGATCATCAGCGGCAGGGCGGGCACGATCGCCCCCAGGATGATCGCGGCATCGCAGAAGGCGATGGCGAAGATCGCGGCACCGGCGAGGACGGGATGAGCAGCGATCCACGTCAGCGTGGTGTCGATCCAGGAATTCATCGGCCGATTATAGGGGCAGGGCCCGGCCAGACCGGCAGAGGTGGCAGTGCTTCACAGGCCTGTGGGAATGGCTTCATTCACCGTTGCTGGAGGCGCGATGAAGTCGGTCCCGGCGGCGCGACCGCCTAGAATACGGCGATGGCTGAATCCACTACCGAGACGACATTCACCGCGCTGAAGGCCGACAGCTTCGGCCGCATTCTGCTGGTTGAAGGTGCGCAGGGCCGCTTTGTGCGTCGTGATCTGGGCGCCACGCCGCTGTGGCTGCGGCTGCCGGCGTGGTGGCTGGCGCGGCGTGAAGCCCGTGCGCTGGCCGCGCTCGATGGCATGGCGGCCACCCCGCGGCTGCTGGGCTGGGATGGCCGCTGGCTGGACCGCAGCTACATGGAAGGCGCTGCGATGTACCAGCGCCCGCCGCATGGTGACCTGGCCTATTTCCGTGCCGCGCGGCGCCTGCTGCAGCGGGTGCACCGGCAGGGCATCGCCCACAATGACCTGGCCAAGGAAGCCAACTGGCTGGTGCGCGAGGACGGCTCGCCGGGGCTGATCGATTTCCAACTGGCGGTGTGTGGCAATCCGCGTTCACGCTGGATGCGGTTGCTGGCGCGCGAGGACCTGCGGCATCTGCTCAAGCACAAGCGGATGTATTGCCGCCACGCGCTGACGCCGGTGGAGCTGCGCCTGCTCAAGCGCCGCTCGTGGGTGCGCGAGCTGTGGTTTGCCACCGGCAAGCCGGTGTACCGCTTCGTCACCCGCCGCATCCTGCATTGGGAAGACAACGAGGGCCAGGGGCCCAAACCCTGAGTTTGCGACGCACGTCAGTGCGCAGGCGTATGGATGCCTCGATCACGGGCATAATCGGGCTTCCTGTCAGCCTGTCTTCCGGAGTCCGCATGTCATCGTTGCAAGGCAAAACCCTGTTCATCACCGGCGCCTCGCGCGGCATCGGCCTGGCCATCGCCCTGCGTGCGGCGCGTGATGGCGCCAACGTGGCGATCGTCGCCAAATCGGCGGTGGCCAATCCCAAGCTGCCGGGCACCATCCACACTGCTGCCGAAGCGGTCAACGCCGCGGGCGGGCAGGGGCTGGCGCTCAAGTGCGACATCCGTGAGGAGGAACAGGTGCAGGCGGCGGTGGCGGCCACGGTCGACACCTTTGGCGGCATCGACATTCTGGTCAACAACGCCTCGGCGATCTGGCTGCGTGGCACCCTGGACACGCCGATGAAGCGCTTCGACCTGATGCAGCAGGTCAACAGCCGCGGCAGCTTCCTGTGTGCGCAGGCCTGCCTGCCGCACCTGCTGGCCGCGCCCAACCCGCACATCCTCACCTTGGCGCCGCCGCCGAGCCTGGCCCCGAAGTGGTGGGGCCCGCACACCGGTTACACCCTGGCCAAGATGGGCATGAGCTTCGTCACCCTGGGGCTGGCCGCCGAGTTCGGCCGCCAGGGCGTGGCGGTCAACGCACTGTGGCCGCGCACGGTGATCGCCACCGATGCGATCAACATGATTCCCGGCGTGGACGCGGCCAACTGCCGTCGTCCGGAAATCATGGCCGATGCCGCGCATGCGGTGCTGACCCGTGAGGCCCGCGGTTTCAGTGGCCAGTTCCTGATCGACGACGAGGTGCTGGCGCAGGCCGGTGTCAGCGATTTGTCCGGCTACGCGGTGGACCCGTCGCGGCCGCTGCTGCCGGACCTGTTCCTGGACTGAGGCCGCCGCCCGGGCTCAGGGATCGAGGGGCTCGGGCAGCTCATGCCCGCAGCGGTTGCAGTAGCGCGCCTTGAGCTCGTGTCCTTCATGGCCGCAGATCACGCAGCCGCGGTTGTCGCGGCCGCGCTCGCGCAGCATGGTGCCGGCCAGTTCGGCGGTGTAGATGCCGGTGGGCACGGCCAGGATGCTGTAGCCGATCAGGATCAGCACCGAGGTGATGAAGCGGCCCAGCGTGGTGTGCGGGACGATGTCGCCAAAGCCGACCGTGGCCATGGTCACCACCGCCCAGTACATGCTGGCGGGAATGTTGCTGAAGCCGTGCTGCGGGCCTTCCACCACGTACATCAGCGCGCCGGCGATGATGGCGATGGTGACCACCAGCGACAGGAACAGCAGGATCTTGCGCCGGCTGCGCCACAGCGCCAGCATCAGCACCCCGCTTTCCTCGATGTAGCGGGTCAGCTTGAGGATGCGGAACACCCGCAGCAGGCGCAGCACGCGCACCACCAGCAGGCTCTGTGCGCCGGGCACGAAGAAGGAGATGTAGGTGGGCAGGATCGCCAGCACATCGATGATCCCCCAGATGCTGAAGGCGTAGCGCAGCGGCCGCCGCACCACCACCAGGCGCAGCACATACTCGGCGGTGAACAGCAGGGTGAAGGCCCATTCGGCCACGTAGAACCAGCGCGCCCAGTCCAGGTGGATGCGCTGCACGCTGTCGATCATCACCACCAGCACGCTGGCGAGGATGGCCACCACCAGCAGCAGGTCGAAGCCGCGCGAGGGCGGGGTATCGGTGCGGTAGATGATGTCGAACCAGCGGCGGCGCCAGCCGTCTTCGCGTGCCGGATTGAGCTGGGGAGTGGAAAACAGTCGCATGTGGATATTGTGCCGCACCGCATGGAATGGAGGACAATGGCCGCTTTCCCTTCCCGCCACCGATGCCGTCATGACCGCTGCCAATGCCGATGCGCTGTTGTCCCTGTCCAACTACTACCTGCCGGTCTACCGCCCGCGCCAGCTGGTGCTGGAGCGCGGCCAGGGCGCGCGGCTGTGGGATACGCAGGGGCGTGAATTCATCGATCTGGCTGCCGGCATCGCCGTGTGCAGTCTGGGCCACAACAACCCGGAGCTGAAGGCCGCGCTGTTCGAACAGGCCGACAAGCTGTGGCACACCAGCAACATGTTCTACAGCGAACCGCCGCTGCATCTGGCGCAGGAACTGGTGGACGCCTCGCGCTTCGCCAGGCGCGTGTTCCTGTGCAATTCCGGCGCCGAGGCCAACGAGGTGGCGATCAAGCTGGTGCGCAAGTGGGCCAGCGCGCAGGGCCGTGGCCCGGAGAAGCGCTTCATCGTGACCTTCCGCGGCAGCTTCCACGGCCGCACCCTGGCCACGGTGACTGCCACCGCCCAGCCCAAGTACCAGGAAGGCTACGAGCCGCTGCCCGGTGGCTTCCGTTATGTCGATTTCAATGACGTCGCCCAGCTGGAAGCAGCGATGGCCGGCGGCGACGTGGCGGCGGTGATGTTCGAGCCGGTGCAGGGCGAGGGCGGGGTGATGCCGGCCACGGCCGAGTTCATGCGTCGCGCCCGCGAGTTGTGCGACCAGCACGACGCGCTGCTGGTGCTGGACGAGATCCAGGTCGGCATGGGCCGTACCGGCGAGCTGTTCGCGCACTGGCACTGGGGCGTGACCCCGGACATCGTCACTCTGGCCAAGGCGCTGGGCGGCGGCTTCCCGATCGGCGCGATGCTGGCCGGCCCCAAGGTGGCCGACATCATGGGCGTGGGCGCGCACGGCAGCACCTTCGGCGGCAATCCGCTGGCCGCGGCGGTTGCCCGCGTGGCGCTGCGCAAGCTGGCCTCCGAGGAGATCAAGGCCAACGTGCTGCGCCAGTCGGCCGCACTGAAGGCCGGTCTGGAAGCCATCGGCGAAGAGTTCGGCGTGTTCGAGCAGGTGCGCGGCATGGGCCTGATGCTCGGCGCGGTGCTCAAGCCGGACTACGTGGCCGACATCGGCGCGCTGCTGGACCTGGCCGCGGAGAAGCAGGTGCTGATCCTGCAGGCCGGCACCAGCGTGCTGCGCTTCGTGCCGGCACTGAACATCACCGACGAGGAAGTGGCCGAAGGGCTGAAGCGCGTGCGTGAGGCGATTGCCGCGTATATGGCCGCGCGCTGATGGAAACCTGCGTCTTCTGCGCCATCCTGTCCGGCCGCCTGCCGGCCAGCGTGGTGTGGGAGGACGCGCAGACCGTGGCCTTCATAGATCTGCGCCAGGCCGTGCCCGGGCATGTGCTGGTGATTCCGCGCCAGCACGCCGAAACAATCTATGACCTGGATGCGGACAGCGCCGCGCAGGTGATGCGCGTGGCGCAGCGGATCGCCTTGGCGCTGCGCGACACGCTGGCTCCGGATGGCCTCAACCTGTGGCAATCCAACGGCGAGGCCGGCGGCCAGGAAGTGCCGCATTTCCACCTGCATGTGCAGCCGCGCAGGCACGGTGATGGCCTGCTGGATATCTACCCGATGGGCGTACCGTCACCCATGCCACGGACGCAGCTGGAGCCGCTGGCGCGGCAGCTGCGCGAGGCGCTGGGCTCATAACAGGCGCCGGCGCCGCAGCAGCCGGCGCAATGACTGGGTGTGATGGGCGGTATCGGCCGGCAGTCCGGCGCTGCGCGCGCCCTGCACATTGCGGAACAGGTGATCGACGAACAGGGTCCGGGCCGGATCGCCGTGCAGCGCTGCACAGGCGGCGAGGTAGGCGGCCGGATCGGGTTTGCGCATGCCCAGCGCCGCGCTGCACAGCACCGGGATGCCGGGCAGCAGCTGTTCGATCACCGGCGCGGTGAGCAGGCCGTTGTTGGTGAGCACGGCCACCTGCACGCCGGGCCGCAGCTGCGTGAGCAGCGCCACGCTGTCGCGCCGCACGCTGGTGGCGGCAGTGCGGGCTGCATGCCAGTCACACGGCTGCAATCGGCTGTCCAGCCGCTGGTTCAATGCATCCAGCAGCTGCGTGCCATCGAGTTCGCCGCGTGCATGTGCCAGCTCCAGTCCTTCCATACGCAGCGCCGCATCCACCTGCGTGGAACTGCACTGCGCGGCTTCGGCCAGCTGGCGCAGATGGATGCGATGGTCGTAGTCGGCGAGCAGGCCGTCGAAATCGAGCAGCAGCGCATGCAGGTCCGGTGTCATGCGGCATCACCGCCACAGTGCAGCCGGCGCGCCACCGATGGCGACGGAAACCGCCCGTCGCCGCCAGTGACGTTTCGCGTGGTGTTGCCGTTGCGCGGGATCACCCCGCCGCGACCACCTTGAACGCCTCGCGCGCGGCCGCCAGCGTGGCCTCGATCACCGCATCGTCATGTGCGCTGGACAGGAAGCCGGCCTCGTAGGCCGACGGTGCCAGGAACACGCCGCGCTCCAGCATCGCGTGGAAGAAGCGGTTGAACGCCGGGATATCACAGGCGGTGGCCTGCGCGTAGGTCTCCACCTTTTCATTGGTGAAGAACAGGCCGAACATCGCCCCGACCTGGGTGGTGGTGACGGCTACGCCCGCTTCGGCGGCGGCCGCTTCCAGACCGGCGCACAGGCGTGCGGCAGCGGCCGACAGGTGCTCATGGAAGCCCGGCTGCTGGATCAGCTCCAGCATCGCCAGACCGGCCGCCATCGCCACCGGGTTGCCGCTGAGCGTGCCGGCCTGGTAGATCGGCCCGGCCGGGGCGATCTGGTTCATCAGCTCGGCGCGGCCACCGTAGGCGCCCACCGGCATGCCGCCGCCGATGATCTTGCCGAAAGTGGTCAGATCCGGAGTGATGCCGTAATGCGCCTGCGCGCCGCCCAGCGCCACGCGGAAGCCGGTCATCACCTCGTCGAAGATCAGCAGCGTGCCGTACTGGGTGCAAAGTTCACGCAGGTGCTGCAGGTAGCCCACGCGCGGCGGGATGCAGTTGGCGTTGCCGACCACCGGTTCGATGATCAGCCCGGCAATCTCGCTGCCCTGCTGCGCGAACAGCGCGGTGGCCGCGTCGAAATCGTTGTAGGGCAGGGTGAGGGTGAGTTCGCTCAGCCCGGCCGGCACGCCCGGCGAAGTCGGCACGCCCAGGGTCAGCATGCCGCTGCCGGCCTTGACCAGGAACGAGTCGCCATGGCCGTGGTAGCAGCCCTCGAACTTGACGATCTTGCTGCGGCCGGTGGCGCCGCGTGCCAGGCGGATCGCCGACAGCGTGGCCTCGGTGCCGGAGTTGACCATGCGCACCATCTCGCACGACGGCACCAGTCTGGTGATGGTTTCGGCCATGGTCACCTCGGCTGCGCATGGCGCGCCGAACGACAGGCCGTTGCCGATCGCCTGCTGCACCGCCTCGCGCACCGCCGGGTGGTTGTGGCCGACGATCATCGGCCCCCACGAGCCGACGTAGTCGATGTAGCGGTTGCCATCCACATCGAACAGGTACGGGCCGTCGGCACGCTGTACGAAGAACGGTTCGCCGCCGACCGACTTGAACGCGCGCACCGGCGAGTTGACGCCGCCGGGCAGCAGCTTCCGGGCGCGGGTGAACAGGGTGTGTGACTGGTCGTGGTTCAGGGACATGGCACGCAGGGAATGACGGAAGAATGCATCTATTGTCCGCTTTCGCGCCGGGGGCTGCCACGCAAGCGGAAATCCATGACCAATGGCCCGCTGGCCGCTCGGACCCGCATGCAAGAATGCGCTGTGACCCCTCATGAAGCGAGAGCCATGAAGTTCGATCCGACGTTCAAACGCGCCGCACTGGGTACCGCGTTGCTGCTGGCGCTTGCCGCCAGCGCCCATGCCGGGACCGGCCCGACCGCGATTTCCGCCCATGCCCGCAGCCTGCAGGCGCAGGCGATCAATCTCGACACCCACCTGGACACGCCGGCGCTGTTCTCCAAGCCGGGCTGGAAGATCACCGATCGCCACTCCTTCGAGCAGGACGGCTCGCAGATCGACTACCCGCGCATGGTCGAAGGCGGGCTGGATGGCGGCTTCTGGGTGATCTTCACCGGGCAGGGCAAGCGTGATGGAACCGGCCAGCTGAAGGCGCGCGATGCGGGGCTGGCGCGGCTGGCGGAAATCCGCGAGATGGTCGCGGCCAACGCCGACAAATTCGAGCTGGCCACCACCGCCGAAGACGCGGCGCGGATCAAGGCAGCGGGGAAGAAGTCGGTCTACATCAGCATGGAAAACGCCTACCCGCTGGAACACGATCCCAGCCTGCTGCGCTTCTATTACAAGCAGGGTCTGCGGATGATCTCGCTGGCGCATATCAGCCATAACGGATTCTCCGATTCGGCCGGCATGGGCGTGGCACCGGAAGGCGAGCACGGCGGCCTGAGCGCGAAGGGCAAGGCGCTGATCGCCGAGGCCAACCGGCTGGGCATCATCATCGACCAGTCGCACGCCTCCAATACCGCGTTCGACCAGATGCTGGAACTGAGCACCGCGCCGATCATTCTTTCGCACAGCGGAGCGTCGGATGTGTTCGCCCATTCGCGCAACATCGACGATGCGCGTATCCGCGCGCTGGCGAAGAAGGGCGGGGTGATCCAGGTCAACTCGCTGGGCGGTTATCTGATCGATACCGGCGCCACCCCGGAATATCGCGCTGAGCGGCGTGCGCTCCATGCCGCTTACGGCGAGAACCACGAATTCACCGATGCCGAGCGCGAACAGCTCAAGGCCAAGGTGGCCGAGCTGGACCGCAAATACGGCATCCGCACCGCCGATTTCGACGACTACATGCGCCACCTGCTGCACATCATCGAAGTGGCCGGCTGGGAGCACGTCGGCCTGGGTGCGGACTGGGACGGCGGTGGCGGCGTGGACGGCTACGAGGACATCACCGCACTGCCCAAGGTGGTGCAGGCGCTGATCGATGCCGGCTACAACGACGCCCAGATCAGCGGCATTCTCGGTGGCAACACCGTGCGTCTGATCGGCGAGGTGCAGGCGCTGGCCGACCCGGCGGCGATCAAGGCCGCGCTGGAATAAGCCCTGCGCATCCGCAGGGGCGATGCGAGTCGCGACATGGCTTCAGCGGGACGGCTTGGTCGCGACTCACGTCGCTCCTACGGGAATTGTCGCGGTCGGGCCGCTGGCACAGCCTCGACCTACGCGAAACAGGCGCGGTAGGCGCGCAGCGCGGCCGGCGGATCATCGGCGGCGAACACGCTGCTGATCACTGCCAGCAGGTCGGCGCCGGCTGTGACCAGCGGCGCGCTGTTGTCCGCCGTCAGCCCGCCGATGGCCACGCGTGGCACGCCCAGCGCGGCGGCGTCACGCAGCAGCTGCGGCTGTGCGCGGCGCGTGGTGGCCTTGCTGCGGCTGGGGAAGAACGCACCGAAGGCGATGTAGCTGGCGCCGGCGGTGACCGCTCGGCGCGCCAGTTCCAGCTCGTCGTAACAGGACGCACCGATGATCGCTCCGGGGCCAAGCAGGGCCCGGGCGGCGGCGATGTCGCCATCATCCTCGCCCAGGTGCACACCGGCCGCGCCGACTTCCAGCGCCAGCACGGCATCGTCATTGATGATCAGCGGCACCCCGGCGCCTGCGCACAGCTGCTGCAAGGCCTGCGCCTGTTGCCGCCGCGTCGTTGCATCCACCGCCTTGTTGCGGTACTGCAGCCAGGTGGTATCGGCCAGCAGCGGGCGTACCCGTTCAAGCAGGCGCGTTGTGTCGGTTTCGTCCGGGGTGATCAGGTAGATGCCGCGGGCGGCGTGCGAAGGCTGGGACATGGAAACTACCGGTATGGCGGTGGGAGGCGGTCAACGCCGCTTCCGGGGCGGTGGATTATCGCGCATGGCCAAGGTTGCGGCCGTTGTCGAGCCGTCATCGTGATGGGCGCAAGTCGTCGGCCGGAAGATTCCGCGCAGGTGTCAGCGGGGGTCTGTCCGGATTGCCGATGACACGCCTCAGTGCAGCTGTGCGCGCTCACCGCCGATATCGACCAGCCGCTCATGGATCAGCATCGCATCGTCCGCCTGCGGCTCCATCTTCAGATAGCGCTGCAGGTCGCTGCGGGCACCGGCCAGGTGTTCCAGCTGCAGATAGGCCAGGCCGCGGTCACGTACCGCATCGGCCTGGTCCGGCGCCAGCTTGAGGATGCGGTCGGCACTGCGGGCGGCGCGATCCCATTCCTCGCGTTCGACATAGACACCATGCAGGTTGCGCAGCATCCGCATCAGGATCGCGCGATGCGGTGCCGGATCCAGGATCTGCGCCAGCACCTCGTCGTCGGGTGTCTCACCGCCGAGATTGGTGCGGGCCCGTTCGCGCAGTTCGTCCACGCTCAGCGGGCGGCCGCCGTTGAACGGATCCATGATCAGCACGCCTTCTTCCACCGGCAGCCGCACCAGGAAATGACCGGGAAAGGAGATGCCTTCCAGCGGCAGGCCGAGCCGCTGCGAGACTTCCATCTGCACCAGTGCCAGCGAGATGGGGTTGCCCAGCCGCCGCGTCAGCACCTCGTTGAGATAGCTGTTGCGCGGGTCGTAGTAGGCGTCGTGGTTGCCGCTGTAGCCCAGTTCGTTGAACAGGTGATGGTTGATCGCGGCGACCTTCAGCGGCCATTCGCTGATCGCATCCACTTCCACCCGCAAGTGATCGACATGGGCCTGCAGCATGCGCTCATGGCGAGCGGCATCGAGCTGCGGGTATTCATCGCTGGCGATCAGCAGCGCGGTCGCCAGCAAGGGCAGCGCGTCCCCATCCAGATCGGCAAGCGCATCCCAGTGCGGCAGGGTCAGGCGTGTTTCAGACATGGTTCCAAGACTGGCGGCAAAGCCGTGCCGGTTCAAGCACGGAGCGCGTCGCGCAGGCGTGCCGTTTCAATCGCCGCTGACGATACCGGGACCGAAGGTCAGTTCGACGCCGTCTTCCAGCTTCAGTTTCGCCGCCTGGCCGGCATTGAGCTCGAGCACGTAACGCGCCGGCTTGAAGCTCGGATACGGCGGACAGGCATCGCCGGCCGAACAGGGCGGCACATCGCGCTGCTGGCTGACCAGTCGGCGCGCGTTGTCGAAATACAGGATATCCAGCGCGATGCGGGTGTTCTTCATCCAGTACGCCTGCGGCTCCTGCCGGTCATGGATGAACAGCATGCCGTGGCCGGCCTCCAGATGGTCGCGGAACATCAGCCCGCGTGCGCGGCTGGCGTCGTCCTGTGCCACTTCCACCTGGTAGCGGGTACCGGCCAGCTCCACCCAGTGCGCGCCCCCGGCGCTGGCGCAACCGGCAAGGGCGAGCAGGGAGCAGACGAGGAGGAGGCGGACAAGGGACATGGCGGTGACCAAGCAGGAACGGAGGCGGTGACCTTCCGGCACGCGGGGCGCCGGAAGAGAGGCTGATTGCGGCTTACAGCACCTGCGGCGGTTCGCCGCCGACGATCACCACGTCGGCCGGGCGGCGGGCGAACAGGCCGACGGTGACCACGCCGGGGATCTGGTTGAGCTGCTGTTCCAGCTTGACCGGATCAACGATGGACAGGTTGTGCACGTCCAGGATCAGGTTGCCGTTGTCGGTGACCACGCCGTCACGCCATACCGGCTGGCCGCCGGTCAGCGCGAGGATTTCGCGGGCGACCAGGCTGCGCGCCATCGGAATCACTTCCACCGGCAGCGGGAACTTGCCCAGCACCTTGACCTGCTTGCTCGGGTCGACGATGCAGACGAACTGCTTGCTGGCCTCGGCGATGATCTTCTCGCGGGTCAGCGCGGCGCCACCGCCCTTGATCAGGTTCCGGTTGCCGTCGCACTCGTCGGCGCCGTCCACGTACAGCGACAGGCCGCCGGTGTGGTTCAGGTCCAGCACTTCGATGCCGTGGCCCTTGAGCAGCGCGGTGCTCTGCTCGGAGCTGGACACTGCTCCTTCGATCTGGTCCTTGATGCGGGCCAGCGCCTCGATGAAATAGGCGACGGTGGAGCCGGTGCCGACCCCGACAATCATTCCCTTCTCGACGTATTCGATGGCTTTTTCGGCGGCCAGGCGCTTGGCTTCGGACATGGTGGACTCAACAGGTTGGAAAACAGGCTTTTTGTAGGAGCGGCGTGAGCCGCGAAGCCGGGGATCTGAAAGGTTGTCAGCCTCGCGGTTTACGCAGCTCCTACAACAACAAAAGATGCTTACTTGGCTTTCTTTTCCAGCGACAGCAGCAGTTTCCATTGCGCGGCGGTGACTGGAAATACCGACAGCCGGTTGCCCTTGGCGGTCAGCGGGAAGCCTTCACCCAGTTCATCGGCGTGGCGCTTGATCTCCTCCAGCGCGATCACCTGCGCCAGTTTGCGCTCGAAGGCGACATCGACCAGCATCCAGCGCGGCTGCTCGCGCGTGCTCTTGGGATCGTGGTAATCGGACTTCGGATCGAACTGGGTGTCGTCCGGGTAGGCCGCGCTGGCCACCGTGGCCACGCCGACGATGCCCGGCAACTTGGTGTTGGAGTGGTAGAACAGGATGCCGTCGCCGACCTTCATGCCGTCGCGCATGAAATTGCGTGCCTGGTAGTTGCGCACGCCGTTCCACGGCTCGGTGCCGACGCGCTGCAGGTCGTCGATGGAAAAGGCGTCCGGTTCGGACTTCATCAGCCAGTAGCGCTTGCGGGCGGTCATGCGTTCAACGGTTCCGGGTAGAGAGTGGCCTGCTCGGTGCAGATCGCATCGACCGCCACGTCCCAGTCCTCGACCGGCAACGACGGCACCTGCTGGGTGGAAAATCCCACTCCCACCAGCCACGGCGGCGCGGCCTGGCGCTGCCGGAATGCGAAGCTGCGATCATACCAGCCGCCCCCCATGCCCAGCCGCCGCCCATGGGCGTCGAAGCCCACCAGCGGTGCGACGACCAGCGCCATGTCTTCCGGTCGCAGCGCCTGTGCGGGGTCCACGTCCGGCTCGGGAATACCGTAGCGGTTGCTGACCAGCGGCTGCCCGGGGCGCCACGGCGCAAAGCGCAGCAGCTTGCCGTGCAGCACCGGCAGGCAATAGGTCTGCTGCGGCGGCAGCTGCATCTGCCAGCGGTGCAGCGCGATTTCGCCATCCATTGCCCAGTAACCGGCGACATGACCGCTCACCGTGGCGAAAGGCAGTGCAAGCAGATGCGTGGCCAGCGATTCGGCGGCGGCGATGCGCGCGCTGGCGGGAAGGTCGCGGCGATGCTGGCGCAGTTGCTGGCGGAGGCGTTGGCGGGGATCGGCAGTCATCAGGGCACAGTCTGCTGGCTAAGGAGCGTGAGTCCCTCTGCCTGCGAGAGGGTTGGAAAGAGGGTGCGGGCGAAGTGACGCGGGATCAACGTGCGCGTCGCGGCGCACTTGCGCTGATCCGTCCCATCGGGGCGCCTTCTCCCGAAGGGTGGAGGATGAAAAAAGAACGGCGCCCGTTGGGCGCCGTTCTGGAATATTGCATTCTCCGCGGTGACGATGCGTGCGAAACGACCTTGAACCCGGGGTTCAAGTGGGAACGCTGGGGGGCCATCGGGCTTCCCGCTACAAGGCGGACCTGCACACCCGGCTCCGTCGCGCCCCCATGGTCGTCATTAAGGGACAAGGCGAATGTTTGCACACGCCGTCGTTCACAGCAGAGAACGCAGCGCCAGTATAGCCGGTTGCGGCCGTGTGACCAGCGTATTTCGACCACTCACCCGTTCATCTGCCTGAGCGGCTCAGCTGTATCAACGCGTGCTGTCGATGGCGTGATCCAGGCGCCGGTTCAGATCGCCCAGCGTGCTCTGGAAGCGGCGCTGCTGTTCGGCCAGCTGATCACGCAGCAACTGCATCTCGTGGGCCAGGTTCAGTGCGGCCAGCACCGCGACGCGGTCGACCGCGGCCATGCGGTTGTTGCCACGGATCTCGCGCATGCGTGCATCGAGCATGCGCGCGGCGGCGG
Organism: Stenotrophomonas sp. UBA2302; assembly: GCA_002345545.1. Classification (GTDB taxonomy): domain Bacteria; phylum Pseudomonadota; class Gammaproteobacteria; order Xanthomonadales; family Xanthomonadaceae; genus Stenotrophomonas. The sequence continues at coordinate 38,678 of DDVW01000072.1, read as the reverse complement.
TGAGGCTGTCGCGTTCGTCCGGCTCCACGCCAACGGTGTAATCGCGATCAAGGATGCGGACGCTGACCGGTTCGCTCTGGCTCACGTGTGCTGCTCCAGCGACTTGAGGCGGGTGATCATCGCTTCCACGCGCGAGCGTGCCTGTTCGTTCTTGGCCAGCAGCTGCGAGCGTTCGGCCATCAGCTGCTCCTGTTGCTGGCGCAGGCTGCGGTTCTCATCTGCCAGCCGCTGGTTGCGCTCGAACAGCAGTTCGAGGCGGGCGGCCAGGGCCTGCAGCTGGGCAGCGGGGTCGAAGGAATCCATGGCTTGCACGATAGGCATGCGGGCAAGGGGTGGTCAAGACGGACGTGCGGTTGCGATTGATACACTGTCGCGCCGCCGCCACCGCAGTCGATGCGGCGCGGCCCCATCCGTTTTACAGAGCCGTGACATGACCGAACTTCCCGCCGTCGACGACATCCTCAACGCCAGCCAGAGCCTGGACCTGGGCGCCACACCCGCCGAACTGCATGGTGGACTGTGTGGCTGGCTGGCGGCCGGTGGCGCGGATCTGCAGCAGTGGCCGGCCAAGGTGCTGGCCGATGACAATCTGCCGGTCCCCGAACCGGACAGCGTGCTGGACCAGCTGCGGCTGGCGACGGTGGCGCAGCTGGAAGACCGTGACTTCGCTTTCGAGCTGGTGCTGGCCGATCCGGCCGCCCCGCTGCAGGCGCGCACCGATGCGCTGTTCGACTGGTGCCGTGCGTTCCTGGGCGGCTTCGGCCTGGCGTCGGGCAAGCGTCCGCTGCTGAGCGAGGAGGGCGAGGAGGCGTTGCAGGACCTGGCGCGCCTGGCGCAGGCGTCCAGTGACGAGTTCGACAGCGGTGACGAGGACGAGGATGCGCTGGCGGAGATCGAGGAATTCGTGCGGGTGGCGGTGTTGCTGCTGCATGGCGATTGCGTGATGGGCTCGCGCCACCGCCAGCGGCTGAACTGAGGTCTGCGCATGAAGCGACTGTCCGGCATCACCCCTGCCGAATATGCCCGCCGTCGCCGCCAGTTGATGGAGGGTGCGGGCGATGACGCGATCCTGATCCTGCCGGCCGCGCCGGAACGGGTGCGCAGCCACGACACGTTCCATCCCTACCGGCAGGATTCGGATTTCTGGTACCTGTCCGGCTTCCAGGAGCCGGAAGCGGTGCTGGTGCTGATTCCGGGCCGCAAGCATGGCGAGGTCATCCTGTTCTGCCGCGAACGCGATCCCGAGCGCGAAGCCTGGGATGGTCCGCGCGAGGGCCAGGAAGGTGCGGTGGCGCGCTACGGCATGGACGACGCCTATCCGATCGAGGACCTGGACGAGATCCTGCCGGGTCTGCTGGAAGGCCGTTCGCGGGTGTACTACCACTTCGGCCGCGATGCCGACTTCGACCTGAAGCTGATCGGCTGGGTCAACCGGGTGCGTTCGCAGGTGCGTCACGGCGCGCAGCCGCCGCACGAGTTCCTCGAGCTGGGCCACCTGCTGCACGAGCAGCGGCTGTTCAAGTCGGCCGACGAGATCGCCCTGATGCAGGTTGCCGCCGACATCAGTGTGCGCGGCCATCGCGCGGCGATGCGCGCGGCGCGTGCGGGCATCCACGAATACGAGTTGCAGGCCGAGCTGGAACGCGAGTTCCGCGCGCATGACGCCTGCCCGGCGTACAACAGCATCGTCGGCACCGGCAGCAACGCCTGTGTGCTGCATTACCGCGACAACAACCGCCGCAGTGGCGACGGCGAGCTGGTGCTGATCGATGCCGCGGCCGAGTACCGCGGCTATGCCAGCGACATCACCCGCACCTTTCCGGTCAACGGGCGCTTCAGCACCGAGCAGCGCGCGCTGCACGACCTGGTGCTGGCCGCGCAGGCTGCTGCGCTGGAGCAGGCGCGGCCGGGCATCGCCTACGAGGAGGGGCATCTGGCAGCGGTCGAGGTGCTGACCGAGGGCCTGCTGCGGCTGGGACTGCTGAAGGGCGATCTGGAAGAGAACCTCATCGAGCGCCACTACCAGCGCTTCTACCCGCACAAGACCGGTCATTGGCTGGGCCTGGATGTGCACGACGTGGGGGATTACCGCGTGGCCGGCGAGTCGCGGCTGCTGGAACCGGGCATGGTGTTCACCATCGAGCCCGGGCTGTATATCGGCAGCGACGACCGCAGCGTGGAGCCGCGCTGGCGTGGCATCGGCATCCGTATCGAGGACGATGTGCTGATCACCGGAGACGGTCACCGGGTGCTGACCGGCGCGCTGGAGCGCAGTGCCGAGGAAATCGAGGCATTCATGGCGGCACGCTGAGTGCCGGAAAACAAAAAAGGGCGCCGATTGGCGCCCTTTTCCTGTCTGGGGTCCGGTCCGGATCAGCCGGCCGCGGCGAACACCGGGCGGGTGAGATTGTCGGCCTCGCCGTCGGTGCACAGCACCTCATCCTCGATGCGGATGCCACCGTAGGGACGGAAGAAATCCACGCGCTCCCAGTTGATGCTGGCGGCATTGCCGGCCTGCTTCACTGCATCCAGCAGCATGTCGATGAAGTACAGGCCCGGCTCGATGGTCACGGTCATGCCCGGTTCCAGCACGCGGGTCAGGCGCAGGTAGGGATGGCCGTCCGGGCGCTCGATGCGGCCACCATTCTCGCTGGCGGCGAAGCCGGCCACGTCGTGCACCTGGGCGCCGATCAGGTGGCCGATGCCGTGCGGGAAGAACGCCGCGCTGACGCCGGTGGCCAGTGCCGTTTCCGGCGAGACGTTGATGACGCCGAAGTCCTTGAGGATACCCATCAGCGACAGGTGCGCATCCACATGCAGCTGCCTGTAGTCGAAGCCGGCACGTACCGCCTGGCACATCCGGATCTGTGCCGCATCCACCGCATCGACCAGCGCCTGGAATTCGTCATGGCCGGCGGCGGCATAGGTGCGGGTGATGTCGCTGGCATAGCCATGGGCCGAGGCGCCGGCGTCGATCAGGAAGCTGCGCGACGGTTGCGGCGCGTTGCGGCCCAGTTCGGTGTAGTGCAGCACCGCGGCGTGTTCGTTGAGCGCGATGATGTTGCCGTAGGGCAGTTCGTTGGCGTCCTGGCCGACGGCGCTGCAGTACGCCATGTGGATCTCGAACTCGCTGGCGCCGGCGCGGAACGCGGCTTCGGCGGCACGGTGGCCACGCACCGCGTGTACCTGTGCCTGGCGCATCAGCGCGATTTCATACGGTGTCTTGCAGCCGCGATGCCATTCCAGGTGGTTGATCACCACCGGCGGGTTGTTCGGCGCAAAACCGCCCAGCGTGCTCTGCGGTTCACCGAGGATGGCGCATCGGCTGGGGTCGGCCGGCAGCAGTGCCAGCGCTTCTTCCGGCTTGCGGATGATGTGGATGTCGAAGTGCTCCACCCACCAGCCGCTGGGGGCGCCCGGGACCACGTGCCAGTAGTCGAAGGGCTGGTAGAACACCAGCGTCGGACGTTTGCCCGGCGTGTGGATCAGCCAGCTGTAGGGCAGCCGGGTCAGCGGCAGCCAGGTCTTGAACTGCGGGTTGACCGCGTAAGGATAGTCGCGGTCGTCGAACACCTGGTAGTGCAGGGTGCCGCTGGGAACCACCAGGTGGTCGAAACCGGCGCGTGCAAGCGCGGTGTCGGCACGGCGGATCATCTCGCCCAGATGCTGGGAATACAGGGCGCCCGGATCGTTCTGGCTCATGGTGGTGGCTCGCTTTTCGGTACGGAATGCAGGTTCCGATTCTGCCGCAAAGTGCTTCGTGCCGCTGTGCCGTTTCCGGCACTCAGGCTGCAGGAAGATTGCTGTCGATCCAGTGTTCCAGCTGTTCGCGGTGCTCCTTGGACAGGGTCAGGAAGCGGAAGCCGGCCCAGGACTGTTCCGGTGCGCTGGCCGGGTCCCGCCACAGCAGGTGCACGCCGACATCGATATCGACCTGGCTGCCATGTCCATCGGGAATCGGGAACTGCAGCTGGTACAGCGCGTCCTCCACCAGTGGTTCGGACACGATCAGCAGCATGCCGGTGCCGGAAACATTGCTGAGCCGGCCGATCACCTTGCCGGTCATCTGGTCGGTCACGGGGATCAGGGCCGGAGCCTGCAGGCGCGGTGCGCGGCGGGTGTCGGTGATCATGCGGATTCCGGATCGGCGCGTTTGCTGCCGGCAAGTGAGCGCAGGGTGCGCAGGGTGGCCTGCCAGGCGCGGTCGATCAGCCGGCCATGGTCCTCGGTGACGATGCGCAACTGCTTCCTGGCCATCAGCCGGGACAGCGCGTCGAGCGAATGCTCGGCCACTTTCTGCCCACGCTGATTGACGAACAGGGCGTTGTCGGTGATCAGGCTGTACCAGGACAGGCGCTTGCGCTGCGAGTTGCCCTGCTGGTTGGTGACGAACTCGAACCAGGTGCCGAACGGCAGGGTGCGCAACTGGCGGTAACAGGCCTCCTCCTCGGCGGAACGCTCGGGCGGCGGCTTGTGACCGGTGGCGACGTCCTCTTCCTGCTCGTTGCCTTCGCCCAGCCGCGCGCGCGCCTTCAGCTTGGCGGTGAGCTCGGTACGGGAGGTGATGTCGTCGTTGCCACCGGGGGTGGACAGGCGACGGGCAATCGCCGCGGCCTCGTCCTGGTGGTAGCCGACCTGCAGCAGCGAGGTTTCGACCTGGCTGCCCAGCGCGGCGTCGGCGTCGGTGCCTGCCGGTGCGCAGGTGGTTTCGCTGATGCGCGCGCTGGTGGCCTGCAGCTGTTGCCACTCGGCCGACTCCTCGCCCTGGCGCAGCAGGGTCAGGGTCAGTACGTCGGCCCAGGCCTCACGCAACAGGGTCTGGACGAATTTCGGGGGCGCCGAAGTGGTGCACAGCCGGTCGATGGTGAAGCTGGCCAATTGCCTGGCGGCCTGCAGGCGTTCCTTGCCGCGCGCCGCCTCCACGTGCCGGCGTTCGGTCACCTCGGCTTTGCGGGCGGCCGCGCGCAGGTGGGACTGGATGCGCTGGTTGGCTTCGGAAAATACTCCTTCGTCGCCGTCATAGTCGGTGACGACCTGGCTGACGGCTTCGCCGAGCTTCTGCAGCAGTACCGGATCGCCTTCGTCATCGCTGAGCCAGGTGGCACCGGATTCGGCCACGGCGTTGAGCAGCTCGCGCGCCGGATGCTGGTCGCGGATGAAGAAGGCTTCGTCGTGGATCGCCGCGCGTGCCACCGGCACCTGCAATTGGGTCAGCAGCTCGGCGGCAGGTCCTTCGCTGCGGACTTCACGCTGGATCTGCGCATAGAGCATGCCGAGCAGGTCCAGCGTGTCGGCATCCTGCGGGGCGAGCGAGGCGGCGGGGCCATGCTCGGCCTTGATCTGACCCAGCAGTGCGGTATGGATGTCACCGATGCTGCGGCGGGCGCCGGGAGAGGCGGCCTGCACCTGCAGCCGTCCCAGCACGTCCATCACCGCCTGGCTGGGGACTGGCTGTGCAGGCGGGGCATGGGCGGATGTCGACGGTGCCGGCGTACCTGCCTGTCCGTTGGCGGCCGCAGCGATGCCCGGCATCTGCGCATGGCGGGCTGCGCCCAGCAGGCTGTGCAGCGCCGACATGGCGGTGGCAGAAGCGGGCGCAGGGCCTGTGGCTGTGGTGCCGGCCGGGGGCGGTGCGAAGCTGGCGGCGGCCGTGTCTGCGGCCATCCCGGGGAACTGGGTCCACGAGGCGGCAGGCATCTGCCCCTGCCAACTGGTCAACGGCTTGTTGCCTGCCACCGCACCGGCCCGGGAGGCATGCGACGGGGTGGTGCCTGGCGGTGTGGTCTGGCCACTGCCACGTGGCGCGGAGGGGCGCACCAGATAGGGCCGGTAGACCAGCCCGGGCAGCACGCCTTCGCGCGCCAGCAGGTTGTTGGCGCGGTCGATCAGTTCGGTATGGCGCTCCATCACCTGGCGTTCGAACACCTGGTAGAGCTGCAGCTGGGTTTCCAGATTCAGCTGCATCTGTTCGCCGCAGTCACGCACGATCCGGCACAGTGCGTAGGGGCCGATCGGCAGGCGCTCGGCCTCGACCGCCGGCTGCGCGCCCAGCACGCCGAAGCGCTGGCCCAGAAGCTGCAGCGGGCTGGTCGCGCGGTTGCTCTCGCGCCGCGCTATTTCATGCAGGACGATGTCGCGGTCGATATCGGTGTCTTCGACCAGCGTCATGGTCTTGAACGAGGTGCTTTTTGTCTCGGCGACCGTGCTGTGGCGGATATCCTTGAACTCGACCAGCTGCTGTTCCAGCGCATCGAAAAACAGTGCCGGAAACCGGTTGCTGTGGTCGCGCAACTCGCGCATCTGCGCGTAGATGTCGGACTGGACCTGGCTGTTGCGTGCCTTCTCGGCCTGCTGGAACAGCTCGCGGTCGATCCCGACCATGGTCAGCTTCAGCGGCTGTTCCAGTACTTCCACGGCCAGTGCGTGGAGCTGCTCCAGCAGCAGCCGTACCCGTGGCGGCAGCGAAGCGCCGGCGATCCGAGCCAGCGTGTGGCTGGATGTGGTTGATGCGTTCCCTGACATCCGATGTACGTTCCGCGCCCCTGTGCTGGGACGTTTTCTACCATTTTAGTGACGATGTAGCCACTTTCAGGTGCTGCTCAGGGCAGGAACAGCTCCACCACGTCATTGGTGAAGCGCCGCCCCAGTTCGGTGGGAATGGCGCGATCAGCCTCGATGCGCAGCCAGCCGCGCGCCACTGCGGTGTCCAGTGCCGGCTGCAGCACGCTGCGCTCCAGCCCGGTGCGTGACTCGAAATCGCGCAGGGTGAAACCTTCGTGCAGGCGCAGCAGGTTGAGCATGTATTCGAACGGCAGGCGCGCGGCGCTGATCACGTCATCGCCGCCGATGCCGGCCGGGCTGCCGGCGCTGTCCATGAAGGTCTGCGGGTGCTTGTGCTTCCAGCGGCGCAGCACCTGCTGCCCGGCGCCGGAGCTGATCTTGCCGTGCGCGCCGGCGCCAATGCCCAGGTAGTCGCCGAAGCGCCAGTAGTTGAGGTTGTGCTGGCATTGCCAGCCGTCGCGCGCATAGGCGCTGACCTCGTACTGGCCGTAACCGTGTCCGGCAAGCAGCGCCTGGCAGTGTTCCTGGATGTCCCAGGCGCTGTCCTCGTCAGGGATACCCTGCGGCGGTTTGGCGAAGAACACCGTGTTCGGTTCCAGCGTCAGCTGGTAGTGCGAGATGTGCGTCGGCTCCAGCGCGAAGGCGCGCTCCAGGTCATGCTCGGCCTGCGCCAGCGTCTGCTGCGGCAGCGCGTACATCAGGTCGATATTGAAGTTCCTGTAGCCGGCGTCCTGCGCCAGCTTGACCGCGCGCTCGGCCTCGGCGCTGTCGTGGATGCGGCCCAGACGCTTGAGCGCCTCATCATTGAAGGTCTGGATACCGAAGCTGATGCGGTTCACGCCGGCGGCGCGGTAGCGGTCGAAACGCCCGTGCTCGGCGGTGCCGGGGTTGGTCTCCAGCGTCACTTCCAGGTTCGGCGCGAAGCGCAGCCGTGCGCTGGCGGCCTGCAGGAAGCGGTCGATCGCCTCGGGCGGGAACAGGCTGGGCGTACCGCCGCCGAAGAACACGCTGTTGACCACCCGGCCCCATACCAGCGGCAGGTCCTGGTCCAGATCACGGATCAGCGCATCGATATAGGCGTCGAACGGCAGCGCGCCCTTGCCGGCATGCGAGTTGAAATCGCAGTACGGGCATTTGCGCACGCACCACGGCAGGTGCACGTACAGCGACAGCGGCGGCGGCACCAGTTGCACCGGGCGCGACGCATCGCAGCCGCAGTTCTCGTCGTGGAGGTGGGAGTGCGCGGACATGGATGAGGCTCAGAGTACCAGCTGGCTGGAGAGTTTCTGCAGCAGCAATTGCAGCGCCTTGGCACGATGGCTGCGGCCGTTCTTCTGCTCCGCCGTCATCTCGGCGGCGGTCAGTCCCAGCGCCTCATCGAGGAAAACAGGGTTGTAGCCGAAGCCGTTGCTGCCGCGCGGTGTATCGATGATGCGGCCTTCCCAGCTGCCTTCGCAGATCAACGGTTGCGGATCGTTGGTGTGGCGCAGCAGCACGATCACCGCATGGAAGCGGGCGCTGCGGCGTTCGGCGGGGACCTCACGCAAGGCATCGAGCAGCTTGGCGTTGTTGGCGGCATCGTCGGTCGGACTGCCGGCGTAGCGCGCGCTGTACAGGCCCGGAGCGCCGTCCAGTGCATCGACGATCAGCCCGGAGTCGTCGGCCAGCGCCGGCAGGCCGGTGAGCTGGCAGGCGTGGCGCGCCTTGATCAGCGCGTTCTCGACGAAGGTCAAACCGGTTTCCGCCACATCACCGACGCCCAGCTCGCGCTGCGGCACGATCTGCAGCGGCAGCCCGGCCAGCATGGCCTGCAGTTCCGCCAGCTTGCCGGCGTTGCCGCTGGCCAGCACCAGCTTCATGCCGACAGCGCCTGTTGCTGCGCGGCGAACAGTTCGCCGATGCCCTTCTCGGCCAGCGCCAGCAGCGCGTCCAGTTCGTCGCGGCGGAAGGCGTGGCCCTCGGCAGTGCCCTGCAGCTCGATGAAGCCGCCGCCGTCGTTCATCACCACGTTCATGTCGGTGTCGCAGTCGCTGTCCTCGGCATAGTCCAGGTCCAGTACCGGCACGCCCTTGTAGATGCCGACGGACACCGCGGCGACCGAGCCGAACAGCGGGTTGCGCTTGATCTCGCCACGCTTGAGCAGCACGTTCACCGCATCCACCAGTGCCACATAGGCGCCGGTGATGGCGGCGGTACGGGTGCCGCCGTCGGCCTGCAGTACGTCGCAGTCCAGAGTGATGGTGCGTTCGCCCAGTACGTTGCGGTCGATGCAGGCGCGCAGGGTGCGGCCGATCAGGCGCTGGATTTCCAGCGTGCGCCCGCCCTGCTTGCCACGCGCGGCCTCGCGGTCGGAACGGGTGTGGGTGGAGCGCGGCAGCATGCCGTATTCAGCGGTCACCCAGCCTTCGCCCTTGCCACGCAGAAAGCCCGGCACGCGGTTCTCGATACTGGCGGTGCACAGCACACGGGTACCACCAAAGCTCACCAGCACCGAGCCTTCGGCATGGAGGGTGAAGCCGCGTTCGATGGTGACGGTGCGCAGCTGATCGGCCTGGCGGCCGCTGGGACGGGAAAAGGTCATGGAAAGTCCGGATTGCAAGAGCTTCGATAGGCATCGGAAGGCGTGAAGCCACCGGTGCCCGGGGCGGGCTAGGGTACCATTCGCCCTTTGCGACACATCGGAAAACACATGATTCGGAGCATGACCGCCTATGCCGGTGGTGAGCGGGTAACGCCCTGGGGCACCCTGGGTTGCGAACTGCGCTCGGTCAACCACCGCTTCCTTGAAGTCGGCGTGCGCCTGCCGGAAGACCTGCGGGCGCTGGAGCCGCAGCTGCGCGAGCGCGTGTCGGCGCGGATCAGCCGCGGCAAGCTGGACCTGGTGATGCGCCTGCGCGCGCCGGAGGCGGCCACCTCGCTGGCGGTCGACGAGGCACTGGTCGAGCAGCTCGGTGAGCTGGCGCAGCGCCTGCAGCCGCGCTTCCCGTTGCTGCAGGTCGGTTTCACCGATCTGCTGCAGTATCCGGGCGTGCTGCGTACCGAGGCTGCCGATGTGGCGGCATTGCAGGCCGAGGCCCTGGCGCTGCTGGAGCAGACGCTGGACGGTTTCGTGCAGGCGCGGGAGCGGGAAGGGCAGAAGCTGGCTGAGGCCATCAGTGAACGCGTGGATGGCGTGGAACGCATCGCCAGGGACGTGCATGTGCTGATCCCGGCCATCCGTGATGGGCAGCGGGCCAAGCTGGCCGCACGGCTGGCCGACCTGCCGCACCCGGTCGATCCGGGCCGTGCCGAGCAGGAACTGGTGCTGTGGCTGCAGAAGCTCGATGTGGACGAGGAACTGGACCGGCTGGGCAGCCATATCACCGAGATCCGTCGCGTGCTCAAGCAGCGGGAGCCGGTCGGCCGCCGTCTGGATTTCCTGCTGCAGGAGTTCAATCGCGAAGCCAACACCCTGGGTTCCAAGTCGGTGGACAGCCGTACCTCCAATGCGGCGGTGGAGCTGAAGGTGCTGATCGACCAGATCCGCGAGCAGGTGCAGAACATCGAGTAAGTCGGCCAGTGCCGGGCNNCAACCGCCTCGGCAGAAAGCGGTCCGCGCCGTTACAATGCCGGGCCATTCCGACGCTGGCCCACCCCATGCGTGGCACCCTCTATATCGTCGCCGCTCCGTCCGGAGCCGGTAAAAGCAGTCTCGTCAACGCCACCCTGGCGCGTGACGCGCAGATCTCGCTGTCCATCTCCTTCACGTCGCGGGCGATGCGCCCGGGCGAGGAGAACGGCAAGCACTACCACTTCGTCAGCGCCGCCGAGTTCGAGCGGATGATCGGCGAAGGGGATTTTTTCGAGCACGCGCTGGTGCATGGCGACTGGAAGGGCACCGCCCGCCAGTCGGTGGAGCCGCAGCTGGCGGCGGGCAAGGATGTGCTGCTGGAAATCGACTGGCAGGGCGCACGCCAGGTACGAGCGAAGGTCCCCGGTGCGGTCAGCGTGTTCATCCTGCCGCCGTCGCGCCAGGCGCTGGACGAGCGCATGCGCAAGCGCGGCCAGGACAGCGAGGCGGTGATGGCGCAACGGCTGGCCGCCGCGCGCGAAGAGATGCTGCATTACGATGAATTCGACTACGTCATTGTCAACGAGGACTTCGATACCGCCGTGGACGAAATGTGCTCGATCTTCGCCGCCAGCCGGTTGCGGCTGGCCGCACAGCAACGGCGTCACGCCGCTCTGATCGCCTCGTTGCTGGAGCCGGAAGCCGCACCGCAGTGAGAGCAAGCGATTGATTCAAAAGGGGCTGTTCAGGGGGCGGCTTGATTTTCACCGTGCCCGGCTCCTACAATCGTCCCCCTTTCCCACATTCGATCGAGCGGCCGTTGCAGGTCGCCGGGAGCCCGCATGGCCCGCATTACCGTAGAAGATTGCCTGGAAGTCGTCGACAACCGTTTCGAACTGGTCATGATGGCCTCCAAGCGTGCCCGCCAGTTGGCCAATGGTGTCCAGGCCACGATCGACAACAGCGAGAGCGACGACAAGCCGACCGTGCTGGCGCTGCGTGAAATCGCCGCCCGCAAGATCGACAACACGTTGATCGAGGAAGTCGAGAAGGCCGAGCGCGAGCGCATCGAGCGCGAGGCGCTGGAATGGGCCGCCGCCGAGGTGGTCGCCGACGAAGACATGTCCAAGAACGACGACTGATTCCACCCCGGAGTCATCGCCGCGATTGGCAGCCGACAGCCCGCATCATGCGGGCTGTTTGCGTTGCGGGTTTGCCGATATCGACGCTCTGGAATAGGCTTCCCGCATGAACCCAGGCCCTACTGCCCAGGTCGCCATGCCAGCGGGCGGGGCGGTACCTGACTACGTCCTCCAATTCGAACGCGCTGCCGCTTATCTGCCGGCAGGGCAATTGCCGTTGCTGCGCCGTGCCTGGGAAGTCGGTGCCGCCGCACACGCCGGGCAGACGCGCAAATCCGGCGAGCCCTACATCACCCATCCGGTGGCCGTGGCGCGGATCCTGGCCGAGCTGGGGCTGGATGTGGAGGCGTTGATCGCCGCGATCCTGCACGACACCATCGAGGACACGCCGCTCAGCCGCGAGGAGCTGGCCGCCGAATTCGGCGACACCGTGGCCGACCTGGTCGACGGCGTCACCAAGCTGGACAAGCTCAAGTTCCGCGATCGCCAGGAAGCGGCGGCAGAGAGTTTCCGCAAGATGCTGCTGGCGATGTCGCGCGATCTGCGCGTGATCATGATCAAGCTCGCCGACCGCCTGCACAACATGCGCACGCTCGGGGCGCAGAGCGCCGAGGCGCGGCGCCGCATCGCGCTGGAAACGCTGGATATCTACGCGCCGATCGCGCAGCGGCTGGGCATGAGCCTGATCAAGTCCGAGCTGCAGAACCTCGGTTTCCGCGCGCTGTATCCGTGGCGCCACGCGATCATCGAAAAACACATCCGCAGCCAGCCGGTGGTGCGCCGTGAATCGATGGCGCAGGTGGAGGTGCAGCTGTCGCAGCGGCTGGCGCGCGAAGGGTTGGAACACCGCCTGATCAGCCGCATCAAGACGCCCTGGAGCATCTACAACAAGATGCAGGAAGAGCACAAAAGCTTCGACCAGGTGATGGATGTGTTCGGCTTCCGTCTGGTGATGCGCAGCGTGCCGAACTGCTATCACGCGTTGGGCGCGGTGCATGCCACGTTCAAGCCGCTGGACGGGCGCTTCCGCGATTTCATCGCCATTCCCAAGGCCAACGGTTACCAGTCGCTGCACACGGTGCTGTTCGGGCCGTATGGTTCGCCGATCGAGGTGCAGATCCGCACCGAGGAGATGGACCTGATCGCCGAGCGTGGCGTTGCCGCGCACTGGACCTACAAGCTGGGCAGTGACTCGCCCAACAGCGCGCAGAGCCGCGCCCATGCGTGGATCGTCGACCTGATCGATTCGCAGCGGGCGGCCGGTTCCTCGCTGGAATTCCTCGACAACGTCAAGGTCGACCTGTTCCCGGACGAGGTCTACCTGTTCACGCCCAAGGGCAAGATCCTGGCGCTGCCGCGCAACTCCACCGCGCTGGATTTCGCCTACGCGGTGCACACCGATGTCGGCAATCGCGCGGTGGCTTCACGCGTGGACAAGAAGCTGGTGCCGCTGCGTACCAAGCTGGTCAGCGGGCAGACGGTGGAAGTGATCACCGCGCGCTCGGCCACCCCCAAGCCGCAGTGGCTGGAGTTCGTGGTCAGCTCCAAGGCGCGCACCGCCATCCGCCACCAGCTCAAGCAGCTCGAGCATGAGGATGCGGTGCAACTGGGGCATCGCATGCTCGACCGTGCGCTGGAAGCGATGGACAGCTCGATCGAGCGGTTGCCGAAGGGGCGGCTGGATACGTTCCTGGCCGAGCACCGCTTCCCGCGGCTGGAAGCATTCCTGGCCGATGTCGCGCTCGGCAACTGGATGCCGACGCAGGCGGCGCAGGCGCTGCTGGCCCACGGCGAGCTGCGCGCCGGTGGCGTGGTGGCGCGGCCGCAGGAAAAGATCCTGATCAACGGCAGCGAGCGCGGCGTGGTCAGCTTTGCCGGCTGCTGCCAGCCGATTCCCGGCGACGACATCATGGGTTACCACACCGCCGGCAAGGGCATCGTCGTGCACCGCATGGATTGCCCGAACCTGGCCGAGCTGCGCAAGTCGCCGGAGCGCTGGGTGCCGATCGGCTGGGATACCAGCGTGGTGGGCGATTACGACACCGCGTTGATCGTCGAGGTGGAGAACGGCACCGGCGTGCTCGCACAGCTGGCTGCGGCCATCGCGCAGAGCCACTCCAACATCGAGCGGGTCGACTATCTGGACCGCGATTTCAATGCGGCGGTGCTGTGCTTCAACATCCAGGTGCGCGACCGCACCCATCTGGCCGAAGTCATGCGGCGCCTGCGGCGGCTGTCGGTGGTGCAGGCGGTCCGGCGCAAGTAGGCGTGCTGGCAGCCGGCCGGCTGCGTCTGCCGGACCGGTGCCGGGGGCAGCCTCTGCGCCCCGGCGGCAGGTTCTCCACAGAAGGTGTGCAGCGGCATGCCGACAAGCTGTGGATAACCGCCCAGACGCACGGTCTGGCGGGCTTCTGCAGGTGCTGGTGAAAAATTGTCCAGTCCTGTCGCAGCCGCGGCGCTGCCGGCGGCAGCGTGACAACCGGCGACTCGGGAGCCGGCGCTACAATGGCCGACCTTTTCCAGAGTGGAGCTGTCCATGTCCCGCCAGATCATCAATACCGCCAACGCCCCGGCTGCCATCGGCCCGTATTCGCAGGCGGTGCGCGCCGGCAACACCGTGTATTTCTCCGGACAGATTCCGCTGGATCCGGCCACCGGCGAGATCGTCGCCGGCGACGTCGCCGCCCAGGCGCGCCGTGCGTTCGACAACCTCAAGGCGGTGGCCGAGGAGGCCGGCGGTTCGCTGGACAAGATGGTGCGTCTGGGCCTGTACCTGACCGACCTGGGCGAGTTCGCCAAGGTCAACGCGGTGATGCAGGAGTACTTCCAGGCCCCGTTCCCGGCACGCTCCACCATTGAAGTCTCCGGGCTGCCGAAGGGTGCGGCGTTTGAAGTCGATGCGGTGATGATCCTCGACTGAGCCGGCCGCTGCTGCCTGTCGCTGCCCGAATGCCCGGCCATGCCGGGCATTCGCTTTTCAGGCCAGGCGCAGGCGGGTTTCACTCGGTGTCTGCCCGGTCCAGCGCTTGAAGGCGCGACGGAACTCGCGTGCATCGTGGAAGCCGAGCAGCCAGCCGACCGCGGCAATGGTCAGGCCGGTGTCCTGCAGCAGTTCCAGTGCCTGCTCGGTCCGGACCCGGTCGTGTACCTGACTGAAACTGGTGCCTTCCTCGGCCAGTTGCCGGCGCAGGGTGCGTTCGCCCAGGTGCAGGGTGTTGGCGATTTCGCTCATCGAAGGATTGTCGCGAAGACGCTGCCGCAGCTGCCGCTCCACCGCCGCAGTGACTTCGCCGCGGGCGGCGAGCGTGCTCAGCTGGGCCTGGCACAGCGACAACGCCTGCTGCGAGGTGACCGGGTTGTAGCTGGAAAAGGGCAGTTGCATCCAGCGTGCATCCAGCAGCATCGCGTGGCGGGATTGTGCGAATGCCAGGTCGCAGCGGAACAAGGCCCGGTAGCGGTCGACGCAGGCCGGCTGCGGGTAGCCGAACTCCATCCGCAGCGGGCGGAAACCCTCGCCGGCCAGTTCGTGGGCGAGCATCAGCAGGCTGGCGAACATCTCCTCGCACAGGAACGGCAGCAGGTCATCGGCTGCATCGGGGGTGCTGGCGACGATCGCCAGGCTGCCGTCATGGCTGTCCTCCAGGGTCAGCGTCATCAGCGGGCCGAGGCTGCGCTGGTACTCCAGCCCGATCCGCACCGCATCGCCGAAGGTGCGGGCGGTTTTCATCGCCAGTCCCAGCAGGCCGAAATTGCCCCCGTTCTGGCTGCCACCCAGCATCAGCCCGATGCCGTCGCCGGGCAGCGTCGGCAAGGCCCGGCGCAGGGTGTCGACAGCCTGCCGCCATGAAATCCGGGTCGAGGGATCGGCCAGTTGCTCCGGGCTCAGGCGCAGCCCGGCCAGCCAGCTGTCGCTGTCGACCTGCAGTTCGGCGGCCAGCAGCACCAGCCCGCAGAGCATGTTGGTAGGAACGTCGGCGATGGCGAGCCGCTCGCCATTTCCGGAAATACGCTGCATCGATGGCCTGCCTGCATGTCCGCTTTGCCCCCCTCAGTATGCCGTTCCTGCCCTTCGCATGAACAGATGATGAAGGTGAGACTGTTGTTACATCGGATGGCGTATGGAGGAATTCATGCAGCGCAGTGTCACTGTAACGGTCACCGCAATGCTGGCACTGCTCGCTGGCGCCTGCCAGAAACCCGCCACGCCAACGGTTGCGCAGGGCGATGCGTCATTTGCCGCGGGCCTGCAGGAGCGCCTGCTGGATGCCAAGCCGGGTGATGTGATCGAGATTCCGGCCGGGCGCCACCAGTTCGAGCGCAGCCTGAGCCTGCGCGTGGACGGGGTGACCATCCGCGGCGCCGGCATGGACAAGACCGTGCTCAGCTTCAAGGGGCAGAAGGCCGGTGCCGAGGGGCTGCTGGTCAACGGCGATGACTTCACCATCGAGAACCTGACCATCGAGGATTCCAAGGGCGATGGGCTGAAGATCAGCGAGTCGGAGAACATCACCATCCGCGGCATCAAGGTGCAGTGGACCAACGGCCCCAGCACCAAGAACGGCGCCTATGGCATCTACCCGGTGCTGACCAAAAATGTGCTGATCGAGGACACGGTGTCGATCGCCGCCTCCGATGCCGGCATCTATGTCGGCCAGTCCGACGGGGTGATCGTGCGCCGCAGCCATGCCGAGAAGAACGTGGCCGGCATCGAGGTCGAAAACACCATCAACGCCGATGTCTACGACAACACCGCCACCGGCAACACCGGCGGCATCCTAGTGTTCAACATGCCGGGCCTGTCGCAGCAGGGGGGCAACATCCGCGTGTTCAACAACAAGGTCATCGCCAACAACCACGCCAACTTCGGCGCCAAGGGCACGCCGGTGGCGAGCGTGCCGGCGGGCTCGGGCATCGTCATCAATTCCAATGACGACATCGAGATCTTCGGCAACGAGATCCGCGACAACAGCACCGCCAACATCATCATTTCCAGCGTCTACTCCACCGGTTACAAGGACAGCAGCGCCTCGGCCAACTTCGATCCCTATCCCGAGCGCATCCATATCCATGGCAACACCCTGTCCGGCGGCGGCAATTCTCCCGACGGCCTGGACCTGAAGGCGCTGAAGGTGGCGATGTACGGCTTGACCGGCAGCTTCCCGGATGTGCTGTGGGACGGCTACTACAACAAGGAGCGCACGGTGGACGGCGCCAAGGCCGGACCGCAGATCTGCCTGCGCGATGTCAGCGGGGTGATCAATGCCGATGGTCCCGGTGGCTACAAGAATCCGGGCAAGGACCTGCGCGCCTTCGACTGTGCGTTGCCGCGTTTGCCGGCGATCGATCTGAAGCGGGGTTGAGGGCCAGCATGCGCATGTCGATGGGGCGGGCGGTGCTGCTGGCCGGCAGTCTGCTGGGACTGGCCGGTTGTGGCGACAGGCCGGCGGCGGTGCGGTTCTTCGAGCAGGGGCAGCCGCCGACGCTGGAGGAGTGGCACGTGCTGCGGATTGAAGGCGGCACACTGTCGCTCAACGCCGGCGTGGTGCCGTATGACATGAACACGCCGTTGTTCAGTGATTACGCGCACAAGCTGCGGACGATCTGGATGCCCGAGGGGCAGGCGGCCCGCTACCAGCCGGAGCAGGTGTTCGATTTCCCGGTCGGCACCATCATCAGCAAGACCTTCTATTACCCGTTGCCGGAAACCGGTGCGGCCGATGGCAAGTCGGTGGCACGTACCGCGCCGTCGCATTCGGTGATGCAGGGTGAAACGCTGGAGCTGGCCAAGGTGCGGCTGATCGAAACCCGGCTGCTGGTGCATCGCCAGGAGGGGTGGATCGCGTTGCCGTATGTGTGGAATGCGGAACAGACCGCGGCCACGCTGCAGCGGACCGGGGCGACAGTCGAGCTGGAGCTGGTCGCGGCCGATGGTGCACGCGAGCCGTTGTCCTACCAGGTGCCGGATCAGAACCAGTGCGGCGGCTGCCATATCACCGACAACCGCTCGCGCAAGTTCCTGCCGATCGGACCGAAGGCGCGGCATCTCAATCGCGATTTCGACTATGCCGGTGGCCGTGAGAACCAGTTGGCGCATCTGGAACGGGTCGGCTATCTGCACGGCGCGCCGGCGCCGGCGGAGGTGCCGCGGATGGCCGATGCCGGTGATTCCACAGCACCGCTGGATGCGCGCGCGCGCGCCTATCTGGATGTGAACTGCGGCCATTGCCACAGCCCGACCGGCCCGGCCATCACCTCCGGCCTGTGGCTGGATGCGCCCACCAATGACCGGCTGAAGCTGGGCCTGTGCAAGCAGCCCATCGCCGCCGGCAAGGGCACCGGCGACCGGCTGTATGACGTGGTGCCCGGCGATGCCGACGCCTCGATCCTCACCTATCGCATGGACAGCGCCGAACCGGCGGTGATGATGCCCGAGGTCGGACGGGCGGTCATACACCGCGAAGGCGTCGCGCTGATCCATGCGTGGATCAATGCACTGGAAGGCAGCTGCGAATCGACTGGCGAAGGCCGGGCGGGCGAAACAGGACCACCGGCGATCTGAAGCCGGTGTTCACCTCATTGCGTGGGAGAGGGGGTAATGCGAGTGAAGCAACGGAATCTGGTGGTGGGTTTGCAACGTGCATTGGCCGGGCTGGCGGTGCTGGGAACAGGCGGTGTGGCGATGGCACAGTCCGAACCTCCGGGGGCGACAACCCTGGACCGGATCACCGTCACCGCGCAGAGCCGCGAGCAGGAACTGCAGGACGTGCCCATCGCGCTGCAGGTGCTGGACCAGAAGCTGCTCAGCGACGTGGCGGCCGAGAATCTGGGCGACATCGATGCCTTCGTGCCGGGCCTGGTGATCAGCGCGGTGCAGCCGACGCAGCCCTCGTTCCGCCTGCGTGGCGTGGAGACGGACGACTTCGGTATCGGCACCGATCCTTCCGTGGGTGTGTTCGTCGATGGCGTCTATGGTGGTCGTGGTGGCGGCGTGCTGCTGCCGTTCGTCGATGTGGAACGCATCGAAGTGCTGAAGGGACCACAGGGGACCCTGTTCGGCCGCAATACCGCGGCCGGCGCGATCTCGCTGGTCACCCGTCGCCCGCAGTCGGAAACCGAAGCGCGCGCCACGGTGCGGGTGGGCAATTACGGGAAGAAATACGCCGATGCGATGTGGAACATCCCGACCGGCGACAACTCGGCGCTGCGTTTCAATGCGCTGATCAACACCAGCGACGGCTGGTTCCAGGACGGCGCCACCGGCAAGGATCTGGGCGGCGAGAACGTGTGGGCCACGCGCGCGGCATGGCAGACGCGGTTTGGCGACAACACCACCGCCTACGTCACCTGGGACCACGAGAGCCTGGACCAGAACGGTCGCGTGACCACCGGCGTGGTGGCATTGCCGCCGTATCCGCAGCGGCCGGTGGCACCGGCGCCGGACGATGCGCTGCTGGATCCGCGCAAGCTGGCCACCTACAGCGATGCCGACAATGCCGAGTGGCGCACCTTCGACGGGGTGAGCCTGATCCTCGAGCATGCGTTGACCTGGGGCAATCTCACCTCGACCACCTCGTGGCGCCAGTACGACTCGACCAACCGCACCGAGGAGGACGGCACCAACCGCGCCGACCTGTACGTGGATTCGGTCAATACCGAAAGCAACGAGACGCTGTACCAGGAGTTCAAGTTCTCCGGCAGCAACGACCATATCGACTGGGTGGCCGGCGTCAGCTACTTCAAGGAGGACGCGCGGCAGACCAGCGAGGTCAACACCAATACCGAGGCGGTGGACAACATCGTGCGCAATCTGGGCATCGCGCCGACGCCCGATGGCAGCCTGTTCGGCTTCACCTCGATGCTGGCGCAGATGAACGGTATTCCTGTCTCGCTGGTTGGCGAGCAGTGGAACGAGCGCTTCAACAACACCCTGGGCACCACCGCCTATGCCGCCTTCGGTGACGTCATCTGGAAGGTCAACGACCGGCTCAACCTCACCTTCGGCCTGCGCTATACCCGCGATGAGAAGGAGTTCAGCTGGTTCAACGGGCCGCGCAATGCGCCGGGACTGGAGAGCAAGCTGGCCACGCTCGAAGCACTGGGATTCTTCCAGGCGCTGGGGGCGATGGGGGTGCCGATCACCCGCGAACTGCTGACCTTCGATATGGCCTTCATCGATCCGCCGGCAATGGTGAACAAGGGCCAGCTGGTGCGCGACAAGCAGAGCTGGAGCGACTGGAGCCCGCGCTTCGTCGTGGACTACCACTTCAATGACGCCACGATGGTGTTCGGCTCGCTGGCCAAGGGCTACAAGGCCGGCGGCTTCAACGCGCTGCAGATCGGCCCGGCATTCGAGAACGAGGATGTGTGGAACCTGGAGGTGGGCCTCAAGCAGGCCTTCGAGCGGTTCTCCTACAACGCCTCGGTGTTCCACTACCGCTATGACAACCGCCAGTCGATTCGGCTGATCGATCCGGACCCGAACAATCCGGTGGACATCCCGCGCTACGTGTTCGACACCAGCGACCTGCAGGCCACCGGTATCGATTTCGACATGCGCTGGAAGGTGACCGACGCCTTCACCCTGGATGCGCAGGCCGAGTGGATCGATTCGACCTACAAGAACTATGTCACGCCCGAAGGTGTGGACCTGGATGGCGAGGCGACCGGCGAGCCGCGTTTCAGCGCCTCGGCCGGTGCGGTCTACCAGGTGGAGCTGGGCGGCAACGGCCAGTTGCGGCTGTCGCTGCGACACGCCTACCGCGGCGCCACCCGCTGCAATGAAGGTTCCGATCTGCAGGGCGATTGCGGGATCAACAAGCTGCTCAATATCGGTGAGGCACGCCAGCGCACCGACATGCGGATCGGCTGGACCTCGCCGCGCGGCCACTGGAACTGGGCGGTGTATGGCAACAACGTGTTCGACAAGCAGTACGTGCGTGGGCTGAACACCTACGGGCGCGGCCCGCTGGGCGTGGTGGGCGCGACCATCACCGATCCGCGGACCTATGGCTTGGAAATGACGGTGAAGTTCTAGTACGGCGCAATACATGCTCACCGCGCATGCGGTGAACGTGCGGGATGGGGATGGGCAAGGGGAAGGGAGCGGCCGGTGCGCGGAGCGCCGCGCCGCCCCGGAGAGGTGGTGGGGAACGGCAACCCCGGTGTCTTCGGACACCGGGGTTTCTGTTTGCGACACATGACGGCATCCTTGTGCGATGTCTGCGCGCCGTGACCTTGCCATTGCCGATCCGTCCACCGAACCGCTGCAACGCCTGGCCGGGGTCGGCCCGCGGGTGGCGGCCAAGCTGGAGGCGCGTGGACTGACCACCTTGCAGGACCTGTGGCTGCACCTGCCGCTGCGCTACGAGGACCGCACCACGCTGCTGCCGATCCGGATGCTGAAGGCGGGCATGGCGGCGCAGGTGGAGGGCAGGGTGGAAGCGGTGGAGCGCGGCTTCCGTTACCGGCCGATGCTGCGCGTGGCACTGGCTGATGATTCCGGCGCCACGCTGGTGCTACGCTTCTTCCACTTCCGCGCCGCACAGGTGGCACAGTTCGCGCCCGGTGCGCGGGTGCGCGCC
This sequence comes from Stenotrophomonas sp. UBA2302, assembly GCA_002345545.1. Classification (GTDB taxonomy): domain Bacteria; phylum Pseudomonadota; class Gammaproteobacteria; order Xanthomonadales; family Xanthomonadaceae; genus Stenotrophomonas. Next base: position 17,844 of record DDVW01000072.1, on the reverse strand, counting down.
TATGGCACCGCGCGTGCCGGCCAGCATGGGCTGGAGATCGTGCATCCCAGCTACCGGGTACTGGCCGATGGTGAAGATGCGGTGCTGGGCGAGGTGCTGGACCCGGTGTATCCGGCCGTGGAGGGCGTGGGCCCGGCCAGTCTGCGCAAACTGATTGAGCAGGCGCTGGACCGCCTGCCGGCAGGCGCGATGCTGGAACTGCTCCCGGCCTCACTGCTGTCGGCCTTGCAGTTGCCTTCCCTGCGCGAGGCGCTGCTGACCATGCACCGCCCGCCGGCCACGGTGGATGTCGCGGCGCTGGCAGCGGGAACGCATCCGGCGCAGCGCCGCCTGGCGCTGGAGGAGCTGCTGGCCCATCACCTGAGCCAACGGCGCCAGCGCATCGCCCTGCAGTCACAGGATGCGCCGGCCTTGCGCGGACGTGACGGCTTGGCCAAAGCCTTGCTGGCGTCGCTGCCTTTCAGGCTTACCGGGGCGCAACGGCGGGTGTTCGCGGAGATCCGCAAGGATCTCGCCCGGCCCCATCCGATGCTGCGGCTGGTGCAGGGCGATGTCGGTTCCGGCAAGACCGTGGTGGCGGCGCTGGCTGCGCTGCTGGCGGTGGCGCATGGCCGTCAGGTGGCATTGGCCGCGCCCACCGAGCTGCTGGCCGAGCAGCATCTGGCCAACCTGCGCAGCTGGCTGGAACCGCTGGAGGTGCGGGTGGCGTGGCTGGCCGGCAAAGTCACCGGCAAGGCGCGCAACAGGGTGCTGGAAGAGGTCGCCAGCGGACACGCGCAGGTGGTGGTCGGCACCCATGCATTGATGCAGGAATCGGTGGTGTTCAACGATCTGGCGCTGGCCATCGTCGATGAGCAGCACCGCTTCGGCGTGCACCAGCGGCTGGCCCTGCGCGACAAGGGCGCGGCAGCGGGCACGGTGCCGCACCAGCTGGTGATGACCGCCACGCCGATTCCGCGCACGCTGGCGATGGCGGCCTATTCGGATCTGGACGTGTCGGCCATCGACGAGCTGCCGCCCGGACGCACGCCGGTGCAGACCATCGTGCTCAGTGCCGAGCGCCGCCCGGAACTGGTCGAGCGCATCCGCGTGGCCTGCAAGCAGGGACGGCAGGTGTACTGGGTGTGCACGCTGATCGAGGAAAGCGAGGAGGAGGGCACCGGCCCCGGCAATGCGCGGATGGATGCCTCGGCCGCGCAGACCACCTATGAAACCCTGTCGGCACAGTTGCCGGAGTTGCGCATCGGCCTGGTGCACGGGCGGATGAAGGCGGCGGAAAAACAGGCGGCGATGCGCGCCTTCAAACAGGCCGAAACCGATCTGCTGGTCGCCACCACGGTCATCGAGGTGGGCGTCGATGTGCCCAATGCGTCGCTGATGATCATCGAGAACGCCGAACGCCTGGGGCTGGCGCAGCTGCACCAGCTGCGCGGACGTGTCGGTCGCGGCGCCACCGCCTCCAGTTGCGTGCTGATGTATCAGCCGCCGTTGTCGCTGATGGCGCGTGAAAGACTGGAAACCATGCGCAATACCTCCGATGGCTTCCAGATCGCCGAAAAGGACCTGGAACTGCGCGGCCCCGGTGAGCTGCTCGGCACCCGGCAGACGGGCCTGGTCGCCTTCCGCGTCGCCGACCTGCTGCGTGATGCGGACCTGTTGCCGACCGTGCACGGGTTTGCCGGGGAGCTGTTGCGTGATTCGCCGGAGCTGGCCGAACGCATCGTCGCGCGCTGGGTGGGCGGCGGCGCGCGCTACGCCTCGGCCTGAGCACGCGCTTCCCCTGTCATGGAGGAGCTGCCATGCTGCGCTGTCGATCCGAAGTGAAGCAGAAAATGAGCAAGAAAATTCCGTTGCTGATTGACACCGACCCCGGCGTGGACGATGCACTGGCATTGTTGATGGCATTCGCCGACGCGCGTCATGACGTGGTGGGTTTGACGGTGGCCGCGGGCAACGTGGGCCTGGAGCACACCACCGGCAATGCGTTGAAGCTGTGCGAAGTGGCCGGTCGCGAAGATGTGCCGGTATTCGCCGGTGCTGCCGATCCGCTGGTGTATCCGGCCGAAGACGCGGCGCATGTGCATGGCCGTGACGGCTTCGGTGATGTGGGCCTGCCGCCGGCCACGCGGGCGCTTGAAGCCGAACATGCGGCGCTGGCGATCCTGCGCCTGTCGCATCAGTACGCCGGCGAGCTGCTGCTGGTCGCGCTCGGGCCGCTCACCAATATCGCGCTGGCTCTCAAGCTGGACCCGACCCTGCCACAGCGGATCAAGCGCTTCGTGGTGATGGGCGGGGCGATCAATGGACACGGCAACATCACCCCCGTGGCCGAGTTCAACATCGCCTTCGACCCGGAAGCGGCGCACCTGGTGTTCTCGATGTTCCCGCACACCGAGGTGGCCGACTGGGAGGCCACCATCGCCCATGGCCTGCTGCACCGGGACGTGGAGCAGTGGCTGGCGGCCGATACCGCCAAGGCGCGTTTCTACGAGCTGATTTCGCGGCAGACGCGGCTGTGGTCCGAAGACAGCCGGGGCGAGTACTGGTACGCGGCCGATGCGCTGGCGATGGCCTGGGTGCTGCAGCCGGAGGGCGCGACCCGCACCGAGCAGCGGCCGCTGGCGGTCGAGCTGGCCGGCACCCGCAGTCGTGGCGCCACCGTGGTGGACTGGAACCGCCAGACCGGTGCGGCCGACAACACCACCTTGCTGATCGGCTACGACCGGGCGTGCTTTGAAGCCCAGGTCCGCGCCGCGCTGGGCCTGTAGCCAACAGGTGGGAGCTTGGCTTGCCAATTCCGGCAAGCCAAGCCTATAATGCCGCTCTTGACCACCAGCCCACACGGTGTGAGCCCATGAAGGCCGATATCCATCCCGATTACCACAACGTCGTTTTCCACGACGTTACCTCCGATTTCAAATTCCTGACCCGTTCGACCATGTCCTCCAAGGAAACGGTCAAGTGGGAAGACGGCGAAGAATACCCGCTGGTGAAGGTTGAAATTTCCTCGGCTTCGCACCCGTTCTATACGGGCAAGCACAAGGTCATCGATACCGGCGGTCGCATCGACAAGTTCCAGAAGCGCTACGCGCGCTGATCTGGCGGTTGTCCGCAGAAACAACGGCCACGCCCTGCGTGGCCGTTGTTTTGTGCCGTCTGTCGTGCAGTGGATATGAATGCAAGCAGTGGCCCGCAGGTGTGACGCTGTGTCACATGGAAAGGGCCGCATAAGACTTTCGTCTCCGCTATCCGCAAATGTTGCTGTGCGATAATGGCGCGAACCGCGGTGGAAAACCGCGGGTTTCCTTCACGCGTCTGCCCGTTATCCCTCTTTCAGGACAGGCGCCTTCCACTTGAGGAGCGCACACTGTGTCCGATCTTGATCAGGTCACGCTCAACGCCGGCGACAAGTCGGTTGTTCTGCCAGTAGTCAAACCTGTCCTGGGTAATGATTGTGTCGATATCTCGAAGCTGACCAAGGAAACCGGTCTCTTCACCTACGATTCCGGTTACACCGCCACCGCCAGCTGCAAGTCGGCCATCACCTACATCGATGGCGACAAGGGCGTGCTGCTGTACCGCGGCTACCCGATCGAACAGCTGTCGGAAAAGTCGACCTACGTTGAAGTGGCCTATGCCCTGATCAACGGCGAGCTGCCGACCGCCGATCAGCTGGCCGCCTTCGAGGCCGAGCTGACCGCCGAGGCCAATGTCGATGATTCGGTCAATGCCCTGATCGCCTCGTTCGACAAGGACGCCCATCCGATGGCGATCCTGGCTGCCGCCAATGCGCAGCTGGCTGCCAAGTACCACAACGCGCTGGATCTGGCCGACGAAGGCCAGCGCCGCCAGGCCGCGATCCGCCTGATCGCCAAGGTGCCGACCCTGTCGGCACTGATCTACCGTCACGGCAAGGGCCTGCCGGCCAACAAGCCGGACCTGTCGCTGGGTTACGTCGCGCGCTTCCTGAAGCAGACCTTCGAGTCGGCTGACGGCCAGTACGAGATCAACCCGGACGTGGTCAAGGCGCTGGACCTGCTGTTCATCCTGCACGCCGACCACGAGCAGAACGCCTCGACCTCGACTGTGCGTCTGGTCGGCTCCACCGGTGCCAATCCGTACGCCTCGCTGGCGGCCGGTGTGACCGCACTGTGGGGCCCGGCACATGGCGGCGCCAACGAAGCCGTGCTGAAGATGCTGGAAGAGATCGGTTCGGCCGACAACGTCGAATCGGCCGTGCTCAAGGCCAAGGACAAGACCTCCGGCTTCCGCCTGATGGGCTTTGGCCACCGCGTCTACAAGAACTTCGACCCGCGCGCCAAGGTCATCGGCGAGATGACCAAGAAGGTGCTGGGCCAGCTGGGCATCCAGGATCCGCTGCTGGACGTGGCGATCAAGCTGGAGCAGGCCGCGCTGAACGATGAATACTTCGTTGCCCGCAAGCTCTACCCGAACGTGGATTTCTACAGCGGCATCATCTACAAGGCGCTGAACATTCCGACCGAACTGTTCACCGTGATGTTCGCCCTGGGCCGTACCTCGGGCTGGGTCTCGCACTGGCTGGAACAGCAGGTCGACCCGGAAATGAAGATCGGCCGTCCGCGTCAGGTCTACACCGGTTCGCCGGTCCGCGACGTCAAGTAAGACCGGAGGCTGGCGGTGCGCTGATACGCCGCTGTCTTCTGCAAAAAGCCCCGCTATGCGGGGCTTTTTTGTTGTTGCTGCGCATGAGGCCCGAACGCCCTCTGCGCCGCTTCATCGGGGTTCGCGCCGGGATTGGAGCAGCTGTCGCAACTGCGCCAGTGAGGCGCGCGGCATCGGGCTGTCGGCGCCCGGCAGGCTGGGGGGCTGGCGCAGTGCCTGTTCCGGCAGCACGACCAGCTCGAAGGCAATGCCGTCCGCGTCGATATGCCAGCTCAGCTGCGGCTGTACACCGCCGCTTCCCAGGCGCAGCCGGGTACTACCTTCGTGCGCGGGAAGATGGTGGTCATGCAGATGGCGTTGCACCGCTTCGGGCTCATCGGTGTGCAGGTGCAGCTGCACGGGGCTGTGGGCATCGGCGCTGCCTTCCAGCACCGGTCCGGCCAGGCGTGGCGCGAACGGCTGGAAGAATTCCATGGCATTCACGGCGGTCTGCCGGCGCAGCTGCAACGCATCCTGTTGCGAGGGGCCCGCGAACAGGCGCAGATGATCCTGCAGTGCCTGTTGCAACTGGCTGTCGTCGGGCAGCAGCGAAGGTTCGTCCATGCCCAGTTGGCGTGCCGCCTTGCGGCAGGCGTGGCGCAGGTCGCGCTCGCCGCTTTCCACCATCAACCGGGCGGCCGTGCGTGCGATGCGCAGGCGGTCGTGGTCGCGGTCACGCGTACGGGAGGGGCGGGAAGTCGAAGGCATGGGCTGCTCGTCGCGCGGGGCTGGCCCGAATGTAGCGCAGGCCAATGAAAACGGCAGCAGCCGTTGGGCTGCTGCCGCCAGTCTTCCTGCCAGGAGGCAACTCAGAAAATATCGAAAGCCGCGTCGTCGGCGTACTGCTCCTGCTGGTCGAAGTCGAATTCCTGCATGCGATCCAGGTCCTCGACCTTGATCCATTCGGTGACACCATTGAGGTGGGTCTCGACCATGCCCGATGGAGGCTCGTTGCGGGCGATCGGGGCGTCTTTCAGGGCGACGCGCATGTAGTCGATCCAGATCGGCAATGCCGCGCGGCCACCGTATTCGCGATAACCCAGCGAGCGGAAATCATCGCGTCCCACCCAGACCGTGGTGGCCAGCGGGCCACCGAAGCCGGAAAACCACGCATCACGGTGGTCGTTGGTGGAGCCGGTCTTGCCACCCACGTCCTCGCGCCCCAGCACCTTGGCGGCCACGCCGGTGCCGCGCAGCACCACGTCCCGCATCATCGAATTGAGCTGGTAGGCGGTGCGCTCGTCGATGGCGCGCGGGGCGACACGGGCATCGGGGTTGGGCGGGGCAACGGGTTCAGCAGCTTCCGCGGTACCGGCTTCGTTTTTGCTGGCCGGTGCGGTGGCCGCGCCGAAGTTGAAGCCGTCCACCACCTGGCTGACCGGTGCCGCATGCGGCCCGGAGCCACCACAGCCGCGGCAGGCCAGTGCCGGATTTTCCTTGAACAGGACGTTGCCGTCGCGGTCCTTGACCTCGTCGATGATCCACGTGTCCACGCGCGAGCCGCCATTGGCGAACGCCGCATAGCCACGCGCCACCGACAGCGGCGTCAACGAGGCGGTGCCCAGCGACATCGACAGGTTCGGCGGCAGCTCGGCTTCCTCGAAGCCGAATTCGCTGATGTACTTGCGCGCGAAATCCACGCCGATGCTGTCCAGCAGGCGCACCGAGACCAGGTTGCGCGATTGCACCAGCGCCTCGCGCAGGCGCATCGGCCCGCGGAAGCCGCCGCCGTCGTTCTGCGGTTGCCAGGTCTTGCCGCGGCGGTCGCGGAACACCACCGGCGCATCGAGCACGATCGAAGCCGGATTGAAGCCCTTGTCGAAGGCGGCGGCATAGACGAACGGCTTGAAGCTGGAGCCGGGCTGGCGGCGGGCCTGGGTGGCACGGTTGAACTTGTTGCCGGCAAAGCTGAAGCCGCCCACCAGGGCGCGCAACGCGCCGGAATCGGCATCCAGCGACACAAGTGCCGCCTGGCCGCGCGGAATCTGGTCGACCAGCCACTCGCCTTCCTTCTCGCCGGAACGCACGCGGATCAGATCGCCACGGGTGGTGAGCTTGGCCGGGGTCTTGTTTGCCCAGCGGGTGGCGGCGACCGGCAGCGTCAACTCGGTGCGGTCGGCCAGCACCACGCTGATGCTGCCATCGGTATGCGTGGCCGAGACGATGGCCGGCAGCAGGCCGGATTGCGAGGGGATGGTGGCGATATGGCGGGCGAGGGCCGCGGCATCGTCATCGGCGCCGACATCGAAGTGCCGCTCCACCCCGTGCCAGCCGTGGCGGTGGTCGTAGGTGCGCAGGCCGCTGGTGACCGCCTGGTTGGCGGCTTCCTGCAACTCGCCATTGATCGTGGTGGTGACGTGATAGCCCATGTTGAGCACGTCACCGCCGTATCTGGCGATCATCTCCTGGCGCACCAGCTCGGCGACATAGGGCGAATTCACCTGCACCGGCGGCTCGTGCGGGGAGGCGTGCATCGGCACCGCCTTGGCCGCATCCGCCTCGGCCTGGGTGATGAAGCCCAGCTCGGCCATGCGCTGCAGCACGTAGTTGTCACGGCGCTGGCGTGCGCGTTCGGGGTTGCTGATCGGGTTGCCACTGGATGGGAACTTGGGAATGCCGGCCAGCGAGGCCATTTCGTCCAGATCCAGCTCATCGAGCTTCTTGCCGTAGTAGTACTCGGCGGCGGCACCGATGCCATAGGCGCGGTTGCCGAAGAAGCTCTTGTTCAGATACAGCTCGAAGATCTCGTCCTTGCCCAGTTCCTTCTCGATCTTGCGCGCCAGCAGGATCTCGGCCAGCTTGCGGGTATAGCTGTATTCCGAGCTCAGGAAGAACTGCCGCGCCACCTGCTGGGTGATCGTGGAGCCGCCGGGCACGCGCTTGGCATCGGTGGTGGCCAGCAGCCAGACCGCGCGCGCCACGCCTTTGTAGTCCACGCCGCTGTGCTGGTAGAAGTTGGCATCCTCGGTGGCCAGGAACGCCTGCTTCAGGCGCTCGGGAACTTCCTTGATCTGCACCGGGTACCGGCGCGTTTCGCCGAAAACGGCCATCAGGCGGCCATCGCTGTCGTACACGTACATCGGCTCCTGCAGCTCTACATCGCGCAGTGCCTGGACGTCGGGCAATTTGGAGGAAACAACGTAATACAGGGCGCCGGCCGCACATGCCCCGGCCAGGGCCAGGACGATGGAAAGGGCCAGCAGCCAGCGCAGCCAGCGGCGAAAACGTGGCATCAAGGGTGATCCCGATTGCGGAATTCGTGGCCGCAGAGTATAGATTATGCGGCGGAGCGGCTGGGGTCGTTCCCGGGGAGCAGTAGTTGGAAGCGGTGGTTGAACTGCGAGGCGCGTCGCCTTTCAGAGCACAGCTGTTGCCAATTGCGAAAAATTCATTATTAATGCGCGGGCGCAACACTTGCGTCCAAGTGCCCGTCGGCAGGGGAGAAACCGTGGGGCTTATCCCAAAAAGTCAGCAGCCGCTTATCGGCGTTGACATCAGTTCTACTGCGGTCAAGCTGCTTCAGCTGGCCCGCAGCGGCAATCGCTTTCGCGTGGAACATTACGCTGTGGAACCACTTCCGCCCAATGCGGTCGTGGAGAAGAACATCGTCGAGGTCGAGGCGGTCGGCGAGGCCATCCGCCGCGCCGTGGCGCGTTCCGGCAGCAAGGCCAAGAACGCGGCGGCGGCGGTTGCCGGCTCCGCGGTCATCACCAAGGTTATTCCGATGCCGTCCGATCTGGACGAATCGGATATGGAAGCCCAGGTGGAGCTGGAGGCGGTCAACTACATTCCTTACCCGATCGAGGAAGTGAACCTCGATTTCGAGGTGCTCGGCGCCGTGCCGAACAACCCGGAAATGGTCCAGGTGCTGCTGGCGGCCTCGCGTTCGGAAAACGTCGAGCTGCGCCAGTCCGCGCTGGAGCTGGGTGGGCTGACGGCCAAGGTCATGGACGTGGAAGCGTTCGCGATCGAGAACGCCTTCGCACTGGTCGCCAGCGAGCTGCCGGTGGCCAGCGATGGCGTGGTGGCGCTGGTGGATATCGGCGCGACCATGACCACGCTCAATGTGCTCCGTGGCGGTCGCAGCCTGTACAGCCGCGAGCAGGTGTTTGGCGGCAAGCAGCTCACCGATGAGGTGATGCGCCGCTACGGCCTCAGCTACGAGGAAGCGGGCCTGGCCAAGCGCCAGGGTGGCTTGCCGGAAACCTACGAGATCGAAGTGCTGGAGCCGTTCAAGGAAGCGACGGTGCAGCAGATCAGCCGCCTGCTGCAGTTCTTCTATGCCGGCAGTGAATTCAACCGCGTCGACCATATCGTGCTTGCCGGCGGTTGCGCCTCGCTGGCCGGGCTGCCTGCACTGGTTGAAGAACAGCTGGGCGTGGCCACGTCGGTCGCCAATCCGCTGTCGCAGATGACGCTCGGGCCGAAGGTCCAGGCCCATGCGCTGGCCCAGGATGCACCGGCGCTGATGATCGCTACCGGCTTGGCCATGCGGGGGTTCGACTGATGGCACGGATCAATCTATTGCCGTGGCGCGCGGAACGGCGCAAACAGCGCCAGCGCGAGTTCTACGGAATGCTGGGCTTTGCCGCAGTGGCAGGCGTACTGCTTTCCTTGCTGGGCTGGTTCTATTACGACCGCCAGATCAGTGGCCAGAACGAACGCAACGCGTTCCTCGAGGCCGAGATCGCCAAGGTCCAGGAGCAGAACAAGGAGATCGAACGTCTTGACCGGCAGAAGGATCGCCTGCTGGCACGCAAGAAGGTGATCGAGGAGCTGCAGGGCAAGCGTTCGCAGATGGTGCATCTGTTCGACTCGCTGGTGCGCACCATTCCTGACGGCGTGGTGCTGACCACGCTCAAGCAGGAAGGCGACATCCTGACGCTGGAAGGCCGCACCCAGTCCAACGCGCGGGTCAGTACCTACATGCGCAACCTGGAAGGCTCCGGGTGGATGAGCAACCCCGAGCTGTCGATCATCGAGGCCAAGGCGCAGGATGCCAACTCCCGCGGTGCGCTTGACATCAAGTCGCTGCCCTATGTGTTCGTGCTGAAAGTGAAGCTGCCGGCGCCGGGCGAAATGCCGGTGGCTGCGGCTGATGACGCCTCCACTCCGGCCGGCGATGCAGCGGCAGCTGCTCCTGAAGCCGCACCGGCCGCTGCGGCAGCACCGGCTCCGGCTGCAGAGGACGCCGCCGCGACGCCTGCGCCGCAGAAGGAGGCTAAGTCATGAGCCAGAAAGTGAATCTGAAAGAGCTCGATTTCAACAACATCGGCAACTGGCCGCAGAAGGCCAAGATGGTGTTCTGCGTATTCCTGACGCTGCTCATCCTGGGGCTGTCGTACCTGCTGGTGATCCGCGGCAAGGTGGAAGAGCTTGAAGGCCTTGAGGGCAAGGAATCCACGCTCCGGACCCAGTTCGAGACCGAGCAGAAAAAAGCCGTCAACCTGGAACCGCTGAAGCAGCAGCTGGCACAGATGGAGCAGGTGTTGCAGCAGATGCTGCGGCAGTTGCCCAGCAAGACGGAAATGCCGGACCTGATCATCGACGTGTCGCAGACGGCGCTGTCCAGCGGCCTGAACAACGAGCTGTTCCAGCCCGGCGCGGAGTCTCCCAAGGAGTTCTACGCCGAAAAGCCGATCGCCCTGCGTCTGGTGGGCAGCTACCACCAGTTCGGCGCGTTCGTCAGTGGCGTGGCCTCGTTGCCGCGCGTGGTGATCCTGACGATGCATGACATCAACCTGAAGCCGAAAGATCCCAAGGTGGGAATTACCGCCCGCAGCGGCGCGCTGGAGCTGTCGGGTACCGTCAAGACCTACCGTTATCTCGACGATACCGAGCTGGAAGCCCAGGAAAAGCTGGCTGCCGAGCAGGCCAAGAAAGGGGGCACGAAGTGATGGATCGCTACCTTTCGCATAAGTGGCTGGTTGCCACCGGACTGGTGCTGGTGCTGGCCGGTTGTGCACGCGGTGTGACCGACACGCCCGGCGATGCGCCGAATCTGCAGAAGTGGGTCGCAGATGTCAGGGCGCGTCCGGCCGAGCCGCTGGAGCCGCTGCCGGTGATGCAGCAGTTCGAGACGTTCGAATACGCCGCCCAGGGGCTCCGCGACCCGTTCAGCGATGCCTGGATCAACCAGGAGGGCGGCAACGCGCTGCGTCCTGATCCGGACCGTCGCAAGGAGCCGCTGGAGGCCTTCCCGCTCGACAGCCTGGATATGGTCGGCACGATCGGGCGTGGGGCAGGTGCCGTTGCGCTGGTGATGGGGCCAGACAAGGTGACCTATCGGGTGCGCCCGGGTATCTATCTCGGCCAGAGCGATGGCCGGGTGACCAGCGTGCACGAAGATGGCATTGAACTGATTGAACTTGTGCCGGATGGCGCGGGTGGCTGGCTGGAACGCCCGGCTTCACTCGCGCTTGATGATCGATGATTGACTAGGGGATAGCACGATGACTTTTTCCAAAGCCCTGAGCCTGCGTCCCGTCCGGCGCCAAGCAATGGTCAACGCCCGCGCTCTGGGAGTAGCGCTGGTGTTGGCTTGCGGCTCGACCACGATGGCTTATGCGATGCCTGCGACTGCCGTGCCCGCCGATACGGTTGCGCAGCAGCAGCCGGCGGCCGCCGTCGCGGTGACCAAGATTGACTTCAAGCGCGGTGAGGATGGCGCCGGCCGGTTGATCCTGCAGTTCGATGGCCAAGGGGCCAGCCCGGACCTGCGCAACCAGGGCAGCAATGTGGTGATCGACGTGGGCAATGCGACGTTGCCCGCGGAACTGCAGCGCCCGTTGAGTGTGGTGGACTTCGCCACGCCGGTGGTGCGGATCGATGCCAAGCCGTCGGGACAGGGCTCGCAACTGGTGCTCAGCACCAGCGCGCCGTTTGAATCGCTGGCCTACCAGACCGGCAACGAATACGTGGTGGAAATTTCGCCGCGTCAGGCCGAGGTTGCAACCGGTGCGGTCACCGCCAAGACGGTGGCGCAGGCCGCCGCCACGGTGGCTGCGCGCGGTTACGCCGGTCGCCCGGTGACCTTCAACTTCCAGGATGTGCCGGTGCGCACGGTCCTGCAGCTGATCGCCGAAGAGTCCAACCTGAACGTGGTCGCTTCCGACACCGTGCAGGGCAATGTGACCCTGCGGCTGATCAACGTGCCGTGGGACCAGGCGCTGGACATCGTGCTGCGGGCCAAGGGGCTGGACAAGCGTCGTGAAGGCGGGGTGATCTGGGTCGCGCCGCAGCCGGAGCTGGCCAAGTTCGAGCAGGACAAGGAAGACGCACGCATCGCGATCGAGAATCGCGTGGACCTGACCACCGATTACATCCAGATCAACTACCACAGCGCCGAGGCGATCTTCAAAGCGCTGACCGAGGCCAAGGGAATCGGTGGTAGCGGCGGCGGTGGCAGTGGCGGTGGTTCCGGCGGGCAGCAGGAGAACGGCTTCCTGTCCTCGCGCGGTCGCCTGGTGGCCGACGAGCGCACCAACACCCTGATGATCAGCGACATCCCGAAGAAGGTCGCGCAGATGCGCGAGCTGATCGACGTGATCGACCGGCCGGTGGATCAGGTGCTGATCGAGGGCCGCATCGTCATCGCCACCGACACGTTCGCGCGTGACCTGGGTGCGAAGTTCGGTATCGGTGGTACCCGCGCTTACAACAACGGCGACAACCAGGCCTCCATCGGCAGCGGCGCGGCGGGCAACACCGATGCCAGCCGTGGCTTGAACGTCAACCTGCCGGCGGGTTCGTTCACCCAGGGCGGTGTGGCGCCGAGCCTGGCCTACACCCTGCTGGGGGCCAACTTCAATCTGGATCTGGAGCTGTCGGCCCTGCAGGAAGAAGGCCGTGGCGAGGTCATTTCCAACCCGCGCATCGTCACCGCGAACCAGCGCGAAGGCGTGATCAAGCAGGGCAAGGAAATCGGTTACGTCACCATCACCGGCGGTACTGCGGGTGCGGCGGCCACGCCGAACGTGCAGTTCAAGGAAGTGCTGCTGGAACTGAAGGTGACGCCGACCATCACCAAGGACAACCGCGTCTTCCTGAACATGAATGTCAAGAAGGACGAGGTCGACCGGATGCTTGAGCTGCCCGGTTACGGTGTCGTTCCGAGCATCAACCGTCGCGAGATCAACACCGCGGTGCTGGTCGAGGACGGGCAGACGGTGGTGATCGGTGGCGTGTACGAGTTCAGCGACCGCAGCAGCGTGAGCAAGGTGCCGTTCCTGGGGGATGTTCCGTTCCTCGGCAACCTGTTCAAGAAGCGTGGCCGTGGCAAGGACAAGGCCGAACTGCTGGTGTTCGTGACGCCGAAGATCCTGCGGGTCGCCAAAGCCGCGAACTGATCCGCGCGACGGATACTTCAAAGGGCCGCTTTCGAGCGGCCCTTTTTCGTTGAAGTGCCCGGGCTGGAACCATTTCACTTCCGATCAGTCAAACTGCGCCTATGAACCTGTCCCCGCAATTTCCGGAATCCACCGCTGCCCCCGCCGTATCCACCGGCAATACCGCGCTGCAGCAGGAGTTCGCCGCGCTGCGCGAGGCGCTGTCGGCCGAAATCATCGGCCAGTCGGTGCTGGTGGAGCGATTGCTGATCGCCCTGCTCGCCGATGGCCACCTGCTGGTTGAAGGGGCGCCGGGGCTGGCCAAGACCACGGCGATCCGCGCGCTGGCTTCCCGTATCGATGCGAGTTTCGCGCGCATCCAGTTCACCCCGGACCTGTTGCCGGCCGACCTGACCGGCACCGATATCTGGCGCTCGCAGGAGGGCCGTTTCGAGTTCCAGCCCGGGCCGGTGTTCCATCCGATCCTGCTGGCTGACGAGATCAACCGTGCGCCGGCGAAGGTGCAGTCGGCGCTGCTGGAGGCGATGGGCGAGCGGCAGGTGACGGTCGGCCGCAACACCTATCCGCTGCCCTCCGTTTTCCTGGTGATGGCGACGCAGAATCCGATCGAACAGGAGGGCACGTTCCCGCTGCCCGAGGCGCAGCTGGACCGCTTCCTGATGCACGTGCGGATCGGTTATCCCGATGCCGGCGCGGAGGTGGAAATCCTGCGGCTCGCGCGCGAGCGCGCATTGCGTGAACTGGCGCCGCCGCTGGCGCAGGCCGGGAAGCTGTCGCTGCAGAAGATCGAGCAGGCGCGCCGTGCGGTGCTGGAGCTGCACATGGTGCCGCAGCTTGAACGCTATCTGGTCGAACTGGTGCTGGCCTCGCGCGATGCCGGTGCCTACGATCCGGCGCTGGCGCGGCGTATCGCCTGGGGCGCGAGCCCGCGAGGCTCGATCGCGCTGGAGCGCTGCGCACGGGCACGCGCGTGGCTGTGCGGCCGTGACTATGTGACCCCGGAGGATGTGCGTGCGGTCGCGCCGGATGTGTTGCGCCACCGCGTGCTGCCCAGCTACGAGGCGACCGCCGAGGGCTGGGACGGTGGACGGCTGGTCGCCGCGCTGATCGACCATGTGCCACTGCCTTGAGCACCTGATGGAGCGCCCTGATGCCAATGCCGGCGTGGCTCCGGAGCGGTGGTCCGTGCCGGCCTGCCATCGGCCGGCGGAAGGTTTGCGATGACTTCCGGGCAGGTACTGCTGGCAGCGGATGCCGCGTCCGCAGACAGTGATGGCGTCGTGCCGCAGCTGGCGGAGTTGATCGCCCTGCGCGGTAGCACGGTACGCGCGCGTGCACCGCGACGGGGCCGCCACGGCGTGTCGGGACGGGCCCCCTCGGCGCTGCGTGGGCGCGGCATGGAATACGCCGAGTCGCGCGAGTATGTGGCCGCCGATGATGCGCGCCATATCGACTGGAAGCTCAGTGCGCGCACCGGCGTCACCCATACCAAGACGTTCCAGACCGAGCGCGAGCGGCTCACCCTCATCGTGGCCGACACCTCGGCATCGCTGTATTTCGGCACCCGGGTCCGTTTCAAGTCGGTGCAGGCCGCGCGTGCCGGCGCGGTGGCGGCATGGTCGGCCTTGCGTGAAGGCGACCGGCTGGCGGCCTTGCGCGGCACCGGCGAAGAGGCCCCGGTGGCGCCAGCGGGAGGAACGCGCGGTGTGTTGCGGGTGCTGGATGCGCTGGTGCGCTGGTACCGGCAGCCACCGGTGGCCGATGCCGGCCTGCAGACGGCACTGGAGCAGGCCGGGCGACTGGTCCACCCCGGCGCGCGGATTGTCGTGCTGGCCGATCCGGCCAAGGCGCAGGCGGTGCCGGCGACCGTGTGGTCGGCGCTGTCGATGCATGCCGATGTGGAGCTGTTGCTGCTGGTCGATCCGCTGGAACAGTCACCGCCGGCCTGCGTGCTGCCGCTGGCCACCGCAGCCGGTCGCATCGAGCTGGATCTGGCGGCCGCCGATGCCCGGCAGGCATGGCATGCGGCATTCGTCGAACCGATTGAAAACCTGTGCCGGGCGCTTCCCGGGCGGCGGGTGCGCGTGCAGGTGTTGGCCACGGATTATGCCAGTGATGCCTGGCTGCACGGCGGCCTGGAAGGAGCCGCGCGATGATCGCCACGCAGCTGCCGCTGCGCGATGTGCACCTGCCACCCGCTCCGGGCTGGTGGCCGCCAGCATTGGGCTGGTGGCTGGTGCTGGCGGTCATTGCCGTGTTGCTGGCCGGTTATGGTCTGGTGTGGGCACGGCGCAGGCGGCGCCAGCGGCGCTGGGCGGAACTGTTCGACCGGCAGATGCGGGAGACGGCAGCAGGGGCGGCGCAGCTGGCGGCGGCATCGGGCTTGTTGCGGCGCGCGGCGCGGCGCGTGGAACCGCAGGCCGTGTTGCTGCAGGGCGAGGACTGGCTGCGCTTTCTCGATGGCCAGCAGGGCACTGCATTCAGTACCGGTGACGGCCGCATGCTGCTGGAGGGCGGCTTCCGTCCCACGGTCGATGCCGCACTGGCGGCACGGGCCTGTGCGCTGGCGCGGCGGCGTTTCCTGCAGCTGATGGGGCAGGGGCGATGAGCGGCATCCTTCCCGCCGGGCTGCTGGAGGCCATGCCGGCATTCGCGTGGCCCTGGCTGTGGCTGGCCGTGCCGGTGCCGCTGCTGATGCGGTGGTGGCCGTTGCGTGATGCGCACACGCCGGCGCTGCGCGTGCCGTATGAAATGGGGCGCTTCGCACCGGCTCCCGGCACACGACGGCAATCGCTGCGCTATCTGCTGTTATGGCTGGGCTGGCTGTGCCTGTGTGCGGCCGCCGCACGTCCGCAGCAGCTGGGGGAGATGCTCGAACCGCCGCAGCAGGCGCGGCAGATGATGCTGGCGTTGGACCTGTCCGGCAGCATGCAGGAAGCGGACATGCAGCTGGGCGGGCGCGTGGTCGAACGGCTGACCGCGGCCAAGGCGGTGCTGGCGGATTTCCTCGAGCGGCGCGAGGGCGACCGCATCGGTCTGCTGGTGTTCGGCCAGCGCGCCTACGCGCTCACCCCGCTGACCCGTGACCATGCCAGCGTGCGCGAGCAGCTGCGTGACAGCGTGGCCGGACTGGCCGGGCAGGAGACCGCGCTGGGTGATGCCATCGCACTGTCGGTGAAGCGCCTGCGCGAGCAGCCGGAAGGCCAGCGGGTACTGATCCTGCTGACCGATGGCGTCAATACCACCGGGCAGCTGGAGCCGCTCAAGGCCGCCGAGCTGGCCAGGGCCGAAGGCGTGCGTGTGCATACCGTGGCCTTCGGCGGCAGCGGCGCAATCCGCTTTTTCGGCCTGCCGGTGGCGACGGCCGAAGATCCCATCGATGAGCAGACGCTGCGGGCGATCGCGACAGAAACCGGCGGCCGCTTCTTCCGTGCGTACAACACCGAGGAGCTGGCCGGTATCTATGTCGAACTGGACCGGCTGGAGCCGGTCATTGCAGCGGGCCCCGCAGTGCGTCCGAAGATCGAGCGTTATCCATGGCCGCTGGCGGCGGCGCTGCTGTTTGGCGTGCTGGGGCTGCTGTGGCCGGGGCGGCGGTGATGACGATGGTGTTCTGGCAGAACCTGCATTTCCTGCGCCCGCTGTGGCTGTGGGGATTGCTGTTGCTGCCGCTGCTGACACTGTTGGCCCTGCAGCGACGGCGTCGCCGCCGCGCCTGGCAGGCGGCGGTGGATCCGCACCTGCTGCCACATCTGCTGCAGCCCGGACGCGGTGCCGGCGCAGGCGGATGGCTGGCACTGATGGCGGGTGTGGCGCTGGCCGTGCTCGCGCTTGCCGGACCGAGCTGGCGGCAGCTGGAGCAGCCGCTGTGGCAATCGAAAACACCGCTGGTCATCGCGCTGGACCTGTCCAGCAGTATCAGCGCCACTGATCTGCCGCCGTCGCGGCTGCTGCAGGCGCGGGCGAAGCTGGCCACCCTGCTGCGTGAGCGCCAGAGCGGCGAGGTGGCCTTGCTGGCCTATGCCGGTGAGCCATTCACGGTGGCGCCGTTGACCAGCGATGCGGCCAACGTGGCGCTGTTTCTGGATGCGCTGTCGCCGCAGATCATGCCGGTGGATGGAAACCGGGCGGACAAGGCGATCGACTGGGCGGTGGCGCTGCTGCAACAGACGCAGGCGCGCCAGGGCGACATCCTGCTGCTGACCGGCAGTGCCGAGGGCGATGCGCCGGTGGCGGCAAAGCGGGCGCAGGCGGCAGGCTACCGGGTCTCGGTGCTGGGGCTGGGCAGTGTGCAGGGCGCCGCCTACCGCGATGGCCGGGGACGCATCCGGCAGGCACATCTGGATGCCACGGGGCTGCAGGCGCTGGCTGCCGCAGGTGGTGGCAACTACGCCACGCTCACTGCCGACAACCGTGACCTGCAGGCACTGGGCGTGCTGCAGCCACGCGGGCAGGCGGGCGATGCAGGCGACCGGCAGTCCGGCAGGGTGTGGCAGGACGAAGGTTACTGGCTGTTGCCGCCCTTGTTGCTACTGGGCGTGCTCGTGTTCCGGCGCACAAAAGGCGTGGCGGCGGTGCTGCTGCTGGGCATGCTGCTGCCGGTCACGTTGCCGCTGCAGGCGGCGGAGCGGAACTGGTGGCAGCGGCAGGACCAGCGCGACCACCAGCGTCTTGCCGAGGGCGTCGACGCCTATCGCCAGGGTGATTTCGCCGGTGCGCAGCGGCATTTCGAAGGGATCGACAACGCGCAGGGCTGGTACAACATCGGCAACGCGCTGGCACGGCAGGGCCGCTATGACCAGGCCATCGACGC
>DDVW01000078.1:13946-30891 GCA_002345545.1 Stenotrophomonas sp. UBA2302 | reverse complement strand
CGTGCAGGCCGATGCCGCGGCTGCCGCTGGCCCGCGCCGGCAGCAGCCGCAGGCCGCGCAGGCGGCTGCGCACATCGGCGGGAATCAGCGGTGGAACGGGAGGTGCCATGCGGGGATCGGGATCGGGCCGTCGCTATCAGGCAGGGAACGGCACCGCGCGCAGCAGCGCGGTGATCACGTCATCGGCGCTCTTCTGTTCGGCCTCGGCGGCGAACGAGAGCAGCAGGCGATGGCGCATCACCGGCGCGGCCAGCGCCTGCACATCCTCGCGGGTGGCGGCGAAACGGCCATGCAGCAGTGCCCGTGCCTTGGCCGCCAGCACCAGCGACTGCCCGGCGCGCGGGCCGGCACCCCATTTGACCCAGTTGTTCACTTCCGCCGGAGCGCCGTCGCCGGGGCGGCTGGCACGCACCAGCCGGGTGATCCAGCTGAGCAGATCGGTGCTGACATGCACCTCGCGCACCGCCGCCTGCAGCGCCAGCACCGCCTCGGCATCCATCACTTTCGGTACCGCTCCGCTGTGGCTGCCGGTGGTCTGGGCGAGGATGTCCTGTTCCTCCTGCTCGCTCGGGTAGTCGACGCGCACATGCAGCAGGAAGCGGTCCAGCTGCGCCTCCGGCAGCGGGTAGGTGCCGGCCTGTTCGATCGGGTTCTGCGTAGCCAGTACGAAGAACGGCGAGGGCAGGGCATAAGTCGTTCCGGCGTAGCTGACGGTGCGCTCCTGCATCGCTTCCAGCAGCGCGGCCTGGGTCTTGGGCGGAGTGCGGTTGAGCTCGTCGGCCAGCAGCAGGTTGGTGAAGATCGGCCCTTGCTGGAAACGGAACGCGCGCTTGCCGGTGCCGTGATCCTCTTCCAGCAGTTCCGTGCCGAGGATGTCGCTGGGCATCAGGTCGGGGGTGAACTGCACGCGGCGGAACTGCAGCTCCAGCGCCTGCCCGAGCGAGCGCACCAGCAGCGTCTTGCCCAGCCCGGGCGCGCCTTCCAGCAGGCAGTGGCCGCCGGCCAGCAGGCCGATCAGCAGTTGTTCGACCACGGCGTGCTGGCCGACCACGGCCTGGGCCAGCGCACCGCGCAGTTCGCCCAGACGCGGCAGCAGGGAATCGAGATCGTGGGAAGAAGCGGTCATGCGGTCACCCGTGGGGTCAGTGCGTCAGTGCGTACATCACGATGTTCACGCCGAACTTCGTGTTGTCCTCGGCCAGAAAGCGTTTGTTGCGCCAGTCGTAGTCCCATTCGCAGCCGTAGTCCTTGTTGCTGTAGAGCACGCCCAGCCGGCCATCGATCTCGATGCCCTTGAGGTAGTCGTGCACCAGGTCATCGCCCCAGCCGTTGAGCTCGAAGCCGGTGGCCGGTGGGCCTTCGGGGAACTTGAAGAAGCTGTTGTACAGCGCATGGTTGTTGGGCAGCTTCTTCAATGCGGTGGCGCCGAATATCGAACGCATCTGCGCCTCGAACGAGGTGGCGAACAGGCCGTCGATATCGTGGTTGCAGTCATCGACGAACACGAAGCCGCCGTTGCGCACATAGCGCTCGAAGTTGCGGCGTTCATCGGGATTGAACTCGACCAGCTTGTGCCCCGCCAGGTAGCAGAACGGCGCGCGCAGCATCTTCGGGTCGGCCAGCGCGATGACGTGTTCGTTCGGGTCCACGCGCAGCGTGGTGTAGTCCACCAGCGAGGTGATCAGGTTGGACGGCATGCGCGCATCCACGTCCCAGTCGCCGGAGTCGTATTTGAGCCGGGTGAACCAGAAGTCGTAACGGCTGGCCTGCGCAAAGGCGGGCGATATCGCCGCCCCTGCGGCCGCGCCAAGCAGCAGGCGAAGGAACTCGGTGCGATTCATGAGACAGGAGCGGGTGGATGGAAGTGGGGAGTGAGAGAACGGCACAAGCCGCCGCACCTGGTGTTGCTTTTACTCACTCCCCACTCCTCGTTTCTCACTTCTCGCCTTTACACCGCATCCGACAGCGAGGTGAAGGTGAAGTCACGCAGCTTCATCGGCGGGATCATCATCACGAAACTGGACTCGTCACCGGCCACGCGCACCGGCTTGCCCAGCTCGTCGATGTTGTTGAGCATGATCACCGGCGATTCGTTGAAGCGGAAATTCTTCACCGGGTATTTGATCTGGCCGTTCTCGATGTAGAACGTGCCGTCGCGGGTCAGGCCGGTCAGCAGCACGGTCTGCGGATCGACCATGCGGATGTACCAGGTGCGGGTGACCAGGATGCCCTTCTCGGTGCCACGCACCAGTTCGGCGATGGACTTGCTGCCGCCGCCCATCAGCAGGTTGCCCGGCCGCGCATTGGCGGTCTTGCCCTGCTTCTGCGCCCAGTAGCGCGAGTAGTTGAGGTTGGCGATCCTGCCGTTGTCGATGATGGCCATGCGCTCGCGCGGCATGCCCTCGCCATCCCACGGCAGCACTGGCGCGTCCGGATGCCACGGATCGGCGAACAGGTTCACCTGCGGGTCGTAGACCTGCTCGCCGAGCTTGTTGCCGCCGCCCTTCTTGGACAGGAAGCTGCGGCCTTCGTCGGCCGAGCGCGCATCGAAGAAATTCATCATGAAGCTGACCAGCCCGGCGGCGGCGGCCGGCTCCAGGATCACCGTGTATTTGCCCGGCTCCAGCGCCTTGGCCTCGGCCGATTCCAGCGCCTTGCGCTTGGCGATTTCGATGTCCTGGTCGGCGCGGAAGTCCGCTGCGTCCTTGAGGTTGCGGCCGACCCAGCCCGAGCCGCGGCCGTCTTCGGTGCGCACGGTGCAGGTGTAGTTGAAGCTGGTGCTCTTCTGGTAGGCGAAGTTGCCGTTGCTGTTGGCGATGGCGACAAAACCGTTGCCGTCTTCGAGGAAGCCGGCGGCGATCAGGCCATGGCCGCGGCACGGTGCGATCGAATCGGCGGCGACCTTGGCGCGGAAGTCCGGATCGATCGCGGCGGTGGAGGCGCTGAAGGTCGGGCTGGCGGTGTACGTCTGCCTGGCGATGGCCGGCATGAACTCCGGATTCTCCGGGGCCAGCTTGGCCAGGTCCTCGGCGCGGCGCACCACGCGCTCCAGCGAGGCGTCGTCGAACTCGTTGATCGAGGCGGTGCCCACGCGCTTGCCGAAGGCCACCTGTACCGACAGTTCGGCGTTGTTGACGATGCCGCTGGTGGAGACATTGTTCAGCGCGAAGCGGATGTTGCCTTCGATGGAACCGGCCAGCGTGGCGGTGCACTCATCGGCCTTGGACAGCGCGATGACCTTGTCCAGGATGGCCTTGGCTTCCTGTTCGGTGAAGATGCTCATTGCTCAAGAACTCCTTGGACGGTCAGCCGAGGCTGCGTGCGGTATTGATGACGTTGATGCCGTCGAAACGGGCGGTGGACGAGCCGTGCGAGACCGCCGACACCTGGCCCGGCTGGCCCTTGCCGTCGAAGAACGAGCCGCCCAGGCGGTAGTCGCGTTCGTCGGCGATGGCGCTGCAGGCGTTCCAGAACTCCGGGGTGCGGATCTGGTAGGCCACGTCCTCAAGCATGCGGGTGATCTGGCCGTCCTTGATCTCGTAGAACAGCTGGCCGCCGAATTGGGCGTTGTAGCGCTGCTGGTCGATGGAGAACGAGCCATCACCGATGATGTAGATGCCGTTTTCCACGTCCTTGACCAGCTCGGCCACCGACAGCGGGGTCTTGCCCGGCGCCATCGACACGTTGGCCATGCGCTGGAACTGCACCGACGACCACGAGTCGGCATAGCAGCAGCCGTCCGACTCGGTCTTGCCGAGGATGTGCGCCTGGTCGCGGATGGTCTGGTAGTCGACCAGCTTGCCGTCGCTGATCAGGTCCCAGCGCTTGGTCTTCACCCCTTCGTCGTCGTAGGCGACCGCGCCGAGCGAGCCGGGCTGGGTCTTGTCGGCGAACATGGTGACCTTGTCGCTGCCGTACTGGAAACGCTGCTCGCGCTTGTCCAGCGTCGCGAAACTGGTGCCGGCGTAGTTGGCCTCGTAGCCGAGCACGCGGTCCAGCTCCAGCGGGTGGCCGACCGCTTCGTGGATGGTCAGCCAGGTGTGCGACGGATCCAGCACCAGGTCGTACTTGCCCGGCTTGACCGACGGTGCCTTGAGCTTCTCCTGCGCATGCTTGGCTGCGGCGATGGCGTCCTCGCGCATGTCGTAGGACATGCCGTAGACGGTCACGCCGTTGGGCAGCACGGTCTTGCCGGAAGCATCGCCATCCAGGTATTCGAAGCCCAGCCCCATCGGTGAGGACAGCCCGGCGCGGGTGCGGAACTTGCCGCTGCTCTTGTCGATGGCGGTGACTGTCATCGGTGCCCAGATGCGGTGCACGTCCTGGTCGATATAGGAGCCGTCGGTGGAGGCGAAGTACTTCTGCTCGTTGACCAGGAACAGCATCGAGTTGACGAAGCTGGCGCCGGCACCGAGCGCGGCGGCGTTCACGCCCAGCAGCAGGTCGGCCTTGTCCTTGAGCGGCACTTCCATCGCGTTCTTGCGGATCGGCGTGCGCCAGCTGACCTCGCCGTAACCTGGTGCCTTGGCGAACTGCACCGGCGCGGTCTGTACCTTGGCGTTGGCGCGGGCGATGGCCGCGGCCTGCTGCGCGGCCTTGACCACACCGGCCGGGCTGAGGTCGTTGGTGGCGGCAAAGCCCCAGGCGCCATTGACGATCACGCGGATGCCGGTGCCGGTGGACTCGGTGTTGACCACGTTCTGCACCTTGTCCTCGCGGGTGATCACGAACTGGCGCAGGTAGCGGCCGATGCGCACATCGCAATAGGTGGCACCGGCGGCGCGGGCGGCGTTGAGCGCGTCATCGGCCAGGCGCTTCTTCAGCGCCGGATCGAGCGTGGTCAGCAGCTGCTCGGCGGCGATCGCCTTGCCGAAGATCGACGGCACCATCAGGCCGCCTGCGGTGAGCCCGGTCAGGGCGAGGAAATCACGTCTTTGCAAGGCTGCTCTCCAGTGGCACGGCCCGCACGGCGGGCGTTACGGCAACAAACGACGAGGACTTCGCGGTGCGCTGCGAACCGTTTGATTCTTGCGGCGGGCGCACGCCGGCGGTAGTGACTTTCGACATGGGCGCCCGGGCTTTTCCGTGACCGCTTCGTCGCCTTGCCTCTCCGCCACTCAGCCGAGACTGCGTGCGGTGTTGATGATGTTGATACCGTCGAAGCGGGTGGTGGCCGAACCGTGCGAGACCGCCGACACCTGCGAAGGCTGGCCCTTGCCGTCGAAGAACGAGCCGCCGAGGCGGAAGTCGCGTTCGTCGCAGATCGCGCTGCAGGCGTTCCAGAACTCCGGGGTGCGGATCTGGTAGGCGGCGTCCTCGACCATGCCGGTGATCTCGCCATTTCTGATCTGGTAGTAAAGCTGGCCACCGAACTGGGCGTTGTAGCGCTGCTGGTCGATCGAATAGGAGCCGCGGCCATGGATGTAGATGCCGTTCTCCACGTCCTTGACCATCTGCGCGGGTGTCAGCGGTGACTTGCCCGGCGCCAGTGACACGTTGGCCATGCGCTGGAACTGCACCGAGGACCACGAATCGGCATAGCTGCAGCCGTGCGAGGCGTCCTCGCCAAGGATGTGGACCTCGTCGCGGGTGGCCATGTAGTTGACCAGCCTGCCGTCTTTGACCAGGTCCCAGCGCCGCGTCCTGACGCCTTCATCGTCATAGCCGACCGCGCCGAGCGAGCCGGGCTGGGTCTTGTCGGCGAAGAAATTGACGATGTCGCTGCCGTACTGATAGCGCTGCTCGCGCTTGTCCAGCGTGGCGAAACTGGTGCCGGCGTAGTTGGCCTCGTAGCCGAGCACGCGGTCCAGTTCCAGCGGGTGGCCGACGTTCTCGTGGATGGTCAGAAACAGATTGGACGGGTCCAGCACCAGATCGTACTTGCCCGGTTTCACCGACGGTGCGCCGAGCTTGGCGCGCGCCTGTCTGGCCGCGGCGATGGCGTCCTCGACCGGATCATAGGAGTTGCCGTAGCCGATCACCCCGCCGGGCAGCGAGTGCTTGTCGGCGGCGTTGCCATCGAGGAACTCCCAGCCCATGCCCATCGGCGCAGACAGCCCGGCGCGGGTGCGGAACTTGCCGCTGCTCTTGTCGATCGCGGTGGCGGTGAACGGCAGCCAGATGCGGTGCACGTCCTGGTCGATCCACGAGCCGTCGGAGGAGGCGAAATACTTCTGTTCGTTGACCAGGAACAGCTGCGAGTTGATGAAATCGGCACCGGCGTTGAGCGCAGCAGCGTTGATCGACAGCAGCAGCTCCACCTTGTCCTTGACCGGCACCGCCATCGCGTTCTGGCGGATCGGTGTCTTCCACTGCACCTCGCCGACACCGGGTGTCGGCGCCAGCTGCACGCTGCGGCTCTGGATCTTCGCATTGGCCCGGGCGATCGCCACCGCCTGCGTCACTGCCTCGGCCACCGCCTGCGGCGTGCTGCGGTTGCTGGCGGCAAAGCCCCAGGCGCCATCGACGATCACGCGGATGCCGACCCCGGCCGACTCGCGGTTGGTGACGTTCTGCACCTTGTCCTCGCGGGTGACGATGGCCTGGTTGAGGTAGCGGCCGATGCGCACGTCGCAGTAGCTGGCCCCGCCCCGTTTGGCCAGCGCCAGCACGGTGTCGGCCAGGGCCTTCTTCTTCGCCACGTCCGCCGGTGCGAGCAGCTCCTCGGCGGCGATCAGGCGGGCGTTGGGCAGCATCATCCCGGCCAGGCCGAGACCGGAAAGGGTGAGGAACTGGCGGCGTTGCATGATGCTAAGGCTCCGGAATCGGCGATGCCGGGCACCGCACAGGGTCTTCGAATCTCCGCTGCGGCGGCCCCCGTGCACAAGTGACCATGGTCATGAGCAGGCACAGGGCCGTGCTGCGGCACAATCGGCGGAGTGAACGGAGTGCTTTCGATGATCCCCAAACCCTATGCCGAATCCTGCGACCGCAACGCCGGGCCGATCCTGGCGGTGCTGCAGCGCCATCTGGCCGAGGTCCGCCACGTGCTGGAGATCGGCAGCGGCACCGGCCAGCACGCGGTGCACTTCGCTGCGGCGATGCCGTGGCTGCGCTGGCAGGCCAGTGACCATCTCGACCAGCTGCCGGGCATCGGCCAGTGGCTGGACGAGGCCGCGCTGCCGAACACGCCGCCCCCCGTCACGCTGCAGGCGGTGGTGGGTGGTGGACTGCAACCGGCACCGCCACTGCCGGTCGTCGATGGCGTCACCGGCTTCGATGCGGTGTTCACCGCCAACACGCTGCACATCATGGGCTGGGAACACGTGCAGGCGCTGTTTGCTGGATTACCGGCGCTGATGGCGCCCGGCGCATCGTTCATCGCCTACGGGCCGTTCAATTACGGTGGTGACTTCAGCAGCGACAGCAACCGGGTCTTCGACGGCTGGCTGAAGGCGCGCGATCCGCGTTCGGGTATCCGTGACTTCGAGGCGGTCGATGCGCTGGCGCGGGCACAGGGGCTGCTGCTGCGCGAGGACGTGGCAATGCCGGCCAACAACCGCACGCTGGTGTGGCAGCGCGCACAGTGAAGCGCGCAGGGTGGGGCAGGATGCCGAACAACTTTCCAACAAGGGGCAGGCGGTGCTGATGCAGAAAGGTGGCTGGTTGCTGGTGGTGATGCTGGGCCTTGCTCCGCTGGCGGGCGTACAGGCGCAGCCGGTGGATGCACGGGCGGCGGCGATGCAGGTGCAGCCGCACTATCCGGGCGTGATCGAACTGGAGGTGGATGCCAGTGATATCGAGCGCCGCATCCAGCGCGTGCGCCAGCGCATCCCGGTGTCGGCCGGTCCGCTGAGGCTGTGGTATCCGCAGTGGATTCCCGGCAACCATGCCCCGACCGGGCCGATCAACCAGATGGCCGGGCTGGTCATCCGTGGCAACGGCCAGGTGCTGCCGTGGACGCGCGATTCGGGCGACATGTACGCCTTCCAGCTGCAGGTGCCCGAAGGTGTGGGCGAGCTGGAGATCGAGTTCCAGTACCTGTCGCCGACTGCCGCCGACCAGGGCCGGGTGGCGATGACGCCCAATCTGCTGGACCTGCAATGGCACCGGGTGCTGCTGTATCCGGCCGGCGTGGATGCGCGCGGCATCCAGGTCAAGCCGTCATTGCGGCTGCCCGACGGCTGGCACAGCGGCACGGCTTTGGAGGTGGCCCAGCGCAGCGGCAGTACCGAGCACTACGCGCCGGTGTCGCTGATGACGCTGATCGACTCGCCGGTGTTCGCTGGACGCCACTTCAAGCGTTTCGCGCTGGACGACACGACCCGGCAGCCGGTGTGGCTGGATGTGGTCGCCGAGAATCCGCAGGCGCTGCAGGCCGACGGCAAGGTGCTCGATGCGCACCGCGCGCTGGTGCGCGAGGCCGATGCGGTGTTCGGCGCGCGCCCGTACAGCCGCTACAACTTCCTGCTGGCAGTGTCGGACGTGTTCAGCGGGATCGGCCTGGAGCATGCGCAGTCCAGCGAGAACGGCATGCATGACGGCTACCTGCGCGGCGAACGTCCGTTTCTGGACAACGACCTGCTGCCGCATGAATACGCACACGCGTGGGTGGGCAAGGCCTGGCGCCCGCGTCCGACCTGGGTGCCGTACTACAACGCGCCGATGCACAACGACGAGCTGTGGATGTACGAAGGCCAGACCCAGTACTGGGCGGTGGTGCTGGCCGCGCGCTCGGGCCTGTGGCAGCCGGATTACGCGATGGCGATGCTGGCGCAGCTGCAGGCCAACTACGCCAGCCAGCCGGGCCGGCAGTGGCGCGACCTGCATGACACCGTCCATCAGGGCATCCTCGACTTCAACGCCAAGCCGCAGGCCTGGGCCGACTGGCAGCGGGCGTTCGAGTTCTACAACGAGAGCACGCTGCTGTGGCTGGGCGTGGATGCACGTCTGCGCAGCTTGTCGAAGGGCAAGGTGTCGCTGGATACGTTCGCGCGGCGCTTCCATCAGGGCGGTGAGCCGGGCCAGATCCACCTGTACGACCGCAGTGATGTGATGCAGGCGCTGGAAGCGCTGCAGCCCGGCGATTGGGACGCCTTCATCGGCACGCGGCTGGACGCGCGCGATGGCCACGCCCCGGACGGGCTGCACGCAGCAGGGTGGGAACTGCATTTCAGCGAACAACCGAATCTGGTCATCGCCGATGGCGAAGCCGACGGCCTGACCGACCTGCAGTATTCACTGGGCATGAAAGTGGGCAACGACGGCGTGCTGCAGTTCGTCGGCTGGGAAAGCTCCGCGTTCAAGGCCGGGCTGGCCAAGGACGTGACGCTGGTCGCGGTCAACGGCCTGGCCTACAGTGCTGCGCGCCTGAAGCAGGCGGTAACCGAGGCGAAGAGCGGTGTGCCGGTCGAGCTGATCGTGCGCCAGGCCGACAGTTTCCGCAGCGTGCGCATCGACTACCGCGCCGGCCTACGCTATCCGCATCTGCGCCGCATCGCCGGCGCACCGGATCTGCTGAGCAAGATCCTCGCGCCGCAGCGCTGAATACATGGGCTGGGAGGCGCTTGGAGCATGCCGTGCGCTCTTCAGGCGTCCGGCGCCATCACTGCCAGCCGCGTGGCTGCTTGCCGCAAGCCCTCGAAGATCGGCATGGCCACGCGCTCGGGGAAGTCATGCGGCAGCCGCGCGCGTACCGTCTGGATGGCTGGCTCGATGCGCTCCAACAGCTCGTCGATCCACGGTTCCGCACCTTCGGCGACACCGCAGGCGCGTGCGGTGTCGTTCCAGTGGCGACGGCGGATCCGCATGAGCCTGCGATGCCGGTTCCTGCCGGCTACCGCCATCGCCAATGCCGCGTTATGCGGATCGAGCTGGTTCGGGCCACGGCCAAGGATCGGGTAGACCGAAAGCACGTCGTAGATCGGCGTCAGCCGGAATCTGCCGGCAGGCTCGATATGAATGCTGAAATTCTTCGCGTGGCCATCGGTGGCCGCCAGCAGCCAGAACAGCAGCTGGGTCTTGAAGAAGATCGCCCGATCCTGCGGCTGCTCCGATTGCCGCAGCAGTTCCATGATCTGCACGATGCCGGGGCCGCCGTCGTTTTCGTACTTGCGCGACGAGGGCAGGCCGAACACCTGGCACATGTCCTCCTGCGGCAGCCGTAGCCACCAGCGGCCGTTGCGGGCCAGCCGGCGGTCGAAGCGTTCCACAATCAGCGCACGCTGGTCGCCGAATTGGCCGATCGAAGTGTTGGCGACGGGAATGCCGAACGCGGCCAGTAACTGCATGCACAACCATTCGTTCTCCACCGAGGCGTGCATGTCGGCCCGCAGGTTGCCGACCAACCCCAGTGGTAGCTTGAAGATATGCGTGCTTGGCGTACTGCCGGTGGGGACGCACCAACGGTCGTGATGGCGCAGGAAGGCGGTCTTTTCCTGCGCGCCGGCAATGGAGATGCGGAACTCGTTATCCACATGCTGGCCCGGCAGCGCGGCGCTGGTGACCGCCTGCAGACGGTCCGCCATCTGGGCGTCACTCAATGGCATGCAATCGATGGCGTGGATGTCTTCCGGCGCCATGCCTGGAGGAAGCAGTTGCACGGCGCCCACGCAATCGCGACCGATTTCCTGCAACAGGTCGAACGTGCCGGATGAGCGGATGCCGAAGCGGTCGCGGAGACGATTGCGGATGGCGCCGTTGTCCGGGAGCAGGTTGTCGAAGTAATCCGTCACCTCCGGGCCACGATGGTTTTCACCGGCCGGCAGCAACGGTAGCGATAGCGACAAGGGGCGCGGTTGTTCGGAGTCCAGCCACGTGGGAAGGTAGGTCAGCCGTGACCCGGTGCGGGCGCCTTCCTGCCAGGAGGCGACTTCCAAGCCGTTCATCCATACCCGTAGTTCGCTCATGGCTCACCACTCCAGGCCGGTGTCCGGCCTGTCCTGCTCGCGCGGTTGCAGGGAAACCTCCACGCCGAGCTCGGCCCATACCCGCATCAGCCGCTCGAAGGTAGCCGCTTCGGGTTCGCGTTCCAGCGCGGTGATGGCCTGCCGGGAGATGCCGAGGCGTTCACCCAACTGGGCTTGGCTCAGCCCAGCCTGCTTGCGGAATGCCCGCATCAATGGGCCCAGCTGGTGGGCGGCGCGGACGGCGTGGCGTTTGTTGTTCATGGCAAGCGCCCGAGGAACTTATGATCTGGGCAACGTATGCCTTGCCTCTCCAAAATGCAAGCGATAGGTTTCATTTGCGGAGTGCAACGTATATGTTGCATATCGCTTATGCAACCCATAGGTTGCCCACTCGTCTTACCCTGCCTGCACGATATGCAGCGCCTTCGGGTTGCGCCACGTCGCCAGCAAGGTCGCTTCGCGTGCCTTGGCTTCGTGCAGGTGCGCTTCCTTGACGTGACCATAGCCGCGGATGTGCTCGGGGATGCTGGCGATCTCCACCGCCAGCGCCAGCCGGCGTGCATCCAGGCTGCCGAGCAGTTCCTGCAGGGTCTTTTCGTAGTCACTGATCAGCTGGCGCTCGCCGCGGCGTTCGGCGGTGTAGCCGAAGATGTCGAAACGAGTGCCGCGCAGGCCCTTGAGTTTGGCCAGCAGGCCGAAGGCCTTGAACATCCACGGGCCGTATTCCTTCTTCTGCAGCTGGCCGTGTTCGTCGCGCTTGGCCAGCAGCGGCGGCGCGAGGTGGAAACGCACCTGGTAGTCGCCCTCGAACTGCTCGCTCACGCGCTTGAGGAAGTCGCCGCTGGTGTACAGGCGGGCCACTTCGTATTCGTCCTTGTAGGCCATCAGCTTGAAGAAGTAGCGCGCGGTGGCTTCGCTCAAGGCGGTGCTGCCGGGGATGGCCTGCTGCTCGGCACTGCGTACCGCGTCGACCAGAGTGCGGTAGCGCTTGGCGTAGGCGGCATCCTGGTAGTCGGTGAGGAAGGCGACGCGGCGGGCGATCAGTTCATCCAGCGAGCGCGACAGGTGGGCATCGTCCAGCGACGCATGGATGGCTTCGCCGCGGGTCTGGCTGGCGGCGGGCAGGCCACGTACATCCGGCTCGTTGCCCGGGTTGCGCGGTGCCGACGGTGCGCCGGCTTCGCTGCCTTCCCAATCGCCCGGCGGCAGTTCGCGCAGCGCAACCGGCGTGCGCTCGGCCTCGGTCGGTGCGTTGTGGATCAGGCCGGCAGCCTGCTGCACGGCCTGCGGATCGATCGCGGCCAGGCGGCCCCAGGCGAACGCTGTCTGGTTCATCGCCACCGCGGCGCCGTTGAGCTCGACCGCACGCATCAGCGCTTCCAGCGACAGCGGCACCAGCCCCTGCTGCCAGGCGAAGCCGAGGATGAACAGGTTGGAGGCGATCGCATCGCCGAGCAGGGCGGTGGCCAGCTGGGTGGCGTCGAGCAGGATCGGATCACGCCCGCCCAGTGCCAGCTTCACCCCGGCAATGATGTCCGCAGCCGGGAACTGCATGTCCGGATGGGTGGTGAAGGTGCCGGGCATCGCCTCGTAGGTGTTGAGTACCACCTGCGTGCGTTCACCGCGCACCTTGGACAGCGCCCAGTAATCGTTGACCACCACCATGTCGCAACCCAGCACCAGGTCCGCTTCGCCGGCGGCGATGCGCACCGCGTGGATGTTCTCGGGACTGCGCGCGATACGGATATGGGTGGTGACCGCGCCGCCCTTCTGCGCCAGGCCGGTCTGGTCGAGCACGCTGGCGCCCTTGCCCTCGAGGTGGCCGGCCATGCCAAGCAGCGCGCCGATGGTCACCACGCCGGTGCCGCCGACGCCGGTGATCAGGATGTTCCAGGGCTGCGAAAAATCGGTGCGGAAGGTGGGCGCCGGCAGGTTGTCGAGCAGGCTGGCCGAATCACTCTTCTTGCCCTTGCGCAGCTGGCCGCCGTGCACGGTGACGAAGCTCGGGCAGAAGCCGGTGGTGCAGGAGAAATCCTTGTTGCAGTTGGACTGGTCGATGTCGCGCTTGCGCCCGAACTCGGTTTCCTTCGGCAGCACGGAGACGCAGAAGCTCTTTTCGCCGCAGTCACCGCAGCCTTCGCAGACCAGCGAGTTGATCATCGTCCGCTTGGCCGGATCGACGAGCTTGCCGCGCTTGCGCCGGCGCCGCTTCTCGGTGGCGCAGGTCTGCTCGAAGATCAGGATGCTGGTGCCCTTCACCGTGCGCAGCTGCTTCTGCACGGCGTCGAGCTCGGCGCGGTCGTGGAACTCCACATCGGCCGGGAACTCGTGGCGACGCGACTTCCACTTGGCGATGTCGTCGGACAGCAGCACGATGGTCTGCACGCCTTCGGCACGCATCTGCTGGGCGATCTGCGGCACGGTCAGGGTGCCGTCCACCGGCTGGCCGCCGGTCATCGCCACCGCATCGTTGTAGAGGATCTTGTAGGTGATGTTGACGCCGGAAGCGATCGCCTGGCGGATCGCCAGCGAGCCGCTGTGGAAGTAGGTGCCGTCGCCGAGGTTCTGGAATACGTGCTCGGTGTCGGTGAACGCGGCCTGGCCGGCCCAGGTGACACCTTCGCCGCCCATGTGGGTGAAGGTGTCGGTGGCGCGGTCCATCCACGTCACCATGTAGTGGCAGCCAATGCCGGCCAGCGCCCGCGAGCCTTCCGGCACCTTGGTGGAAGTGTTGTGCGGGCAGCCGGAGCAGTAATGCGGCACGCGCGGGAACTGCGCGCGCGGCAGCGCCATCTCGGCTTCCTTGACGTCCATCCAGCGCAGGCGCTCTTCAATCGATTCGGTATTGAAGAACCGCTGGATGCGGCGGCCGATCACGCCGGCAATGGTGGCCGGGGTCAGTTCGCCGGTGGACGGCAGGATCCACTGGCCCTGCTCGTCGTACTTGCCGACGATGGACGGGCGCGGGCCCCAGTTGGCTGGCCAGTTGTAGAAGTATTCCTTCATCTGCCGCTCGATGAAGGCCTTCTTCTCCTCCACCACGACGATGTCTTGCAGGCCGCGGGAGAACTCACCGATGCCCTGCGGCTCCAGCGGCCAGGTCATGCCGACCTTGTAGACGCGGATGCCGATGTCGGCGCAGGCCTTCTCGTCCAGACCCAGGTATTCCAGCGCCTGCAGCACGTCCAGGTAGCTCTTGCCGGTGGTGACGATGCCCAGCCGCGCCTGCGGCGAATCCATCACCACGGTGTCGATGCCGTTGGCGCGGGCGAAGGCCTGCGCGGCCTTTACCGCGTAACGGTGCAGGCGCATTTCCTGTTCCAGCGGCGGGTCCGGCCAGCGGATGTTGAGGCCGCCGTGCGGCATCTCGAAATCCTCCGGCAGGAGGATCTGCCGTGCGAACGGATTCACGTCCACCGAGGCCGAGGATTCCACCGTCTCGGCAATCGTCTTGAAGCCGATCCAGCGGCCGGTGTAACGGCTCATCGCCCAGCCGACCAGACCCATGTCGAGAATGTCCTGCACGCCGGCCGGGTTCAGCACCGGCATCATCGCGCTTACGAACTCTTCCTCGCTGCCGTGGGGCAGGGTGGAGCTGCGGCAGGCATGGTCGTCGGCGGCCAGCGCCAGCACGCCACCATGCTTTGACGCGCCAGCGGCATTGGCGTGCTTGAACACGTCACCGCAGCGGTCCACGCCCGGGCCCTTGCCATACCACATGCCGAACACGCCATCGACCTTGGCGCCGGGGAACAGGTTGGTCTGCTGCGT
This sequence comes from Stenotrophomonas sp. UBA2302, assembly GCA_002345545.1. GTDB lineage: Bacteria > Pseudomonadota > Gammaproteobacteria > Xanthomonadales > Xanthomonadaceae > Stenotrophomonas. The sequence goes on along the minus strand of DDVW01000078.1, from coordinate 16,273 downwards.
ACCCCAAACCATGGTCGCGCCCAGGTCCTCGTTGAGGCCGGGCACGAACTTCACCTTGGCTGCTTCCAGGTGCTTGCGCGCGCGCCACAGCTCCAGGTCGAAGCCGCCCAGTGGCGAGCCGCGGTAGCCACTGACGAAGCCGCCGGTGTCCAGTCCGGCCGCGGCATCGCGCTGCTGCTGCATCAGCGGCAGCCGCACCAGCGCCTGCACGCCACTCAGGTAGATGCGCCCATCGGTGCGCGTGTATTTGTGTTCCAGCGTGTAGTCCGTGTCACGCACGCCGGTCAGCGGGTCGTTGGCGGAGGCAGGCGAGGTAAGTTCGGCAGTACTGGTCATGGCGGGCCCATTGCAGGAACGGCGGTCCACCGCCGCCCGGAGGTGGCTGGCAGCGGGCGGCGATTGTAGCAGTGCGGTTCCCGCCTCTTTTTTGCTGCAATCGCACATGAGCCGCCCCTCGGGTTAGCATCGCGAACCTGAGGATGCACACACGGGGAGCGAGGGATGGGAATGGGAAGCAGGATGGTGACGATGCTGCTGGCGACCGGTCTGGCGATTGCATCGGTGGTGACGGCGCAGGCGCAGACGTTGCCGAAGATCGCCGAGTTCTATTTCGATCCGGATGTGGCCGCCAGGCCGATCGAGGTGCTGCCGGCCGGTCAGCCGGATCTGGTCGACCAGCTGATGAAGCTGCGTGAGCGCGGCCGCAAGGGCGTTGAAGCCAGTGTGCAGCTGGCGTCCATCGCCTATGCCGAAGGACGCGCGGAGCTGGGCAAAAAACTCTACGGCGAAGCGCTGGGCGCGGTTTCGGGCACCTCGCAGCAGGCCCGCGGCATCCGCTGGAACCATGCCTGGGACCTGTACCGGCAGGGCGATGCGGCGGCGGCGCTGGCGTTGTGGGTGGAGGCGGCCGAGGCCAATCGCGGGCATGCCGACTGGGTGCCGCCGACGCTGGCGCTGGTGCTGTGGCAGCTGGACCGCAAGGACGAAGCGGTGCAGTGGTTCGCCGCGGCGGTACGCACCGAGCCGCAGCAGTGGGCCGATGCCGCGCAGTTCCCGCGCCTGCTGCCGCTGTGGCGCGATGCCGAGCGCGCACAGCTGGCGCAGGTGCAGCAGGCCTGGGCGGCGGCACCGCCGGCATGGCCGTGACCGGGATCGCCCGGGCGGGCGCATAATTACGGGCTGATCCTGTTGCCGGTGTTTCCCCATGGCAGTTGATGCCTTCGCGCTGGTCCTGGCGATGCTCGCGCTGGGCATGCTGTTCGCACGCATGCGCGCCCTGCCCGACAACAGCGCCGAAGTGCTCAACCAGGTGGTGCTGTACGTCTGCCTGCCGGCCGCGGTGCTCACCTATGTGCCCAAGCTGCAGCTGGATGTCTCGCTGATCGGCATCGTGCTCACCCCGTGGCTGCTGATGGGGCTGAGCGTGGTGCTGGTGAGCCTGGCCACGCGCCTGTTCGGGTTCGACCGGCAGGTGCATGCGGTGCTGCTGCTGTGCGTGGCGCTGTGCAACTCCAGCTTCATCGGCTACCCGATGGTGCGCGCGCTGCTGGGCGATGCGGCGCTGCCGTATGCGGTGGTCTACGACCAGCTCGGTACCTTCGTGCTGCTGTCCACCTTCGGTCTGTATGTACTGGCGCGCTACAGCGGCGACGCCGCGCCGGGCGGGCGCGAGATCCTGCAGCGGATCCTGCGCTTTCCACCGTTGTGGGCGCTGCTGTTCGCGCTGCTGCTGATGCCGGCGGCACCGCCGGCATGGATCGCATCGGCACTGGACAGCCTGGCCGATGCGATGCTGCCGCTGGTGATGCTGGCGGTGGGCCTGACCATCCAGCTGCGGCTGTCGCGGACCGAGCTGGCGCCACTGGCAGTGGGCCTGCTGCTCAAGCTGCTGGTGCTGCCGGCGGTTGCGCTGCCGTTGTCGTGGGCGTTCGGCCTGCAGGGCGACATGCTGCGGGTCAACGTGCTGGAAACCGCGATGCCGACGATGATCACCGCTGCGGCGCTGGCGATCTCGCACCGGCTGGCGCCGCGCCTGGCGGCGGCGATGGTCGGTTACGGCATCGTGCTGTCATTGCTGACCCTGCCGGCCTGGGTGTGGGTGCTGGGGCGCGTCTCCTAGCGGCAGCAGCGGGGGCACCGCGCGGACGGGCTCAGTCCGCCGGCACGGTGCGACCGCGTGCCCAGTCGCGCAGGGCCTGCACCTGCTCGGCCATCAGCACCGACAGCGGCCGGGTGGTGCGGATCTCGGCCATCAGCAGGTCGGTGTCCAACGGCTTGCCTTCCGCATGCGCGGCGTACAGACCGGCAACCACCGCCTGCTCGATCTC
>DDVW01000078.1:0-13920 GCA_002345545.1 Stenotrophomonas sp. UBA2302 | reverse complement strand
CGGGTATCGGCGGTGGGCAGGTCGACGAAGAAGATCTCGTCGAAGCGGCCCTTGCGCAGCAGTTCGGCCGGCAGCTCGTGCACCTGGTTGGCGGTGGCGACGATGAATACCGGCGCCTTGCGTTCGGCCATCCAGGTCAGCAGGTAGCCCAGTACCCGCCGCGAGACGCCGCCGTCCTCGCCGCTGCTGGCCAGCCCCTTCTCGATCTCGTCGATCCACAGCACGCACGGTGCCAGCTGCTCGGCCGAGGCCAGCGCATCGCGCAGATTGTTCTCGGTTTCGCCGTGGTACTTGTTGTACAGCGTGCCGAAGTCCAGCCGCAGCAGCGGCACGCCGAAGCCGGCGGCGGTGGCCTTGGCCAGCATCGACTTGCCGCAGCCCTGCACGCCGAGCAGCAGCATGCCCTTGGGCGGGTCCAGTCCCGCTGGCGCGTTGCCGGAAACGAACACCGCGCGCCGCTGCTCGATCCAGCGCTTGAGCCGGTGCGCGCCGGCGACGTCGGCAAAGCGCGCCGAGTCGTAGTCGTAGTGCAGGTGGCCGCTGCGGTTGAGCAGTTCGAATTTCAGCTTCGCCAGCTGCGGCAGATCGGTGGCACGCAGCGCACCGTCGTGATAGATCAGCTGGCGGGCGATGCGGCGCGCGTCGGTGAGGCTGAGTCCGTGCAGGTTGCGCAGGATCTGCTGCACCGCTTCCTGGTCCACCTCCACGCGCCGGCCGCCGTGTTCACCGGCATAGGCGCCGGCTTCCTCGCGCAGCATCTTCAGCAGCGCGTTGGCATCGGGCAGGCGCGGATTGAAGCGGGTCGCCAGCGCTTCCAGCTCGGCCGGCAGCTCGACCCTGGCACCGACCAGCACGATCACATGCGGCTGGCTGTGGCGGCGCTGGAGGATGTCGCGCAGCAGCCGCTGGTGGCTGGCGTAGCCCAGGTAGGGATGGAAATCGAGCAGCAGGTAGATGCCGCGCTGCTCGGCCTGCTGGATCATGCGCAGCACCGCGCTGGCATCGGGCGGGCCGACCGGATCGTCCTCGCGGTCCAGGTCGATGCGGCGCAGGCCCTCGGTGATCGTCCAGCGGTGCAGCGCCCGCCACACATGCATCAGCGCCTGCCGGAACAGCTCCACGATCCGGGCCTCATCCTGTGTCTGGATGACGATCAGCGGCGTGTTGGCGCGGATCAGCGCGGTGAGGTCCTGCAGTTCGCTCATGGCGGTTCCATTCCGGGGCCGACACGATAACAAAGCTGGCGGGTGGTCACGGCAGGATCTGTCGATCCGGCGACTACCTCTGGCGATGCGCGGCGGTGTACGCTGCGGACAGTCCCGCGAAAACGAGGCGTGCATGAAGACGATCCTGGTGGCCGGTTCCAAGGGCGGCGTCGGCAAGACCACCATCGCCACCCATCTGGCCGCGCATTCGGCACTGGCCGGCAACGCCACGGTGATCGCCGATGCCGATCCGCAAGGCTCCAGCACGCGCTGGGCGCAGCGCCGCGCGGAACTGGACAGCGCGGTGCTGCCGGTGGACGTGTACCGTCGCCGCGACTGGGAGAAGCGCATTCCCGACGGCACCCAGCAGGTCATCATCGACGCCCCCGCCGGCGCCTACGCCGCGGACCTGGAGCGGTTTCTCGACGTGGCCGACGCGGTGGTGGTGCCGGTGCTGCCGTCGGCGCTGGACATCGAGGCCATCGTCGGCTTCCTCAACAGCCTGGCCAAGATCCAGCGGGTGCATTCGCGCGCGCTGCCGGTGGGGCTGGTGCTCAACCGGGTCAAGCCGTGGACGCAGACCTCGCAGCAGGCCCGGCAGATGCTGGCGCAGTGGCCCTACGAGGTGGTCGCGCAATTGCGCGACAGCCAGAGTTACGTGGTGATGGTCGGGCTCGGGCGCAGCCTGTTCGACTATCACTCGGCACAGGTACGCGAGCACCAGCAGGACTGGGCGCCGCTGCTCAAGTGGTTGAACAAGGTCTGACAGGAGTACTCCCGACCATGCGTGAACTGATTCTGCTGCGACATGCCCATGCCGAACCGGCGGTCACCGGGATGGCCGACATCGATCGTGCCCTGTCCCCGCAGGGCCTGGCCGAGGCCGAGGCGGCCGGATGCTGGCTGCGTGACCAGCGGCTGGTCCCGGACCGGGTGCTGTGTTCGCCGGCGCGCCGCACGCGCGAGACGCTGGAGGCGGTGCTGGAGCAGACCGGCTATGTCGAGCAGCGGCTGGAAGCGCGCATCTACGAGGCCATGCCCGGTACCCTGGCGGCGCTGCTCGAGGAGCACCGCGAGGTGGAACGGGTGCTGGTCGTCGGCCACAACCCCGGACTGGAGCAGCTGGTGGCGCTGATGCACAGCGGCCAGTCCGGCGACTACCGTGGCATGCCGCCGGCATCGGTGGCTGTACTGGCGCTGCCGATGGACGCGGCGATCGAGCCGGGCATCGCCCGGTTGACTGAATTCTGGTGGCCGTGACTCCATGCCGGTACCGCGTTGGGGAGTACTGCTGACGCTGCTGCTGTTGGCGGGCCCGGCCTCCGCTGGCCAGTCGCTGCAGTTCGACATGGCGCATTCGCGTTTCGGTTTCGAGATACGCACCCGCTTCGGGCAGACCATCGAAGGGGTGTTTCCGAACTTCGACGGCCAGGTCATGGTGTTGCCCGATGGCCGCCACCAGGTGCGGCTGCGCATGTACACCCGCGACGTCGAGATCCCGGGCAAGCCCCGTTACACCGGCTGGATGCGCGGTGAGGAGTTCTTCGATGCGGCACAACACCCGGTGGTGGAGTTCAGTTCCGATCCCTATGACCCGGATATCACCCGGCGTGGCGGCAAGATCGACGGGACACTGAGCATCCGCGGCATCAGCCGCCGTGAAACGCTGCGTCTGCAGGAGCCTGAATGCGAACGCCCCGGCTATGATTGCGACCTCATCAGCCGGGGCACCGTCCAGCGCGGACGCTACGGCATGGACAGCTGGCAGTTTGCCTTGAGTGACCGAGTGATCTTCATCCTGCGTGCGCGCCTTGCCGGCGCCCCACAACTTTGAACCTGCTGTTGCGCCTGCTGCTGCTTGCCGGCGTGCTGCTGGGCGGCGGCTGCGCCTCGCTGTCGCCGCAACAGCAGGAGCGCGCCCACGGCATCGCGGTGGCGGCGCGCTCGGACGCGGTGGCGTGTGAGAGTCCGGACCGCTGTGCGCTGGATTCGCCGCTGCGCGCACTCGGCGGGCAAGCCATGGCCGAATCCCGGCCCGACGCACCGCGCCATTACGCCACCATCCTCGATGACGGCGAACTGTCGCTGGTGGCGCGGCTGAACCTGATCCGCAGCGCCACCCGCCGGATCGACCTGCAGACCTACATCTTCGATACCGACGACAGTGCGCGGCTGGTGATCGACGAACTGCTGGCCGCCGCCCGCCGCGGGGTCAAGGTGCGGGTGCTGATCGACCAGCTGTCGGCCATTTCCGATGTGCGCATGCTTGCAGCGCTGGCCGGCGCGCACGTGAACTTCGAGCTGCGGGTCTACAACCCGACCTTCGGCAAGGCCAAGCTCAACTACTTCGACTATGCCGGCAGCGTGCTGTGCTGCTTCCGCCGCTTCAACCAGCGCATGCACAACAAGCTGCTGGTGATCGACGATGTGATCGGCGTGGTCGGTGGGCGCAATTACCAGGACGACTATTACGACTGGGACCACGAGTACAACTTCCGCGACCGCGATGTGATGGTGGCCGGGCCGGAAGTGCGCGAGATGGCGGCCAACTTCCAGGCGTTCTGGAAGGCGCGCCGCAGCGTCGAGGCCGGGCGCCTGAACGATGTCGGCCGGCTGTTGCTGGAGCAGGGCGTGCCGGCCCTGCCGGTGGCGGATTTCCGCCGGCCCGAGCGCGTGGAGCGGGTCATCGGCGAAGCCACCGATGCCGCGCTCATCACCAGCGAATTTGTCGATACCGCGCTGCCGGTACGCTCGGTCAGCTATGTCGCCGACCTGCCGCGCAAGCACCGCCGTGACCGCAAGGCGGCACCTCCCGAGGGCCCGCACTCACCCGAGCCGGAGCTGGATGCGTTGATCGCCGGCGCCGAGCAGGAGGTGCTGCTGCAGACGCCCTACCTGGTGCTGTCCGAGCCGGCGCAGGCGCTGTTCAAGAGTCTGCGCCAGCGGGCCGAGCCGCCGCGCGTGGTGGTGTCCACCAACAGTCTGGCGGCGACCGACAACCCGATCGTCTATGCGCTGTCCTACAAGTACAAGCGCCGCAACCTGCGCGAGCTCGGCTTCAATATCTACGAATACAAGCCGTTCCCGCTGGACGCGCCGGTGAGCGGCTGGCAACCGCCGCCGGAGCCGGAAGAGGAGCGCGGCGACGGTTCCTCGCGCAGCCGGGTGCTGGGCGGCAGCGCCGCCGGCAGCAACGTGCGCGGCAGCGGTTCCGGACGGCGTCCCGGTGACTATGGCATCGAGGTGGAACGGGAGGTGCTGCGCACCGAAACCCGGCCATCGTTCCTGAGCACGCGCGCGACCAACCGGCCGCTGCCGGTCACCCGGCGCGGTGCGCGCATGGGCCTGCATGCCAAGTCGCTGGTGGTGGACCGTCGCATCGGCGTGATCGGCACCCACAACTTCGATCCGCGCAGCGAGAACTACAACACCGAGGGCGCGGTGATCATCGAGGACCCGGTGTTTGCCGAGGCGCTGGCGCAGAGCATCCTGCGCGATATCCACCCGGACAATTCCTGGGTGGTGGCGCCGCGGCAGAAGGTGCCGGTGCTGTCTGGCCTGAACTACAGCCTGGGCAAGGCCTCCGAAGCGCTGCCGGTGCTGGATTTCTGGCCATGGCGCTATGCCACCGACTACGCCTTCCAGCCGGGCCCCGAGTGCCCGGCTCCGTTGCGCCGGCAGGATCCGCGTTTCCACGCGTGCTATACCGCCGTGGGCGATTTCCCCGAGGTGGCGGTCGGGCCGAAGTGGCTGCTGGTACGCATGCTGACCGCGTTCGGCGCCGGGCTGGTGCCGATCCTGTGAGTGCCGCTCACGGCGGCTGAACGCCGCCGGCGCTGCAATGGCGGCATCCTTCGCGTCCGGAGAACGGTCATGGGCCATGCCTTCAAGGTGGGCGACCACGTCAGCTGGAATTCCGAGGCCGGCCATGTCAGCGGCCATATCACCCGCGTGCATGTGCAGGATTTCGACTGGAAGGGCTATACCCGCCACTGCAGCCGGGACGATCCGCAATACGAGATCCGCAGCGACACGAGCGACCACGTGGCGGTGCACAAGGGCTCGGCACTGCACCAGATCCGCTGAGGTGGGCGGGCTCGCCACCGTCTGGAGCATCGGCCACTCCACCCGCAGCTGGGAGGTGTTCCTGGCACTGCTGCGCGACTATGGCATCGAGGCGGTCGCCGATGTGCGCCGCTTTCCCGGCTCACGTCGCCATCCGTGGTTCGCCGGCGAGGCGATGGCCGCCCAGCTGCCCCGGGACGGTGTGGAGTACCAGTGGTTGCCGCAACTGGGCGGGCGCCGCCGGGTGCAGCCGGGCTCGCCCAACGGTGCCTGGCGCAATGCCGCCTTCCAGGGCTATGCCGACCACCTGTCGAGCGCCGAGTTCGCCGATGGCCTGGCGCGGCTGCTGCAGCTGGCCGCACGGCGACGCACCGCGATGCTGTGTGCCGAGGTGGTGTGGTGGCGCTGCCATCGCCGGTTGATCGCCGATGTGCTCACCGCGCGCGGCATCGAGGTGGTGCATATCCTCGATGCCGGCCACGCGCAGACCCATGTGCTTGCCGACAGCGCCCGCTTGCAGGACGGGGTGTTGACCTATCCGCCGCCGCAGCCGGACCTGTTCGGCGGGCAATGAACGCCTGCCGCAGGGGGGCCGTGTGGCCGCACCGTGTCGCGACTCATGTCGCGCCCTGCAGAACACCGCCCTCCGGGCTGCCTACGCGGTCGGCCAGTACCCACCGAACCGAAGATCAAGCACGCCCGCGGCTGCCCGGCACGCTTCTGCGCTCGACGCGGGCGGAGCCGCTTCCTAGACTGGAGCGCCTTGTACTGGAGCAACGTCCGCCATGGTTTTCCGCAGCCCGGTTTCGCTGGAAGCGCTCAACCGCCTTAGCCAGGGCACCTTGATCGAGCACTTGGGCATCGTCTTCACCGCGGCCGGCGAGGACTGGCTGCAGGCGACGATGCCGGTGGACGCACGTACCCGCCAACCCTATGGCCTGCTGCATGGCGGTGCCTCGGTGGTGCTGGCCGAAACCCTGGGCAGCAGTGCCGGCAATCTGTGCGTGGATACCGCCCAGCAGATGTGCGTGGGCCTGGAGATCAACGCCAACCACCTGCGCGCGGCACGCTCCGGGCAGGTCACCGGAACCGCGCGGGCGCTGCATGTGGGCCGCACCACCCAGGTGTGGGAAATCCGCATCGAGAACGATGCCGGCAAACCGGTGTGTGTTTCACGGCTCACCCTCGCCGTGGTGCCGGTGGCCTGAGAGCGCGGCCTGCGACGCTCAGGTGCCGGTATCCGAGCTTGAGCGCACGATGGCCGGCAGCTGCGTGTCCAGCCAGTGTTGCAGCGCCGCCGCCGGCAGCGGCGTGGCGAAGTGGAATCCCTGCACGATGCGGTAGCCCTGCTGCATCAGCAGCTGCAGTTGCCCGGTGTTTTCCACGCCCTCGGCCACCACTTCCAGCTGCAGGCTCTGGCCGATGTGCGCGATTGCCTGGGTCAGGGCGCTGGCGATGGTATTGCGTTCGATATCGTGGACGAAGCTGCGGTCCAGCTTGAGGCCGCTGATCGGCAGCTGCCGCAGGTAGCTCAGGCTGGAGTAGCCGGTGCCGAAGTCGTCCACGACCAGGCGCACGCCCAGCGCATGCACCTCGCGCAAGGTGCGCAGGGTGTTGGGGTCGTCGTTGAGCAGCACTTCCTCGGTGATTTCCAGGGTCAGCCCGCAGGCCGGCACGGCTTCCTGCTGCAGGATCCGCGCGATCCGCGCCGGCAGTCCGGGATCATGGAAGTTGGTGGCCGACAGGTTCACCGCCACCGACGGCACATCCAGCCCCTGCCGGTGCCAGGCGGCAAGCTGGCGGCAGGCGGTCTCCAGCGCCCACTGGCCGACCTCGTCGATCAGGCCACATTCCTCGGCCAGCGGAATGAAGCGTATCGGCGGCACGCTGCCCAGTTCGGGATGGTGCCAGCGTGCCAGCGCCTCGACACCGTACAGGCGCCCGCTGGCCAGGTCGACCTGCGGCTGGTAGTGCAGCTGCAGCTGGTCCTGCTCCAGTGCCTGCCGCAATGCCGATTCCAGGGCACGCCGCTCCTGCGCGCTGCGGTTCATCTCGTGGCTGTAGAAACGTACCCGTGCGCGACCGCTGCGCTTGGCCTGGTACATCGCCATGTCGGCGTGCTGCAGCAGGCTTTCCATGTCGTGCCCGTCGTGCGGAAACAGGCTGATGCCGATGCTGGCCGAGGTGTGGGTCTGCACCTCTCCCCACCGCCATGGCTGCGACAGCGCCTGCAGCAGGCGCGTGCCACGTTCGTGCGCGCTGTCCTGGTCGCAGGGGGTCAGCACCACCACGAATTCATCGCCTGACAGGCGCCCGACGATATCCATCGGCCCGGTCTCGGCCTGCAGGCGCCGCGCGACGATGCGCAGCAGCTCGTCGCCGCCGGGATGGCCGAGCATGTCGTTGACCTGCTTGAAGCGGTCCAGGTCGATGAACAGCACCGCCAGGGTGTCACCGGAATGGCCGGCGGCATTGATCGCGCGGTCGGCCTGGGCATGCAGCAGGCTGCGGTTGGGCAGCCCGGTCAGGTCGTCGTAGAACGCCAGCCGGCGGATATGGTTGCGGGCTTCCTCGCGCTCCAGCGCCAGCGCGCACAGGTGCACGATGACGTCCACCAGCCGGTGGTGGAACTCGTCCGGATCGTGCGGCTGGCGGTAGTAGAAGGCGAACGTGCCCAGTACCCGGCCATCGCTGGCCTTGATCGGTGTCGACCAGCAGGCCGCCAGCCCGTGCTCCAGCGCCTGCGCGGCCAGGCCTTCCCAATACGGGTCGGTGGCGATGTCGCGGCTGATCACCGTGCTGCCGGTGTACGCCGCGGTGCCGCAACTGCCGGTCGCAGGGCCGATGGCCACGCCATCGACCAGACGGCTGTAGGCTTCGGGCAGGCTCGGCGCGGCCAGCGTGCGCAGCCGGCCTTCCTCCAGCCGCAGCACCGAGCCGATCACCTGCGGGGCGATGCGCTCCACCTCCAGGCACATCATCCGGAACACCTCGGCGGTGGGCACTTCGCGCACCATCGCATCGAGCATCTTGTACTGCAGCACCTCATGCATCTTGGTGCGGGTGATGTCCATCAGCACCACGACGGTGTTCACCATCACGCCGTAGCTGTCGAAGATCGGGTTGGTGTTGACCGAGCACCACAGCGGCTGCCCATCCTTGCGGCGCAGGCGCTCGTCGCTCTGGATCGAGTGGCCGGCCTTGAGGCGCTCGATATAGGTGTCCACCTGCGTCGGCGAATAGCCGTCCGGTGCCAGCAGCGCCGGGACATAGCTGCCGATGGCCTCCTCGTCGGCAAATCCGAACAGGCAGCGGAAGCCCTTGTTGAGCTGCACGATATGGCCGCGGCTGTCGCAGATCAGCACCGCGCTGCGGGTTTCGTCAAAGCCCAGCGACAGCAGGCGCTCACGCTCCTGCTGCTGGCGCTGCAGGGTGACATCCTGGATCAGCGCCATGTGCAGGCCCTCGTCACCGTCTCCCAGTTTCGACAGCGAGGCGCGGATCCAGCAATGGCTGCCATCCCTGCGGATCAGCTTGATGTCCTGCGGCGTGGCGGCCAGTTCATGGATGCGGTTGCCGGCCCCCGGATGCAGCGTGGTGTCGTAGCGTTCACGCATCGTCGGCGGTGCCAGCACGCCCAGGTTGTGGCCGATCACCTGCTCGCGCGGCCAGCCGGAAATGGTCTCCATCGCACGGTTGAAATAGCGGATGTGGTTCGTGTCATCGAACAGGATCACGCCATTGCCGATCCGCTCCAGAGCCTCCGCGAAAAACTGCAGCATGTCGTGCGTCGAAGCGGGCATCTGCCGGTCCATCTTCCCATTCCCCTTGAACGGTATCGCCTGCGTACAGCGCTCCGCGCCGGCATGGCCATGCAGCCAGCATAAGCCCAAAACGTCCGTATCAGGCGGCAGCCGATGGCACCTTCCCGGGCTTGGCGCCCCGATGGAAAAGCGCCGCCGCCTGCATGCTGGCGGAAGCCGGACCGCATCCGGTATCGTTCACCGATGACTTCCGCCCGACCCGCCCGCCATGGCGGTGTGGCTCGCGTGTTCCGCTACCTGTACCGCGTCCCGCTGCTGCTGGTCCACATCGTCGTGTTTCTGCCGCTGATCCTGCTGCTGATGCTGCCGCCATTCGGGCGCATCGGTGCTCCGGCCGACCCGCTGGAGCACCGTGTGGTGCGCTGGTGGTCGGCGGCGTTCATGTGGATTTTCGGTTTCCGCCTGCAGCGTTACGGCGAGCCCTTGCCCGGTGCGGTGCTGCTGGTGGCCAATCACGTGGGCTGGGTCGATATCTGCATGATCCACAGCCAGAAGATGGTCGGCTTCGTCGCCAAGCGCGAGATCGCCAGCTGGCCGCTGGTAGGCTGGCTGGCCTCGCGCGGACACACCATCTACCACCAGCGTGGCAGCACCGAATCGCTGGGCGGGGTGCGTGACGAGATGGTCAAGCGGCTGCAGGAAGGCCGGCCGGTGGCGGTGTTTCCGGAGGGCCGCACCCGCGGCGGACACGAGGTCGGCCCGTTCCATGCGCGCATCTTCCAGGCGGCGGTCGAAGTCGGGGCGCCTGTGCAGCCGGTGGCGCTGCGCTACGGCGAACGTGGTGATGCGCAGACCACGGTGGCATTCGCCCCGGGGGAGAGTTTCTTCGGCAACTTCCTGCGCCTGCTGGGCGAACCGGCGCGGCGTGCCGAGGTGCATTTTCTCGAACCGATCGGCAGCCTGGACCTGGAAGGCCGCCGGCGTATCGCCGAAACCTCGCGGACACGCATCGTGGCGGTGATGGAAGGGATTTAGCCGATGCGGGTCGTCCACGTTTTCCGTACCTGTCGTGGCGCAATCTGCCGGTCATGTTGAACGCGGCCCACTACCAGCCACCGCGCTGGCTGCGCAATCCCCACCTGCAGTCGATGCTGGCCTCGAGCCGGATGCGGCTGGCACGCGGCGAGCAGCTGCTGGCGGCCAGCGGCGCGCAGTCCCGCGAGCTGATCCTCGACGGTGGCGATGGCGTGCGCCTGCAGGCGCTGCACAGCCGCATTCCCGGCCCGCGCGACCCCATCGGCCTGGCCCTGCTGCTGCATGGATGGGAGGGCAGCACCGAGTCCAGCTACATGCGCATGACCGCCGCGCGCCTGCTGGAACAGGGGTTCGACGTGGTGCGGCTGAACTTCCGCGACCATGGCAACACCCACCACCTCAATCCCGGCATCTTCCACTCGTGCCGGATCGAGGAGGTGGTGCACGCCACCGCCGATCTGGCCCGGCGCTTTCCGGCGCTGCCGCTGGTGGCGGCGGGCTATTCGCTGGGCGGCAACTTCGTGTTGCGGCTGGCTCTGCATGCCCCGGCCGCCGGGGTGCCGCTGCGGCATGTGGCCTCGGTCTGTCCGGTGCTGGATCCGGCGCTGACGATGGACAGCATCGAGCAGGGGCCGGCGATGTACGACTGGTACTTCCGCCGCAAATGGACGCGCTCGCTGCGGCGCAAACGCGCGCTGTTCCCGGAGCTGGCCGACTGTGACGACACCGTGCTGAAGCGGGACATCCGCGCGCTGACCGGCTGGCTGGTTGAACGCCATACCGCTTTCGGCTCGCTGCAGGCCTATTTCGACGGCTATTCGATCGCCGGCGGGCGGCTGGCGGGGCTGCAGGTGCCCGCCTCGATCCTGATGGCCCAGGATGATCCGGTGATTCCCTTCACCAGCTTCGCCGACTGGCAGCTCCCGGCGCGGGCGCAGCTGCAGGTTGCCGGCTGGGGCGGCCACTGCGGCTTTCTGGAAAACCTGCGCGGTGACGGTTTCGCCGAGCGCTGGGTGGCGCAGTATCTGGCGCTGGGCGTGGGCGGCTGAAACCGGGCCGATCCGCCGCACCGCTACAATGCGAGTTTGTATCGACGCCGGACCCGCCATGCAAGACACCATCATTGAAGCCCTGCGCCGCAATGCCGCCGACGAGGCCGTATCGCTGGCGCGGGAATGGACCGCGGCCGAGCCGCAGCAGCCGCAGGCCCATCGCTGGCTGGCGATGGCGTTGCAGCAGCAGGGCCGGCACGGGCCGGCCCAGGAGGCGCTCGACCAGGCGCTGGCGCTGGCACCGGACGATGCCGATCTGCATCTGCAGCATGCCGGCCTGCTGTTGGCGCAACGCCAGCTCGACGCCGCCAACCAGGCGCTGGATAAGACCACCGCGCTCAATCCCAACGAGTTTTCCGCCTACCTGATGCAGGCGCATCTGGCGTTGGCACGCGAGGATATCGACGAGGCCGAGCGCCTGGGCCGGCTGGCCGCGCGGGTGGAGCCGGACAGCCCCGAATTGGGCGGAATCGAAGGCATGGTGGCGTTGCGCCGTGGCGATCTGGACCGCGCGCTGCGCGTGCTGTCGGCGGCCATCGCCCGGCTGCCGGACGATCCGCGCCTGCTGTACGCGCTGGGTTTCGCCTATCTGGGCAAGGACATGCTGGCCTTCGCCGAGCAGGCGTTCCGCCGCGTGGTCGAGCTGAATCCGGCCAACCACGCGCTGCGCGGCCTGCTGGTGCAGCTGGCCCTGCGTCAGGGCAATACCGCCGGCGCCGCCGAAACGATGCGCCAGGTGCTGGCCACCCCGCAGGGGGATACCCCCGGCATGCGCCGTCTGGCCGGCGAGCTGGAACTGGCCTCGGGCCAGCCGCTGCAGGCGCTGGAATACCTGCGGCCGCTGCTGGCGCAACTGCCGGGGGATCGGCAGACCTTGCAGTTGTTGCTGGTCGCCTGGCAGCGGCTGGGCCGGGACGGGGAGGCGCGCAGCGCGCTGGATGCCGCGCTGGACAGCCATTCGCAGCTGCACGACCTGTGGCTGGCGCGACTAGCGGTGGCGCCGGTCGGTAGTGCCGAAGCCGTGGAGGTGGTCGAACGCTGGCTCGAAGCGATGCCCGAACATGTGCCGGCACTGGAAGCGCGCATGCGCCTGCACGACATGGGTGACGAGGCCGATGCCGCCGAAGCCGTGGCGCGGCGCATCGTCGCGCTGGAGCCGGGCCGCGCCAGCGGTGAACAGCGCATTGTCGAGGCCCTGCTGACACGCGAGCCGGCGGCGGCGGTGGCGCATGTGAAGGCGTTGATCGACAACGCACCGGCGACCGCCAGTCCGGCGCTGCGCACCTGGCTGGGGATGGTGCAGGACCGCGCCGACGACCCGGCCGCCGCGGTCAAGACCTGGCTGGACCTGCATACCGAACTGGCCGCCTCGCGCCTGCCGCTGCCGCAGCAGGCCAAGGCACCGGCAAGCTGGCCCGAGCGTGGCACGGTTGCCGAGGATCATCCGGTGCGGCCGATCTTCGTCTGGGGCGCGCCCGGTTCCGGTGTGGAGCGGGTGGTGACGGTGATGGCGGCCGGCAGCCCGGTGCTGCGCGGTGACCGCTTCGGCCCCAATCCGCCTGATGACGGCTTCCAGAACTTCCTCACCCTGCAACGCCTGGCCAACGGCAGCCTTACACCTGAGCAGCTGGTGCAGCAGTGGCGCGAGCAGTTGCCGTCGCGTGGCATCGCCGATGGCAACGTCATCGACTGGCTGCTGTGGTGGGACAACGCGCTGCTGTGGGCGTTGCGCCCGCAGCTGCCCGAAGGCCGGCTGGTGATCGTGCTGCGTGATCCGCGCGACATGCTGGTCGAGTGGCTGGCACTGGGGGCGCCGGCACCGCTGGCGCTGACCACGCTGGACGAAGCCGCACAGTGGCTGGCACGTTCGCTGGAGCAGGTGGCCGAACTGCACGAGCAGGATCTGTACACCCACCTGATCGTGCGCACCGATGCGGTGGTCAACGACGCCGCGGCGATGGGCGCCTTGCTGGAGCAGGCCTTCGGTCTGCGTTTCCCGCCGGTGCGCAGCCTCGGCCCGGCCACCATCAATGCCGGCCACTGGCGCAAGTACGCGCAGGTGCTGGCAGGCGAGTTCGCCAAGCTGACCCCGGTCGCGGTGCGGCTGGGTTATCCCGAAGTCTGATCCGCAGGAGCAACGATGAAACTGGACAGCCAGAGTTTCCAAAACGGCCAGCCGATTCCGGCCGAGTTCGCCGCCGGTGATGCCAACGGCTTTGCCGGCAACCGCAATCCGCAGCTGGCATGGCGCGAGGTGCCGGAAGGCACGCGTTCGTTCGTGCTGCTGTGCGTGGATCCGGACGTGCCGACCGTGCCGGAGCTGGTCGGCCGTGAGGATGTCAGCATTCCACTGGACCAGGTGCGCGGCGAGTTCGTGCACTGGGTGATGGTGGATATCCCGGCGGAGCTGCGCGAGATCGCCGCCGGCAGCTGCAGCGACGGCTTCACCGCGCATGGCAAGGCGCAGCCGGCCGGCCCGGCCGGTGCCCGCCAGGGACTGAACGACTACACCGGCTGGTTTGCCGGCGACGCGCAGATGGGCGGCACCTACCGCGGTTATGACGGCCCGTATCCGCCGTTCAACGACGAGCGCCTGCACCGCTACTTCTTCCGCCTGTTCGCATTGGACCTCCCCCGCCTGCCGGTGGAGGGCGACTTCAGCGCCGCCGATGCGCTGCGTGCGATGCAGGGCCACGTGCTGGCCGAAGCGGCGCTGCACGGCACCTATACGCTCAACCCGGCGCTGGGGTGAGACGGCCGATAGCAACCAGACAAAAGAAAAGGTTCTTCTCCCAACTG
>DDVW01000042.1:320-40165 GCA_002345545.1 Stenotrophomonas sp. UBA2302 | reverse complement strand
GGAATTGGGAGATGAACCAAAAGAAAGGGCGGCCCGCAGGCCGCCCTTTCAGCGTCATCCAGTGGGCCGGATTACAGCGATTCAAAGATGCCCGCTGCACCCATGCCGGTGCCGATGCACATGGTCACCATGCCGTACTTCTGCTGGCGACGGCGCAGGCCGTGCAGGATCGTGGCGGTACGGATCGCGCCGGTGGCACCCAGCGGGTGGCCCAAGGCGATGGCACCACCCAGCGGGTTGACCTTGGACGGGTCCAGGCCGCAATCGCGGATGACCGCGAGCGACTGCGCGGCGAAGGCTTCGTTGAGCTCGATCCAGTCCAGTTGGTCCTGACTCAGGCCGGCCTGCTTGAGCGCCTTCGGGATCGCCGCGATCGGGCCGATGCCCATCACTTCCGGGCGCACGCCGGCTACCGAGAAGCTGACGAAGCGGGCCAGCGGGGTCAGGCCGTAGTCCTTGATCGCCTGTTCCGAGGCCAGCAATACCGCGCCGGCGCCGTCGCTCATCTGCGAGGAGTTGCCGGCAGTGACGGTGCCGCCGAACTGGCCGTTGCGGAATACCGGGCGCAGCTTGGCCAGACCTTCGGCCGAGGAATCCAGGCGCGGGCCTTCGTCGGTATCGGCGAGCTTGTTGCGGGTGATGATGCGCTTGCCATCGGCCAGGTCAGGCAGGTGCGAGACGATCTCGTAGGGGCTGATCTCGTCCTTGAACTCGCCGTTCTGGATCGCGGCGATGGCCTTCTGGTGCGAGGCCAGGGCGAAGGCGTCCTGGTCTTCGCGCGATATCTTCCATTCCTCGGCGACCTTCTCGGCGGTGATGCCCATGCCGTAGGCGATCGCGGTGTGGTCGTTGTCGAACACGCTCGGCGCCATGGCGATCTTGTTGCCCATCATCGGCACCATCGACATCGATTCGGTGCCGCCGGCCAGCATCAGGTCGCTGTTGCCCAGGCGGATCTGGTCGGCGGCCATGGCCACAGCCTGCAGGCCGGAGGAGCAGAAGCGGTTCACCGTCTGCGCGGCGATGGTGTTCGGCAGGCCGGCCAGCAGCACGCCGATGCGGGCCACGTTCATGCCTTGCTCGGCTTCGGGCATGGCGCAGCCGATGATGGCGTCGTCGATGCGGTTGACGTCCACGCCCGGTGCCTGGGCGACCACGCTCTTGAGTACGTGGGCGAGCATGTCGTCCGGACGGGTGTTGCGGAACATGCCCTTGGGCGCCTTGCCAACCGGGGTGCGGGTGGCGGCGACGATGTAGGCGTCCTGGATTTGCTTGGTCATTGCAGTGATCTCTTCAATAGGTGTGAGCGTGAGGGCGGGCGAGGGCGACGATCTGGCGTCGCCCTGAAAGCACGCTCACTCAGTTCCGCAGCGGCTTGCCGGTGGTCAGCATGTGCGCGATGCGGGCCTGGGTCTTTTCCTGCTGGGCCAGTTCGACGAAGTGCTTGCGCTCCAGCGTCAGCAGCCACTCCTCGTCGACCACGGTGTTGCGATCGACCTTGCCGCCGCACAGCACGGTGGCGATGCGCTCGGCGATCTCGTAATCGTAGGGGCTGATGAAACGGCCTTCCAGCATGTTGACCAGCATCATCTTGAAGGTGGCGATGCCCACGTCACCGGCCACGCGGATGCGGCGTGCCGGCAGCGGCGGACGGTAGCCGCCTTCGGCCAGTGCGCTGACCTCGGCCTTGGCGATGTGCAGCAGCTCGAAGCTGTTGAACACGACCTTGTCGGTGCCGCGCATCAGGCCCAGTTCCTTGGCGTTGACCGCCGAGTTGGAGACCTTGGCCATGGCCACGGTTTCGAAGGTCTTCTTCAGCTCGGCGAACACGTCGCCGTCGTGACCAGCGGCCTGCGAGGCACGCACGGCGATTTCCTTCAGGCCGCCACCGGCCGGCAGCAGGCCGACGCCGGCTTCCACCAGACCGATGTAGCTTTCCAGCGCCGCCACCGACTTGGCGGCATGCATCTGGAACTCGCAGCCGCCACCCAGCGCCAGGCCGCGCACGGCGGTCACCACCGGCACGGTGGCGTACTTGATGCGCTGGCTGGTGCGCTGGAAGTTGGCCACCATCGCCTCGAACTCGGCGATCTTGCCGGCCTTCAGTGCGCCCAAGGCACCGGCCAGATCGGCGCCGGCCGAGAAGGGCTCCTTGTTCTGCCAGATCACCACGCCCTTGAACTGCTTCTCGGCCAGGCCGATGGCGTGCTGAATGCCGTCCAGTACCTGGTCGGAGACGGTGTTCATCTTGGTCTTGAAGCTGATGACGCCGATGCCGTCACCGTCGGTCCACAGGCGGATGCCGTCGTTCTCGAACACGGTCTCGCCCTGGGCGAACTTCTCGCCCAGCAGGGCATCCGGGAAGCGCTGGCGCTGGTACACCGGCAGCGACGAGCGCGGCACCAGGGCGTTCTGCGTCGGGCTGTAGCTGCCTTCGGCGGCATGCACGCCGTCACGGCCGTCCAGTACCCAGGCCGGCAGTGGCGCATTGCTCATGCTCTTGCCGGCGGCGATGTCGTCGGCGATCCACTGCGCCACCTGCTTCCAACCAGCGGCCTGCCAGGTCTCGAACGGCCCCAACGACCAGCCGTAGCCCCAACGGATCGCCAGGTCCACGTCGCGCGCGGTTTCGGCGATATCGGCCAGGTGGTAGGCGCTGTAGTGGAACAGGTCGCGGAACGTCGCCCACAGGAACTGCGCGTGCGGGTGCCGGCTTTCGCGCAGCTTGGCGAACTTCTCGGCCGGGTTTTTGATCTTCAGGATCTCGACTACTTCCGGTGCGGCGGTGCGATCAGCAGGACGGTAGTCCTGCTTCTCAAGGTCGATGACCATGATGTCCTTGCCGACCTTGCGGAAGATGCCGGCGCCGGTCTTCTGGCCCAGTGCACCCTTGCCGATCAGCGCGTCCAGCCATGCCGGCGCGTTGAAATACTTGTGCCACGGATCGTCAGGCAGGGTGTCGCCCATGGTCTTGATGACGTGGGCCATGGTGTCCAGGCCGACCACGTCGGAGGTGCGGTAGGTCGCCGATTTCGGGCGGCCGACCAGCGGGCCGGTCAGGCCGTCCACCTCGTCAAAGCCCAGGCCGAACTGCTGGGTGTGGTGGATGGTGGACAGGATCGAGAACACGCCGATGCGGTTGCCGATGAAGTTCGGGGTGTCCTTGGCATAGACCACGCCCTTGCCCAGGTTGGTGGTCAGGAAGGTTTCCAGGCCTTCGAGCACCGCCTTGTCGGTGGTCTTGGCCGGGATCAGCTCGGCCAGGTGCATGTAGCGCGGCGGATTGAAGAAATGCACGCCGCTGAAGCGGTGGCGCAGTTCTTCCGGCAGCACGTCGGCCAGCTTGTTGATGCCCAGGCCCGAGGTGTTGGAGGCCAGTACCGCGTGTTCGTTCACGAACGGCGCGATCTTCCTGTACAGGTCCTGCTTCCAGTCCATCCGTTCGGCGATGGCCTCGATGATCAGGTCGCAGTCGCGCAGCTGCTCCAGGCCCGAGTCGTAGTTGGCCGGGGTGATGGCTTCGGCCAGCGACTTGGACGCCAGCGGTGCCGGGCTCAGTTTGCCGAGGTTGGCGATGGCCTTGAGCACGATGCCGTCGGCAGGACCTTCCTTGGCGGCCAGGTCGAACAGCACGGTGTCGATGCCGGCATTGGTCAGGTGGGCGGCGATCTGCGCACCCATGACGCCTGCGCCAAGAACGGCGGCGCGGCGGACAAGCAGGGAATTGAACATATCGATAAACCTTTGGTCTGCGATGACGGGTGGATCAGGTGAGGGAGGTTGAATCCGGCGTGCGCGCACTGGCGCGGAACCCGGCTTCGGCGAAATGGATCAGCTCCTGCGCGGCCTTGCGACGGTGCTCGGCCTCGCTGATGTTGGGAGGGCGTTTGATCAGGCCGAAATCGGCCATGGCGTAGGTCAGCGAGCCGGCCAGGAAGTCCAGGCGCCAGTACAGCTCTTCCTTGCTCAGGCCCGGCACGCAGGCGCCGATGGCCTTGCCGAACTCGCGCAGCACGTGGCCGTAGTGGTCGGAGAGGAACTTGCGCAGGTTGTCGTTCTTCTCGGCGTAGGCGCGGGCGATGACGCGGACGAAGGCGCCACCGCTCTGGCGATCTTGGGCCAGAGCCAATGCAGGCTCCACGAAGGCCGCCAGTACCGCACGCAGATCGTCCGGCTGGGCGCTGCGGGCCTGTTCCAGCTGGCCCAGGCGGGCGGCGGTCATCTCGTCCATGCGGCGCCGGAATATCTCATTGACCAGGTTTTCCTTGGACCCGAAGTGGTAATTGACCGCGGCGATGTTCACGTCGGCGTGACTGGTCACCTGCCGCAACGAGGTACCGGCGAAGCCGTACTGGGCGAACAGTTCTTCGGCGGCGCCGAGAATGCGGTCCTTGGTGGAAAAGCTGGCAGGTTTGCCCATGGCTGGCTCAGTCAATCAAACGATTGTTTGGATCCTACGCTCCGTGGCCCGTCCAGGTCATGCTGCTGTGCAGCATCATTCATCCGCCGCTGTGCAAATCACCGGCCCACCCGGTAGAATTGGTGACCGCAATTTCAGGCTAAGCCCGCGTCCGCACGCGGGTTTTTTCATCTACCTCGGGCCGACCGGCCCAGATACCGGAGAATTCCCATGGCGCTGGAGCGCACCCTTTCCATCATCAAGCCCGACGCCGTTGCCAAGAACGTGATCGGTGAAATCTACGCCCGCTTCGAGAAGGCCGGCCTGAAGATCGTTGCCGCCAAGTACAAGCAGTTGTCGCGCGCCGAGGCCGAAGGCTTCTACGCCGTGCACCGCGAGCGTCCGTTCTTCAACGCGCTGGTCGAGTTCATGATCTCCGGCCCGGTGATGATCCAGGCACTGGAAGGCGAGAATGCCGTGCTGGCCCACCGCGAACTGCTGGGTGCCACCAATCCGAAGGAAGCCGCGCCGGGCACCATTCGCGCCGACTTCGCCGAGTCGATCGACGCCAATGCCGCCCACGGTTCGGATTCGGTTGAAAATGCCGCCATCGAAGTGGCCTATTTCTTCGCCGGCACCGAAGTGGTTTCGCGCTGAGCGAGCTGAGGAGTGGTTGACGTGAACGAGGTCGTGATCCCGTCGGTGCTGGTACCGGCTCCCGCCGCTACCGGACCGGTGGTCAAGAAGCAGAACCTGCTCGACCTCGATCGCGCGGGCCTGGAGCATTTCTTCATCGAGAAACTCGGCGAGAAGAAGTTCCGTGCCCACCAGGTGATGAAGTGGATCCACCACCGCTATGTCACCGACTTCGACCAGATGACCGACCTCGGCAAGCCGCTGCGCGCCAAGCTGCACGCGCATGCCGAGGTCGTCGTCCCCAATATCGTGTTCGACAAGCCTTCCGCCGACGGTACCCACAAGTGGCTGCTGGCGATGGGCACGGATGGCAAGAACGCCATCGAGACCGTGTACATCCCCGACAAGACCCGCGGCACGCTGTGCGTGTCCTCGCAAGTCGGCTGCGGCTTGAACTGCACCTTCTGTTCCACCGCCACCCAGGGCTTCAACCGCAATCTGACCACCGCCGAGATCATCGGCCAGGTGTGGGTTGCCGCCCGCCACCTGGGCAACGTGCCGCACCAGATGCGCCGCCTCACCAACGTGGTGATGATGGGCATGGGCGAGCCACTGATGAATTTCGACAATGTCGTGCGCGCCATGAGCATCATGCGCGATGACCTGGGCTACGGCCTGGCCAACAAGCGCGTGACCCTGTCCACCTCCGGCCTGGTGCCGCAGATTGACCGTCTGTCGGTCGAGAGCGATGTGTCGCTGGCGGTGTCGCTGCACGCACCGAACGACGAGCTGCGCGAAACGCTGGTGCCGCTCAACAGGAAATATCCGATTGCCGAGTTAATGGCCTCCTGCGCGCGTTACCTGCGCGGCAACAAGAAACGCGACTCGGTGACCTTCGAATACACCTTGATGAAGGGCATCAATGACCAGCCCGAGCACGCCCGCCAGCTGGCGCGGCTGATGCGTCAGTTCGACAACGCGGTGCAGGCCAAGGATTCGGGCAAGGTCAACCTGATCCCGTTCAACCCGTTCCCGGGCACGCGCTACGAGCGCTCGGACGAAGAGCAGATCCGCGCCTTCCAGAAGATCCTGCTCGACTCGCAGGTGTTGACCATGGTGCGACGTACCCGTGGCGACGACATCGATGCGGCCTGCGGCCAGCTCAAGGGCCAGGTGATGGATCGCACCCGCCGCCAGGCCGAGTTCAACAAGATCCTCAAATCACTGGATGCCGGGGATGCGCTGGCCTGAGCGCCTGCTCCTGCTGGCTGTTGCAACGCTGCTGGTTGCCGGCTGCGGGCACAGTCGCGACACCCGGGCGGGAAAGATCCGGCACGTCGAACAGGGGGCGCCGCACTACGATCTGCGCGACGACAAGCAGGCGCGCATACGCATGCAGTATCTGGAGCTGCTGCGGCTGTCCGGCGACCGGCTGGGGCGCCATGCGTTCGATGACGCGGTGAAATATGCCCGTTCCGCGCAGAAGCTCGCGCCGCGTGTTGCCGATGCGTACACCATCGAGGCGGTGATCGAGGGGCAGCGTGGCAACGCCACGGTCGCCGGAGCGCTCTATCGCAAGGCCACCGAGCTCGCGCCGGAGCAGGGTGATGTGCTGAACAACTACGGCGCATGGCTGTGCGGCAACGGCTTTCCGGCCGAGGCACTGGTCTGGTTCGACCGTGCGCTGGCCGATCCGACCTATGGTTTGCGCGCCGATGCCTTGGCCAATGCCGGGGGATGTGCGCTGGAGGCCGGGCAGCGGGAGCGGGCGGGGCGGGATCTGCGGCAGGCGTTGGCCCTGTCGCCGCAAAATGCCTACGCGCTGGAATCGATGGCCCGCCATGAATATGCACTGGGTCACTATTTCGAGGCGCGGGCCTTTTACCAGCGGCGTCTGGCGGCTGCGCCGGCGACGGCTTCCGTGTTACAACTTGCCATTCAGATTGAAGAGCGGCTGGGCGATGGCAGCGCCGCAAGCCGGTACCAACAGCGGTTGCGCCAGGAGTTCCCCTCGGCGGCAACCTCGAATCCCAAGGCTGATGCATTGTGATCAACGATCCGGGTGTTTGCGCTTTTGAAGGTGCGGTGGGGTGTGGGGGGCAGCTTCGTCAGGCACGTGAGGCTGCAGGATTGTCGGTCGAACAGGTTGCCGCGCAATTGCGCATGCCGGTGCAGGTGATAACCGCGCTTGAGGCCGAGCAATGGCAGCGGCTGGGCGCGCCGGTATTCGTGCGCGGTCAGCTGCGCAGCTATGCCAGGTTGCTGAAGGTGGATATCGAAGACCTGCTGCAGCAGGCCGGCATCGCGCCGGTCGAGCCGCCGCGGCTTGTCAGCCACGCGCACACGCCGCGACTGCGGCGGTTTGTCGAAAACATGGGCCGGCGTGCCGTTTACGTCGTGATCACCGCTGTGCTGGCGGTTCCGGCCTGGTTCGCCTTCCAGGGGAAACTTGCCGATACGCCGCCCAACACGGTGGCGCTGGATGTGGTGCCTGCCGGATTGGGCACGCAGTCTCCTGCAGGTTCGGCTGCAGTGGTCGAACGGGAGCAGGCGCCTGCCGTAGTGGAGCGTGCTCCCTATATCGCATCGATGGCCCCCGTCGCGAGGCAGACACCTGCAGCGCCTGTGGCCGGGCTGGTATTGAATTTCAGCGGGGACAGCTGGGTGGAAGTTGCCGCACCCGATGGCTCCACGCTCGAGAAAGGGCTGGTTCCGGCCGGTGAGACGCGCAGCTACAAGGCGGGGCAGGTCGGCCGCGTGAAACTGGGCAACGCCGCTGCAGTGCAGGTTCAGCAGGCTTCCGGCAACGTTGATCTCGCGCCCTACAAGCGCGGCAATGTGGCCCGCTTTACGGTATCCTCTGACGGCTTCGTGGCACCGGTTTCCTACTGAACCCTGGCGCCCAATTAAAACAACAATGCTCCCCGGCAGGGTAGAGCGAGAGTACGCATGGCGATTGACGACCTGCTCGACGAGCACGAACAAGGCGAACGTGTCCGCACCTGGCTTCGCCAGAATGGCGCTGGAATTTTTGGCGGAGTGGTTCTGGGTATCGGCGCTATCGCTGGTTGGCAGTGGTGGCAGAAGGACCAGGTGAACAAGCTGGCTGAAGCCAACGCGCACTATGAAGCGGTCACGCGCAGCCTGCAGTCGAGCGATCTGGACGAAGCGGCCAAGCAGGTGACGGCGCTGGAAAGCGGCAAGGCCGGCATTTACGCCGATCTGGCGGCGCTGGAGCTTGCCAAGGCGCAGGTCGAAGCGGGCAAGGCCGAGGATGCGATCAAGACGCTGCAGGTATTGAAGGCCGAGGGCGAATTCAAGATGTTGATCGACCAGCGTATCGCCCGCCTGCTGATCGAAACCGGCAAGCCGGCCGATGCGCTGGCACTGCTGGGCAATGCCGAGGACAGCGCCGGGCTGGAGATCCGCGCTGATGCGCTGATCGCACAGGACAAGCGTGACGAGGCGCGCGAGCTCTACCGCCAGTCGCTGGGCAGGCTGGATGTGGCCGCGCCGCAGCGCCGCCTGCTGGAAACCAAGCTGGCCGACGCCGGTGGCACCCTGGCCGACCCTGCAGCGGAGAACAACTGATGAAGCTCAAGCATGTGGCAGGCGTGGCGCTGATCGCGCTGTCGTTGACCGGTTGTTCGACAATGAAGGGCTGGTTTGCCGGGAAGGATGCCGAGGCGAAGAAGGCGCTGGAGCCGGCTGAACTGGTGAAATTCGAGCCGACGGTCAAGATCGCCAAGATATGGTCGACCTCGGTCGGCAAGGGCGAGGGCCGGATCGGTGTGCGTCAGGCGCCGGTCGTGGTTGACGGTCGCGTCTATGCGGCAGCGGTGGAGGGCGGTGTGCATGCACTGGACCTCCAGACCGGCAGGAAGGTCTGGCAGTACGTACCGGCCAAAGAGAAGAAAAAGCCGAAGCTGCGCCTTTCCGGTGGTCCGGGTGTCGGCGAGGGTCTGGTCGTGATCGGCACGCTGGACGGCCAGGTGATCGCGCTGGATGCCGCCGATGGGAGCGAGAAATGGCGCGCCCGGGTATCGGGCGAGGTGATCAGCGCGCCCGCCGTGGCCAATGGCATGGTGTTCGTGCGCAGCAATGATGGCCGTGTCTCGGCACTTGATGCCGGCAGCGGCGAGCAGCGCTGGTTCAACGCACAGGAGCTGCCCGCATTGACGGTGCGCGGCAATGCACCGGTTGTGGCCGGCCCGGGTGTACTGTTCATCGGCAACGACGATGGCACGCTGGCCGCGCTGGCCATGCAGGATGGCCGCCCGTTGTGGGAGCAGATGGTGGGGACGCCGGAGGGGCGTACCGAGCTGGAGCGCATGGCCGATGTGGACGGCGCGCCGGTGCTGGAAGGCAATACGCTGTATGTGAGCAGCTTCAAGAATGAGACCCTGGCTATCGAAGGGCCGACCGGCCGTCCCTTGTGGTCGCGTGACCATGGCGGTGCGGGCGGGCTGGGAGTGTCTTCCGGCAATGTGCTGGTGACCGACGGCAAGGGCGTGGTCTATGGACTGGACAAGATGTCCGGCGCGGCAATGTGGTCGCAGCAGGCGCTGGCGCGCCGTTCGGTGACCGGCCCGGCCATCCAGGGCGACTACGCCGTGGTGGGCGATTACAAGGGCTATCTGCATTGGCTGCGGCTGGACAACGGTGAGCTGGCAGCCCGCGAGAAGGCCGGAGGTGATGCGCTGCTGGCGCAACCTGTGGTGGCTGACGGGATTCTGCTGGTGCAGAACGTGGATGGAAAGCTGACCGCATTCCGGTTGGCCCAATAAAAGGAGTCAAGCGATGCTGCCTTTGGTCGCCCTGGTTGGACGGCCGAATGTCGGCAAGTCCACGCTTTTCAATGCACTTACCCGCACGCGTGACGCGCTGGTCCACGACCAGCCGGGCGTCACCCGCGACCGCAACTATGGTGTCTGCCGTCTCGATGAGGATGTTCCTTTCCTGATCGTTGACACCGGGGGTATTGCCGGTGACGAGGAAGGACTGGCGGGCGCGACGGCGCGCCAGGCCCGTGCCGCGGCCGGCGAGGCGGATCTGGTCGTTTTCGTGGTCGATGCGCGCGATGGAACCTCGGCGCTGGATGACGAAATCCTGGCCTGGCTGCGCAAGCTGGCACGGCCGACCGTGCTGCTGATCAACAAGATCGACGGTACCGACGAAAGTGCGGTGCGTGCCGAGTTCGCGCGCTATGGCTTTGCCGAGATGCTGGCGGTATCGGCCGCACACCGGCAGGGCATCGATGACCTGGTCGATGAGATCATCGAGCGCCTGCCGGAAGAAGGCACCACCGAGACGCTGGATGACGATCCCGAGCGGGTGCGCATCGCCTTTGTCGGCCGCCCCAACGTGGGCAAGTCGACGCTGGTGAACCGCATCCTCGGTGAGGAGCGGATGATCGCCTCGGACGTACCGGGCACCACCCGCGATTCGATCTCGGTGGATCTGGAGCGCGAAGGCAAACTGTACCGGCTGATCGATACCGCCGGCCTGCGGCGTCGCTCGCGGGTCGATGAGGTCGTCGAGAAATTCAGCGTGGTCAAGACGCTGCGCTCGATCGAGCAGTGCCAGGTCGCAGTGTTGATGCTCGATGCCACCGAGGGTGTGACCGATCAGGATGCCAGCGTATTGGGCGCGGTACTGGATGCCGGCCGTGCACTGGTCATCGCCATCAACAAGTGGGACGGGCTGAGCGAGTACCAGCGCGAGCAGGCCGAAACCCAGCTGTCGCTGAAACTGGGGTTCGTGCCGTGGGCGGAGAATGTGCGCATCTCGGCCATGCATGGTTCCGGTCTGCGTGAGCTGTTCCGTGCGATCCATCGTGCGCACGCCTCGGCGACGCATGAATTCAGCACCAGCGAAGTGAACAAGGCGCTGGAGGTGGCCTACGAGTCCAATCCGCCGCCGACCATCCGCGGGCATGTCTCCAAGCTGCGTTATGTGCACCCGGGCGGCAGCAACCCGCCGACCTTCATCGTCCACGGCACGCGCCTGAAGGAGCTGCCGGATTCATACAAGCGCTATCTGGAGAATTTCTTCCGCAAGCGCTTCAAGCTGGTCGGCACGCCGGTGACGTTCCTGTTCCGCGAGGGCGCCAACCCTTACGAGGGCAAGAAGAATGTCCTGACCGAGCGCCAGGTCAAGGCCAAGCGACGCCTGATCAAGCACGTGAAAGGCCGCAAGTGATGGACAGGGCAGCCACTTGGCTGCCCTTCTGTTTGCAGGCGTGCCGGGGGTATGCCGCTGCCTGCCTTTGTTCCCGTCTTTGCCCGCACGTGGCCGGCAAGGTGTGATGCAGGGATTCGTCTTCGGATCGGGTGGCTGTTTCTGTGTGGAGGCGCTCGCGCCTGGCCGATAATCACCCCATGGATATTCGTGAACTGACTCCGCAACAGGCACGCGAGCGGCAGCTGCAAGGCGTGCTCCTGATCGACGTGCGCGAGGCGCACGAGCGCGCTGGTGGTATGGCCGAAGGGGCGGTGGGCATTGCCATGGGCGAGCTGTTGGCTGATCCGGAGCGCCACCTGCACGGGCAGAAGGGCCGTGAGGTCATGCTTGTGTGCCAGAGCGGCAAACGCTCCCGGCATGCGGGGCTGGCGCTGCAGGACGCGGGCTATACGCAGCTGTTCTCCGTTGCCGGTGGCACCGTGGCCTGGCGGCTCGAGGGGCTGCCGCTGGTGCAGCCGCTGCACGATGCCGGTGACCGGGATTTCTACGACCGCTATTCACGCCACCTGCTGTTGCCGCAGGTGGGCGAGAGCGGGCAGCGGCGTTTGCAGCAGGCGCGTGTGCTGGTGTTGGGCGCGGGCGGTCTGGGTGCACCGGCGGCGTTCTATCTGGCCGCGGCGGGGGTGGGCCATCTGCGCATCGTCGACCATGACACGGTGGAGCGCAGCAACCTGCACCGGCAGATTATCCATACCGAAGCCAGCGTCGGCATGGCGAAGGTCGAGTCGGCGCAGGCGCGCCTGCAGGCGCTGAATCCACGGATCGAGGTGGAGGCGATCCAGCAGCGGGTGACGGCGGAAAATATCGATGCGCTGATGCGGGACGTGGATGTCGTGCTCGACGGCTCGGACAATTTCCCGTTGCGTTACCTGCTCAACGATGCCTGCATCAAGCATGCCAGGCCACTGGTGTATGCGGCCATCGAGCGTTTCACCGGGCAGGTGAGCGTGTTCGATGCCGGTCGCCAGCGCGGCGTGTTGCCGTGCTACCGCTGCCTGTTCCCGGAACCACCGCCGCCGGAATTCGCGCCGAACTGCGCCGAGGCCGGTGTGCTCGGCGTACTGCCCGGTCTGGCCGGGGTGATGCAGGCGACGGAGGTGTTGAAGCTGCTGCTGGATACCGGGCAGTCGCTGGCGGGGCGGTTGCTGCGCTTTGATGCGTTGCAGATGCGCTTTCGTGAAACCCGGGTGCCGGTTGATCCGCAGTGCCTGCTGTGCGCACCGGACGCCATCTTCCCCGGCTACATCGATTACGCGGCGTTCTGTTCAAACGCCGGCTGAAGCCACCGGCACGACGACGCATGGATCAGGCGTGGTGCCGCGATGGCGCACGTATGCGCCGTGGCGTGCTCGCAAGCTGCCCGCCGTCCGGTTGCATCGCGGCAGGCGAGGTGTCTGGAATGCCGGAATCAGGGACAATAGCCGGTCCCCGCCGCTGCCTCCCCACGCACATGACCGCATCTTCCGACGCCTCCGTGGCGACTTCCCGCATCCTCGACGGCCGCCGTATCGCCGAGGAACTGCTTGATGATCTGAAGCTGCGGGTGGACGCCCGGCTGGCTGCCGGCCATTCGCGACCGGGGCTGGCGGTGGTGCTGGTGGGGGGGGATCCGGCCTCGGCCGTGTACGTGCGCAACAAGCGCCGGGCGGCGGAAAAGGTCGGTATCGAGGCGTACGACTACGACCTGCCCGAAGGCACCACCGAGGCGCAGCTGCTGGAGCTGATCGATCAGCTCAATGCCGATCCGAAGATCCATGGCATCCTGATCCAGCTGCCGCTGCCGGGTATTCCCGACGCCAACCGGCTGATCCAGCGTATCGACCCGCGCAAGGACGTGGACGGTTTCCATCCGCAGAACGTGGGTCACCTGGCGCTGCGCGAATTCGGCCTGCGGCCCTGCACGCCGCGCGGCATCACCACGCTGCTGGCGCATACCGACCAGCCGGTGCGTGGCCGCAACGCCACCATTGTCGGCGTCAGCAACCATGTCGGCCGGCCGATGGGCCTGGAACTGCTGATTGCCGGCTGCACCGTCACCAGTTGCCACAAGTTCACCCCCCGCGAGGTGCTGGAACAGGCCGTGCGCAATGCCGACATCCTGGTGGTGGCGGTGGGTATTCCCCAGCTGGTGCCGGGCGAATGGGTCAAGCCGGGCGCGGTGGTCATCGATGTCGGCATCAACCGGCTCGATGACGGGCGCCTGGTCGGCGATGTCGGCTTCGAGGCCGCCGTGCAGCGTGCCAGCTGGATCACCCCGGTGCCCGGCGGCGTCGGACCGATGACGGTGGCGACCCTGATGCAGAACACCATCGAGGCCGCCGAGGCGGACGAGCTGGCGGCTTCGCGCTGATTGCCGGGGCCGGAGGCGGCGCCCTTGCGCTGCCGTCGCGGTGGCCGCCATGGGCGGCGATGCCCGGATCGCAGCGCTGGCTGAATACCGGGAGTGGCTGAACCGGTGGTGGGGCCGAGGCCCCTGCCATCGGCGGGCAAAAAAGGGTAAAATGCCGCGCTTCCCCACATATCGGGTACGCCGATGCTGCGCATCCAGGCTGAAGCACTGACATACGACGACGTCTCGCTCGTCCCCGCCCATTCCACGGTCCTGCCCAAGGACGTCGATCTCGGCACGCGCCTGACGCGCGAGCTGCGGTTGAAGCTGCCGATTGTTTCGGCAGCCATGGATACCGTCACCGAAGGCCGGCTGGCGATCGCCATGGCCCAGATCGGCGGCATCGGCATCATCCACAAGAACCTGAGCCTTGAGCAGCAGGCCGCGGAAGTGGCCAAGGTCAAGCGGTTCGAGTCCGGAGTGATCCGCGACCCGATCACGGTCGGCCCGGAAACCAGCATCCGTGACGTGCTCGCGCTGACCCGCGCGCACAACATCTCCGGCGTGCCGGTGGTGGATGGCAGCGGCCAGCTGACCGGCATCGTCACCCATCGCGACATGCGCTTCGAGGCCGAGCTGGATGATCCGGTGCGCCACATCATGACCAAGAAGGATCGACTGGTCACGGTGAAGGAAGGCGCCGCATCGGCGGAAGTGCTGGAGCTGCTGCACCGCAACCGCATCGAAAAGGTGCTGGTGGTCAATGACACGTTCGAGCTGCGTGGCCTGATCACGGTCAAGGATATCCAGAAGAAAACCGACAACCCCAACGCCGCCAAGGATGCTTCGACCCGCCTGCTGGTCGGTGCCGCGGTGGGCGTGGGCGGTGATACCGAGCGTCGCATCGAGGCACTGGTGGCCGCGGACGTGGACGTGGTGGTGGTCGACACCGCGCACGGCCACTCGCAGGGCGTGCTCGACCGCGTGCGCTGGATGAAGAAGAATTTCCCGCACGTGCAGGTCATTGGCGGCAACATCTGTACCGGTGATGCGGCGCTGGCGCTGCTCGACTGCGGCGCCGATGCGGTCAAGGTCGGTATCGGCCCGGGCTCGATCTGCACCACGCGCGTGGTGGCCGGTGTCGGTGTACCGCAGATCACCGCCATCGACCTGGTGGCCGAGGCGCTGCAGGACCGCATCCCGTTGATCGCCGATGGTGGCATCCGCTACTCCGGCGATATCGGCAAGGCGCTGGCCGCCGGTGCCTCGACGGTGATGATCGGCGGGCTGTTTGCCGGTACCGAGGAATCGCCGGGCGAAACCGAACTGTTCCAGGGTCGCAGCTACAAGAGCTACCGCGGCATGGGCTCGCTGGCGGCGATGGAAAAGGGCAGCAAGGACCGTTACTTCCAGGATTCGGCCGATGCCGACAAGCTGGTGCCCGAGGGCATCGAAGGCCGCGTGCCGTATCGCGGTCCGGTCGGCGGCATCGTCCATCAGCTGATGGGTGGCCTGCGTGCGACGATGGGCTATGTCGGTTGCGCCACCATCGAGGAAATGCGTACCCAGCCGAAGTTCGTGAAGATCAGCGGCGCCGGCCAGCGTGAGAGCCACGTCCACGACGTGCAGATCACCAAAGAGCCGCCGAACTACAGAATGGGCTGATCCAGTCCGACGCAAAGAGGGAGACGTTCGCGTGTCCCTCTTTTCGTATCCGTCTTCCGTTTCCGAATTGCATCCGTACTGGCGACATGACCAATATCCACAACGACAAGATCCTCATCCTCGATTTCGGCGCTCAGTACACGCAGCTGATCGCGCGCCGCATCCGCGAGTTCGGCGTGTACTGCGAAGTCTGGGCCTGGGACCATGATCCGGCCGAGATCGCCGCGTTTGGCGCCAAGGGCATCATCCTGTCCGGTGGCCCGGAGAGCACCACCTTGCCGGACGCACCCGCTGCGCCGCAGGAAGTATTCGACAGCGGCCTGCCGCTGCTGGGCATCTGCTACGGCCTGCAGACCATGGCCAAGCAGCTGGGCGGCGGCACCGAGGCGGCCGACCAGCGCGAGTTCGGCCATGCCGAGGTCAAGCTGCTGGGCAATGACGGCCTGCTGGGCGGCCTGTCCGATCATGGCGGTGAGCCGCGCCTGGATGTGTGGATGAGCCATGGCGATCACGTCACCCACGTGCCGCCGGGCTTCGTCATCACTGCGGTCACCGAGCGCATCCCGGTGGCGGCGATGGCCAACGAGGACAAGCGCTGGTACGGCGTGCAGTTCCATCCGGAGGTCACCCATACCAAACAGGGCGGCGCGCTGCTCAAGCGTTTCGTCACCGACATCTGCGGCTGTGCCACGCTGTGGACCGCGGCCAACATCATCGACGACCAGATCGCCCGCGTGCGCGAGCAGGTCGGCAGCGATGAGGTGATCCTGGGCCTGTCCGGCGGCGTGGATTCGTCCGTCGTGGCCGCGCTGCTGCACAGGGCGATCGGCACGCAGCTGACCTGCGTGTTTGTCGATACCGGCCTGTTGCGCTTCCAGGAAGGCGACCAGGTCATGCAGATGATGGCCGAGAACATGGGCGTGAAGGTGGTGCGGGTGGATGCCGCCGACCGTTACTTCAAGGCACTGGAAGGCGTCACCGATCCGGAAGCCAAGCGCAAGATCATCGGCAACCTGTTCGTGGAGATCTTCGACGAGGAGTCGAACAAGCTCGGCAATGCCAAATGGCTGGCGCAGGGCACGATCTACCCGGACGTGATCGAATCGGCCGGCAGCAAGACCGGCAAGGCGCACGTCATCAAGAGCCACCACAACGTCGGCGGCCTGCCCGAAGACATGAAGCTCAAGCTGGTCGAACCGCTGCGCGAGCTGTTCAAGGATGAAGTGCGCCGTCTCGGCGTCGAGCTGGGTCTGCCGCGCACCATGGTCTACCGCCATCCGTTCCCTGGCCCGGGCCTGGGCGTGCGCATCCTCGGCGAAGTGAAGCGCGAGTATGCCGAACTGCTGGCCAAGGCCGATGCGATCTTCATCGAGGAACTGCGCGCGGCCGATCTGTACGACAGGACCAGCCAGGCATTCGCGGTGTTCCTGCCGGTCAAGTCGGTGGGTGTGGTCGGCGATGCGCGCGCCTACGAGTGGGTGATCGCGTTGCGCGCGGTGGAGACCATCGACTTCATGACCGCGCACTGGGCGCACCTGCCGTACGACTTCCTCGGTCGCGTCTCCAACCGCATCATCAACGAGCTGCGTGGCGTCTCGCGCGTGGTCTACGACATCTCCGGCAAACCGCCGGCGACGATCGAGTGGGAGTGATCCGGCAATCACCTCCGGCTGCCGGTGCAGCAATGAACCGGCAATGTGCAGCGCCCCTTATGGGGCGTTGCTTTTGAGCGGCCCGGCGGATTCCATGCGGCCTGGACGAGGGCTGCCCGGCTGCGTCGGCTTTCCATTGCCGGTAGTGCCCGGGACTCGCCGGCGCTTGCCGGATTGTCTTTGCTATCGTTCCCCGATTTCCATGGCCTGACAGGTGAAGCCGGATGCCGCATGACGCCACTGCCGCCTGCAACAGGTGCGCTGAAAGCAGCGGGGCGTCTTCGTGTATCCGGTCGCGATGCCTGCCTGCCCCGGTGCGCTTTTCCACAGGCTGGTGGCCGGTGCGTGGTGTGTGGCTGCTGCTCCTGTTGTGTCTGTGCGCAGGGCCGGCGGCGGGCTCGCCGTCGACGCCGCTGGACGGTTATTTCAAGGAAGTCTGGACCACCCGCGAAGGACTGCCGCACAACCTGGTCCATGACATCGTGCAGACGCACGACGGCTATCTGTGGTTTGCCACCTGGGAGGGCGTGGCGCGCTACAACGGGATCGAGTTCCGCGTCTTCGACCAGCGTGACGTGCCGGCGCTGCGCGACAGCGGGGTGCTTGCCCTGCGGCTGGCGCGTGACGGTGGCCTGTTGCTGGGAACGGCGAGCGGTGGCGTGGTGCGCTATCACGCAGGTCACTGGAGTGTCTGGCCCGGAGCCGAAGCCATGCCGCGCGACCAGGTCATCGACCTTGTGGAAGGTCACGACGGTGAATTGTGGGTCGGTACGCACAGCAGTGGTGTGCTGCGCATCGACAGCAATGGTGTGATCACACCTTTCAGCATGGAGGCGGGCCTGCCCAGCCGTTCGGTGCTGAAAATGCTGCAAGGCGAGGACGGCACGATCTGGGCCGCCACCATGGGCGGGCTGGCGCGCTACTCCGGCGGCCGTTTTATCGCACAGGGGGCGGCGCAGGGCCTGCCGCCCGGTCAGGCGTTCTGCGTGGTTTCCGGGCCCGATGGCCGCGTCCATGTCGGCATGGAGCGGGGCGTATGGCGTCAGGAGGGGGAACGCTTCGTGCCGCTGGCGCTGGACATGCCGCCCAGCAACGTCACCCGGCTGCGGGTGCAGGCCGATGGGACACTCTGGCTGGGCACGATCACCGGCCTGTATCGCCATCGCAAAGGCTATGGGCTGGAGCGGATCGGCAATGCCGACGGCCTGCCCAACGAACAGGTTTCCGCCCTCTGGCAGGATCGCGAGGACAGCCTGTGGGTCGGCACCAATGGCGGGCTGCTGCGCCTGCGTGATGCGCCTTTCAGCACCTTCGGTGTGCGGGACGGACTGCCCAGCGCCTATGTGCGCAGTGTGCTGGCCGATGCACAGGGCACGCTCTGGATCGCGACCAGCGATGGGTTGGGCTGGCTGCGCGATGGCCGGTTTGGCGCGGCCGACAGTCGTGACGGCTTGCCGGGTGACTCCCTGCTCAGCCTTGCCCGTGCGCGTGATGGCGGTGTCTGGGTCGGCAGCTACAGCCATGGCGTGGCGCTGTGGGATGGGCGCGTGCGGCGTCAGCTGGACAGCCGCAGCGGCCTGACCGGCAACCAGGTACGCGCGTTGCTGGAAACCGCCGACGGTACGTTGTGGGTCGGCACCTCGCGTGGATTGAACCGGGTCGATGTGCGCGGCATTCGGCATTACACCGTGGCCGAGGGCTTGCCCAGCGACTTCGTCATTGCCTTGCACCAGGACCGGCACGGGGTGCTGTGGGTGGGGACTTCCAACGGACTGGCGCGGATCGAGGGCGAGCAGGTCCGTGCGTATCCGCTGCAGGAATTTGCTGCCAGCAATGTGTTCGGCCTGCACGAAACCGATGACGGCACGCTGTGGCTGGCAACCAATCAGGGCCTGATCCGTCGCCGTGGTGAGGACATGCACCTGATCGGCACGGCGCAGGGATTGCCGGTGACGAAGGTATTCCAGGTGCTGGAGGATGGCGAAGCCCATTTCTGGCTCACCTCCAACCGCGGCATGTTGCGGGTGGCCCGGCGCGAGTTGGAGGCCATGGCCGATGGCCGGCAAGCGGCCATGGACGTGGAGTGGTTCGACGAGGGTGACGGCCTGGCGAGTGCGCAGAACAACGGTAATTCCGGGCCGGCGGCGTGGCGCACGGCCGACGGCCGGCTCTGGTTCGCCACCGCCGGGGGACTGGCGATGACCTCGCCCGGACGCATCCACGAACTCACCCGGAAGCCGCCGCCGGTGGTGATCGAAGAAGTGCGTGTGGACGATCGCCCCGTGCCACTGCAGACCACGCTCCGCCTGCCGCCGGGTACGCGCAAGCTGGAACTGCACTTTGCCGGGCTGAGCTATCAGATTCCCAAGAAGATCCGTTACCGCTACCGGCTCGATGGTTTCGATCCGGACTGGGTCGAGCGCGGCTCACTGCGGTTTGCGCAGTTCACCAATCTGGCGCCGGGTGAGTACGTGTTCCGTGTCGCCGCCGCGCATCCCAACGGAGGCTGGAGCCAGGAGGAGGCGCGCATCGTGCTGCAGGTCCAGCCGCAGTTGATGCAGCGCAGGGACTTCCGGCTCGGATTGGCGGCGCTGGCGCTGCTGGCGCTGTACGGCCTGTATCGCTGGCGCGTGCATGCGTTGCAGGCGGCCAAACGCCAGCTCGGTGCGCAGGTGGATGAGCGCACCCGTGATCTGCGGGTGCAGGCCGAGGCATTCGAGCGCCAGGCGCGCGAGGATCCACTCACCGGGCTGATGAACCGGCGTGCGTTCGATGAAGCACTGGCGCGGGAGTTCGCCAGTGCCGTGCGCGATGACACACCGCTGACGCTGGTCCTTGCCGATCTGGACCATTTCAAGCGCATCAACGACGGGTATTCGCATATCGCCGGCGATGCCGCGCTGCGCGCCGCCGCCGACACCATCCGCGCACATGCCGGCAAACGCGTGCCCGTCGCGCGCTGGGGCGGCGAGGAGTTCGTGTTGCTGTTCCCCGGTCTTGCGCGCGAGGACGTGCTGGCGCGCTGCGAGCAATTGCGTCAGGCGGTGGCCGCCATCGATACCTCCGGCTTCGCACCGGGATTTTCGATGAGCATCAGCATGGGCGTGGCCGAGCGCGTGGGGCTGACCCATCATGAAAAGCTGATCAACCGCGCCGATGCAATGCTCTACGAAGCCAAGCGAAACGGGCGCAACCGGATATGCGGATGATGCCGGAGTGTTCCCGGCGCAGGGACACCTTCCGGAGTCACCATATTTCTGCGGGAATCAGGCCGGTGACGGACGTCATGTTCCCAGCTGTCGTCGCGACAGGCGGGATTTTCCTTGTTGCGCGTCTTGCAGGCGTAACGGCCATGCAGGATCAGCCGGCCCGCAGTGGCGGAACGGCGCCATTGCGTTGAAGCCGCGCCCGCGGCAGGCAATGTTGCCGCATCAGGCGGTGGTCTTGTCCCGGTAATGGCACAGATCACGGATCACGCATTGCGGGCAGTCCGGCTTGCGCGCCTTGCACACGTAACGGCCGTGCAGGATCAACCAGTGATGCGCATCCTGCAGGAACTGCTCGGGAATCACCTTCAGCAGCCCGTCCTCCACCGCGCGCACGTCCTTGCCCGGAGCCAGCCCGGTACGGTTGGCGACGCGGAAGATGTGGGTATCCACCGCCATCGTCGGCTGGCCGAAGGCGGTGTTGAGCACCACATTGGCGGTCTTGCGGCCGACGCCGGGCAGGGCCTCCAGCGCGGCGCGGTCGGCCGGCACCTCGCCGTCGTATTTCTCCACCAGGATCGCGCAGGCGGCGATCACATTCCTGGCCTTGGCGTTGAACAGGCCGATGGTGGCGATGTAGTGCTTCAGTCCTTCCTCGCCCAGCGCGAGGATCGCCTGGGCGGTATTGGCCACCGGGAACAGCTTGCGGGTGGCCTTGTTGACGCCGACATCGGTGGCCTGCGCCGACAGTGTCACCGCCACCAGCAGTTCGAACGGCGAGCTGTATTCGAGCTCGGTCACGGGATTGGGGTTGAGCTCGCGCAGGCGGGTGAACATCTCCCGCACCTGCTCGCGGTTCATGCGCTTGTTGGCCCGCGGTGTGGCTGTTTTCTTCACCGCCGCCGCGGTTTTTCCTGTGGTGGCTTTCCGGGGTGCGATTTTCTTTGCCGCAACTTTTTTCGCAGCGGTTTTCTTCACGGCAACACTTTTCATGACGAAGGCTTCTGCGCGGCCCGCGCCTTGGCACGGGCAAGGATCGCGGCCGCCGCCGAGGGCAGGGCGGGCTTGCTGTCTGGCGGTGGTGGCGGGGTACGGCACGCTTCACGTTCGGCGGCACGTCGCGCCAGGCGCGCATCGCGGGCGCGGTAGCGCTCGCGGGCCGCCCAGGCGATGCGCAGGCGCTGCTGGGTTTCCAGCAGCAGCTGCGATTGCGCCGGGGTCAGTGTGGCGTCATCCGGTGCAGCGGTGTAGTCCATCAGGCCGGCACACACCGCCGCATCCAGATTGTCCTCGACAACAAGCTGCAGCAGCTGTTGCGGTGAAACGGGAACAGCGTGCATCGGTCGTGGCTCAGCAGTTCTTGAATTCGGGCTTGCGGCGTTCGAGGAAGGCGCTGGTGCCTTCACGCATGTCCTGGGTGGAGAACGCCAGGCCGAACTGTGCGCTCTCGTATTCCAGCCCTTCCTCGATACCGCACTCGCCGCCGACATTGATCGCATCAAGGATGCCGCGCAGCGCCAGCGGGGCGGCACCGGCCAGCTGGGTGGCGACCTTCAGGGTTTCGGCCTCCAGCTCGGCGGCGGGCACCACGCGGTTGACCAGTCCCAGCTGCTGCGCGCGGAGGGCATCGATCGGCGCACCGAGCAGGCACAGTTCCAGTGCGGCGGCGCGACTGGCCAGCCGCAGCAGGCGCTGGGTGCCACCAAAGCCGGGCAGCAGGCCGAGGTTGATTTCCGGCTGTCCGACCTTGGCGCTGTCGGCGGCGATGCGCAGGTGGCAGGCCATCGCCAGTTCCATGCCGCCGCCCAGTGCAAAGCCGTTCACCATGGCGATCACCGGCTTGTTCAGGCGCTCGATGCGGCGCATCAGCCGCTGGCCGAGCAGCGAGAAGTCGCGGCCCTGTACCGGGGTAAGCGCATTCATCTCGGCGATATCAGCCCCGGCCACGAACGCCTTGGGGCCGGCGCCGGTCAGGATCACCACCCGCACGTCATCGGCCTGTGCGGCCTCGGTGAATGCCGCGTCCAGCGCCTCCAGCGTCTGCCGGTTCAAGGCATTGAGTTTCTCCGGGCGCTGCACGGTGATGGTGCGGATGGCGTCGCGGGTATGGATGGAAACCGGTGCCTCGGACATTGCGGCCAAACTCCTCGATAACGTTAAAAAAAAGTAAGTGCGGAACTCTTTATGTCGGTGACCTGTCTGAACTGCGGTACGCAAGTGGCGGTCAGCCTTTGTGGCCGTTATCCTAACCCGTCGCCTCAGGCGGCATGCTTGCCTTGAGACACCCTTCCTGGAGAACTGTTTGATGAAGTTGCGTTCAATCGCGGTCGCCGTGGCCGCCCTGGCCATGACCGGCACCGCATTCGCCCAGGACGTCTCGTCCGAGAAGGGCAAGCTGAGCTATTACTTCGGCTATGACTACGGCAACAACCTGGCCGAGCTCACCGGTCGTGGCGAACAGCTGGACATCGCCTCGGTGGTCAAGGGCCTGCAGGATGCCTACGCCAAGAAGCAGCCGGCGATCACCGCCGAGCAGCTGAAGCCGGCCGTGGAAGCCTTCCAGCGCCGTGAGCAGGGCCGTGCCGAAGCCGCCAAGGCCGAGTATGAAAAGGCCGCTGCCGAGAACAAGACCCGCAGTGACCAGTTCATGGCCGCCAACAAGGCCAAGGCCGGCGTGCAGAGCCTGGCCAGCGGCGTGCAGTACCGCGTGATGGAAGCCGGCAACGGCGCCAAGCCGACCCAGGCCAGCACCGTGGCGCTGGAAGTGGCCGGTCCATTCCCGTATGGGCAGCGCCCGAGCGAAGCCCGTCCGGCGCAGTCGATTCCGTCGATCAAGCTCAGCGAAGTCGAGATGGCGGCGATGCGCGAAACCCTGCTGCAGATGCCGGCCGGCTCCAAGTGGGAAGTCACCCTGCCGCCGGAAAAGGCCTACGGTGCCGATCCGCGCACGCCGTTCCCGCCGAACGTGGCCGTGCAGTTTGAAATCAAGCTGGTCAGCGTGAAGTAAGCGCGGCGCCAGTGAAGTAAAGCGAATTGCGCCGGTGCCAAAACGCCGGCGCAATTTTTTTGCGGCAACGATGGCTATTGTCGGTCCGCAATCGCGTTAGGCTTGAAGGGTGTTGTTGCTGATGGATGCTGTACGTGGAGCCGTCGCCAGTCCCTGTATCGGAATGTGCTCGCTGGATAGCCGCGGCTATTGCCACGGGTGTCTGCGTACCGGCGATGAGATCGCCGGCTGGTTGCGGATGGAGGCTGCCATGCGCGCTGACATGATCGACAGCGCGCTGCCGGGGCGCAGGCTTGCGCCGGGTTCGCTGGCGGGTTTGCTGCCCGGTGCCGCGCAGCTGCTGCGCGCACTCGATCCGCTGATGACCGTGCCGACCGGCAGGGGCTGGAACCATGCGGAGTTGGCGGACATCCTGCCCCCCCGGGACACCGGCCGAGGCAGCGGTGCTGGTCGGGCTGGTGCCGCGGCCGCAGGGGGTGCAGGTGCTGCTGACGCGACGGACCGAGCATCTGCGCCACCATGGCGGGCAGGTCGGTTTTCCCGGTGGCAGGATCGAACCGCGCGATCGCACTCCGGCCATGGCGGCGATGCGCGAAAGCAACGAGGAAATCGCCCTGCAGCGCGAGCAGGCGCAGATGCTGGGCTATCTCGAACCG
The DNA here is from genome assembly GCA_002345545.1 of Stenotrophomonas sp. UBA2302. GTDB lineage: Bacteria > Pseudomonadota > Gammaproteobacteria > Xanthomonadales > Xanthomonadaceae > Stenotrophomonas. Next base: position 16,372 of record DDVW01000042.1, on the reverse strand, counting down.
TTCCTGACCATCACCAGCTTCCGGGTGACACCGGTGGTGGCGGTGGTCGATCCGGCATTCGTGCCGGTGGCCGATCCGTCGGAAGTGGCCGATGTGTTCGAAGTGCCGCTGGCGTTCCTGATGGACTCGGCCAATCTGCGCAAGGTCGAAATGGATTATCGCGGCCGTGTGCGGCATGTCTTCGAATACAGCTGGCCGGCGCAGCGCATCTGGGGCGCGACGGCAGCCATTCTCTACAACCTGCGTTGCCGCCTGGAGCAAACGTCATGAACCTGATGAACCTGCCGTGGACCACGCTGGTGGATGTCGATTCGCTGGCGGCAGTATTGCGCTCCGAAACACTGCGCCTCGTCGATGTACGGGCGACCGCAAGCACCGCTGTGCGGGTGGTCGATGCGCGGTTTTCGCTGGCCGATGCTCAATCCGGTGCCGCGCAGTATGCGGCCGGGCATCTTCCAGGGGCGGTTTACGCCGATCTCAACCGTGATCTTTCCGATCTGCAAAAGAAGGGGCATGGTCGCCATCCGCTACCGGACAGTGCCGCGTTCGCCGCGACACTGGGCCGCTGGGGGATCGGCCCGCGGACGCAGGTGGTGGTCTACGATGCCGGCGATGGCAGCATGGCGGCGGCACGGCTGTGGTGGCTGCTGCGCCTTGTCGGGCATCGCCCTGTCGCGGTGCTGGATGGCGGCCTGGCGGTCTGGCAGGCGGCGGGGCATGCAGTGGAAAGCACGGTGCCGGCAATCACGGTGCTGCCGGCTTACCCGGGGCGGTTCGATCCGGCCCAGGTGGTGACTGCCGATGAGGTGGCCGCGCGGCTGTCGCAGGTGCCGGGCTGGTTGCTGGATGCGCGTGCGCCGGAGCGGTATCGCGGCGAGGTGGAACCGCTTGATCGCGTCGCCGGGCATGTGCCGGGTGCGGTGAACCGTCCGTTTGGTGACAGCCTGCTCGACGGCCGCTTCCGTCCTGCGGCAGAATTGCGCGCTGGACTGGAGCCGCTGCTGGCCGGGCACGCACCGGACAAGGCGGTGGTGATGTGCGGCTCGGGAGTGACCGCGTGCCATCTGGCGCTGGCCTTTGAAGTTGCCGGGCTGCAGGGGGTGCGGGTGTTTTCCGACTCCTGGAGCGGCTGGTCCAGTGATCCGGAACGGCCGGTGGCAACCGGCTGAGATGACGCGGTATCGGGCTGGCCTTCGCGCGGGATGCGTATCGGCCGGGGGAGGGGCCTGCGGGGGACGAGATGCGGTTGAGGATCAGCACAGTTCTGGCGGCACTTGTCCTGGCGTGTGGCGGATGCCTGCGCGGGGACGGGCGGGCTGATGCGGAGCTGCCCGGTTACCGGCAGCAGGTGGCGCAGTGGCGTGCGCAGCGGCTGGAAGAACTGAGGGCGTCCGATGGCTGGCTGAGCTATACCGGTTCCGGCCGCCTGAAGCCGGGTCGCTACCGCGTCGGCAGTGCTCCGGACAACGAGGTGAGATTGCCCGGTGGTCCGGCACGACTGGGAATCCTGACGCTCGATGGTCACGAGCGGGCGCATATCGAAGTGGCGGCCGGCAGCGATGCGATGCTGGACGGGCAGCCCCTGCAGGCTGCCGAGCTGGTGCCGGTGCAGGCGGCGGATGAGCGGCCCGGCAGCCATATCCGGCTGGGGACGGCGGATTTCTATCTGGTCCGCACGGGCGCTGTCTGGGGCTGGCGTTACCGCGATCCCGACGCGGCTTCGCGGCGTGACTTCAAGGGCGTCGAGCACTTCCCGGTGGCACCGGAATGGCGCGTGGTGGCGCAGTGGCATCCGTTTCCGAAGCCGAAAGAGGTGGTGCTGCTGACTTCCATCGGCACACCACTGCCGGCCGAGGAGCCGGGCGAGGCCCGGTTCGAGATCGACGGACGCCGCTACAGCCTGCGGCCGGTACTGCAGATGCAGGAATCCGAGGACCGGCGTCTGTTCTTCCTGTTCACCGATCGCACCAGTGGGCGTGAAACCTATGGCGGTGCGCGTTACCTGTTTGCCAGCGCGCCCCGTGACGGCACCGTGGTGCTGGATTTCAACCGTGCCCAGAATCCTCCGTGCGCGCTGACGCCGCACGTGGTGTGCCCGGTGGCCCCGCCGGGAAACCGGCTGGACCTGCGGGTGAACGCCGGCGAGAAGGTGTTCGTGTCCGCTTACTGAGCGGGCAGCGGCTGCAGCGTGATGGCCTGCAGCACCTGCGGCCACGGGAACTGTGGGCCGGGGTCGCGCTTGCGGGACACGGTCACGGAGGCATCGTTGCTGGCAGCGACCTGTTCGGTATCCAGCTGCTCGTGCCCGGCAATCCAGCGCAGCGCGGGCAGTTGCACCGCCAGATGATTCAACAGGCGGATGAGCGCGGTGATCTGCGCCGCCGGGTACGGTTCGGCCATCTGCTGGTGGCGGGAATCGAGCCAGTGCGGATAGCGGCCGCTGTTGACCAGCTCGATGCCGACCGAGCGCGGGTTGAAGCCACGCACATGGTGGGCCACGCGTTCCAGCGCCACGTACTGCACGATGCTGCCATCGCGGTCGATATAGAAATGGCCGCTGTTGCCACTGCCGCTGTTATACAGCACGCGTTCGCCGTATTCGCGCGCCATGGCCAGGTCGGGCAGCTCGGTGCAGTGGATCACCACCAGATCGATGTCGGCGAGTGCCCGCCGCGCGAGGTGTTCCTCGTAGGGCAGCGGCGCGGAAACAACGGCGGGGGCGGAAGGCGAGGGCATCGCCGGATGCTAGCATCTGCGCCATGACTTACCCCGTATCCGGCAGGGCGCCATGAGCCGCGGCCACTGCATTCTTTCCCATGGTTTCGAGAGCGGTCCGGACGCGACCAAGGTCACCGCGCTGGCCGAAGTCGCGCAGCGTCTGGGCTTCAGCTGCGAGCGTCCCGATTACACCGATCTTGACGCGCGCCACGACATCAGCCGCGTCGGTGATGTACCGCAGCGCCTGCAACGGCTGATCGAACTGGCCGGCGCCGCCGCCGTGCGTGGTCCGGTGGTGCTGGCCGGCTCCAGCCTGGGTGCCTACATCTCCGCCATCGCCTCGCTGCAGGTGCCCACGCAGGCGCTGTTCCTGATGGTACCGCCGACCACGATGGGGCCGATGCCGGCGCTGGATGCGGCCAGGGTGCCGATCAGCGTGGTCCACGCCTGGCATGACGAGCTGATTCCCGCCGGCGACGTGATCGCCTGGGCACAGCAGCGCTCGGCCAGCCTGCTGATGGTCGATGACGGCCACCGGCTGGCCGCGCATGTGGAGGCCTCGGCGCAGGCTTTCGAGCAGCTGTTGCGCGGGCTGTAACGGCTGCGGTCACTACATGGTGAGGGCGGTGGCGACCTCCATTGCCTACAATGGCGGCCCTGATGCCCGTTGACCGGCGCGCCGTTGGCGTGCCCGCCGGGTGTCCTCCCTTTCCGACAGTCGATCCGATCCCGTGAAATTCTTTGTTTCCTGCGCCAAGGGCCTGGAGTACCTCCTCGCCGACGAACTGCTGGCGCTGGGCCTGCCCGTCGCCACCGCCACCATCGCCGGTGTCAATGCCGAAGGCGAACTGCGCGATGCGCAGCGCGTGGTGCTGTGGTCGCGACTGGCCAGCCGGGTGCTGTGGCCGCTGGCCGAGTTCGAGTGCCCGGATGAGGGCTCGCTCTATCAGGGCGTGGTCGCGATGCCGTGGGAAGAACACCTGCATTCGGACCTGACCCTGTCGGTGGACGCGCACGTGTCCGGTACCGCCATCACCCACGCGCGCTTTGCCGCGCAGCGGGTCAAGGACGCGGTGGTGGACCGTCTGCGTGGCCAGGGCGAGGAACGGCCGTCGGTGAACACCGAATTCCCGGATGTGCGCATCAACCTGTCCCTGCGCAAGGGCCGGGCGACGATCTCGATCGACCTCAGTGGTGGCCCGATGCACCGGCGCGGCTGGCGTCTGTCGCAGAACGAAGCGCCGCTGAAGGAGAACCTGGCTGCGGCGGTGCTGCTGCGCGCGAACTGGCCGAAGATCCATGCCGAGGGCGGTGGCCTGCTTGATCCGATGTGCGGCAGCGGCACCTTGCTGATCGAAGGCGCGCTGATGGCTGCCGATGTGGCGCCGGGCCTGCAGCGTCATGGCAGCCTGCCGCCCAGCCGCTGGCGCGGGTTCGACCAGGCGCAGTGGAAGGAACTGATGGCCGAAGCGCGTGAGCGCGAGACGGCCGGGCGCGCCGCACTCAGGCAGGTCATCCACGGCAGCGATATCGATCCGCATGCGATCCGTGCGGCCAAGGAGAACGCCGAAGCAGCCGGTGTGGCCGAGGCGATCTGGTTCGGCGTGCGTGACGTGGCCGACATGCAGGTGCCGCCGCAGGAAACCGGCTGCGTGGTCTGCAATCCGCCCTATGACGAGCGCCTGGCCGCCGATACCGTGCTGTATCGCCGGATCGGGGATGCACTCAAGCGCGCGGTGCCGCAGTGGCGGGCCAGCCTGTTGTGTGGCAGTGCCGATCTGGCCTTCGCCACCGGCCTGCGCGCTCGCAAGACCTACCAGCTGTTCAACGGAGCCATCGAGTGCGCGCTGATCGTCTGTGATCCGATCGCCGTGCCGCAGCGCGAGCATGACGGTGCGCCACGCGAGCTGAGCGAAGGCGCGCAGATGGTGGCCAACCGGCTGCGCAAGAACCTGAAGAAGTTCAAGAGCTGGCTGGCGCGCGAGCAGGTCAGCTGTTTCCGCGCCTACGACGCCGATCTGCCCGAATATGCCGCGGCCATCGACGTCTACAACGAAGATGGTGGCAAGGGCCGGGTGTTCCTGCATGTGCAGGAGTACGCCGCACCGGCCGCGATTCCCGATGCCGATGTGCGCCGTCGTCGCAACGAACTGCTGGCGGCCGCGCGCGACGTCTTCGGCGTGCCGCCGGAGCAGGTGGCGCTGAAGTCGCGCGAGCGCGGCAAGGGCGGCAGCAAGTACGGCCGTTTCGAACAGCGTGGCGAGTTCATCATGGTGCGCGAGAACGACGCGCTGCTGCGGGTGAACCTGTTCGATTATCTGGACACCGGCCTGTTCCTCGATCACCGTCCGTTGCGCCGGCACATGGCAGAGCAGTCGCAGGGCAAGCGGTTCCTCAACCTGTTCTGCTACACCGGCGTGGCCAGCGTGCAGGCGGCAGTGGCCGGTGCCGACTCGACCACCAGCGTGGACCTGTCGGGCACCTATCTGCAGTGGTGCGCCGACAACCTGGCGCTCAACGGCAAGGGCGGCAGCCAGCACCGGCTGGTGCAGGCCGATGCGGTGACCTGGCTGGAGGCGGAGAAGAACCGCTATGACGTGATCTTCTGCGACCCGCCGACGTTCTCCAATTCGGCGCGCGCGGATGACTTCGACATCCAGCGCGAGCACGTGCGCCTGCTGCGTGCGGCGGTGGCGCGGCTGATGCCCGAGGGCGTGCTGTATTTCTCCAACAACTTCCGCCGTTTCAAGCTGGAAGAGAACGCCATCGCCGAGTTCGCCGATTGCCGCGAGATTTCGCCCCGGACCATCGGCCCGGACTTCGAGCGCAATGCGCGCATCCACCGCGCGTGGGAGCTGCGACGGCTGCGGTAAGCGTAAATCCCTGCAGGACCGACGTCAGTGGCGGCCAGGCTTCCTGGTGAGGCCCGTCGCGACTGACGTCGCTGCTACAGGTGCAGCCAGCCGGTGAGGGCGTGCAGCAGCAGGCCGATCAGGCCGCCGACCAAGGTGCCGTTGAAGCGGATGTACTGCAGGTCGCGGCCGACGCTCAGTTCCAGCTGCTCGACCAGCTTCTTCTCGTCCCAGCCTTTCACCGTCTGTGCGATATGCGTGGTGACGCCGGCGCGCAGGCGGGTGGTGAGCTTTTCGGCACCGGTGAGCATGTGTTGATTGAGGGCATCGCGCAGGGCCGGGTCACTGCCGATCGCATCCCCCAGTTTGCCAAGGCTGCGCTCCAGGTACGTGGCCAGGGTTGAATCCTCGCGCGACAGGTCCGCGTGCAGGAAGCCGTGTATCCGCTGCCACAACCCCTGCACGTACTGCTGCAGGGCGGGGTGGTCGATCATCTGCTGCTTGAGGGTGTCCACGCGCGCGGCCAGCGCGGGGTCCTCGCGCAGCCGCTGGATGTAGTCGCCCAGCCACCGCGCATAGTCGCGGCGCAGCGGATGCTCCGGTTGTGACAGCACCTGCTGCAGCTCTTCCAGTCCGGCCCGTGCCAGCCGGTCGGCCAGCGAATCGCCGATCTCGTCGATCGGTTTGACCCAGTCCACGGTGCTGGCCAGCGTGGGCCATTCCTTGCGGATGTAGCGCACGATCAGCGCCGAGGCCTGCTGCCGCACCTTGTCGTTGTCCAGCCAGCGCGCGATCCGCTTCAGTCCTTCATCGAGCACGCGCTGGTGGCGGTTGTCGGCGGTCAGCAGGCCGAGCAGCTCACCCGCCGTTGCCGCTGCATTCCACTGCCGCAGCTGTTCGACCACAAAACCCTGGATGGCGCGCCGCACCGCGGCCTCATCCAGCAGGTCCAGCGCCTGCAGCGCCCAGCCACGCGCCATGCCGGCCAGCATCTTCGCCTGCGCCGGTTGCGAGAGCCATTCGCCCAGGCGGCTGGCGGGATTGAACACCTCCAGTTTGGCCAGCAGCGCCTGCGGCTCGAGGAAGTGGTCGCGCACGAACACCGCCAGGCTGTCGGCGATGCGTGCCTTGTTGCGCGGGATGATCGCCGTGTGCGGGATCGGCAGGTTCAGCGGCCGGCGGAACAGCGCCACCACCGCGAACCAGTCGGCCAGCGCGCCGACCGTGGCCGCTTCGCAGAACGCGCCGACCCAGGCCCAGATGCCGCGTTCGCCATACAGATGGCTGACGATGAAACCGCCCAGCATCGCCAGCAGCATCGCCACCGCGTAGGCCTTGAGGCGGCGAAGCTGCCCGCGGCGGGGGTCATGCGGCATGGTGCTGCTCACCCGTCAGTCTTTGTCGCCCGCTTCACGGCGGAAGCAATGATCGCCGGCCGGGTGTGCCCAGGCGTCCAGGTGACCACGGCGCTGTCCGCTGCTGCTGTCGGTGCTGAAGCGGGCACAGAGCTGGAAATGGGTGGGATCCAGCAGCCGGTATACGTACGCGGGGCCACCGGCAGGATCGTTCAACGGCAGGGCCATGCCGGGTTGCGCGGCCAGCGTGCGGATATCCGGCGGCAGCATGTCGTGCTCGCGCCAATAACCGCGGGCGGCGATATCCAGCGCCTGCAGGTCGGCGATGCGGGCGTTGTCCAGGCGCTTGAGGCGCTGCTGGGAAGGCGAGTCGATGACGAGCACCCCGGCCACCATCGACAGAGCGGTGACGATACCGGCAGTCCACAGGATGCGGCGGCCCCAGGCGACAGTGCTCATGCTTCCCCCTCTTCCTGCCGCAGGTCCCACAGGTAATAGCCGAATACCGTGCCGGCGATGCTGCCGACCACCAGTACCTTCAGTACGAAGCGCAGGCTCAGCTCACCGCTGAGCACGTTGTAGACCAGCGCGGTGAGGTCGCCGATCAGCACAGTGGCTGCGACGAACAGGGTCAGGTAGGTCAGCCAGCGGCGTACCGGTGACAGCCGCTTGATCGGATTGCGCTCCACATCAAGGCTGACATGGCGGGCGATGAACACGAATACCGGGAAGGCGATGACCAGCGCCGACACCGACCAGCGGATGGCACCGCCCAGCCGCAGCAGTCGCCAGTCGGCATCGGCCGCGTCCGGCAGCGCATAGGTGATCAGCTGGAACAGCAGGCTGCCGAGGTTCCAGCAGAAGAAGTACAGGGTGCTGAACAGCAACAGGTAGAGGAATGCCTCGCGTGCCGACAGCGAGGCACGCGGGCGTGGCACCGGCAGTGCGAACGGGACTTCGGCCCAGTTCTCCAGCGCGCCACGGATCTGCTCACTGCTCCAGCCGGCGGCCAGCAGGGCCTGATTGATCTGCTCGCGGGTGTGGCCGCGCAGCAGTGCTTCGTGGACGAATCGTTCCAGTTCCGGGGAGGCGGAAGCCATTGCTGGGTCCTTGCAGGGCGTAGTCGCAGGGTAGGGGGCAGCCGGGGAGGGATCAAGCCTCGGTGGCCGCATCCTGCGTGGAGTCGGTGGCGGAGGCGAAACGTGCGCGCAGGGCGTCCAGCTCCATCCGCAGTGCCTGGTTTTCTGCGGTCAGCGAGGCCACGCGCTGGCGCAACGCCTGTACTTCGGCGCTGTCCACCGTCTCCTCGAGACCTGCGGTTTCGGCGTTGCCCAGTGGCTGCGCCTGCCCGGCGTCGTCATCGCGCGCGGCCTTGGGTTTGCGCCTGGCATCGCGCACGCGCTTGGCGGCCTGTTTCAGTTCCTCCTTGCCGCCCCTGGCCGCCGCGCGCTGCTCGTCCTCGGGCAGGCTGGCGACGGTGGCCGCGGCACTGAGCGAGATCGCACCGCTGCGCATCGCCTCGATCACTTCCACGGCAGCGTGATCGTGGATCTTCTCGATCATCGTCACCTGGCTGGGGCTGAGCTTGGCTTCACGGGCCAGGTCGGCCTTGGACAGCTTGGGTGCCGGCTCCCACGGCGGCAGGTCGACAGCATCGGCAGCGGTGTTGGCGGCAGTGCTCTCACCTTCGCTTTCGCGCTGCAGCTGTTCCTGTTCGGCGCGGCGGCGGGCGTCGAGGATGTCGCGCTTGCGCAGCGCCAGGACGCCGCGCTGGTAGTCGGATACGCTGCGCCGGCCCAGGTGCTGCTCGATCATCCACAGATGCACGTCGTCCATGCTCTTGAAGCGGGTGTTCTGCACGGTATTGAACGGAATGCCGTGCTTGCTGCAGATGCCGTAGCGGTTGTGGCCATCGATCAGCACGTTGCCCCACAGCACCAGCGCATCGCGGCAGCCTTCGGCCAGCAGACTGCGCTCCAGCGCGGCGTGCTCGTTCGCCGTCAGCGGATCGATATAGGCCTTGAGTTCTTCGTTGACGATGATGTCCATGCGGCTGCCTGTGAAACGTGGGGGGCGGCATTGTAGATGAGCGGGAGGGCGACACCGGGAAACCGGCGTGGCGGCGGTGGCGGATGAACGCAGTGGCGCGATTCGTTGCAAGCGGTATCAAGCGCGTGGATCAGACCGCCATCGGGATTAGAATCTGCAGCTCCCCCCCAAGGCCCCCGGTACTGCCATGACCCTTCCCAGCGCTCCTCTCCGCGGCAGTATTGTCGCGCTCGTCACGCCCATGCACGAGGACGGCAGCGTCGACTACACCGCGCTGCGGCAGCTGGTGGACTGGCATGTGGCCGAGGGTACCGACTGTATCGGCGTGGTCGGCACCACCGGCGAGTCGCCGACGGTGAGCGTGGAAGAACACTGCGAGATCATCCGCGTGACCGTGGAGCAGGCCGCCGGGCGGGTGCCGGTGATGGCCGGCTGCGGTGGCAACTCCACCGCCGAGGCGATCGCGCTGGCGCAGTTCGCACGCAAGGTGGGTGCCGACAGCCAGTTGCAGGTGGTGCCGTACTACAACAAGCCGGGGCAGGAAGGGCAGTACCGCCACTTCAAGGCGATTGCCGAAGCGACCGGCGACCTGCCGATCGTGCTCTACAACGTGCCCGGTCGCACCGTAGCCGACATGCAGCACGACACCGTGCTGCGGCTGGCGCAGGTGCCGGGCATCATCGGCATCAAGGAGGCCACCGGCAATCTGGAGCGGGCGCAGTGGCTGATCCGGGAAGTGCCGGAAGGCTTTGCGGTGTATTCCGGCGACGATGCCACCGCGGTGGCGCTGATGCTCTGTGGCGGCCACGGCAATGTGAGCGTCACCGCCAATGTCGCGCCGAAGCTGATGCGCGAGCTGTGCGCGGCGGCGCTGGCCGGCGATGTGCGCACTGCGATGGCGATCCAGCAGCGGCTGCTGCCGGTGCACCGGCAGATGTTCGTCGAGGCCAATCCGATCCCGGTGAAGTGGGCGCTGGCACGCATGGGCCGTTGCGGCACCACGCTGCGCCTGCCGATGACCGGGCTGGATGCCGGCCACCAGGCGGGAATGGAAGCGGCCCTGCGCGGCGCCGGCCTGCTGGCCTGAGCAGCCTTCAAGTATCCGCGCGGGTCCGTCCATCGGGCTGGACCCGCGCGCAAGCGGCCAGGCCGGCCATCAGTGCGGCCTGGTCCGTCTGATTCAGTCGCGTTCCACCGCGATGATTTCACCTGTGTCCGGGTCCAGCCGCAGGTTCACCTTCTCGCCTTCGGCGGTGCGCCCCTCGGCTTTCCATAGGCCGTCCTTGAGTTTCACGTCGTCGACGTCGCTGTAGCCGGCAGCGGAAAGCTGCGCGCGGATATCGGCTTCACCCAGCTGTGAGACGGCCTTTTCCGGATAGACCGTACCGGTACGCGGGTCCAGCCGCACGTCCACGTCCTTGCCGTTGGCGCTGGTCGCTTCGGCCTTCCACATGCCGTCCTTGAACTCCAGGTCCTTCACCTGGGTGTAGCCCTGTGATTCCAGCTGGGTGCGTACCTGTGGCGCGGTCAGTGCATCCTGCGCCCGGGCGACGCCGGTCGCGGCCAGGGCAAAGGCGGCGGCAAGCAGGGTGGTGTGCAAGGTTCGGTTGTTCATGGGTTGGCTCCTGAGATATCCATCGCGCAGTCCACGCATGCCGACCGTAGCGGTGGAAACCTGTACCGGAACGTGAAACAGCGGCGGGACGCAATCCGCCGGTCGTACGCGGTTAACCGGTGTGGAAGCTGCGCGAGAAAAACATTCGCGCTGCGTGCAGCTTTCGTTGTGCGGCGATGAAGGCAGCGGACAAACGGTATCGCTGGTGGCTGCCGGCGGCAGGCGTTACAGTCCGGCGTATCGCTCCCCCCGACGGTAGAAACTCCATGGCATCGCGACCTTCCGTTCCCGACAACGCCGCGCTGGATCGCATCGTCGCCAAGGCCCGGCGCGAGGCCGAGCAGCGCGGGCACGGCTACCGGGAGCGTGCGTTGAAGCTGTATCCGTGGGTCTGCGGGCGCTGTGCCCGCGAGTTCACCCGCGCCAATCTTTCCGAACTGACCGTGCACCACCGCAACCACGACCACGACTGCAATCCGCCCGATGGCAGCAACTGGGAGCTGCTGTGCCTGTACTGCCATGACAACGAGCATTCGCGTTATGGCGACTACACCGGCGTGGCCGCCAGCGACGCCGAGGAGCGGCATGTAGGCGCCACCGCGCAGCCTTTCGCCGGCCTGCGCGGGCTGCTCAAGCGCGACTGAGCGCAGCGGTAGCGCTTGCAACCAACGCCGGCCGCGCGCTGCGGCCATGCCAGAATCGCCGCCTGTTTCCCGGGGTTGATCCGATGACGCCTACTGTCGCCGCCGCCGCGGCCAATTCCCCGCGCCGCGTGCTGGCCGCCAGCCTGATCGGCACCACCATCGAGTTCTTCGATTTCTACATCTATGCCACCGCGGCGGTGCTGGTATTCCCGCAGCTGTTCTTTCCGGAAAGCAGCAGCCAGGCGGCGCTGCTGCAGTCACTGGCCACCTTTGCGGTGGCCTTCATCGCCCGCCCGGTGGGGTCGGCGGTGTTCGGGCACTACGGGGACCGGATCGGCCGCAAGGCCACGCTGGTGGCGGCGCTGTTGACCATGGGGCTGTCGACGGTGGCGATCGGCCTGCTGCCGACCTATCACGANNAAGCGCGCCTGGTACGGCATGTTCCCGCAGCTGGGCGCGCCGCTGGGCTTTCTGCTGTCGGCCGGCACCTTCCTGCTGCTGGGCAAGGTGATGGACGATGCCGCGTTCCTGGCCTGGGGCTGGCGCGTGCCGTTCATCGCCAGTGCGGTGCTGGTGGTGGTCGGCCTGTGGGTGCGCCTGAACATCCGCGAGACGCCGGATTTCAGCAAGGCGATGGAAGGGGGCCGGCGCGTGCACCTGCCGCTGCGCGAGGTGCTGCTGGCTCACGGCTTCGCGGTGGTGGCCGGAACGCTGGCGGCATTCGCCACCTTCGTGCTGTTCTACCTGATGACGGTGTTCACGCTCAGCCACGGCACCTCGGTGCTGGGCTATGCGCGCGAGGATTTCCTGCTGCTGCAGATGCTCGGCATCCTGTTTTTCGCCGCCGGCATCCCGTTGGCGGCGGTGTATGGCGACCGCTGGGGCACGGTGCGGACAATGCTGCTGGCGACGCTGCTGATCTTCGTCTTCGGCCTGCTGTTCCAGCCGCTGTTCCAGTCCGGCCATCCGTGGCAGGTGCTGCTGTTCCTGGCGTTGGGACTGTTCCTGATGGGCCTCACCTACGGCCCGTGCGGCACCATGCTGGCCGGTCTGTACCCGGTGCAGGTGCGTTATACCGGCGCATCGTTGTCGTTCAACCTGGCCGGCATCCTCGGTGCGGCACCGGCGCCCTATGCCGCCACGTGGCTGGCCGGCAGGTTCGGCATTGCCGCCGTGGGCGGCTACCTGTGTGCGACGGCGGTAGTGACGGCACTGGCGCTATGGATGATCGCCCGCCGCAAGGGCACGTGGCGGTAATGCCCTGACGGAAGCTGGCCGTCCGTGGCCATCGCGGGGCAGGCGGCTCCGGCTGCCAGCCGGGTGGAGGCAACCGGGGGAGGCGTCAGCGGAACAGGCGCTTGAGCGTGCGCCCGAGCCAGCCGCCTTCCTCGTGTTCGCGGGCGAACTTGTTGAGGTGCCGCTTGACCTGCTCGGCATAGGATTTGTCGTCGCTGCGGATATGGTTGAACAGCCAGCGCGAGAGCATGTTGCGCAGGTCGTCGGTGATGTCCTCGCCGGCTTCGAAGCGCATCCGGTATTCGGAAACACGCTTGATGAACACCTCGTGCACCCGCTTGTGCGCGGCGCAGAACGGGTAGCCGGCTTCTTCCATCAACTCCTCCTCGAAGGCGAAGTGCGACATGGTGTAGTCCACCAGTTCGTCGATCACTTCCGCTACCGCCATGCGCTCCATGCTCTTCTGCGCCACATGCAGATGGTTGAGCATCTCCACGATGCGCATGTGCTGGCGGTCGATGACCTCCACGCCCGTGTTGAGATCGTCCTGCCAGACCAAAAGTGCCACCGCGGTTTCTCCAAGTAGGTGTCTATGGAGCGAACTCTAGGAACGGTGGCGGTTTTCGGCGTTGATCAGGATCAAAGGGGCCGGGCGGCCGTTCAGCTTGCCTGGCCGATGGCGGCGCCGGCGGTGCTGCTGCAGACCCGGTTGCGGCCCCCGGCCTTGGCCAGGTAGAGCTGGCGGTCGGCCTCGGTGATCAGCGCGTGCAGGTTGCCGGTGCTCGCCGGCAGGTGGCAGATGCCGATGCTGATGGTCATCGCCAGCGGGTTCTCGCCCGGCTGCAACTGCAGCGCCTGTACCGAAAGGCGCATCTGCTCGAAGTAGTCGATCACCTGCAGGTGATCCATGTCGTTGACCAGCATGCAGAATTCCTCGCCGCCGAAACGCGCGCACAGGTCCTGCGCGCGGGTATTGGCCTGCAGCACCGTGGCCACCGCGCGCAGGGCGTGGTCGCCGGCCTCGTGCCCCTGGCTGTCGTTGATGTGCTTGAAGTGGTCGATGTCCAGCATCGCCACCGCGACACTGCGGCTGCCGTTGCGGTGGGCCTCGTCGAGCAGCCGCTGGCTCTGTTCAAGGAAGCTGCGGCGGTTGCGCAGGCCGGTGAGGAAGTCGCGGGTGGCCAGATCCTGCAAGGTGCCGATCAGCTCCAACTGGTCCACGTTCTGCGAGACCCGGCAGAAGAACTCCTCGCGCGAGAAGGGCTTGCGCAGGAAGTCGTTGGCGCCGTTCTTGAGGAAACGCGGAATCAGGGACGGATCGGCGTTGCCGGAAATGCCGATCACCGCGACCTTGTCGCGTGCCCGCAACGCGCGCAGCCGGCGGGTCAGCTCCACGCCTTCCATGCCGGGCATTTCCTGGTCGACGATGACCAAGCGGATGGAAGGATCCGCTTCAAGGGCGCGCAACGCACTGGCGCCATCCTCGGCCTGGCTGACGTGGTAGCCGTACATCTGCAGCAGCGCGGCGGCATACAGGCGAGCGGAGGGCGAGTCGTCCACCACCAGTGCCGAAATCCGCCGGTTGCGCTCCAGCCGCTGCACCAGCCACACCAGATAGTCGATGCTGCCGGGAGTGTTCTTCAGCACATAGTCGATGATCTGCTGCTGCAGCACACGCTTGCGCAGGCTTTCGTCATAGACGCTGCTGACCACGATGGTGGGCAGTCCGCGCTCGACGAAGTAGTCCACCACCTGGTCGCGGTCGCCATCGGCCAGCACCAGCCCGGTCAACACCAGGAACCATTCCTGTTCCTGCTCCAGCAGCCGGCTGGCCTCGGCCAGCGTGGAGACCACGCTCACCGGCAGCTGCAAGCGCTGCTCCAGCGCCGCGCGCAGTACCGATGTGAAGGTGCGTGAGTTTTCCACCACCAGGATGCGTTGTGGCAATGGCGGGATCGGGCGGGTGTCGAAGCCGGCCGGGGGCGATGCGGTCATGAGGGCATGGAGGTCCGGAAAGCGGTCTGTCACATGGGGTTAGCGGCCGTCGCCGCGTGGACTTTAGCCGGCATGGGCCGGGCCGCGCTGTGCAGGATCAATGCGTCGCTGCGCAAGCGCGGGCATCATGTCGGCATTCCCGCCGGCTGCCTGCCCTATGCGATTGCTGCTTGTCGAAGATTCCACCGCGTTGCGTGAAAGCCTGGCGGTCGCGCTGACGTCGGAGGGCTATGCGGTGGATGCGGCTGCCGACGGTGGCCAGGCATTGGGATTTCTTGCCCATTACGAGTACGACCTGATGGTGCTCGACCTGGCACTGCCGGGTGTCGACGGGCTCGGTGTGCTGGGTGAACTGCGCGGCCGGCGGCTGGCCACCCGGGTGCTGGTGCTGTCGGCGCGCGACCAGGTTGCCGACCGTGTCGGCGCCCTCAACTTGGGCGCGGACGACTACATGGTCAAGCCGTTCGCCTTCGACGAACTGCTGGCACGGCTCAAGGCGCTGGCCCGGCGGCGTTTCGATGAGGCGTCACCGCGGTTGAGTGCAGGTGGCCTGACTGTGGATACCGGCACCTGCCTGGTGTCCGGACCGCAAGGATTGATCGCGCTGTCGCCCAAGGAATATGCACTGCTGGAACTGCTGTTGCGCGAACGTGGGCGGGTACACACCCGCACCGGGCTGTTTGAACGGCTGTATGCCGGCAGCAGTACCGCCTCGGACAAGGTCATCGAAGTGCTGATCAGCACCTTGCGGGGCAAGCTGGCCGGTGCCGGGGTCGATGGCCTGATCGAAACCCGGCGGGGATTCGGCTATGTGGTCGTCTGAGCGCCGCTGGCTGAAGTCGATCCGGCGGCGCCTGATCATCGCGCTGGTCGGCGGGCTGGGCAGCCTGCTGGTGGTGATGTTCCTGCTGCTGGACCAGATGCTCGACCACCACCTGTATGCCCGGCTGGATGCGCAGTTGCTCGACCGCGCGCGCGCGGTAGGGGCGCTGCTGGCCAGCGGCACACCGGTGGATACGCTGATGCCGGAGTTCCGCGAACATGGCCACACCGATTTTTTCACCCTCTGGGATGCGGAAGGCAGGGTGGTGGCGCGTTCATCGTCCAGTGGTACACAGGCACTGATGCGGCCCCCCCGGATGCCGGCCGACGCGCCGCTGTACTACGACGTGATCCTGCCCGATGGCCACCGTGGCCGTGCGGTGGCGCAGCGCGTGCTGCCCGGACATGCCGGACAGACGCATGCGGCGGTCATCACCGTCGCCATCGAGCGCACCGACGTGGACCTGCTGGAGCGCCGCATCCACCTGACCCTGCTGCTGGTCATCCTGCTGGCCGCGCTGTGTGCCGCGCTGCTGGCGATCATCGTCGTCAACCGGGGCCTGCGGCCATTGCTGCGGCTGGGAACCCGGGTGGCTTCACTGACGGTGGAGGGCGAGCACAGGCCCCTGCAGGATGCGTCGTTGCCGTCGGAGCTGACACCATTGGCGGCGGCGCTGGACCGTGCATTTGGCCGGCTCTATGAAGCACTGGAGCGCGAACGCCGGTTCGCCCGCGACGTCGCCCACGAGCTGCGCACGCCGCTGGC
>DDVW01000042.1:0-277 GCA_002345545.1 Stenotrophomonas sp. UBA2302 | reverse complement strand
GCGCATGCAACGCAGTGTCGATGGCCTGCTGTCGCTGACGCGTTATGAATCCGGGCAGGCGGAGCCGCAACCCGAACCGCTTGAGCTGCGCGCGATGCTCGATCTGCAACAGCAGGCATTGCGCCGTGCCGCGCGCGGGGCGACACGGGATATCGTCCACGAAGGGGTGGCGGAGTGGTGGACGTCGAGCGATCCGGGGTTGCTCGAATGCATCCTCGCCAACCTGTTGCAGAACGCGGTGGAGTACGCACCGGCGCACAGCCGCATCGTGGTCCGC
>DDVW01000009.1 GCA_002345545.1 Stenotrophomonas sp. UBA2302 | reverse complement strand
TGTTGCGACCGCTGCGCGGTGCGGCCAGCCCATCCCCCGCCGGACGGATCACAACAAGGACGCACTGGCGCGACCTTGTTCAACCCGAAAGGAGAAATCATCATGGCTAACATCGGCACCTTCACCGCAGAGAAAGACGGCTTCACCGGCCAGCTCCGCACCCTGACCCTCAACATCAAGGTCAAGCTGGTTTCCAACGATAAGGGCGAGAACGAAAGCGCCCCGGACTTCCGCCTGCACGCGGCCGGCCACGACTTCGGCGCGGCGTGGAAGAAAACCAGCGAGGCCGGGCGGGATTACCTGTCGGTGGCCATCGACGATCCTTCGTTCCCGGCGACGGTCTATGCCCGCCTGATCGAAGGCGAGAACGGCACGCACGACCTGATCTGGTCGCGCAGCAAGCCCAAGGCGGCCTAACGGCCGCCCACCGCGCCCCACTCATTGCGGCGGGGCGCGATGCTGCTGATCGCAGCACCGCACGCACAGGGTTTCGCCGGTTGCTTCATGCCCGGCATGTCCAGGATCGGTATCGCATTGGCGATGGTCGGATGGCTCGAAGCCCGTGGCAGCAGGAACAATATGGCGTGTCGGCGCATTGCGCCGCCGGGCTTTCGGGCTGCGCCCCATGCCGCTAATGGCGTCATGTCCATTCGGCTTCAATCCCTCACGCCTTCGCGCCTGGCGGCGCTGCGCGCTCCGCTTGCGGGCATTCAGACGCGCTAGGGCGCGTCGCGCTCTTTCAGCAAGGCCTCGAACTCCTGGCGCACCCGCGCCAGCAGTTCGTCGGCCTTGTGCGTGTCGTCGCCGGCGTAGGCCAGCGTCAACAGCGTCAGCGGATGTACTTCCATGACCTCGCACAGCTCGGTCAGCTTGTGCAGGGTCGGGCTTTTCAAGTCGCGCTCCAGCGTACTCATATAGGTGCGGCTGGACACGTCGGAGAACGCTTCCTGGCTCAAGCCTCGCGCCTTCCTGACTGTCCGTATTGCCGCTGCTAATGAGTGTTTCGCTGCCACTAACTTGGTTTCCCCACAAAAACCAAGATGACAGCCCATTGCGCCCTATAGGGCTACAATCTATAGTGTTCATTCGTGGCTGAAAGGCCCGCTTTCGTGCTTTTACGGAAATCCGCATCTGCGGATTCCGACAGAACCGGGGAATCGCATCCGTGTCTTTCCGGCTTCCTACAATTCCGCTTCTGCGCTTGCGTGCTTCTACGGATGCGATGGCTTGTGCATCCGTGCTTTCACACGAATGCACGGATGCGTTTCGGCGGTTCTGCGCTTCGGCACCAAAGCGCATCCGCGCATCATCGGTTTCGTGGAGAGGCTGCCCATGACCCTGCCGCTTGTCACCGCTGATGAACGCGCCCGGTTGCTGGCCCACGGCGCGGCGCTCGCCGCTGGTCAGCGGCTCGACCCGCTGCCCGTGGTGCGTCTGTTCACGCCGGACGCGCATGTGACCTGGCTGCTGGTGTCGCTCGATCCTGCGGATGGCGACACGGCCTACGGCCTGATCGACCTCAGTATCGGGATGCCTGCGCTCGGGACGGTCAAGCTGTCCGACCTGGCGGGCATCGTCGGGCCGCGCAAGCTGCCGGTGCGGCGGGATCGGTATTTCCAGGCGGTGCGTCCGTTATCGGAGTATGTCCGGCTGGCGCAGGAGAACGGCGCGATCACGGACTGATGAAAACCAGCGCGACCTAGCCAGCCGGGGCGCATTGTGACTATTTCAGTCTTGGTCAAGACCGTGCAGGTCTGAATCCGCATTCTTGCGCCAATGCAGTGCCGCTCTGCTGCAAATAGTCATGATCGACGGCGCGGATTGCAGCACGGTTCCCATGTTGCTCGTCATTTTTCTGGCGGTGCAGCCGTCGCATTCAGACGATTTCCGCAACACGCAGGAGCCAAATGGTCTTGACACCGACAGTTACAGCTTAACCGTTTTTGATGACGACCTGATGGCGATTCGATAGCTCCCGCACGGCGGAATCCGTGGCGACGTTCCTGCTGATCGACAGGAGGTTGCGTCATGGCTGATTCGAGCGCCGCACACTGGTATCCGACTGCCGCGTATCTCTACACGCTGCACCTCGACGCCCCCGCGCTGGCCTGGGAATACCTGCGCCGAAATCCCGACTACCGCCGCGACTGGCTGCGCCGTCGCCGACGGCCGGACGCAGCGCAGGCATGGGGTCTGCGCCTGCTGGAAGATCCAGCCTTGGATGCGCGCGACGCGCATCCGGCCTGGTTCCCCGATCACGACGCCGTGGTACAACTTTACCCGGATGCCGACCCACCGCCCGAGGCCCATGCCTTCGAGTTCTGGCGCGTGCCTGGGCGCAAGCAACTGATCCACGATGGCAAGCGCCTGGTGCTGGTGTCGCACTGGCCAGGCTGCTGCCTGCGGCTCGCGCTTGCGCCGGGCCTGGAGGACGGCATGGCCTACCTTTACGCCACTCGGGCCTGCGCCACGCCGTGCGCGCGCTATCGCACGCTCGCGGCCGAGCTGGACGCCCTGGCCGTGGCAACGGTTGCCGCGCCTGCGGCGGCGGCCCGTTCCCGGCCCACGACGGCCGCGGTGCTGGAACTGCACACCTTGCAGGC
>DDVW01000032.1 GCA_002345545.1 Stenotrophomonas sp. UBA2302 | reverse complement strand
CAGTTTTCAGGGGGTGGGTCACCCCTGGCGCGCAAAACAAGAAACCGGCGCGGGCATTGCGTAACGCCAATGCCACGGCCGGTCGATTCGAGATCGCGCCCAGCCTAGCCGGGCGCGGCTGACTGCCAGTTCAAATTTTTCTGAACCTGCGGGAAACACGGGGTCCAATCAATTTCCCGGCTTGACTTTTTCCATGGCCGTGGATCGCGTTGAAAGGCCGCATGCGTGGCAGGTAAGGAACACATCGACCATCTTTACGTTTGCTGGAAAAGTGTCTGCACGGCTTGCTTCTTCTGTTGCACAGGCAGGCAACGGCATCGCCGCCGCTGTAGGGGTTGTGCCCGGCGGCGTGGGGAGTTCGCACGATGTTCCGTACTCCGCATCCGGTATTCCGCCGGCCAACAAAAAACGGCGCCGGTTGCCCGGCGCCGTCTGTCATGCCTCACACCGGCAGCGCCGGTTCAGGCCGCCTTGCGCGCATCGATCCAGCGGTCAACACGCTGTTCCAGCAGATCCAGAGGCAGGGCGCCGCCACCGAGCACGGTGTCGTGGAAGCCGCGGATGTCGAATTTGTCACCCAGCTCGCTTTCGGCCTTGGCGCGCAGCTCCAGCAGCTTGTTCATGCCGATTTTGTAGGAGGTGGCCTGGCCCGGCATGATCAGGTAACGGCGCACTTCCGACTCCATCGCCGAGCGCGGGATCGAGCTGTTGGCGGCGAAATAGTCCACCGCCTGCGACTCGGTCCAGCCCTTGGCATGCAGGCCGGTATCCACCACCAGGCGGATCGCACGCCACATTTCCGAGGTGAGGCGGCCGTAATCCGAATACGGATCCTGGTAGGTGCCCGGCATTTCCTTGGCCAGACGCTCGGTGTACAGGCCCCAGCCTTCGGCGTAGGCGCTGAGCATCAGCTGGGTACGGAACTTGGGCAGACCGGTCAGCTCCTGGGCGATGGACAGCTGCATGTGATGGCCTGGCAACGCTTCGTGATAGGCGATCACTTCCAGCTCGGTCTTCGGCATCGCGTCCATGTCGGACATGTGCATGTAGTAGATGCCCGGGCGCGAACCGTCGGCGGTGCCCGGGTAGTAGTGCTGGGCGGCACCGGGCTGTTCGCGGAAGGCCTCCACGCGGCGCACTTCCAGCGGCGCCTTGGGCAGCAGGCCGAAGTACTCCGGCAACACCTTGCGGATGTTGTCGATGGCCGCATTGGTGTCGGCCATGTACTTGGCGCGGCCCGCGTCGGTGTTGGCGTACTTCAGCGCCGGGTTGTTGCTGACGTGCTTGAAGAACGCCGGCAGGTCACCTTCCACGCCCAGCTGTTGCTGGATCGCTTCCATCTCGCCGCGGATCCGGGCCACGTCGGCCAAGCCGATCTCGTGGATCTGTTTGGCGCTCAGGTCGGTGGTGGTGTTCTGGCGCAGCTGGTGGCGGTAGTACTCCGCACCGTTGTGGTCGACCTGGGTGGTGCCGACGCCGGCTGGGTTGACCAGCGCCTTGGGGGCGGCGGCATCGGCCCAGGCAATGATCTGAGCGTAGGCCGGCTGCACGCTGTCCACCAGCGCGGTGCGGGCCTGGGCCTTGAGCTCGTCGGCACGGGCCTGGGTGAGGGTGCCGGCGGCGACCAGTGCATCGGCCTTGCGCTGCAGGTCGCCCCACAGCGCGCTGTCGGCACCGGCACTGTACGGGGCACCGGTCACCAGCGCGCGCGACTGCTGGGCCACCGCTTCCAGCGCGAAACGTGGCGGCAGGGTGCCGGCGGCTTCGGCCTTGCGGGCATGTTCGAGCAGCTGGCTGAAGAAACGCGGCACTTCATTCAAACGGGCGATGTAGGCCTGGTAATCGGCCTCGCTGTCCACGGTGTGGAAGTTCATCAGCAGCATCGGCAGGGTCGACTGCATGCCGTTCATCTGGTCGAACGCGTACTGGTTCAGGCGGAACGCCTTGCCGTCGCGCTCGTTCTCGTACTGGCGCTTCCACAGTTCCCACGAGGTCTGGGTCTCGGCGTCGAGGCGGTCAAAGTCGAACTGGCTTTCCATCGCCTTGACCGACTTGTCCAGCCAGGCGATACGCGCATCGGCACCGGCATCGGAAACGTCATCGAGCGTGTCGTTGAGCTCCTTGCTGCCCTGGAAGCTGAGCATCAGCGGCGAGAACCGCATCCACTCGGCATATTGCGCATCGAACCAGGCATTCAGGCGCTGCGATTCGGCCTGCACCTGTTCGGCGGTGGCAGCTGCCGGCGTCTGCGGGGTGGGGCTGCAACCTGCCAGGGCAAGTCCCAAGGCCAGGGCGAGTACGGTACGGGATGCCAACAGGCGCACTGTGTGTTCTCCGGTGCAATCAACGTCGGCGCGTAGTGTGCACCGTGGCCGGATGCGCTCGACAGTGGCGTTTGTCACGGCCGCGGGCTGCTGCAAACGCGGCCGATCCGGTGGTGATCGGCTGTAGGCCGCTGCAAGTCCCCGAGGATGCGGCCGCCGTGCCCGGTGCGGTGGGATGGATGCGCATGGCCACAGGCAGGCGCTAAGGTACGCACCCTGCAAGCCGCCTTCCGGGCGGCGTGGTTGTGATGATGGGAATGGATCAATTCGACCGTGAGCACCTGTGGCATCCGTACAGTGCGCTGGGTGGGCCGGTGCCGGTGCTCAAGGTGGCGCGCGCCGACGGCGTGCTGCTGCAGCTGGACGATGGCACGCAGCTGATCGACGGCATGGCCTCGTGGTGGTGCGCGGTGCACGGCTACAACCACCCGGTGTTGAACCAGGCGGTGATCGACCAGCTCGGGCGCATGTCGCACGTGATGTTCGGCGGGCTCACCC
Source organism: Stenotrophomonas sp. UBA2302 (assembly GCA_002345545.1). Classification (GTDB taxonomy): domain Bacteria; phylum Pseudomonadota; class Gammaproteobacteria; order Xanthomonadales; family Xanthomonadaceae; genus Stenotrophomonas. Next base: position 4,742 of record DDVW01000032.1, on the reverse strand, counting down.
ACGAGCCGGCCATCGCGCTGGGCAAGGCGCTGCTGGAGATCGTGCCGGCCGGGCTGGAGGCGATCTTCTACGCCGACTCCGGATCGGTGTCGGTGGAAGTGGCGCTGAAGATGGCGGTGCAGTACCAGGCCGCGCGCGGCAAGCCGGACAAGAACAATATCGCCACCACCCGCTCGGGCTATCACGGCGATACCTGGAACGCGATGTCGGTGTGCGATCCGGTGACCGGCATGCATGGCCTGTTCGGTAGCGCGCTGCCGGCGCGCTGTTTCGTACCGGCGCCGCGCACCGCGTTTGATGGCCCGTGGGACCCGGCCGATACCGCCGCGCTGGAACAGCTGTTCGCCGAACGTGGCGATGAACTGGCCGCCTTCATCATCGAGCCGGTGGTGCAGGGCGCCGGCGGCATGCGCTTCTATCACCCGCAGTACCTGCGCGAGCTGCGGCGTCTGTGCGACGCGCATGAGGCGCTGCTGATCTGCGACGAGATCGCCACCGGCTTTGGCCGCAGCGGACGGCTGTTCGCCTGCGAGCATGCCGGTATCAGCCCGGACATCCTGTGCATCGGCAAGGCGCTGACCGGCGGCTACATGACCCTGGCCGCGACGCTGTGCACGCGCGCGGTGGCCGACGGCATCGCCAGTGGCGAACCGGGGGTGTTCATGCACGGCCCGACGTTCATGGCCAATCCGCTGGCCTGCGCGGTGGCGGCCGCCTCGATCCGGCTGCTGCTGGCGCAGGACTGGCAGGCCAAGGTGGCGATGATCGAACGCAGCCTGCACGAAGGGCTGGCCCCGGCGCGCGCACTGCCGCAGGTGGCCGAGGTGCGGGTGCTCGGCGCGATCGGCGTGATCGAGTTGAAGGCGCCGCTGCGGCTGGAGCGGATCCAGCAGCGCATGCTGGAGGCGGGCATCTGGATCCGCCCGTTCGGCCGGCTGGTGTATGTCATGCCGCCGTATGTGATTGAACCGGCGCAGCTGCAACAGCTGTGCGAGGGCATGGTGGCGCTGGTGGCCAGCCTGCAGGAAGAGGATATGCGTGCATGAGCGGGCAGGTGGTTTTCGTCAGCGGCATCGATACCGATATCGGCAAGACCGTGGTCACCGGCTGGCTGGCGCGGCAGTGGCTGGAGCGCGGCGAGCGGGTCATCACCCAGAAGCTGGTGCAGACCGGCTGCGTCGGTGCGTCCGATGACATCCTCATGCACCGGCGGATCATGGGCACCGGCCTGTTCGATGAAGACCGCGATGGCAGCACGATGCCGGTGCTGTACGCCTACCCGGCCTCGCCCCACCTGTCGGCGCGACTGGAACAGCGGACGCTGGATTTCGCTGCGATCGAGGGGGCCACCACACGCCTGCGGCAAGGCTATGACACGGTGCTGGTGGAAGGGGCCGGCGGGCTGATGGTGCCGTTGACCGATACGCTGCTGACCATCGACTACGTCGCGCAACGGGGCTGGCCGGTACTGCTGGTCACCTCCGGGCGGCTGGGCAGCATCAACCACACCCTGCTGTCGCTGGAGGCGCTGGCCGCACGCGGCATCACCCTGCAGGGCGTGGCCTGGAACAGCCGCGATGACAGCAGCGACGAGCTGATCGCCGCCGACAGCCGCGGGTTCATCCGCGCGCATATGGCGCGGCAGTTTCCGCAGGCGGCGTGGTACGAGGTGCCGCGTCTGGATCTGGCCTGAGGGCGATGCTTGCAGCGGCAAGCAGATTTGCCAGCGGGGGCTTTGCTGGGTATATGGAATAGTCATCCAAGTGGAAGGAGTCCCCCGATGACGTTCTCGTTTCCCGCATTCCATGAGCAGATCCTGCCGGGGGCGCATAGCATCGAAGCCGTCGAGGCGGCGCTGCGCAAGGTCGGCTGGCAGAACATCCAGCGCCAGGGCGACACCGTGATCTGCCGGATCGGCATGAACCTGTATTCGTTCGGCGAAACCCTGGATATCGCGCTGGCGCCGGGCTACGCGGTCCTGCGCAGTGCCTGCATATTGCCGACCCAATGCCTGGACTGGGGCAAGAACCGCCGCAATATCGAAAAGCTGGTAGCGATACTGCGCGGTTGAATGCGCGCCGGCGACGCACGCTGGGGAGCGTGATTACGCCGTAGAATCGGCTTCCTGACGATTCGGGAGGCGACATGAGCATTCTGGGGTTCATCAAGAAGGAACTGATCGAGATCATCGAGTGGACCGATGACTCGCGTGACACCTTGTCCTACCGCTGGCCGGATGACGACCGCCAGATCAAGAACGGCGCGCAGCTGATCGTGCGCGAATCGCAGATGGTGCAGTTCGTCGCCGCCGGCCAGTACGCCGACCTGTTCGGGCCCGGCAAGCACACCCTCAGCACCCGGAACATCCCGGTGCTGTCGACCATCCTGGGCTGGAAGTACGGCTTCGAATCGCCGTTCAAGTGCGATGTCTACTACCTCAACACGCGCCTGTTCACCGGCAACAAGTGGGGCACGTCCAATCCGGTGATGATGCGCGACGCCGATTTCGGCGTGGTGCGCCTGCGCGCGTTCGGCACCTACGATTTCCGCATCGTCGATCCGCCGAAGTTCCTCAAGGAAGTGGCCGGCACTGACCAGAATTTCCGCCTGGACGAGTTCGCCGACACCATGCGTTCGCGCATCGTCAGCGTGTTCACCGAGGCGCTGGCCAAGGCGGGCGTGCCGGCACTGGATGTGGCCATGCGCTACTCCGAACTGGGCCAGGCGCTGCTGCCGATCATCAACCCGGCGATGAGTGGCAAGTACGGCATCGAGATCACCAGCTTCGTGCTGGAGAACGTGTCGGTGCCGCCGGAAGTGGAGCAGGCCATCGACAAGCGCTCCAGCATGGGCGTGATCGGCAACCTCAACGACTACGTCAAATACCAGATGGGCCATGGCATGGGCGAGGGCGGCGAAGGTGCGGCCGCCGCCGCGGTGCCGGCGCAGATGGCGGTCGGCTTCGGCATCGCCCAGGAAATGATGCGCGGCATGCAGGGCAACACCCCGGCGGCACCGGCCGCTGCGCCGCCGCCGTTGCCGGTGGCCGATGCCGCCCCGGTGCTGGACGTGCTGACCCCGGAGCAGGTGGCGCAGGCGCTGTCGGTCTCGGTGGAGGACGTGATGGCCGCCATCGCCGCCGGTGACCTGAAGGCGCGCAAGATCGGCAACGCCACCCGCATCGCCCGTTCCGCACTTGAAGCGTTCCTGCACGGCTGATGGGCAAGGTGACGGTCGGCAAGCATCCCTGCCCGGAATGTGGCGGGGATCTGCAATGGAATGCGGCCAAGCAGGCGCTGGCCTGTCCGTACTGCGGCACCATCGTGCCCTTGTCCGGCGCGGTGCCGGGCGCCGGTGACGGCAGTGCGGGTGTGGTCGAGCTGGACCTGCTGGAAGCCCTTGCGAAGATGCAGGAACAGCAAGCTGCGTCGCCGCCACCATTGCCGGGTGCCGATGCATCGCCGGGCGGTGTACTCGGCCTGCTGCAGAGCATGGCCGGCACCCCGGCGACGCAGCGTGGTTACGGCGCGCAGCCGCGCGAGGTGCAGTGCCAGAGTTGCCATGCGATCTCGGTGTTTGTCGACGGCAAGGTCGCCGACCGCTGCGAGTTCTGCGGTTCGCCGTCGATTATCGCCCACGAGGCGCTGGGCGATGCCATCACCCCGCAAAGCCTGTTGCCGTTCCGCATCAGCGATGGCCAGGTGCGCGATGCGATCCGAAAGTGGTACGGCAACCGCTGGTTCGCGCCGAACCGGCTAAAAACCGCGGCGCTGACCGACACGCTCAAGGGCATGTACCTGCCGTACTGGACGTTCGATGCCCGGGTGGCCGCGCGCTGGACCGCCGAGGCCGGCTATTACTACTACGTGACCGTGCAGTACCGCGATGCGCAGGGCAACACGCAGAGCCGGCAGGAGCGGCGCATCCGCTGGGAGCCGGCCGCCGGTTCGCTGCAGCACTTCTTCGACGATGAGCTGGTGCCCGGTACGGTCGGCGTACATCCGGAGCTGCTGCAGAAGATCGGCAGCTTCCCCACCCGCAGCGACCTGAAGCCGTATTCGCCGGAGTTCGTGCGCGGCTGGACAGTGGAGCGCTACCAGGTCGACCTGCGCCAGGCTGCGCAGCAGGGCGAGGCGCAGATGCAGGCGCAGACGCGCGCGCTGTGCGCCGAACAGGTGCCCGGTGACACCCAGCGCAATCTGCAGGTGCGCGCCGATTACAGCGCCCGCACGTTCAAACACATCCTGGTGCCGGTGTGGCTGGTCAGCTACACCTTCGGTTCGCGCAGCTACCAGATACTGGGCAACGGCTATACCGGCGAGATCGCCGGTGAACGGCCGTACAGCGCGTGGAAAATCATCTTCGCGGTGATGGCCGGTGTGATGGCCCTTCTGGTGCTGCTGTATCTGTTCGGCAACCTGTAGCCCGCCACGGCAAGCGGTGCCGCCGGGGTGGGGACTTGAAATTCCGAACGCTGCCCCCATCTCTTGCCTCTGGAGCAATTACGTAACAGGGAGGCTTATGGAAGCCGATACGACTGGATGGGTCCAGTGCATGAAATGCAACGCGGTGTACGAGCCGGTGATCAGGGTGCTTGAGCGGGTCTGCCCGCAGTGCCTGTCGATCAAGACCATGCCGATGGACGTGGCTGCCCCGGCCCGCAGCGGCTGAGCGCCGACACCCGTCACCTCGCAAGGCCAGGCATCGCCTGGCTTTTTTGTGGTTCTTCTCCCAACTGAGGG
>DDVW01000030.1:25641-29472 GCA_002345545.1 Stenotrophomonas sp. UBA2302 | reverse complement strand
GGCGCAGCGACAGCAGCGGCGGCAGGCCGCAAGGGAGCGGGTCGCATGGGATGTACCTCCATCAAGCCCGGCCACACCACGCGGCCGGATAGAGGCACTTTCAAGAAAGCGAGGCTGCTTGCTAAGGGACGATCTGCGGGGGACGCGAAACGTCCCCCCTACTGCAACGGCAGCAGCGGAAGCTGTGCCAGGCGGCGATAGCCGCCGCGCATCAGCGCATCGCCACGACGTACCAGCCGCCGCACGCGAGCACGCAAGGCGCTGTCCTTGTGCCAGTCGGCGGCGACGGCATCCGTGCCGAACAGCCCTTCAGCGACTTCGCGCAAGGACGCGCCCGCCAGGGTCGCGTCCAGCGCCTGCAAGGTGTGCAGTTCCAGCACCGCAGCCGTCGTGGGCCGGGAACGGGCCGCCGCCGCAGGCGCGGCAACCGTTGCCACGGCCAATGCGTCCAGCTCGGCCGCGAGCGTGCGATAGCGCGCGCAGGGCGTGGCGCAGGCGCGGGTGGCGTAGAGGTAGGCCATGCCGTCTTCCAGGCCCGACGCGAGCGCGAGCCGCAGGCAGCAGCCGGGCCAGTGCGACACCAGCACCAGGCGCTTGCCATCGTGGATCAGTTGCTTGCGGCCGGGAACGCGCCAGAACTCAAAGGCATGGGCTTCGGGTGGTGGGTCATCGTCCGGGTAAACCTGCACGACAGCATCGTGATCGGGGAACCAGGCCGGATGCGCATCGCGCGCATCCAGGGCCGGGTTTTCCAGCAGGCGCAAGCCCCAAGCCTGCGCCGCGTCCGGTCGTCGGCGACGGCGTAGCCAGTCGCGGCGGTAGTCGGGGTGACGGCGCAGGTATTCCCACGCCAACGCGGGGCCGTCCAGGTGCAGGACGTAGAGATAGGCCGCTGTCGGATACCAGTGTTCGGCGCTCGGGTCAGCCATGACGCAACCTCCTGTCATTCAGCAGGAACGTCGCCACGAATTCCGCCGTGCGGGAGCTATCGAACCGCCATCAGGTCGTCATCAAGAATGGTTAAGCTGCAAATGTTGGTGTCAAGACCGTTTGGCTCCGGCACGTTGCGAAAATCGTCTGAATGCGACGGCCACACCGTCATAAAACTGACGCGCAGCACTTGACACCGTGCCTTAGTCCAGGCCGAAGATCATGACCGATTGCAGCAGGGTCGCACCGCTTCGGTGCAAGGATGCGGATTGAGACCTGGACGGTCTTGACCAAGACTGAAATAGTCACAATGCGCCTCGGCTGGCCGGGCCATGCTGTCTTTCATCAGTCCGTGATCGCGCTGTTCTCCTGCGCCAACCGGACGTACTCCGACAACGAACGCACCGCCTGGAAATACCGATCCCGTCGCACTGGCAGTTCGCGCGGCCCAACGATGCCAGCCAGATCGGACAGCTTGACCGTCCCGAGCGCGGGCATTCCGATCCCGAGGTCGATCAGGCCGTAGGCCGTGTCGCCATCCGCAGGATCGAGCGACACCAGCAGCCAGGTCACATGCGCGTCTGGGGTGAACAGCCGCACCACGGGCAACGGGTCGAGCCGCTGACCAGCGGCTAGCGCCGCGCCATGGGTCAGCAGCCGGGCGCGCTCGTCGGTGGTGACAAGCGACAAGGTCATGGCCGGAACCTCCATGAAACCGAGGATGCGCGGATGCGCTTCTGCGTCGAAGCACGGAACCGCCGAACCGTCTCTTTGTTTTCGTGGGGAAGCACGGACGCGCAAGCCATCGCATCCGTAGAAGCACGCAAGCGCAGAAGCGGAATTGTAGGAAGCCGGAAAGACACGGATGGACCGCCCAGCCTTTTGTAGACACCCGCAGGCCATAATTCATGGCTACAGCAGAGGTGTTCATGAGCAGCAAGCGATACACGGATGAGTTCAGGGCGGAGGCGGTGAAGCAGGTGCTCGAGCGGGGCTTCACGGTGGTGGATGTGGCCGCGCGGATCGGGATCCCCAAGCACACGCTGTACGACTGGGTGCAGAAGGCGAAGAAGGCCGAGAAGGCAGCCGCAGGCTCTGCGTTGGTGGGGACCGACTCGGCGGAGATGCGCCGCCTCAAGGCCGAGCTCCGGCGCGTGACCGAGGAGCGCGACATTCTAAAAAAAGCCGCCGCGTACTTTGCCAAGGGGTAAGGGCGAAGTACGCGTTCATGCGTGCGCACATCGGCGAGTTCCGACTGGTCGCGATGTGCCGGGTGCTGGGCGTGCACCGCAGCGGCTACTACGCCTGGGTCCGGCAGTCGGCCAGCCTGCGTGAGCGCGAGGATCAGCGGCTGCTTGGGCTGATCAAGCACTTCTGGCTGGCCAGCGGTGGCGTGTATGGCCACCGCAAGATCACGCTTGACCTGCGCGAAGCGGGCGAGACCTGCAGCCGCCACCGCGTGCAGCGGCTGATGAAGGCCGAGGGTCTGCGGGCGCAGGTCGGCTACGGGAGCAAGCCGCGACATCGCGGTGGCCCGGTGGGTGCGGTCGACAACGTGCTCAACCGCGACTTCGCCCCCGACGCGCCGAACAAGGTCTGGGTCACCGACATCACCTACATCCGCACCTACGAGGGCTGGCTGTTCCTGGCGGCGGTGATGGACCTGTACTCGCGGCAGATCGTGGGTTGGGCCACGGCGCCGACGATGACCAGCGACCTGGTGCTGCAGGCCCTGGTGGCGGCGGCATGGCGGCGCAAGCCGGGACCGGGCGTCATGGTGCACTCCGACCAGGGCAGCCAGTTCACCAGCAGCGACTGGCAATCGTTCCTGAAGGTGCACCGGATGGTGCCGAGCATGAGCCGCCGCGGGAACTGCCACGACAACGCGGTGGCCGAGAGCTTCTTCAGCGTCCTGAAAAAGGAGCGGATCAAGCGGCGGATCTACCCGACCAGGGCCGCGGCGGCCTCGGACGTGTTCGACTACATCGAGATGTTCTACAACCCGGTTCGTCGGCATGGTTCCGCTGGCGATGTCTCACCGGTAGAGTTCGAAAGGCGCTACGCGCAAAGCGGCCGATGAGTGTCTATGAAAATCTGGGCGGTCCACCAGGAAGCGTTCTCCGACGTGTCCAGCCGCACCTACATGAGTACGCTGGAGCGCGACTTGAAAAGCCCGACCATGCACAAGCTGACCGAGCTATGCGAAGTCATGGAAGTGCATCCGCTGACGCTGTTGACGCTGGCCTACGCCGGCGACGACGCGCACAAGGTCGATGAACTGCTGGCGCAGGTGCGCCAAGAGTTCGAGGCCGTGCTGAAAGAGCGCGACGCGCCCTAGCGCGTCTGGATTTCCGCAAGCGGAGCGCGCAGCGCCGCCAGGTGCGAAGGCGTGAGGGATTGAAGCCGAATGGACATGACGCCATTGGCGGCATGGGGCGCAGCCCGAAAGCCCGGCGGCGCAATGCGCCGACACGCCATGCTGTGCTTGCTGCCACGGGCTTCGAGCCATCCGACCATCGCCAATGCAATGCCTGCCCTGGACATGCCAAGCATCGGGCAACTACCGAAACCCTGTGCGTGCGGTGCTGCGATCAGCAGCATCGCGCCCCGCCGCAATGGGCGGGGCGCGGTGGGCGGCTGTCAGGCCGCCTTGGGTTTGCTGCGCGACCAGATCAGGTCGTGCGTGCCGTTCTCACCTTCGATCAGGCGGGCATAGACCGTCGCCGGGAACGAAGGATCGTCGATGGCCACCGACAGGTAATCCCGCCCGGCCTCGCTGGTTTTCTTCCACGCCGCGCCGAAGTCGTGGCCGGCCGCCTGAAGGCGGAAGTCCGGGGCGCTTTCGTTCTCGCCCTTGTCGTTGGGAACCAGCTTGGCCTTGACGTTGAGGGTCAGGGTGCG
>DDVW01000030.1:0-25586 GCA_002345545.1 Stenotrophomonas sp. UBA2302 | reverse complement strand
CCTGACACGGGCAAGGACAACACCCGGCGACAAGGGCGAAAGCGCCCCTGACGTTGCAGGCGGCCTTTTGCATGCGGCGTGGCGTGGAAGCTCCATTGCAGGGCCGGACGGCGTGTCGGTGAACCGTCCTCCGTGACGTACAGGCGACGAACCGCCAGCGTCGAGGACGGCACGCTTTCGTGCAACCTGCGGCAGCAAGCCGGGGCGTAGCCCCACAAGTCCCGCCCATTGCGGCGGGGCGCGTTCGGAATGTCGTCGGCGCTATGCGCCGACGCACTTATGGGCTTCGAGGGTTTCCCGCGCACAAGGCCACTTGTGCGCTGCCCCTTCGCCGCCTGCCCGAAGGCGGCGAAGGGGCGTTCTGGCTTTGGGCCTCGAAACCGGGCGCGGCCACCGCCGCGCCCGGATTTTTGACTATCGGCACCAGGGCGGTACGGCCTGGTGCCGATGCTGATGGAACAGCGAAGCGCCCCGGCCGGAACCGGGGCGCTCGGTGATGGTGAAGATCAGGCGGCGAGTGCGTGGGCCTGTTGCTCGTCGGCGTTGTCGATGGCTTCCGGTTCGTCATCCGTCACGGTCTGCGGCGCATCCTGCGCCGTGGTGTCGTCGGTGCCTTCAGCCTTGAACACGGCGGGCATCCAGCCGGTGCCATCCGCCAGCCGTTCGGCTTCGCTAGCAATGTCGGCCTTCTTCAACTTCGCCAGCCGGGTGATGTGCGCCGGGGCGTACTGCTCCACGGCTTCCAGAATCGTGGCCCTCGGCACATGCCGGAAATAACCCTCATTGGTGGGCTTCCACCATGCGGCCATGTCCAGCCCCACGGCCTGCGCCAGTTCCGCGCCCGGTTGCTGCTGCGTGGCGCGGGGTGTCACCACGTCCACCGTAACGGCCACGCATACCGCCAGCAGCCGCACCAGTTCATCTTGCGACTTCGCCAGCAGCACGGCGAACAGTTCGGCGCTGTCTTCCGGCAAGCCTTCGCCTGCTACCTGCTGCAACTCGCGCAGCGCGACGGCGGCGGGCGAATCCGGTATGTCCGGGGCGATGCCTTCCAGCCGGTCTTGCACTTTCAGGCTCACGCCCAGCGGCAGGTCGTGGCCGTAATGGCTTTCTTGCAAGACAGTCTGCACCATGCCATGCACCAGCGCGGCCAGCGCCACTTGCGGATGCCGGGCGACTTCGATTTGCAGCGCGGCGGTGCGGTGGGCGCTCAACCGCTGCGCCAGCTTATCGGACATGGCGGCGGTCTTGGGCTGCTCGTCGTCTTCGCCTTCGTCGTCGTTCCCGGCTTCGCTTTCGCTGCCGAAACCTTGGCGCAGGCGTTCCAGCGTGCGCAGCGCCTTCGCTTCGGCTTCGCGCAGCAGCCCGCGATGAATCACGGCCTGCCCGTTACGGTCGATGGTGACGATGGCACCGGCTGCGGCCTTCACGGTCGCGCCGAAGTCCTGCAAGCCATCTTCCAGCGCCTGCAACTGCTCGCCTACGGATTCGCCTTCTTCCTGCAAGGCATCGGCCTTTTCTTCGTCCTCGGCATCCAGCGCGTCATCCACGGCTGCGGCCAGTTCGTGCAGCTTGGTTTGCAGCTTTTCGATGCGCTGCGCTTCGCGCTTGCGCGGTTCGCGCCGTTCCCTCGGCGCACGCTGGAANNGTCGGCATGGGTCACGGCGGGCGTGGCATCCACCCATGCCCAACCTTCGGCCTTCACCTCGGCGGCCATACCGGCCAGCTTGTCTTGCGCCAGCCGTTCCAGCAGCGCGGCATCGGTCAGATACACGCCCGCATCGCCTTCTGCGAACAGGTCGCGGCGAATGCCGCCGCCTGCGGCTTCGTAGGTGTCCAGTTCCACGAACCGCACCAGCGGATGCCGGTAGGCGTCGATTTCGCGCTCGGTGAGGCGGTCGCGCAATTGGGAAGGGTTGCGCTGCCACGTCGGCGCGTCATAGAAGGCGCTTTCCTGTGCGGTGTGGTCGTCGGTGATGGCAAGGGCCATCAACTGGTCAAGGCTCACGGCTTCTGCGCGGTAGTCGGCCAGCAGCCGGGGCGAGACGTTCGCCAGCTTCAAGCGGCGCTGCACCACCAGCGGGGACACGCTGAAATCGGCGGCTATGTCCTCGATGGGTCGGCCTTCGGCCACCAGCGCCGCGAAGGCTTCAAACTGGTCTGCCGGGTGCATGGCTTCGCGCTGCACGTTCTCGGTGAGGCTGGCCGTGCGGGCGGTGCCATCGGCCACCAGCAGGCAAGGCACGTCCCATTCCTTGCTGATGCGGCGCTTCTTCGCCAGCAGCTTCAACGCGGCCAGCCTGCGGCCACCGGCCACCACTTCGTAATGCTCACCATCGGCGGCGGCAATGACGATGAGGTTTTGCAGCAGGCCGACCCGCTGGATAGAAGCGGCCAGTTCGGGAATGGACATGCGCGGGGTCTTGCGCACGTTGCGGCCAGCAGGACGCGACACCAGCCGCGACAGGGGAACCAAAATCAGGTTCTTGGTCGGGTCGGCGGCTTCCAGCGGGATAGCGGCGGCGGTATTGAGGGCGCGGGCTTCGGTTTGGGTAACGGCGTTCATGGTGATAACTCCTATCGGTTCAGGGATGCAGCAGCGAAGAAAGCGGCAAGGGCTGCTGCCTGCCCCTGCCGCGTGGGGAATCAGGCTTTCAACTGGCGCAGGCCATCGGCCAACATCCAGAGGGCGCGATTGAGGCGCACATCGGAATCAATGCCCTGCACCGGGCGGGTCTGCTGGCGGCGTCCGTTGGCGCTGCGGCCATGCAAGCCGCCTTTGGTCAGGTTTTCCTGGGTGCGGTTGAACACGCTCCACAAGTCCGGGCGGCGGTCGTCGAACCGGCGCGGCATCAGGATTTGTGATTCGGTGATGGGCGCGGGCTTGTTGTCGGTGGGGTCGTACTTGAGGGCCAGCGCGGCGCGGGCGAACACTTCGGCCTCGCCTTCGTCCAGCGTGATCGCGCGCATGGCATCGCAGGAATCCTTCACCCGGTCGAAGCCGCGCAAGACTTCGTAAGCGCCTTCGATGACATGCCCGGAAACGTCGCCCTTGTGGGGCACGCGCACATCGGCCACGGTGTCGCCGCACACAAGGCCATTGCTGCACACGAACCGGAACATTCCGGCCAGCATCTGATAGCTGCTCGTCCCGTCATGGGAATTGAGCAACACGATTTCGTTAGCCTCCGCGCCGTTGATCTGGCTGGCGTGGCGCAGGCGCAGCATGTGCTTTGTATGCTCGCGCTTGCCTTCATCGCGCACGCGAGTCTGGCAAACCATGAACGGCTGGAACCCTTCTTTGCGAAGCTCGGCCAGCACGGCGGCGGTGGGGATATAGGCGTACCGCTGCGAACGGCTTTCATGCGGCGCGTCCGCGAAGATGGACGGCGCTACGCGGTGAATCTGGTCATCGGTCAGCGGGTAGTCGCTGCGCAGCGAGGGGGAACGGGAAGCGAAACGGGATGCGAGTTGCATGATCTTTCTCCTGACGAAAAGGGTTTGCTGTTCACACCGCACACCGGATTCCAAGATTCGGAGCCCAGCCTTTCGGCTGTTCGGTGCGGTTGGCACGAGGAACCCGGTTGGCCCTGTTGCCACCGTCTTTCCTGAGTTCATCGCCCGCGACGGTCAGGAGCCCACGGACGTGGGCCGTCAAGGAGAAAAGCGTCAGGTAGGTGCGGCCCGCAGGCGCAGCCGAGGACACGGCCTGGCGCGCCTTGACGGCACGCGGACACGGGCTACAGTCGCGGACAAGGTGATGAAGTCAGGGGAGACGGCTGGACATGGCAACGGCCGTCCCCGTGTGCTGAACTGCACGCAAGCGCAAGCGCGCAGGCCCGGATCGAGGATTCCGGGCCGAAGGCGTCAGCCGAGCGGAGCGAGGGAACGATGGAAGCCCGTCAGGGGCGAGACGCCGCAGGCGGCTCGATGCGCCACGCGCACGACAGCGCGACCGGCCATCTCCCAGGGGGCCGGGGACGCCCGGATTGCATTGGCGTGGGTACCTCAGAGCCGGTTCATCAACAGTCGCTCGGGTACCGACAAATCAGGCAGGGTTCAATACGCTGTGAAGCATCTAAAACATCAAGGACAGACCGTGAGTTCGTCTCAAACCGTGAATCCGCAGCAAGCCTGCGAAGACCTCCTCCTGGAGGGAAAGCAGTACAACATCGAGCACCACATCCTGCCCAGCGAGAACGCGGTCGCGGATCGCCTGCTGGCGCGTGGCGTCGAATTGAAAGACGCCTACGATGAATTGCATGGAAAGCTCCACGCCCGGCCTCCGGCGCTCCAGGTCTTTCTCGGCCTTGTGTTGAGCACTGCCGCTTTCTGGAATCCACAGAAGATGCTGAAGGCGCGCACCGCCCGCAACGACCTCACCAACGTCAATCAGCAAATCGCGAGAAAGGCGAATGAGTTGGCAGAACTGCTGGATCAACGCACCGATCTGCACAACACCTCGGGTTTCAGCAGCGAAACCCACTATCACGTTGGCGACGTGATCGAGGCTGCATCCCAGAACAACTACCTGTTCCAGTCATATGTACAAGAGAAGCTGGATGCCCTCCGGGGCCAGTTCGATCTGAAGTATTGGCCCTCATTGGGCGACTTCATGCGCGAACTGGCATCGGATGCTGAGAAGGCGGAGATGGCGGCCACAGACCCACTGACGGCCGCCGCCACTGCGGCGACCCGTCCCTCCAAGGCCGACTTCTTCAAGGCACTGTTCGCTTCGATCGAGGAAAACAGCACGGAGAACTACGGCCAACTGCCAAGGGCGTTCAAGCTGACCGATCGGACATTGGCCTCATTGGCGAACTGCGCACTGGATCTCGGCCCCGACGAACTGGTGGACGAAGCCTACGTGAAGCGCCTCCGTCAGCGTGAGCGCAACGGAACCGAGTAGCACGGCGCAGCAAAAAGGGGCCGAAGCCCCCTTCGTCAGATCAGGCCACGTTCGGCAAACGATGTGGTGTCGGTGCCTGCAACGATGATGTGATCCAGCACGCGCACGTCCACCAGCCCCAGCGCCTCCTTGAGCCGCTGGGTCAGCGTCCTGTCGGCACCGCTCGGCTCGGGATTGCCGCTCGGGTGGTTGTGCGACACGATGACCGCCGCCGCGTTGAGCCGCAGCGCCTCCTTGACCAGCTCGCGCGGATACACCGATGCGCCGTCGATGGTGCCTCGGAACATCTCGGCGTACTCGATCAGCCGATGCTGCGTGTCCATGAACAGCACCGCGAACACCTCATGCTCGAAGCCGGCCAGCTTGGCGCACAGGTACTCCTTGACCGCCGCCGGCGACGTGAACGAAGTACCACGCTGCATCTTGCGCTCGATGGCCTGGCGCGCGGCCTCCAGAATCTGCTCGGCAGTCGCGAGCAGGTAGCGCCCCTGCGCGTCACGCACCATCAGCGAGGAATCGAACGAGGAAAAGGACAGTTGCGACATGATCGTGCTCCGGTTGCTCGGGCGGAATTGCCCGGAACCGTGGAGAGCACGGCGCAGCGCAAGCAGTCAGGGATCGGAGACGGCCATCAGGCCGCAAGCGTGCGAGCACGCGCAGTCATTGACGGCGAGAACGCCGTGATACAGTGAAGGGAACAGCAAGACCGCCTACACCCTCCCATTGCACACACTGGCCCTTGTGCAAGCGGAGCGCGCAGGCCCGTCAGGGCCGAAGGCGTCAGGGGTCAAAGCCGAATAGCCGCGATTCGGCACGAAGCGCGGGGCGCAGCCCGTGAACCCGACGGCTGCACGCCGGGACGCACTGGATTGATTGTGCGCTACTCCACGGGAGCGAGTACCAAACCTCGGCCTGATTTCGGCACCAATTCGGCGTATAGAGATTTTCGTCCGACGATGACAGCAATCATTGGCCGCTTGTCCCGACGCTTCGCTGATAAGCGGTTCCATTCCGATCTATCCAGACCAGAAGGGTGAGGATGATCCTCTGGATGAGTGTGCCATTCCCCCAAGTAGCGGATGGTCCCGTTACTCCCCGTCCATCGCGCCAGGGCAATAGATTCGTGACCAAAGGGCATACGCTCGAATAGACATCTGAATCGTTTGTCATATTCCGTAGGGGCCGTTGCTTCCTCGATAATCATGTGAGCCCCATGAACTGAACCAAGCAGAATTCCACCAGCTTCACAGGCGGTATCAATAACCTGAATATGCTGGCAAAAAGTCTCCAGTGCGGAATCCGTAAAATGCAGCAACGTCCTCCTGTCGCCAGTGGCCCAAGAACTCATGAATTGCATACAGGACATTCCGGGTTCCGCAGCGGATCACAGTCGGGCGTGGCAGATTGCTGGGTACGGTCGATGACCCTCGTTCGAAGTGCGGGGGAATGGACGCCGTTAACCCAATCAAGCGCCATCTCTGCGCCCAGGCTGGCAGCATGCACCGACACCGAGGCAGGAAACGGCACGTATAAGCCCTCACATCCGTGCCCCGCCAAGATGGCAGGAAGAGGATCAACTGTAGAGCGGAGTTCACCTCTTCTATTGCTATGCCAAAGACATCGGTAGCAAGCACCAGATGCGTGCGTTCTCAATAGTGCGCGGACAGCCGTACCCGGCCCCTCTATCCAGACCGAAAGCATGGGCGTAGGTGGTGGATAGTGGCCGCACAGCCAATGCCCGAGGGATTCCTCCCCGGTGGCATCTATGAGAAGGTCCAGTTCTCCCAACTGGGCCTGCCTGACATCAACGGGAAGAGAACGAATCTTGGCCCCTGGCGCCAAGCGGTTCAGTTCCTTCGCCATAGCCTCGGCTTTGTTAGACAGCAGATCTGGAAATCCCAAGCGATGGCGCCCGATGTTCTGCGGGAGAAGGCAGTCGAAGTCCACTAACGTGAGTTTTCCGCCGCCTGTCCCCGCCCCGGCCTTGACCAGCATGTCCGACAGATATCCGCCGATCGTGCCGCATCCCACGACGGCCAGGTTCTTACCTGCAAGCGTCTTTGCCTTAGGCATGTTCCGCTGGGCAAGGTAGCGATCATCTATTCTGACCATTGAGATGGGTATCACCTTCAATCCATAGCTGGAATCCCTGCGATCTGCGAGCTTGCTCTTTTGCACAGGACGTTGGCGGTCATAGAGAACCACGAAGCCATACGTCATCAACGGGGATTCGACGACGATCAGAACGCCATTGGCCTTTTTCCTTTCTCCTTCCTTGATGCGTTCGTGAATCTTGCGCCGGCACCGAGGGTCAAGGGTGCTTTGCCATGCCAAGATATCCCTCACTGTTTCAGGAGGCCAATGGCTGGTCAGAGGACGGGGTTGAGCACCCGTCTTTACCCGGTAAGTCAGCACCGTTCTATCGGTGACTTGGTAGCCGAGCGACTTCAGTTTTTCTGTTGTTCGATCTTCGTTGTCGGTGATGAACCACAAGGGATTCCCATTGGCCTGCGCGACGATGCAGTTCTGCCGCCCCAAATCCTCGCTTTGCATGTCCACGAAGCAAAGCCCACCGTGCCAGTAGGCGAAGAACTCTTCCGCGAGATCTTCGATCATCTCCCCCTTCAGGATCTGCCCGAACAAGACGGCCGCGCGTTGCAGGCATGCCAGCGACTGTCCGACAGGATCGTAGATGTCCAGGACGACCGTGCCCTTGGCGAGATAGCAAAGCCCGCCATCTGCGCCAAGATGAGGAACCGCAGCTGGCAGTTCGGAGGGGATTTCCAGCAGCCGGATGCGAGGTAAGTCGAAGAACGTCGGATCGAGCTGAACCTCGCACGGATAGCCCTTGCCCAATTGGGGCGGGATCAACTGTCCGTGCAGCCTGAACCAGCCGTCATCCGTCTTGCCAACAAACGCGAAGCCTTGCTGCTCAAAGGCCTCGATCACGTTTGCGACCGCTATGGCGCCGCTCATCCGGCCTTCGTTCGTCCGACGAGTTCGCTCGGACCAGCGGCGGCGGGAGCGGCGGCGATGGTGGCAACGATGGATACCACCTTGACCCGATCCGGCTCATTCGGAAAACGCGGGCCGAATTCGCCCTGCATCCAGATGCAAGCTTGTGAAGGGCTGCTGGCGTCGGTTGCGCCACGAAGCACCTTCTCAAATTCTTCGAACGCCTTTGCAGCTTCTTCGACACCGGCTTTGCCCAGCCGTACCGTAAGCGATTCGGATTCATCCACGGGGTTGTTCACCCCCGCACGCAATCGGGCCGGTAGTGCCGCGACGACATCTAGCAACGCGAGGTCGTCGCGCCGATCACGCTTTTCAAATAGCGGAGCCGCGGCGGCCATCAGCAGGATCGAAGAGGGCCCGCCGCTGGACCACCTCCAATCGCGGAATGCCTTCAAGTAACGAACCACGCGGCGGAACTGCTCCCCCTTAGCTTCCACTTCGCCCAGGAACCACTCCTTTACAGGCCTAGGATCAGAGGGCATCCAATTGCATTCACGATGGGCAAGTAAAACCTTGTCGCGCGGTAATGCCGTCCACGCATCTCGCTCCGCTTTGATAATGGCATCCATCACCGAGTCGTAGCCATATCGCCTCATTGAGGCCTCGGCCAGATTCACGAACTCCTGATCGGGGATGGCATATAGTGGGATGTCAATGTGGGCATAGGCAGCAATGACAATGCGAATGCAAGTCGGCTTGTCAGTGACAAGCTTCCACCCCTTTTCTTCGACCAGCGGCCTTAACGCCTCTTCCGCAGCAGTAAAGAAAACTGTTGCCGCTGTGCTGGGGCGCTGCGTCTGCGAGACGAAACTCATTGGTAGATAGCAACCATCATCGACATCCGCCTGCTGCGGACGTTGTGCCGGCGAGTTCAGCGTCTTGTATGCCCACGACCCCTGCGTAAAGAAGCGCGGCTGCGGTACGTCTTCTGTGTATCCGCCAGCTCTCATCACACGAGGAATGCCCGTGCGTAGGCAGCTTCTGACATCCGTCCGTGCACTGGCGATCTTGGTACGCTGTTCAGGCGTCAAATCCAGCTCATCATGGATGCAGGATTCGTCGTCAACAGTGGTAAAGAAAAGCGGGCTCAGGTTCAGCATGCGGCCTCCGGTACATTCTTGTTGGGGCCGTGATAGAAAATGGGGGCGCCGGCCTGGTGCGCCCGAAATGGTTGAAAAAGAGGATCGCCAAGCGCGCGCTGGGCCGCGTGGTTGCCACGATCCTTGAGCGTATTCGTGGCGCCAATGGAAACCCGATCCAGCGCCTTCACGTCCTTGCTCTGATCAGGCGTTGCCTTGTCGTCGATCTGGAAGTAGTTGTTCCCCAACAGCTGCCTCAGCATGTAGTCCACGGACGATTCCTGGGCGGAGATCACCAGATCGAAGAGTCCTCCGCGCCACTTACCGAATCCTCGGTCAAGGCTAGCGCCGCCACGGACGGTCGCACCAATCGTCATCGTGCCGATGGAAAGAACCCGAATCCGCACATCCTGTTTCGGTGCCAGGAACGTGTTGACTTCATGCAATCCGAACAGGCCGGGGGCATTACCTACCAGTCCGCCATCCGCGAAGACACCGCGGTCGTTGCGCGCCAGCGGAAAGTAGACGGGCGCGGCAGCGGTCGCCAACGCAACATCGACGATCTTCATGCGGTGATCAAATTCAAAGGAAGGGTGGTGAGGTGTCTTGAAAAACTGTCCGCGACCTGTCGAGTAGTTGACTGCTGGTACAAGAACACGATGCTTCAGGTCGCCTACGGTGGTTCCCTGGAAGCGTTCGGTCAGCACTTCCCGCAACCCTGCCGAATCATGTTTTGCAGTCAGCCAGAATCCCAGAAGCCGTCTTGAAAGACTGCGGCAACCAAAGATGCGGCTGCCTTCGTCTTCGAACAGTGCTTTGAGTTCGCTGGCGGGGATTTCCGCTGCCAGTCCCAAAGCCAACATCCCTCCTGCCGATGTGCCACAAATCAGGTCAAAGTGGGAAGCGATAGGCCGGCCCAGCACGGCTTCAAGCTCGGCAAGAACCGTGGCCGTATAAAGGCCGCGATAGCCTCCCCCCGACAGGGCGAGCACATGGTAGGTAGGGATGTCAGTCATGACGTCTTAACCTCTCGGGGGAAAGGAGTCGTTGCCGTGGCTATCCTTGTCACGGATACGGCCATCTGGACGATGGATGACGAGTTCGGACTTCTGGTTGCGTGCAATATCCCGCGCTGCATCTATTGCTTGCTGCTGCGTGTCATGCACAGAGGTCGCCCGCTCGTTGCCGGCGCCTTTAACGGCCCAACCGTCTTGATGAGGAACAACATGCTGATTTTTTCCGGCCATGATGGCACTCCTACAATGGAACTATGGAAGTCCCAGCCAGCCGGCTGGGTTGTCAATGGCCGCCCGCTGTAGCACAATACGTTGCTCATGCAGACAACAGGAAGACCAAGCCAATCCAACCTGTAGCAGGCGAAAAATCCGCTTCCGTTGTCTGGCTAGACAACAATGTATCAGAGCATGTGCGCTGGCGCAACACCTGCGCAACATGCGCCTTTGGACTCGACTGAATGTGGGGTTGATGCAACAGAGGGCTACGGCCTTCCCCCGCAACGCAAGGATCAGAACTCATGCCACAAACAGGCTTGGGCGTCGCTATCAAGACGCTACGCGAACGCAGAACCCTTTCCCTGCGTGAAATTGGGCAGCTATCGTCAGTGGACCATGCATACGTCTACCGCCTCGAAACTGGCGAAAAAACAAACCCCTCCCAAGACCTGATTGAAAAGCTATTGAAGGTTCTTAAGCCGACGGAGAGAGATGCTGCACTCGTAACTTGGCTGGTTGACCATGCGGACGCCGACCCGAACCTCGTCGAATTTGTGCTACAAGATTCGTCTATTGGTATCGACGTATTTACGATGGCGGCCGGCGTCAGGCATCGGGGTAACGCAAGGCCTGATCCCGCCACATTGATTACCCGGATCAAAAAGGCCCTTGAGGACGACGACGAGGACGATTGAACATGGACGAATCGGATGTCAGACAGAAAGCACGCGCGTTCATTGCGAAAGTCGATGTTTCTAACATCCGAGGAGACCTGTCTCCCTATGTGACCGCTGCTAATGCCAAGGTCAAGAAAGATGAGCTTGGCGAAGGAGAGTCTGGCTATACCATTACCAAGCCGAACGGGAAGCACATAATCACCGTGAACTCCCTGGAGACTGAGGAACGCCAGCGTTTCACTATTTGCCACGAGATAGCGCATATCGTGCTCGACCTAGAATCGAGTCACGAGGAAGTCCCGTCCTGGTCTTATGCCAAACGGCATCCCAACGAGATCGCCTGCGACACATTTGCCGCTGAACTGCTGATGCCTTATCAGCGATGGCTTTCTGTCGTTCCCAAGGAAGAGCCTTCCTTGGACCTTATCCAGCGCATGGCCGATTTGTTTGGCACTTCATTTCCCGCGGCTGCGTCGAGATTCGCCAGTCTCAGCGATGTTCCGTGTGCCTTCGTCACCATGGAGCGTGGCGCAGTACGGTATGCAGCACGCTCCACGTCTTTGAGACAAGCTGGGGCCTGGATATCACCCAAGTCGGTGATCCCGGCTGGCTCGGTAGCGCACCGAATCAGATCTTCAGGGGTCAACGCCACCGATACGGGGGAGATTTCCCAGGATGTATGGTTCGATAACTGGGAAAAAGGTCTTGATCTCTGGGAGCTTTCGAGGCACTACGCACGTACCGACACCACCATTTCACTACTATGGTTTGACAGTGAAGACCTGCCGGAGATCGAAGTGAACCGCTTCGGCGTGCGAGTGGAGGACGATGGCGGCCTACCGGAATTAACTGGTGAGTTGCCGTGGCCAGGGCGGAGCAAGCGTCGCTAGCTAAGCGTGGCAGCGTCACGCTGCAACTGCCCTAGTTTTCGCTGGGCGTATTGTGAGGTACCGGTCTACGTGATTCGAGCAGACGCCGCGTGTTCTCCAGTTCCTTTTGTAGCAACTCCGCATCCGGCAGCACGGTGCGATAGTTCGCCGCCATCACCTTAGTCGGCAAGCCATCCAGCGCATACCGCGCCAGGGCATGGCCCTTGTCGGCGCACAGGATCAGGCCCACCGGCGGGTTCTCGTCCGGGTAGGCCCAATGCTCCTTGGCATAGTTGCAGTACATATGCATCTGCCCCACATCGGCATGGGTCAAACTGCCCAATTTCAGGTCAATAATGACCAGGCAGCGTAGCTTGCGATGAAAGAACAGCAGATCGACCCGATACCAAGTCTGGTCGATACGCAACCGACGTTGCCGCCCGACGAAGGTGAAGCCTTCCCCGAGTTCCAGCAGGAAATCTTCCAGACGCTGGATCAATGCCGCTTCCAGATCAGATTCCGAATACTCATCCTTGAGGTCGAGGAACTCCAGCACATACGGGTCTTTGATGGCGTCATTGGGCGCGACGGCATCCTCGGGCTTGGCTACCGAACCCTTGACCAGCATCGCCGCCTTATCCTTGGACAAGGCAGTGCGTTCGTAGAACTGGCTGCCGATCTGTCGATCAAGCTGGCGCACGCTCCAACCACCGCGCAGCGCCTCGGCCTCGTAGAACTGGCGGGCATGGTCATCCTTGACTGACAACAGTCGGACATAGGCCGACCATGGCAGGGTGAAGACCTGGGCCAGTTCGGAGAGGTCGAATTTCCGAGACAGTGTCTCGGAAATTGCCTCAAGGGGATAAGCGACGAAGAAGCGCCGCATGTTCTCCAGGTTATCCGGGCTGAACCCGCGCCCAAAGCGCGCCGTGAGATCGGCGGACAACCGCGCCATCAACTGCTCGCCATAACCGGCCCGCCGTCTGCCTTTCTGCTCGGCTTCGACGATCCGGCGGCCAATCTCCCAATAGCTGGCCGTCATCAGCGCGTTGACACTGCGCGCCGCCGCCTGACGCGCCGCGTCCAGCAGCTCCACGATGCCGCCGTGGATGCCGGCATAGCCAGCCGGTAAGGCAGCGGGTTTCCGTGTTGCCACGGGCGTCTTCCTTGTCATGCTGTCACCTCCATAGAACGGGATGCCCCGGTAATCGCCAGTCGCCGATTCGCCACCAGTTCGGCCGCATCCCGCACCGGCTTGTCCTCGGTATGAACATAGTGCATAAACATCGCCACGGTCTTGTGGCCTGTGAGCTTCATGCCCACCTTGGTCGGCACGCCCGAGTTGGCAATATCGGTCGTCGCCCGGTGACGGATACCGTGCGTACCAACGTGCGGCACGCCAGCGGCCTTGAGCACGCGCGTCCAGCCGCCGTAGTGCTCACCGTGGGTCATGTGCCGGGCCGGATCGTTCGGCGACGGCAGGACATAGGGGCAGCCTTCCCGGCGCGGCGCTGTGGACAACAGCCGATAGGCTTCCTCGCTCATGGGCTTGGATATGCCGCCCGTCTTGCTGTCCGGCCAGACGACGCGGCGCTTTTCCAGATCAATCCAGCCCCACTCCAGCGGGCAGATTTCGGAGCGGCGGGCGGCAAACTCGAATTGCAGTCGGATTGCCAGCGGGATGACGTAGTTTTCCAGTCCTTCGGCTTCCAGCGTCTCCAACTGGCGGAAGATCCGCACCAGTTCATCGTCCACGATAAGCCGGGTTTCCTTGCCGGGTGGGTACATCGGGACATGGCGGCATGGATTCGTCCCATCAGGGCGCAACCCCCACACTTCGGCCAGGTTGAACATCTTGCGCAGCACGCCAAAGGTACGGTTCGCCTCGGCCTGCTTGTAGGCCAGCTTCTTCATCAGCGCCGCCACGTCCGGGCGCTTCACGTCCTGCACCTTCATCCGGCCCATGATCGGGATGATGCAGCGGTCAATGACGCCCTGATAGCCACGCTGCGTGCTGGGCTTGTTACGCTGCTTGGAGTAGTCCTCCATGAAGGTGTGGCAAAACTCCTTCATGGTTGGTGCCTTGCGGGCGGCGTTCTTGGCCGCACTGGGGTCGCCGCCCTTGCGCACCTCGGCCAGCCACTCCTGCGCCATCGTGCGTGCCTGATCGACGGTCAGTTCCCCGTACTGGCCCAAGGCGGGCTTACGGCGCTCGCCCGCGTTCGTGCGGTACTGGAGCATGAACACCTTGCGGCCTGCCGGGGTGATCTTGCACAGGAAGCCGGGCACCACAGTGTCCCGCAGTTCGATGGCCTTGTCTTGGGGTTGTGCCGCATCTACTGCGGACTTGGTGAGCTTGATCTTCGCCATGATGACTCCTCGGAGAGCCCGGTTTCCAAGAGCCGCATGGGAGCCACGCGAGGGGAAGCCGGGTCAAGTTTCGGAAAGCACCGGCATATGTTGAACTCGCCTAAGTGATTGATAAACTTGCTGTATAGAGCCTTGGCGTAGTCCAGCGAATTGCGGTACTGGAGTCATCGTGAAACAAAAAAAGGCGCAGCGTTGCGGCTGCGCCCATGGCTTGCACCTGTCGGGAGAGAGGGCGACAGGGGAAGCCCTGCTACTTCACCTCGAATTCCTGCGGCATGCCGGCCGGCTTGCCGTCCAGCGTCACCTCCGCGCGGTACTTGCCGGCGGGCCAGGGGCTGGCCTTGCTGAACTCGATGTTGGTGGTTTCCGCACCACTGGTGTTGAGCATGGCCGTCTGCTCACCGGCCACCTGCCCGTCCTGGTAGACAAGCTTGGCGGCGAGGCTGGCATTGCTGGCCGTGCCATCGGTCTTCACCGACACGAGGATCTTGTCGTTGCCGGCCAGGGTCGCTACCGGCGCGACAGACTTGTCCGCCGCTGCCGTGTTGCCGACCGTCACCGAGGTGACGCTGAGTGTCGGCATCGCCGGTGCCGGTTCGTTCATCGGTGCCGGTGCGGGCGCCGGGGTGCTGGTCGCGGCCGGTGCCGCGGGTTCTTCCGGCTTCTTGCAGCCGGCCAGGGCGAGCGTGCCGGCCAAGGCGATCATCAGGACACTGCTGGTGGAAATCTTCTTCATGGAATGCTCCGGAGTGGAAAGGAAGAGTGGCATTGGCCCGGCTCTATTCCTGGCGGGGTGGAATCTTCAGCGTCTGGCCCGGGAATATCTTGTCCGGGTCCTCCAGCACATCCCGGTTGGCCTGGAATATCCGCGTCCATGCATTGGCATCGCCCAACAGGTTCTTTGCGATCCGCGAAAGGCTGTCGCCCTTCTGCACGGTATAGGTCTGTCCCCCCACCACCTGCGCGGTGGAGTCGACCGTTGCGCTGACATCGGAAAAATCCGCCTTCGGCACCACCTCGGCGGTACTGTCCACGCGGGAAGCCACGTCGGAAAAATCAGCCTTCTTGTCGTTGCTCATTCGAGTCGTTCCTCCTCGGGTGATGCAACCATTGCACTCTGCGCGTTAAGGATTCATCGCGCCGGTGTAAAACCGGTGTATGGCGGGACCGCGGTCATGCCATCACTGCCGGGAATCGCGGATGACCCGAGGGTCGGCAACCAGGTCAGCGGTGGCGCGACGCGGATTGATATCCAGGCCCCCACGGCGGGTGTAACGGGCCTCCACCTCCAGCGAGGAGGGCGCGCAGCGCTGCATCAGCTCCAGGAAAATGCGCTCCACGCACTGCTCGTGGAATTCGGCATGGTCGCGGTAGCTCACCAGGTAGCGCAGCAATCCCTCGCGGTCGATGCGCGGTCCGTGGTAGCGGATGCTGACGCTGGCCCAGTCCGGCTGGCCGGTGACCGGGCAATTGGATTTGAGCAGCGCCGAGGTCAGCGTCTCGCTGGCGATGTCATCGGCGGCGGACAGGAACGCCGCCTGCGGCGGACCGTAGCAGTCGATGTCCACATCCAGGTGGTCGATGCTCTGGCCGGGTGCCTCGGCGACCGGCGGCAGACCGAATTCCACCCGCACATCGGCACCGGCACAGACCGACAGATCGGTGGTGATGCGTTCACGCACGGCCTCGGCGCGGTTGAAGCGGGTGCCGTTGAGTGAATTCAGGTACAGCTTGAGCGACTTGGATTCGATCAGGTTCGGCGAGGTGGCCGGCACCCACAGCGTGGCGGTCGCCACGCAGGGTTTGCCGCGTGCATCCAGCCAGCCCAGCTCGTACACGTGCCAGCGGTCCTCACCGGTGAACGGCAGGGTCGCAGCGTGCAGACCGATCTGGCCCCGCGCAGTCGCGCGTGGGATCGGAAACAGCAGGCTGGCGTCGTAGCGGGTGGGGTAATCGACCTCGCGGCCCAGACTGGATTTTTCAGGGGTATTCATGCGTCGATTGTAGTGCGCAGCGCTTGACCGGCCGCTTTATGGCCATCACCGCGCTGCGCCCCACCCGCATGGAACGCGGCCGCGGAAACCTGAAGCCGCCGCCCTGCCGGCAATGACGTTACGTCGCCGGTCAGCGCGCGCCGTGGAGGTAGTCCAGCGACACCTGCAGCAGCGCCCGCAGACCGACATCCAGCGCCTTTTCGTCCAGCAGGAACTTCGGCGAATGGTTGCTCGGCGCGGTGGCCGGGTCGATGCCGGCGCCGGTGGAGCCGACGAAGAAGAACATCGACGGCACCTGCTGGGCATACAGCGAGAAGTCCTCCGAGCCCATCTGCAGCGGCGGCTCGTAGACGTTGTCCTTGCCCACCACCGCCTGCAGGCTGGGCAGCATGCGCGCGGTCAGCGCCGGATCGTTGACCGTGGCCGGGTTGCCGTCCTTCTCGTAGATATCGGTCACCGCGGTGGCGCCGTGGGCAGCAGCGGTATGTTCGGCGACGTTGCGCAGGTCGGTGAATATCTGCTGGCGCATGTCCGCATCGAAAGTGCGGATGGTGCCGACCATCTCCACCGAGTCGGGAATGATGTTGTAGCGGATGCCGCCCTTGATCGCGCCGAAGGTCAGCACCGCCGGCTGTTTGGACAGGTTGGCGCGGCGGCTGACGACGGTCTGCGCGGTGCCGACCAGATCCGAGGCGGCGACGATCGGGTCGATCCCGTTCCAGGGGGCCGAGCCGTGGGTCTGGCGACCGTTGACGGTGATCGAGAAGCGGTCGGAGGCGGCCATCAGCGGGCCGCCGCGCACGGCGATTTTGCCGGCCTGGACGGTGGAGAACACATGCAGGCCGAATACCGCCTCCGGCTTGAAGTCCTTGAACAACCCTTCCTTGAGCATCAGGTCGGCCCCACCCTGCTCCGGCGGCGGCGCGCCTTCCTCGGCCGGCTGGAAGATCAGCATCACCTCGCCGGGCAGCGTGTCGCGCATCGCCACCAGCGCATCGGCCACACCGAGCAGGGTGGCGGTATGGGCATCATGGCCGCAGGCATGCATCACCCCGACCTGCTCGCCGCGGTATTCGGCGGTAGCAGTGGAGGCGAACGGCAGGCCGGTCTGTTCGGTCACCGGCAGCGCGTCCATGTCCGCACGCAGGGCGATTTTCGGCCCGGGCAGGCCACCCTTGATGATCGCCACCACGCCGTGCACCGCCACACCGGTCCGGGGCTGCAGGCCCATCGCACGCAGGCGTTCGGCGACCTTGGCGGCGGTACGCACTTCGCGGTTGGACAGCTCCGGATGCTGGTGGAAATCACGACGCCAGTCGACCACCTGCTGTTGCAGGCGCGTGGCGGCGGCGGCCACTTCCGGACGCTGGGCGTCCTGGGCCTGCGCCAGCAGCGGCGACAGGGCGCACAGCAGTGCGGACACCAGTACGGTCTTGCGGGCCATCGACACTTCCCCTTGCACACGCCTCGAAGACCGGAATGTAGGGCAAAACTTTCTTCCGCACGAGGTCAACCATCCCCGCACTGGAACGTTCACCGGCATACGCAGGTCTGTATGCGTGGCCCATCGGTCATGGCTGCAGTCGCCAGTGCGGGCGTTATCCTCTCCGGCTACGCCGCTGTTCCCCCCAATCCGGTTCCCTCAGGAGTTTTCGCATGTCGCGTTTCTGGAAGATCGTGCTGCTGGTCATTGCAGTGCTGCTGGTGGCCGGTATCGGCTACCGGATGATGGGGGGAGGCAAGCAGTCCGGCACTGGGCAGGCAACCGGCATGCGCGGCGGTGGTCGCGACAGCGCGCCGGTGCCGGTCACCGCGGTGACCGCCGAGCGCAAGGACGTGCCGGTCTATGTGACCGCGCAGGGCACGGTGAGCGCCTACAACACCGTCACCGTCAGCCCGCAGGTCGGCGGCCAGCTGCTCAGCGTCAACTTCCGCGAGGGCCAGCCGGTGAAGAAGGGCGAGCTGCTGGCGCAGATCGACCCGCGTACCTTCCAGGCCCAGTACGACCAGGCCCTGGCCAGCAAACGCCAGAACCAGGCGCTGCTGGCGACCGCACAGTCCAACTACGAACGCTCCAATTCGCCTGAATACCGCGCATTTGTCGCCCAGACCGACCTGACCACGCTGCGCAACCAGGTGGCGCAATACCAGGCCGCGGTAGCCGCTTCGCAGGCCAGCGCCGAGCAGGCCAAGGTGCAGCTGGACTACGCCCGCATCACCTCGCCGATCGATGGTGTCACCGGTATCCGTGCGGTCGATCCGGGCAATGTGGTCAGCGCCGGCAGCAGCATCGTCACCGTGACCCAGCTGCAGCCGGCCTACGTGCTGTTCAACCTGCCCGAACGGCAGCTGGACGCGGTACGCAGCGCGCAGGCCACCAGCCCGCTGTCCACCGCCACGCTCGACCGCGAAGGCGGCAACGTGACCAACGCCGACGGCAGGCTGCAGGTGGTGGACAACCAGATCAGCAGCAACAGTGGCACCTTCCGTCTGCGCGCCGAGTTCCCCAACGCGGACAAGAGCCTGTGGCCCGGCCAGTTCGTCAACGTGCGCCTGCAGCTGGGCGAGCTGCCCGGCGCGGTGGTGGTGCCGGCCGAAGCGGTACAGCGCAGCAGCACCGGTGATTTCGTCTATCTGATCCAATCCGACACCACCGTCACCCTGCGCGAGGTCGAGCAGGGCGGGCAGGTCGACGACAGCCATGTGGTGATCAGCAAGGGCCTGCAGCCGGGTGACAAGGTGGTCACCGAAGGCCAGTTCCGCTTGAAGGAAGGCAGCAAGGTCAACGCGCTGGCACCGGGTCAGGCGCCGCCGGCACCCAGCGAGGAGCAACTCAAGGCCGCCAGCCAGAAGGGCAACCGCGGCGGACGCGGTGGTCCGCCACGCTGATGCGCTGACACGCCCCGCTGCTCCGCCTTCCCTCTTCGCACCAGGAATCACCCGTGGGCTTCTCGACTATCTTCATCCGCCGCCCGATCGCCACCTCGTTGCTGATGGTCGGGTTGATGCTGCTGGGCATCCTCGGCTACCAGCGCCTGCCGGTCGCCGCCCTGCCCGAGATCGAGGCCCCCAGCCTGGTGGTGACCACGCAGTACCCCGGCGCCAGCGCGCAGACCATGGCCTCGCTGGTGACCACGCCGCTGGAGCGGCAGCTGGGGCAGATCTCCGGGCTGGACATGATGACCTCCGACTCCTCGGCCGGTCTGTCCAGCATCGTGCTGCAGTTCTCGATGGAGCGCGACATCGACACCGCCGCGCAGGACGTGCAGGCGGCGATCCGCCAGGCCACCCTGCCCGGCTCGCTGCCGTACCAGCCGGTCTACAACCGTGTAAACCCGGCCGACGCGCCGATCCTGACCCTGAAGCTGGCCTCCGATACGCGGCCGCTGCGCGAGGTCAACGACCTGGCCGATTCGATCCTGGCCCAGCGCCTGTCGCAGATCGACGGCGTCGGACTGGTGTCGATCGCCGGCAACGTGCGCCCGGCGGTGCGCATCCAGGCCAACCCGGCGCAGCTGAGCAACATGGGCATGACCCTGGAAGACCTGCGCAGCGCGCTGACCCAGGCCAACGTCAACGCGCCCAAGGGCTCGCTCAACGGCAAGACGCAGAGCTACACGCTGTCCACCAACGACCAGCTCAGCGACGCGGCCGACTACAACGACATCATCATCCGCTACCAGAACGGCGCGCCGGTGCGGCTGCGCGACGTCGCCAGCGTGATCGACGGCGTCGAGAACGACCAGATCGCCGCCTGGGCCGACGGCCAGCCGGCGGTGCTGCTGGAAGTACGCCGCCAGCCCGGCGCCAACATCGTCAAGACGGTGGAGAACATCCGCACCATCCTGCCCAGCCTGCAGGGCATGCTGCCGGCGGACGTGAACCTTGACGTGTTCTCCGACCGCACCGTGACCATCCGCGCCTCGGTGCACGACGTGCAGTTCACCCTGATCCTGACCATCTGTCTGGTGGTGGCGGTGATCTTCGTGTTCCTGCGGCGGTTGTGGGCCACGGTGATCCCGTCGGTGGCGGTGCCGCTGTCGCTGCTGGGCACGTTCGGGGTGATGGCCTTCACCGGCATGTCGCTGGACAACCTGTCGCTGATGGCGCTGACCGTGGCCACCGGCTTCGTGGTCGACGATGCGATCGTGATGATCGAGAACATCGTGCGCTACATCGAGCAGGGCAAGGACGGCCAGGAAGCGGCCGAGGTCGGTGCGAAGGAGATCGGCTTCACCGTGCTGTCGCTGACGGTGTCGCTGGTGGCGGTGTTCCTGCCGCTGATCCTGATGCCCGGCGTCACCGGCCGCCTGTTCCACGAGTTCGCGTGGGTGCTGACGATCGCGGTGTCGATCTCGATGCTGATCTCGCTGACGCTCACCCCGATGATGTGCGCCTACCTGCTCAAGCCCGACCAGCTGCCCGAAGGCGATGACGCGCACGAGCGCGCGGCGGCACAGGGCAAGGTCACCGCATGGTCGCGTCTGGTGCACCTGTACGAGCGCACCCTGGACTGGGTGCTGCGCCACCAGCCGCTGACCCTGGGCATCGCACTGGCCTCGGTGGCACTGACAGTGCTGCTGTACATCGCCATCCCCAAGGGTCTGCTGCCCGACCAGGACACCGGCATGATCACCGGTGTGGTGATCGCCGACCAGAACGTGGCCTTCGAGCAGATGCAGCAGCGCACCCAGGCGGTGGCCGCCGCCCTGCACCAGGACGAAGCGGTGACCGGCGTGGCCGCCTACATCGGCGCCGGCACCATGAATCCCACGCTCAACCAGGGCCAGCTGAGCATCGTGCTCAAGGACCGCGGCGACCGTGCCGGGCTGGACGTGATCCTGCCGCGGTTGCAGGCCGCCGCCGCGCACATCCCCGGCGTGGCGCTGTACCTGAAGCCGGTGCGGGACGTCACGCTGGACACGCGCGTGGCCGCCACTGCCTACCAGTTCTCGCTGTCGGACATGGACAGCACCGAACTGGCCGAACAGACCGCGCGCGTCACCGACGCGCTGCGCCGGCTGCCGGAACTGGCCGACGTCGACAACAACCTGGCCAACCACGGCCGCGCTCTGCATGTGGAAGTGGATCGCGACAAGGCCGCGCGCTACGGCGTGCCGATGCAGACCATCGACGACACCCTGTATGACGCCTACGGCCAGCGCCAGATCTCCACCATCTTCACCCAGCTCAACCAGTACCGCGTGGTGCTGGAAGTGGCGCCGGAGTTCCGCACCAGCGATGCGCTGATGAACCAGCTGGCGATCGGCAGCAACGGCAGCGGCGCGCTGACCGGCAGCAACGCCACCACACTGGGCCAGGTCAGCTCCAGCAACTCCTCCACCGCCACCGGCATCGGCAACAGCAATACCGGCATCGCGCTGGGGGGCGGCGGCAGCATTCCGCTGTCGGCCATCGCCACCGCCACGCCTGGCACCGCGCCGCTGATCGTCAGCCACCAGCAGCAGCTGCCTTCGGCCACCGTGTCGTTCAACCTGGAACCGGGCTACTCGCTGTCCGAAGGCGTGACGGCGATCAACAAGGCCGTGGCCGCGCTGGAACTGCCGTCGCAGATGCAGGCGCAGTTCATCGGCACCGCCGCCGAGTTCTCCAGCAGCCAGACAGATGTGGTGCTGTTGCTGCTGGCCGCCATCGCGGTGATCTACATCGTGCTGGGCGTGCTGTATGAAAGCTGGATCCACCCGCTGACGATCATCTCCACACTGCCGCCGGCCGGGGTCGGTGCGCTGCTGGCGCTGTACCTGTGCGGGATGAGTCTGTCGGTGGACGGCATCGTCGGCATCGTGCTGCTGATCGGCATCGTCAAGAAGAACGCGATCATGATGATCGACTTCGCACTGGACGCGCAGCGCTCCGGCGCCAACGCCTATGACGCGATCCGCCGCGCCTGCCTGCTGCGTTTCCGCCCGATCATGATGACCACCGCCGCGGCCATGCTCGGTGCGCTGCCGTTGGCGCTGGGCACCGGTATCGGTTCGGAACTGCGGCGCCCGCTGGGTGTGGCCATCGTCGGCGGCCTGCTGCTGTCGCAGCTGGTCACGCTGTACACCACGCCGGTGATCTACCTGTATTTCGAACGCCTGTCCGAATGGGCGGCGCGCCGCCGCGAGCAACGCACCGCCGCCCGCCTACAGACGGCCCGGTAAGCGCCGATGAACATCTCCGCGCCCTTCATCAAACGCCCGATCGGCATCAGCCTGCTGGCGATCGGCCTGTTCTTCGCCGGGCTGGTCTGCTATCTGCGGCTGGGCGTGGCGGCGCTGCCGAACCTGACCATCCCGGTGATCTTCGTGCAGGCCTCCAACACCGGCGCCGATGCCGACACCATGGCCGCCACGGTGACCGCGCCGCTGGAGCGGCACCTCGGTCAGGTGCCTGGCATCGACACCATGCGCTCGTCCAGCAGTGACGGCCGCAGCATGGTGTTCCTGATGTTCAACACCAGCCGCGACATCGACGCCGCCGCGCAGGACGTGCAGGCGGCGATCAACGCGGCAATGGCCGACCTGCCGGCCGGCATCAACACCCCCACCTACCAGAAGGCCAACCCGAACGACGATCCGGTGATCGCGCTGGCGCTGACCTCCGAGACGCAGTCGGTGGCCGAGCTGTACAACCTGGCCGACTCGCTGCTGGCGCAGCGGCTGCGGCAGCTGCCCGGCGTGTCGCAGGTGGATATCGCCGGTGCCTCCACCCCTGCCGTGCGCGTGGACCTCAACCTGCGCGCGATGAACGCGCTGGGGCTGAGCCCGGACGACCTGCGCAATGCGATGCGCGCGGCCAACGTCGCCTCGCCGCTGGGCTTCCTCAGCGATGGCAGCAGCCAGACCGCCATCGTGCTCAACGACCAGGTGCGCAAGGCCGCCGATTTCGCCAACGTCGCCCTCGCCACCCATGACGGCGCGGTGGTGCGGCTGAAGGATGTGGCCACCGTCTACGATGGCCAGCAGGACGCCTACCAGGCCGCCTGGGTCAACGGCAAACGCGGTGTGCTGATGTATGTGTACCTGCGCAGCGGCGACAACCTGGTCGCCACCGTGGACCGGGTCAAGGCGGCGATCCCGTCACTGTCCGGCTATCTGGATGCCGGCACCACGCTGACCCCCTACTTCGACCGCACCCCGACCATCCGCGCCTCGCTGGACGAAGTGCAGATCACCCTGATGATCAGCCTGGCCATGGTGGTGCTGACCATGGCGCTGTTCCTGCGCCGGCTGGCGCCGACGCTGATCGCCGCCATCACCGTGCCGCTGTCGCTGGCCGGCGCGGCGCTGCTGATGAGCACGCTGGGCTTCACCCTCAACAACCTGACCCTGCTGGCGCTGGTGATCGCCATTGGTTTTGTCGTCGACGATGCGATCGTGGTGATCGAGAACATCATGCGCCACCTCGATGACGGCGTGCCACGCATGCAGGCGGCGATGGCCGGCGCGCGCGAGATCGGCTTCACCATCGTCTCGATCACCGCTTCGCTGATCGCGGTATTCCTGCCGATCATCTTCGCCCAGGGCATGCTCGGCGCGTTCTTCCGCGAGTTCACCCTGACCCTGGTGGCGGCGATCCTGGTGTCGGCGCTGGTGTCGCTGACGCTGACCCCGGCACTGTGCGCGCGTTTCCTGCAGCCGCATTCGGTGCCGGTCACACCGTCGCGCATCGGTCCGCTGCTCGATCGCGTGCACGCCGGCATGCTGCGCTTCTACACCGTGGCGCTGGATTTCGCACTGCGCCATGCGCTGCTGCTGGCGCTGACACCGCTGCTGCTGATCGCAGCCACCTTCTTTCTCGCCGGCAAGGTCGGCAAGGGCTCCTTCCCCGAGCAGGACACCGGCCTGATCTGGGGCCGCGCCAGCTCCGCGGCCACCGTCTCGTTCAACGAAATGAGCGAGCGCCAGCGCCGCCTGAGCGACATGCTGCTGGCCGATCCGGCGGTGAAGATCGTCGGCGCACGACTGGGCTCCAGCCGCCAGGGCAGCAGCGCGCAGTTCAATATCGAGCTGTATACGGAGAAGGAAGGCCGGCGCGAGCCGACCAATGCGGTGGTGGCACGGCTCAGCTCCAAGGCCGCGCAGTTCCCGGATCTGGACGTGCGCCTGCGCGCGATCCAGGACCTGCCCTCAAGCGGGGGTGGCGGCGGCTCGCAGGGCGCACAGAACCGGGTGACGCTGCAGGGCAACGATGCCGCGCAGCTGGCCGAATGGCTGCCGAAGCTGGTCGAGGTGCTCAGGCAGAATCCCAAGCTGCGCGATGTCGGCTCGGATGTGGACAAGGGCGGGCTGATGCAGAAGATCGTCATCGACCGCGACAAGGCCGCGCGGCTCGGGGTCAGCATCGGCGCCATCGACGGCGCGCTGTACGGCGCATTCGGCCAGCGCCAGATCTCCACCATCTACGCCGACCTGAACCAGTACGGCGTGGTGGTCAACGCGTTGCCCAGCCAGACCGGCAGCCCGGCGGCGATCGAGGATCTGTACGTGGCCTCAAAGAGCGGGCAGATGATCCCGCTGACCGCGCTGGCCCACCAGGAACCGGGGCTGGCACCGTCGCAGGTCACCCACCAGAACCAGTACACGGTGATGGACCTGAGCTACAACCTGGCTCCCGGGGTGAGCAGCGGCGAAGGTGATGCCATCGTCAAGGCGGCGATCGACGGCCTGCGCATGCCCGGCGACATCCGCCAGGCCGCACGCGGCGGTTTCCGCCAGGCCACCGATCCGGGCGCGATGCTGATGCTGATCATCGCCGCCATCATCACGGTCTACATCGTGCTGGGCATGCTGTACGAGAATCTGGTGCACCCGGTGACGATCCTGTCGACGCTGCCGGCGGCAGGCATGGGCGCGCTGCTGGCGCTGTGGATCACCAACACCGATCTTTCGGTGATCTCGATGATCGCGCTGGTGCTGCTGATCGGCATCGTCAAGAAGAACGCGATCATGATGATCGACTTCGCGCTGGTGGCGCAGCGCGAGCACGGCATGTCACCGGCCGAGGCAGTGCGCGAGGCCAGCATCGTGCGCTTCCGCCCGATCATGATGACCACGATGGTGGCGATCCTGGCGGCACTGCCGCTGGCGATCGGCATCGGCGAGGGCTCGGAGCTGCGCCGGCCGCTGGGCATCGCGATGATCGGCGGCCTGCTGATCTCGCAGAGCCTGACGCTGCTGAGCACGCCGGCGCTGTACGTGATCTTCTCGTGCCTGCAGCAGCACTGGCGCAGTTGGCGGGCGCGGCGCAGGGAACGCAAGCAGCTGCGGCGGGCGGCACAGGCCTGATCGCTGGTCTTGTGTACGGGGATGCCCGGCCGGGGCGTCCACACACGCGGGCGGCAGTGCTGTTATCCCGACGGCTCGTTACCCCTGAGTAGCGAGACCCAGGTTGTCGCCTTCTTCAGCGGCCTTGGTTGCTGTTGCTGTTGCTGTT
>DDVW01000067.1 GCA_002345545.1 Stenotrophomonas sp. UBA2302 | reverse complement strand
CCGCCGAGCAGCTGCGCCAGCCGCCGGGCGATGGCCAGCCCCAGCCCGCTGCCGCCATAGTGGCGGCTGGTGCTGGAGTCGATCTGCTCGAACGCCTCGAAAATGGAGTCCAGCCGTTCCTGCGGAATGCCGATGCCGGTATCGCGTACCGACAGCGCCACATAGGCCGCATCGGCGGCCGCACCGATGCGGGTCAGCAACGACCGGTCGGCCACCGCCAGCTGCAGCGTCACCTTGCCTTCGCGGGTGAACTTGAAGGCATTGCCGAGCAGGTTGTTGAGCACCTGCTGCAGCTTGGAGCGGTCGGTGAACAGCGTCTCGGGCAGGTCCGGATCGACCTCGATGGCGAATTCCAGCCGGCTGTCCACCGCCATGTGGCGGAAGTGGCGCGTGACCTCGCGGGTCAGCGCATCGATCTTCACTTCCTCGCGGTACACGTCCATCTTGCCCGCCTCGATCTTGGACAGGTCGAGGATGTCGTTGATCAGCCGCAGCAGGTTGGAACCGGAATCGTGGATCACCTCCGCCGCTTCCACTTCCTCGGCATCGAGGTGGCCGCTCTCGTTCTCGGCCAGCTCCTTGGACAGGATCAGCAGGCTGTTGAGCGGCGTGCGCAGCTCATGCGACATGTTGGCCAGGAAGTCGGTCTTGTACTGGCTGGCGCGCGCCAGCTCCTGCGCCTTGAACTCGGTTTCACGCTGCAGCACCTGCAACACGTCCTTCTGTTCGTTGAGCACCTCGGTCTTCTGCCGCAACTCCTCGTTGGAGGCCTGCAGCTCCTCGGCCTGCACGCGCAGCTCCTCTTCCGACGCCGACAGCCGCTGCGCCTGTTCCTCCAGCTCGACGGTCTTGCCCTGCAGCTCGTCGTTGGTGGCGCGCAGCTCTTCCTCCTGGGCCTGCAACGCCAGCTGGGAGCGCTGCAGTTCTTCGGCCTGGGCACGGGAGCGGTCAAGCAGCAGCTGGGTTTCATCGGCGCGGCAGATGTTGTCCAGGCCCAGCGCCACCGTCGGCAGCACGCTGTCGATGAAGGCTTCCTGGGTCGGGCTGAAATGGCCGAAGGTGCCGAACTCGAACACCCCCAGCAGGCGGTCCTTGAGCAGCAGCGGCACCGCCACCAGATGGCGCGGCTGCGCCTCGCCCAGCGCCGAATGGATGCCGAAGAATTCATCCGGTACCTGCTGCACGCTGATGCGCTTGCGCTCCAGCGCCGCCTGGCCGATCAGACCATCGCCCAGTCCGTAGCTCAGCCCCAGGTGCTTGCGCCGCTGGAAGCCGTAGCTGCCCTGCAGGGTCAACTGCCCGGTCGCCTCGTCCCACATGAAGAACACGCCGATCGGCGCATCGATGCGCGGCGCGATCTGCGACACCAGCGCCTGCGCGTACTCGCCCGGGGTCTGTGCGGTCTGCAGCTCGGCCCCGACCTCGCCGACCCCGAGCTTGACCCAGTTGGCATCACGCGAGGCCAGCGAATTGCGCCGGAACACTTCCAGTGCCCGGGCGATCGCACCGATCTCGTCGCCACGCCCGAGCCCGGTGATCTCCACGTCCAGGTCATCGTGGGACAGGCGGGTCATCTTCTCGGTCAGGCGGTTGATCGGCTGCACCACCAGCCGCGAGATCATCCACAAGGTGCCCAGGATGATCAGGAAACCGGCCACCAGCAGGACCAGCGAAATCATGTGCGCGCGGGCGATCCAGCGGCTCATCCCGGTGCGGTCGCTGAGCATCGTCGCCACTTCCGCGTCGTAGATGCTCTCCAGCGCCTCCACCAGCGCATTGCCCTGGCCGCCATTGCTGACCGCGTGCAGACGCTCGACCTGGCTCAGTGGCGCACTGCCCTCGACCGGGCGCAGCACCTGCATCACTTCCTTGTCCCAGGCGGTGGCCTGGACCTGGGCGCGGCGCAACCGCTGGGCGAGATCGCCCTGGCTGACATCGATCGCGGCGGCCAGTGCGGCGTCACGTGCCCCCTGCAATTGCACCAGCGCCTGCAGGTGCTGCTCGCCATCGCCAAGCAGGTAATTGCGGATCGCCACCTGCTGCCGGCGCACGTCCTGGATGGCCTCCTCGACCTGGCGGATCACCTCGATCTGCACGCCTTCCCGCTGCCGCGCCACATCGTCCTGGCCGAAGGTGCGGTAGCTGACCACGCTGGTGGCCAGGAAACACAGGAATACCAGGCTGAAGGCCGCCAGCATCTTCACCAGCAGCGGCAGGTTGTGGATCCAGCTGTCTTGTTCGCGCTTCACGCAGATGCTCCCCCGAAGCTGGCCGGCCCGGCCGCCGGCCTCCGTCCAGAAAAAATAGCCCAGATCACGGCCATCCGCCGACCCGCGCGGATCAGGGCCCCGCGGTCCGGTCCTGCCCGCGTGGCTGCAACCAGCGGGCGGCATGGATGCCGATTTCGTACAGAACGCACATCGGGATGGCCAGCATCAGCTGCGACACGACGTCGGGCGGAGTGACGATCGCCGCCAGTACGAAGATGCCGACGATGGCGTAGCCGCGCCCTTCGCGCAGCTGCTGCGGTGTCACCCAGCCCAGCAGCACCAGGATCACCATCGCCACCGGCAACTCGAAGCTGGCGCCGAAGGCGAAGAAGATCACCAGCACGAAATCCAGATAGGCGTTGGCATCGGGGGTGATGGCGATCACCTCCGGGCGGAAGGTGGTCAGGAAGTGGAACACCGTCGGCAGCACCAGGAAGTACGCGAACGCACAGCCGATGTAGAACAGTGCGACCGCCGATCCCAGCAACGGCATCGCCAGCCGCTTCTCGCGCGCATACAGTCCCGGCGCCACGAATGCCCAAGCTTGGTACAGCAGCCACGGCACCGCCACGAACAGCGCGGTGAAGAAGGTCAGCTTCAGGGGCGCGAAGAACGCGCCGGCCGGATTGGTGGCGATCATCGACTGCCCGGCCGGCAGCTGCGAGACCAGCGGTGTCGCCAAGTGGGTGTAGAGCGTGCGCGAGAACGGCAGCAGTGCCAGCAATGCCACGCCAAGACCGAGCAGCCCGCGCACCAACCGTGCACGCAGCTCGACCAGATGCTCGACCAGGGTGCTGTCGTTGAAATCGGTGGCACTCACGGCGCGCGCTCCGGCGTTGCGGGGGCCTCGTCGCCCGGTGCAGGCAACGCAGCGTCCAGCGCGATGGCGCGGTTGTCCGCTTCCGCCGCCACGTCTTCAGTGGTGCCCGTGCGGGGTTCCAGCGGCCGCGGTTCGATAAACGCTTCCGGCGCCGACGGCGCCTGTTCCACTTCGCGCCGGAATGTCTCGGCCTCTGTCTGGACCTGCCCGACCTGCTCGCGCAGCCCGCTCTCGGCCTGCTGCATCGACTGGCGCACGTCCTGCAGGTTGCGCTTGAGCTCCTCGGCGTGCAGTTCGCGTTCCAGCTCCTGCTTCACCGAATCCCACTGGTTGCGCGCACGGCGCATCCACAGCCCGGCAAAACGCGCCGCCTTGGGCAAACGCTCCGGACCCAGTACCACCAGCGCCACCACCGCGATCAGCAGCAGTTCGCTGAAGCCGATATCGAACACGCCCGGTCCCCGGGATCAGCGAGTGTCGCGATCGTGCTCGGCCTGCGTTTCGCGGCTCTTGTCGGCATCGCGCGAACCATCACCCAGCTGCGCGGCCGGCTTGTCCTCGTCGCGCATGCCTTTCTTGAATTCCTTGACCGCACTGCCCAGATCCTTGGCGCCACTCGTCAACCGCTTGGTACCGAATACCAGCAGGACGATGACCAGCACGACCAACCAGTGCCAAATGCTGAAACTGCCCATGATCCGCTCGCGTAGTTTGTGAGGAGGTTGACCAGCATAGCGCACCCGCCATCAGCCGATCGCTATGCCAAAGGTCAGAGACCGCCATCCAGTGTCTCGGTGCGGATCTCGCCCTCGGACACCGGCTGGAAGCCCTGCTGCGGGACCGCCTCCGCCGGCAGCGTCTGCAACGGCGTGGTGGTGGCGCCATCGGTCGCGACCGGTGCGGCCACGTTGACGGTATCGGTGCGCGCGGCGGCGGCCGGGCGCTGTGCGAGCGGCTCCTGGGTGCCGCGCTTTTCACGCGCCGCGTAGGTGGATTCCTCCAGGCGGTCACGGAAGGACACCACGTCCATGGACGGCGCCTCGTTCAGGCGGCCCTCCAGGATCATCCGCGGCGTGGTGCCGGGACCATAGGCGTCGAGGTTGGCGGCATCGTCGATCGACAGCACCGCCCCATCCAGCGCGACCCCGGCGAACAGCCCGCGGGCGCGCGACCACGACCAGATCTCGGCCTTGAGCTGGCCATCGGTGGCGGCGGCGGCGCTGCGCCCGACCGGACCGGCGGCGACCCCGGCATCGGCACCGAGGGTGAACTTGCCGTTGACGATGTTGTCCAGGCTGCGATCGTTGCGGAACACCAGGATCACATCGGAGGACTGCACCCCGGCCTGGAAGCCGATGCTGCCGCCGGTGATCTTGATGAATACCGGGTTGGACCAGCTGCCGTCGGCCGCCTTCACCGACATCAGGCCATGGCCACGACGCCCGCCGATCACCAGCCCGGCCTTGATCGTGTCGGGAATGACGATGATCGCGCGGCCTTCATCGAGCAGCTTGTCGGGAATGGACTGCTCCGGGATGTTCTGGATCTCGCTCAATACGCGCACCGCATTGCGGGCCCGCTGGTCTTCCTGCGG
Source organism: Stenotrophomonas sp. UBA2302 (assembly GCA_002345545.1). GTDB lineage: Bacteria > Pseudomonadota > Gammaproteobacteria > Xanthomonadales > Xanthomonadaceae > Stenotrophomonas. The sequence continues at coordinate 13,129 of DDVW01000067.1, read as the reverse complement.
ACCGGCGACGGCATTGGCGGAAAGCAGGCTCGCGGACAGCAGCAGAACAAGGCACGGCAGGCGGCGCATGGTGAACTCCATCGGTCGATGCACAGGAAGATAAAGCAAGTGCCTGAAAATAGGAGCCTGGTGATGAATCGGCAGTGAGTGGAACCTGCATCCGCCTGCATCCAGGTACGCCACCCGCATCGCCCACCGTCGCCACACCTGCGAGAATACGCGGTATGTCTGACGCACCCACCACCGCCCTGCTGGCGGTCAACCTAGGCACGCCCGAGACACCCACCGCCCCGGCGGTACGTCGCTACCTTGCCGAATTCCTCGGCGATCCGCGCGTGGTGTCGATCCCCCCACTGCTGTGGAAGCCGTTGCTGCACGGGCTGATCCTGCCGTTGCGCAGCCGCCGCTCGGCGGAGAAATACGCGCAGGTGTGGCTGCCGGAAGGCTCGCCGCTGGCGGTCCACACCCGCCGCCTGGCCGCGCGCATGCAGCAGGCGCTGCCGCATTGGCGGGTGCGCGAGGCGATGCGCTACGGCCAGCCGGCGCTGCTGCCGGCGCTGGATGCGCTGGCCGCCGAAGGCGTCGGCCGCATCGTGGTGCTGCCGCTGTATCCGCAGTATTCGACCACCACCACCGCCTCCATCGAGGATGTGCTGCACCGCTGGCAGGCCCGCAATCCGCAGGTGAAGGTGCAGGCCATCGACAATTACGCCACCGACCCGGCGTGGGTGGCGGCGGTCGCCGATTCGATCCGCGCACATTGGCAGCAGCACGGGCGCGGTGAGCGGCTGGTGTTTTCCTACCACGGCATTCCACAGCGGCTGGCCGACGCCGGCGACCCGTATCCGCAACAGTGCCAGGCCAGCAGCGAGGCGATCGCCGCGGCGCTGGGCCTGTCCGCCGGCGACTGGATGCTGACCTACCAGTCGCGCTTCGGCCGGGAACGCTGGCTGCAACCCTATGCCGAACCGACGCTGTGGGCACTGGCCGAAAGCGGCCTCAAGACCCTGGACGTGGTCTGTCCCGGCTTCGCCACCGACTGCCTGGAAACACTGGAAGAGGTGGCGATGGGCTTCACCGCCACGCTGGCCGAGCGCGGCGCGCGGATGCGTTACATCCCCTGTCTCAACGATGCCCCGGCCCACGCCAGCGCACTCGCTGCACTGGCGGCGGCACAGCCGGAATGACTCCACGCGCGATCGAGCTGGACGTCGACGGCGTGACCGTGGCGGCGCTGCGCAACGGCCCTGCCGGTGGCCTGAAAGTGCTGGCGCTGCACGGCTGGCTCGACAACGCCGCCAGCTTCCTGCCGCTGGCCACGCAGTTGCCGGCGCTGGACCTGGTGATGGTCGACCTGCCCGGCCACGGCTTCAGCAGCCACCTGCCACCGACCACGCCCTACACCACGCCGCACGCCATCGTGCAGACGCTGGCGATCATCGATGCACTGGGCTGGGAGCGTTGCGTGCTGCTGGGCCACTCGATGGGCGCGGCGATCGCCAGCCTGGTCGCCGCGGTGGCGCCGGAACGGGTACAGGCGCTGGTGTCGATCGAGGCGCTGGGTGGATTGTCCGCCCCCGCCGGAGAAACTCTGCAGCGGCTGCGCGCCCATGTCGATGCGGTGCGCAAGCTGGAAGGCAAGCAGCTGCGCGTGTTCCCCGACCTGTCCGCACCGGTACGGGCGCGGATGATGGTCAACCAGCTCAGCGAGGCCTCGGCACGATTGCTGATCGAACGCGGCGTCAAACAGGTCGACGGCGGCTGGAGCTGGCGCAGCGATCCGCGGCTGATGCTGCCCACCGCGGTGCGCATGACCGAGGAGCAGGTCGGCGACGTGCTCGACGCCATCCGCTGCCCGGTGCAGGTGATCTACGCCACCCCCGCACAGGCGTATTTCCCGGAGCCCGAACGCAGCCAGCGCGTCGCACGCCTGGCCGATGCGCGGCTGGCCACACTGCCCGGTCACCACCATGTGCACATGGACGAACCCGGGGCCGTGGCGGCGATCATTTCCCGCTTCCTCGCCGGCTTGCCTGACGGCAGCTGAACGCCGCTCGCGGCAGGGGTCAAGCCGACCGCATCCGCACCATGCTCGACACGATGACCCGACCACACAACGGCCGCATCCCGGTCGGCCAGCGCGTCGGTTTCGCCGTGGAGTGGCACGACCGCACCCAGAAAATCGGCATGGAATCGCGCAACGCCGCCTTGCCGCATCAGTAGAATCACCGTTGCCCGTAAACCCCGGGGCCGCAATGCGTGGCCCCGGGGTTCACGCAATTACAGCTTTCCCGCTGCATCGCCGGGGCGCACGGATGCACCAACTCCGTCGCCGCTTATCGCATCACTGCCCCGACCGCTCAGGCCCCGTCAACCGCGTACTGCTAGGATGGGGCGACAGGTCCGCCTGTTTCGCGCGCACTGCGCAGCTGCTCTGGTAGTTGCCCACTCCGCATCCTTTCCACGCGTCGCTGCCCTGAATCCGGGGCGGGCGTTCGACGGGGGGGTTATGCCCGGTTATCTGACACGCAACAAGCTGGTCACCATCGGTGACCACTCCTATCAGCTGCGCGTTCTTCGCGACAAACAGCAATTCAGCGATCCCGACGGCCATGGCGCGCGCCTGGGGATCTCCTCGGCGCAATGGAGCCTGTTCGGCCAGCTGTGGCCGGCGGGCCGCCTGCTGGCCCAGGCCATGGACCGCTTCGACATCCAGGGCAAGCGCATCCTCGAACTGGGGTGCGGCATCGGCCTGGCCAGCCTGGTGCTGATGCAGCGCGGTGGCGATGTGGTCGCCTCCGACATCCACCCGCTGGCCGAGCCGTTCCTCGCCTACAACGCCGCGCTGAACGCCTTGCCGGCGGTGCACTACCGCCAGCTGCACTGGGACCGTGAGCTGCCCACGCTGGGTACGTTCGACCTGATCATTGCCAGTGACGTGCTCTACGAGCAGGACCACGCCGCGCTGATGGCCGATGTCATCCGCCGCCATGCCAATCCCACGGCCGAGGTGGTGGTCGCCGACCCGGGCCGCGGCAACAGCGCGCGCTTCAGCCGGATGCTGGACCAGCAGGGATTCGGGCTGGAATCGACCCGGCACGCGATGGATGAGGCGGACACCGCGCCTTTCCGCGGTCGCCTGCTGCACTACTCGCGAGAGGCGGTGGCGGCATGAATCAGGCCACCACCGCGATTTCCTGCCGCCGCTGCGACGCGCTGTGCTGCCAGCTTCCCGTGGTGCTGCAAGCCGGCGACACGGTGCCGGCACACCTGACCAGCCAGTTGCCCGGCGGGCTGCGTGTCATGGCCCGGGACCCGGATGGCTGGTGCGTGGCCCTGGACGGGCAGCGGATGGAATGCCGCATCTATGACAGCCGGCCGGCCACCTGCCGGGCCTTTGCCATGGGCGGGAGCGCCTGCCGTGCGGTGCGTGCGGAACAGCAGCAGCGCTACGAGCGCGCCATCGCGCTGGAACTGACCTGAGAAAACCGGCCGGCACCTGCACACCGACCGGGTCGGCGCCGTCGTCCCGCCACCGGCCTGCACCGCGGCCGGGGATTCAGCCGCCGGACGCGGGCGGCGCCCCCAGCAGCAGACGCAAACTCGCCTTGAGCCGCCGCCCTTCGGCATGGAAATACTCGCGCTCCTCGCGCCAGCGCGGGAAACGCGCTTCCACCTCGGCCCAGAATGCGGGCGAATGGTTGGCCTGCAACAGATGGCACAGCTCGTGTACCAGCACGTATTCGAATGCCGACGGCCGGCCGAGGATCAGCGCCAGGTCCAGCGCCATGGTGCCGTCCGGTGCCAGCGAGCCCCATTGCGAGGACATCACCTTCAGCCGCAACCGCGTCGGTGCGCGTGGCAGGCCCGGCAGGTACGTCGGCAGCCAGCGCCCCACATCCGCCCGCATCTGCGCCTCGTAGAACTCGCGCAGTGCACGCCGCAACGCCGGTTCACCGGCGCGTGCCGGCAGCTGGATGCAGGCGCTGCCGGCCTCGATTCCGATCCGCGTAAAGCGGCCTTCCTGCCAGTGCACCGGCAACTGTTCGCCACGCAGCAGCAACTGCCCGGGCTGGCGCAACTGCAATGCAGGCACCGGCAACGCGTCATTGCTGAAACGCGCCAGCTGCTGCTGCAGCCAGGCGCGGTTGGCCTGCAGGAACTGCTCACCGGCGGCCAGGCTGGCACGTGACGGCAGGGTCAGCCGCGCACCGCGCTCATCGACACTGAGCTTGAGCCGCCGCGCGCGCGGATCACGCACGCGCAGCACCTCGATCTCGTCGCTATCATCCAGCCGCAGCCGCACCGTATCGCGCTGGACGGTGGCGGTGGGAGTGAGCAGGCGCTGGAGCAGTCCGGACATGGGTACAGCATAGTCCCGGCACCGTTAAGCACCGGGAACAGCCGCCTGGGCTCAGTTGTCGGCCTTGCTCAGCTTGAACGCCTGTTCCAGCAGCAGGAACAGGCGACGGATCTCGCCACTTTGCAAGGCGAAACGCGCATCCAGCTCGGCGCGGTGGCCGGCATCGTCGCTGTGTTCGAGCTGGTCCAGCGCGCCATCGAGGAATTTCAGCTTGCGCGCGATCAGGTCATCGCCGAGCACGAACGACAGGTTGTCCTCGAACACCAGCGCCAGCTTGGTGACCTGCTTGCCGGCGTCCAGGTGCTTGTCGATCTCGTCGCAACGCAGCTCCTGGTGCTGGCACTTGACCACCGCGCCGCCCTCGGCCGGATCCTTCATCTCGCATTCTTCGCCCAGGCTCAGCCCTTCCGGCAGCGGCTCGCCGGCGATCCAGGCGGTCAGGATCGCGCGCGGCGCCACTTCGGCATTGAGCGGCATCGCCGGAAAGCTGCCAAGCAGGCCGCGCACGTCGCTCATCACGTTCTCGGCGGTCTTCTGGCTGGAGCCGTTCACCGCCACATAGCCGTTTTCCAGGTCGAAGAACGCATCCACGCGGGAAGTCTTGACGAAGGCGCGCGGCAGCAGTTCATGCAGCAGGTCGTCCTTCAGCCGCTTGCGCTCGCGGCCACCGGGGCGGCGGCCTTCCTTCTCCTCGATCTCCTCCAGCCGGCGCTCGAGCAGGTCGTTGACCACGGTGCCGGGCAGGATCTTGTCCTCGCCGCCGACGGTCAGCCACAGCGCTTCGCCGATACGGTGCGAGAACTGCTCCTTCTCCTCGCGGCCGAATGGCGAGATGAAGCCGCGCGAGCTCATTTCCAGCGCACCGACCGGCTTGAGCACGGCCTGTGGCAGCAGGGTGTCGACCTCGGAGAAATCGACGGACGAGGGGAAGCGGAAGAACGTGAGGTTTTTGAAGAACATGGATTGCCTGTAGAAAAATCGGATGGAAGACGCCAGCAATGCCAGCTTAGGCGTTGGCGGTCTCAGTACCTGCGCCGGCACCGCCGGCCAGCCACGCATGCGCGTCCGGCAACGGCGCGCTGTCTCGGCGGCCCAGCGCCATGAAGTCGAACAGATTCGGGTCGGCCATCTGCGAGGGACGGATGTCGCCCATCGCACGCGCGATCTGCTCGATGCGGCCGGGTTGCTCCTTTTCCCACTGCTGCAGCATCCGCCCGACCTGCTTGCGCTGCAGGTTCTCCTGGCTGCCGCACAGGTTGCAGGGAATGATCGGGAACTGGCGCGCGGCGGCGTACTCGATGATGTCGGCCTCGCGCACATAGGCCAGCGGCCGGATCACCACGTGCTTGCCGTCGTCGCTGCACAGCTTCGGCGGCATGCCGGAGATCTTGGCGTGGTGGAACAGATTCATGAAGAATGTGGCGACCATGTCATCGCGGTGGTGGCCCAGCGCGATTTTGGTGATGCCGTTGGCCTCGGCCCAGTTGTACAGCGCACCACGACGCATGCGCGAGCACAGCGAACACATGGTCTTGCCTTCCGGGATCACCCGGCTGACCACCGAATAGGTGTCCTGCTCGATGATGTGGAACGGCACGCCGATGCCGGCCAGGTACTCCGGCAGGATGTGCTCGGGAAAGTCCGGCTGCTTCTGGTCCAGGTTCACCGCGACCAGCTCGAACGGCACCGGCGCTTTTTTCTGCAGCTGCATCAGCACATCGAGCAGGGTGTAGCTGTCCTTGCCGCCGGACAGGCACACCATGACCTTGTCGCCGGCCTCGATCATGCCGAAGTCGGCGATGGCCTGGCCCACCTGGCGGCGCAGGCGCTTGCCGAGCTTGTGGTGTTCGCGCTCGGCCATGCGCGGATCACGGGCCCGCGGTATCGGGTCGGGCAGGGGAATGACGGCACTCATGGCCGCCATTCTACCGGTTGGGTCCCGTTGCCACAGCCGCGCCGGCACGGACATCCACGCGGCGGGGCGCATCCGCTTCCGGCCGGGCGGCATCTGCGGCGGGCTTGATATCCATCTGTCCGGCAGCTGTAAATCACCCGCCCGGAGACGCTAAGCTGGCGCCATGTCCAACCGGCCACCCGATGACGAACTGCACCAGCGCCTGGCCGAGCTGCGCGCCGAGCATCGTGGACTGGATGAACGCATCGCCAAACTGGCGGCCAACCCGGACGATGACCTGGAAGCCAAGCGGCTGAAGCGGCACAAGCTGCAGCTCAAGGACTGCATCATCAAGCTGGAAAGCCTGCTGATTCCCGACGAGCCGGCCTGAGCGGCTGGACCGGCAGCGGCACATCCTTGGCCACCAGCCAGAGAACGCCACAACAAATACCGCTGCAAGATCGGCAATCCGCCTTTCTTTTCCCCTGGAAATCCGCGCAGTCTCAAGCGGCAGGCGACCTCCTCTCAAGCCCCCGCCCAGCGGGGAACCGTGCCGGCATCGCAGCGTGGGAAACAGGGGCTCAGGTGCCCGTTTCCGTTCCCTCCGGCTTCACCGCTTCCGGGCTGACCCGCTCGATGGTGTGGCGCAGTTCGCGGCCGAGGATGTAGCGCGCGTCCTTGGCCCACACGTCCAGGCGCTCGTCGAACAGCAGCTTGCTGTTCTCGTCCGGCCACACCAGCCGCAGCTCGCGCAGCTTCTGGATGAAGCCGCGGAACAGCGAGCGGTCGAAGAACTCCGGTGCGGCCGGGGCGTAGAGCAGGCTCAGGCGCTGTGCGGCCTGCTGGCACAGGCTCTCCAGCTCGCCGGCGCCGAGCGTGCCGGGGCCGTTCTTCACCAGCACCGAGATGGAAATGTAATAGCGCTCGAACGCCTGCTGCAGCGAGTGGCCGATCGCGCGCAGGCGGAACACCTCGTCGGTCTGGCCGGTGCTGCGCGCGAGCATGCCGCCATCGTCCTCGCCGACGTGCTGCAGCAGGCCTTCGCGCACGAACACGTTGATGGTCTGGTCGATGCGCGCGGCAAACTCGTCCTCGCTCCACGGCAGGAACAGCTCCGCCTGCAGGAACGGATACAGCCCGCGGCCCAGCCGCAGCAGGCCGCCGCGGCTCATGCGGCGGTTGTTCTGGAAGCAGCACGCCACCCACGACGAGGCGGTAAACAGGTGCAGCACGTTGTTGCGGAAGTAGCTCAGCAGCACCGCGGTATCGCCGCTGACGCTGAGCACGTCGCCCAGCGGGTGCTTGACCCGGGTGAGGACGTTGATCTCCTCGGCGTGGGCGATGATGCGCTCGGGCGAATGCGGGGTGACCGTGACCCGGTCCGAATACGGCATCTCCACCAGCAGCTTCTTGCTCAGCTCGATCTGCGCGATCAGGTCGGCCTCGCCCATCGCGTGCTTGGGCGTGGACAGCAGCGCCAGCGCCAGCAGGTTGATCGGGTTGACGTCGGCGGCACCGTTGATGTGCACCTGGATCTGCTCGGCCAGCGTGTCCACGGTGCCGGCCAGCCACGCCGGCTTCTCGTCCTCGGGCACCGGCTGGCCATCCCATTCCGGCGCCTTCTGCGCCAGCACGTCGTTGAGCGCGATCGGCTCGCCGAAGTTCACCACCACCTGGCCGTAGTTCTGCTTGAGTACCTTGGGGATGCCCCACAGCAGCGCCCAGATCGACTCCTTCTCCTTCGGCCGCCCGGACAGCTCGTCCAGGTAGCTGTTGCCCTCCATCAGCTTCTCGTAGCCGACGTAGATGGGCTGGAACAGCACCGGCTTGCGCGGCTGCCGCAGGAACGCGCGCAGCGTCATCGAGATCATGCCGCCCTTGGGCTGCAGCAGGCGGCCGGTACGCGAGCGCCCGCCTTCGACGAAGTATTCGATCGAATAGCCGCCGGCCACCAGCTGCGCGACGTATTCGCTGAGCACCGCCGAATACAGCGCGTTGCCACGGATCGAGCGGCGGATGAAGAACGCGCCGCCCTTGCGCAGCAGGGTACCGACCACCGGCAGGTTGAGGTTGATGCCGGCCACGATGTGCGGCGGCACGATGCCGCGGTCGTACAGCAGGTAGCTCAGCAGCAGGTAGTCCATGTGGCTGCGGTGGCTGGGCACGTAGATGATTTCATGCCCCGGCGCGGCTTCCTTGAACTTGTCCAGGTGATGCACCAGCACGCCGGCGTAGATGCGGTTCCAGACGTGGCTGAGCATGAAGCTGGCCGAGCGCACCACCGGGGTGGAGTAGTCGGCGGCGATTTCCCAGGCGTAGCCCTGCGCCTTCTTCCACGCGTCGGTGGTCTTGGAGTTGTCGCGCTTGGCCTGGGCGGCGATGGCCTCGCGCACCGAATCGGCCTCCAGCACCTTGTCCACCAGCAGCCGGCGGGTGGACAGGTCCGGGCCGATGATGGATTCGCGGATGCGGCGGAAGTGGGTGCGCAGCACGCGCTGCAGCTTGCGCACGGTGCGCTCGGGCTCCAGGCCCTCGTCCACCGTGTCGCGCAGCGACACCGGCTGGGCGAAGCGGACGATGGTGTCGCGGCCGTTGAGCAGGATCGCCAGCAGCCGGCGAAAACGGCCGACCAGCGCCCAGTTTTCCGAAAACAGCACCGCGAACCAGCCGCTCTGCTTGTCCGGCGCGCGACCGACGAAGATCGACACCGGCACCAGATGCACGTCCAGCGCCGGGTTGAGGCGGTGCGCCTGCAGCAGCTTGGCCAGCGAGTCCGAATGGGTCTTGGCGCCGCGCTGTTCGGGAATCAGCGCGCTGTTGCTGGAACGCCGCGACAGCGCCACGTAGGCACGCTTGCGTCCGGTCGGGTCGCCAGCCAGCGGCACCAGCGGCGAGGGCAGGCCGGCATCGCGGCAGGCCTTGTCCAGGATCAGCGCATTGGACAGGCCGTAGTCTTCCAGCACGTACACCACCGGGCGGCCGTCGTCGTACTGCCCGGCCTGCTCCGGCTCGATCTTCAGCCCCAGCCACGGTTCGACCAGCTTGCCCAGCAGGCGCGCCCACAACGGTCGACGGCCGCTGCCACGCGCCGGCGGCGGCGCACGCATGGCCGCACCCGGCACGTTGTCGGCAGGGGGAGCGGGCGGCGTACTGGCGTCGTCCGGCGGCAGCAGCTCACCCTGATCGGGCGGGGATTTCTGTTTCGACATCCTCGGCATTATGACTTAGCCGCTGGTTCCGGGTTGCCGCTGGCGTCGTCCAAGGCGGTGGCTTCGGACGCTTCTTGTGCCTGTCTGGCCTGCTCGGCGGCACGCGCGGCCGCCAGCACCGCATCCACCTCGGCCAGCGTCCGCGCCGGGTACCAGTGGCCGTCGCGCCGCTGCAGCGCCACCTGCAGGTCCAGTTCCTTGCCGGCCAGCGGATATTGCACCCGCACCGTGGCCTGGTCGCCCTGTTCAGTGACCAGCCCGGCGCGCAGCTGTTCGACACTCTGATCCAGCGCCAGCCCGTAGCCGGCCAGCACCTGCTTGAGCGCCGCCGTGAACGGCCCCAGCCGCTGCAGGCTGCCGGTCATGCCGGCCTGCTGGAACGCCTGGTCACTGTCCAGCCCGGTCGCACGTGCGGCGGCCGTCAGCGTGGCGATGCTGGTCTGCGCCAGTGCCGGGTCGGACAACGGCGCCGCCTGCGCCCATCCGCTCAGCGCGCTGACCAGCTGCGTGTAGTGCGCGCGCTGGGCCGGGGAGTAGTCGCCCTGATGGGTGATGTACTGCACGCCGAACAGCTCCAGCGTATGCGCGGCCTGGCGCACGCTGACCGCCTGCCCTTCCAGTTGCGCCTTGAAGCCGCGCCGCAGTGCCTGTTCGGCCCTGGGTTCGGACAGCGTCGCCAGCAGCGATGGCAGCTTTTCGCCCAGCGGCAGTTCGGTCAACGGCCAGCGGCTGTGGCCCTGCGCCCAGGCCGTTTCCAGTTCGGTGTATTGCGACGGCGGTACCACCGCGCGGACATAGCCGGCCAGGTCGTTGTCGCGCAAGTGTCCGGCCAGTTGCCGCACCATCGCCGCCGGCTCGGTGGCGGCACCGGGCAACTCCTGCGGCGCACGCCGGCACGCGGCCGACAGCAGCAGCGCCGCCAGGCACAGCAACAGCAGATACAGACGCGATGATGACGTTGGTGACATGGTGCAGCGCTCCTCCCCCAAGGCGCAGGCATCTTGAGGCCTGCCCGCTGACAGCGGCAAGCATCACCGTCACGGCTTGCCGCCGCCGTTATCGCCCTTGACCCGGCGGACGCCAAAAAAAAGAGGTCGCACCGTTGCCGGCAGCGAACCTCTCTCAAACCGGCCGCAGCCGGTGGACACGTCTGACGCAGTGCCGGCAAGGCCGGACCGGGCGTAGCCTACGCGCCCACCGAAGCTAAAGCAACACTTGATGAATTGCCTTTCAAGTAATTGATTTTACTTGATCGATGCCGCAATTTCCTGCTGGATCAACTGCGCTGCGGCACGCGGATCGGCGGCCAGGCGGATCGGCCGGCCGACCACGATGGCATCGGCACCGTCGGCAAACGCCTGCGCCACGCCGACAGTACGCTGCTGGTCATCGCCGACCGGACCGCCGGGGCGGATGCCCGGGCAGACAATGGAGAAACCGGCGCCGGTGGCGGCACGGATCGGCGCCGCTTCCTGGCCGGAGGCGATCACCCCGTCGATGCCGGCCCGCTGCGCGGCCAGCGCGCGCTCGACCACCACGTCCACCGGTTCGCGGTCGATGCCCATCTGCGCCAGGTCCGCGCGCCCCATCGAGGTCAGCACGGTCACCGCCAGCAGCCGCATGTCCGAGGTATTGGCCGCGGCGGCGGCTTCCATCATTGCCGGATGCCAGCCGTGGATGGTGCAGTAGCTCACCGGCCACTGCGACAAACGGCCGATAACACCGGCGATCGTGGCGGGAATATCGAAGAACTTCAGGTCAACGAACACGCGCTTGTCACGCTTGGCCAGCGCCTCGAGCACGTCGAAATACTCGCCCGAGGCCAGCAGCTCCATCCCGATCTTGTAGAAGGACACCGCATCACCAAGGCGGTCCACCCATTCGATGGCCTGCGTCTTGCCCGGCACATCCAGGGCGAAGATCAGCCGCTCATCATTACGCAGCGGCAGCGGCGCGCGGCTCACGGGGCCACCTCCAGCGCCTCGCGCTTGGCGGCATTGCGCAGGTCCGCCGGCAGCGACCAGGCGTTGTTGAACGCCGCGCCTTCCCAGCCGCCATAAGTCGGGTTGGGCAGCATCCACCAGCGCGAACCGATCCAGTCCTGGTACTGCGCCAGCAGCGCGTCGCGCGCGGCCAGCGTGTTGTCTTCGACCTGCAGGAAGTCGGTGAACTGGTCGCCGACCTGCATCAGCACCCGGTACTGCTGCGCCACCAGTTGGCGGCGGCAGCCCTTCTCGCTGCCGACCTGCTGGCAGCCCGGCACCTGTGTGCCCAAGCCCAGGTAGACGCTGTCATCGGCCACCGGAAAGCCGACCTTGCGCAGGTTGGCCAGGGTGGCGTCCTTCATCGCCACGGTGCGGTTGCTGAGGTAGATGACGGTCACCCCCTTGGCCGCGGCCAGCTGCGCGAAGGCCACCGCGCCCGGTACCGCCTCGGCTTTCTGCTCCTCCACCCAGGCCGCCCAGCTGGCGTCGTTGTAGCTGCCGCCATCGCGCACCAGCCGCGCCTGGTAGGGCGAGTTGTCCAGCACGGTCTCGTCCACGTCCACCACCACCGCCGGCTTCAGCGTGGCCGGCTGGTGGTCACCGCCTTCGGCGGGCAGCAGCGCGGTCCAGCTTGCATCGGCAAGGGCGCGGTCCAGCTGCTCCCCGGCCAGCCTCCAGGTCTGCAGCGCGCTGGCGCGGTATTCCTGCGACCGCTGCACCCACAGCACCGCATTGAGGTTGTCGTTGGCACCCGTGACCGGGGCGGCAACGACGGCAGCCGGCGCGGGCTGCAGGTGCCCGGAGGTGGCACAGGCGGCCAGCGACAGCACGGCGGCGGCGAGCAGGGTGAACGTCGGGATTCGGGACATGGGCTTACCGGGATCTTCGAAAACCCGCGCAGTTTACCGGCTCGCCGCCATGCCCGCGCCGCGGCTCGGCTATCCTTGCGCCCCCGCGTGACCGGATGACCGACGATGACTGACGCCCCCTCGACCCCCGACCTGCCCGTACTCGATGCCACCCAGGCCCGCGTGCTGGGCTGCCTGATCGAAAAGGAGGCCACCACGCCGGACACCTACCCGCTGACGGTCAACGCCGCGCAGGTCGCCGCCAACCAGAAGACCGCGCGCGAGCCGGTGATGAACATCTCCACCGGCAACGTGCAGCATGCGCTGCGCCAGCTGGAGGGCATGGGCCTGGCGCGCCAGCACTTTTCCTCGCGCGCCGAACGCTACGAGCACCTGCTGGGCATCAAGCTGGACCTGCCACGGCAGCAGGTCGCACTGCTCGGCCTGCTGCTGTTGCGCGGCCCGCAGACCGTGGGTGAGCTGGCCGCACGCAGCGAGCGCTTGGCCCGCTTTGCCGATGCCGAGGACCTGCGCCACCAGCTCGACCGTCTGCAGCAGCGCGATCTGGTGATCCTGCTGCCGCGTGCGCCCGGCCAGCGCGAGGACCGCTTCATGCACCTGCTCGGCGGCCCGGTCGATGCCGAGGCGCTGGCGGCCGAGTACCGCACGGCACCCGCTGCCACGGCAGGCAACAATGCGCTGGAAGAGCGCGTGCAGCAGCTGGAAGCCACGGTGGCGGCGCTGCAGGAGCAACTGGCGCAGCTGCAGCAGCAACTGGGCGGCTGAGGCGACGCAGAAGGCATTCTGACCGTAGCCCGTATATGGACTCC
>DDVW01000019.1 GCA_002345545.1 Stenotrophomonas sp. UBA2302 | reverse complement strand
GGCTGATCGGCCCGGACGGCGCCACGGCGCAGGTGCCGCACCAACCGCGGCTGATCACCCGCGGGATGATGGCGCTGCGCGAGGCGGCCTATGCCGGCGTGGGCGTGGCGCAGCTGCCGACGATGATCGTGCGCGAGGCGGTGGAGGACGGCCGGCTGGTGCGGGTGGCGCCGGACTGGGCGCCGCCGCAGGAGATCATCCACGCGGTGTTCCCGTCGCGGCGCGGCCTGTTGCCGTCGGTGCGTTTGTTCATCGACCACCTGGCCAGCGCGTTCGCGGCGCTGGATGAATGCTGAGCCGGTGATTGCGGCAGATGAACGCCGGTGCAGGCGGTTGCGATGAATGCGGCTATTTGGCGCTGCCGCAACATCTGCTGCGGCAAGGTGTCGCCCTTGGGCTGTGATTTGTCCTGTACACAAGGCGGCTGCCGTGGCCGCCATCGCCCCGGAGGTGCCCCATGTCGTATGTCGATGGTTTCGTGCTCGCCGTGCCCACGGCCAACAGGGAAAAGTTCATCACCCATGCCCGTACCGGCGATGCGGTGTTCATGGAGTACGGTGCGCTGCGCGTGGTGGAGTGCTGGGGCGATGATGTTCCGCACGGCACGCAGACCGATTTCTTCCGCTGCGTGCAGGCCCGCGAGGACGAGACGGTGGTGTTTTCGTGGATCGAATGGCCGGACAAGGCCACCCGCGATGCGGCGATGAAGAAGATGATGGACGACCCGCGCATGGACCCGGCCACCAACCCGATGCCGTTCGATGGCAAGCGCCTGATCTACGGCGGCTTCGTGCCGGTGCTTGAACTGCACCCCTGAGCTGCCGGCGCCCGCGGCACGGACGCCGCACCGCCGCAGGCATGCCTATCGGCCCGTGCGGGGCCGCTGCCGGCTGGGAGATGATGGCCCTCTCTGACCATTGAGAGGTTGCTGATGCGTGCTTTCCACCCTGCGGCACTGGGGATGGCCTTGCTGGCCGCCATGGGTCTGGCCAACGCCGCGCCGGACGTGCCCGACACCGACGCGCGCGGCGTGCGCATCAGCGAGGCCGCGTATCCGGGCACCATCAAGCTGGAGGTGGATGCCACCGACCTGGGCCAGAGGGTCTTCAGGATCCGCCAGACGGTGCCGGTGGCTGCCGGCCTGCAGCGCTTCCACTATCCGGCGTGGCTGCCCGGCAACCACGCCGCCAGCGGCGCGATCGAGAAGCTGGCCGGGCTGGTGATCACCGGCAACGGCCAGCGGCTGGACTGGGTGCGCGATCCGCTGGACGTATTCACCTTCAACGTGCAGGTGCCCGAGGGTGTGGGCGAGCTGCGCATGGAGTACCAGTTCCTCAGCCCCACCGATCCGGCGCAGGGCCGTGCGGTGATGACGCCGAACATGCTCAACCTGCAGTGGAACGCCATGCTGCTGTACCCGGCCGGACATGCCGCGCACGCGATCCGCTATGAAGCCAGTGCCAGGTACCCGCAGGGCTGGCAGGCGGCGTCCGCGCTGGAGGTGGCGCGCCAGGACGGTGACACCGTGCACTACGCACCCACCAATCTGGAAATCCTGATGGACTCGCCGGTGTTCGCCGGCCGTTACTACAAGCGCTTCGATCTGGCCCCGGCCGGCACCCGCCCGGTGCGGCTGAACGTATTCGCCGACCGGGCCAAGGATCTGGAAGCCAAGCCCGAGCACATCGAGCAGCACCGCGCGCTGGTCACGCAGGCGCGCCGGCTGTTCGGTGCCGAGCACTACGACCACTACGACTTCCTGTTCGCGGTGACCAGCCAGCTCGGTGGCATCGGCCTGGAGCACCAGCGTTCCAGCGAGAACAGCGAGGACCGCGACTACTTCAGCGGCTGGGATGCGAAGATCGGCAGCACCGATCTGCTCGGCCACGAGTACACGCACTCGTGGGACGGCAAATACCGGCGTCCGGCCGACCTGGCCACGCTGAACTACAACGTGCCGATGCAGGGCAGCCTGCTGTGGGTGTACGAAGGCCAGACCCAGTACTGGGGCAATGTGCTGACCGCGCGTTCCGGGCTGCGGCCGCTGGAAGCCTCGCGCGATGCGCTGGCGCTTGTGGCGGCCACCTATGCCGGCAACCGCCCGGGGCTGGAATGGCGCTCGCTCGGCGACACCACCAACGATCCGGTGATCGCGCGGCGCAAGCCCAAGCCGTACCGCGGCTACCAGATGAGCGAGGACTACTACCAGGGCGGGCAGATGCTGTGGCTGGAAGCGGACGTGCGCATCCGCCGCCTCAGTAAGGGCAAGCGCAGCCTGGATGATTTCGCCCGTGCGTTCTTCGGCCAGGACGATGGCCAGTGGCAGCGTCCGTCCACCTACACCTTCGAGGATGTGGCGACGACGCTGGAGCAGGTGCAGCCCACCGGTGACTGGGCGACATTCCTGCGCGAGCGCGTGGATGGTCGCCATGGCCTGACCGATGGCATCGAAGCGTCAGGCTGGAAACTGGTCTACACCGACAAACCCGGCGCCTATTACAGGGCGATGATGAAGGGCCGCGGCGCCAGCTTCATCTACTCGCTGGGCATGGCGCTGGATGCGTCGGGCAAGGTCGGCGAGGTGCGCTGGGACAGCCCGGCCTTCAACGCCGGCCTCGGCAGCGGCATGCAGGTGCTGGCGGTCAACGACCTGCAGTACAGCGCCGGCGAGCTGGAAGAGGCGGTACGCATGGCCAAGCACGACAAGGCGCCGATCCGCCTGCTGGTCAAGCAGATGGATGTGTACCGCACGCTCCGCATCGATTACACCGATGGCCTGCGTTACCCGGTGCTGCAGCGGATCGAGGGCACTGCCGACTACCTGACGCCGATCCTCAGCGCGAAGAAGTGAGGCCCGCGTTGCCGGGCAATGCCCGGCAGAGGGCGGAGGAGAAGACCTTGTAGCCCGTATATGGACTCCT
>DDVW01000015.1:371-9703 GCA_002345545.1 Stenotrophomonas sp. UBA2302 | reverse complement strand
TTGTGCACTTTCTTGATGAAATGCTTGAGCATCTCTTCGGTGTAGGTGAAGTCGGCGATGACGCCATCCTTCATCGGGCGGATGGTGGTGATGTGGCCCGGGGTACGGCCAAGCATCTGCTTGGCCTCGGCACCGACCGCCGCCACCGAACGGGTGCCGCCGATGGCGCGATCCTGGCGCACGGCCACGACCGACGGCTCGTTCAACACGATCCCCTGCCCGCGCACATAGATGAGGGTGTTGGCCGTGCCCAGGTCGATGGACAGGTCATTGGAGAACATGCCACGCAGCTTCTTGAACATCTGGGAAGTGATCCTGAGGGGTGTCGTGCCCACGCCAAATGGCGAAAAAATGGGCAGAAAACAAGGTCTGCTAGCCTATCAACCCGCCCCGGTGCGGGCAAGGAGAATCCTTTGTGAACCGGGGCTTCCGGCCCTCCGGGCACGTCAGTGGACAGCTCCGGTTCTGGTCGTGCGCGATCACAGCCGGTAACCTTACGCACTTTGGTGCGCCGTCCGCGCCAGCCCGCCTGCGCCCGCAGCGTGGTGCCCCTCTCCCCGTATAGGCCTGTTCGCGATGTCCGCTCTGATCTGTGGTTCCCTTGCTTTCGACACCATCATGGTGTTCCCGGACCAGTTCAAGAACCACATCCTGCCGGACAAGGTGCACATCCTGAACGTGTCGTTCCTGGTGCCGGCCATGCGCCGCGAATTCGGCGGCTGCGCCGGCAATATCGCCTACAACCTGCAGCTGCTGGGCGGCAAGCCGGTGCCGATGGCCACCGTCGGCCAGGACTTCGGCCCGTACCGCGCGCATTTCCAGGAATGCGGCATCGACATGTCGCAGCTGAAGGTGATCGATGACATGTTCACCCCGCAGGCGTTCATCACCACCGACCACGACAACAACCAGATCACCGCCTTCCACCCGGGCGCGATGGCCAAGTCCTACGAGAACCATGTGCGCGACGTGCCGGGCGTGACCATCGGCATCGTCTCCCCGGATGGCCGCGAGGGCATGATCCAGAACGCCGCCGAGTTCCGCGAATGCGGCATTCCCTTCATCTTCGATCCGGGCCAGGCCATGCCGCTGTTCAACGGCCCGGAGCTGCGCGATTTCATCGAACAGGCCGACTTCGTGGTGGTCAACGACTACGAGTCCAACCTGCTGCAGCAGCGCACCGGCTGGGACGAGAAGGAAATCGTTTCCCGGGTCAAGGCCTACATCACCACCAAGGGCCCGAAGGGCGCGATCATCCACACCCCGGAAAAGAGCTACACCATTCCGCCGGCGCACGAGCGCCGCGTGGTCGATCCGACCGGTTGCGGCGATGCCTTCCGCGCCGGCCTGATCTTCGGCATCGAGAAGGGCTACGACTGGCTGACCATCGGCCGCATGGGCAACCTGATGGGCGCGCTGAAGGTCGAACATCCGGGCACCCAGAACCAGCGCTTCGATTTCGCCGAGTTCAACGAGCAGTTCAAGCAGCAGTTCGGCTACGCGCTCTGATCCAATCGGCGGGATGAAGGCAGAACGGCACCCTGAGGGTGCCGTTTGCATTTGCAGGCGCAATCAAGACGGCCCGCCAGCCCACGCCACGCAGCCACTACCCGCGGTAGTCCGCCGCCTCGCGTTCCAGCCACGCCGGCAGATCGGCCCGACGGACACCGGCTCCTTTGGCGCGCTGCAGGCACTGCAGCATGTAGTCGCGCTTGCCCGGGTCATCCCCGGCAAAAGACAGCGCCAGATCGCGGTCCATCCAGCGCCGGAACAGCAGGTACAGAACCACATGCAGGGCGATGGCCAGCAGGCTGACCACCACCACGATTGCAACATCCATCACGCCCTCTCCGTTCAATGCGTGCGCACGGCCCGGCTCAGTCCCAGCCGGCCGGCATCTGGCTGCCATCCAGCCCGCCGACTTCGAATACCGCCGTCGGCTGGCTGCCGTTTTTCACCGGGAACTGGATCTGGATGACCTTGGCCTTGCGTGCCAGCCGCCACAGGCCGCGGTTGTCGGTGATGAACATGGCGATGGCCTCGTCGGTATCCGGACGGTGTGCGGCCATCCGTCGCGGCGGCTGATCATCCACCGTCACCGTGACCTGGCAACTGCCATAACAGGCCTTGGCGAAATCGCCGGCCTGCAGCACCAGATAGGCATGCCGCTTCCATTGCGGATGGTCACGGAACACCAGCTGCACCGGCTTGGGACCGCTGCCGTCCACGTCCACCCGCTCCTTGCTGTAGAGCATCGCCGAACGCTGCGCACCGCCCTTCACCGCCACCTGGTTGTAGCTCCACAGCGCCTGCATGCGCCGCAGCTCGCGTGCGGCCTCGGCTTTTTCGCGTATGCCGGCAAGTTCCGGCTCGATGCGCGCGGCCACCTCCGACTGCGGATACTGGTCCAGCAACGCGACGCCGTGGACCCGCGCCTTTTCCCACTCCGCCGCGGCCACGGCGCTGTCGTACTGCTTGCCGATGGCCTCGGCGGCCAGCTCCTGGCGCGCATGCTCCTGCGCGGCGGCGGCAGCCTGCTTCTGGCGCTCGGCTTCCGGATCGCTGCAACCGGCCAGCGCGATGGCGCACAGCGCGCCGAGGATCAACGGTTTCATCAAGGCAACTCCATGGAAACGGGCGCAGCCATGCCGCGCAACGGCGTCCACTTTAAACATCCATGAAGGCGATTGCCCACATCACACCGTGCCATCCGCAGCGGCAAACCACGCATCCGGAACGGGGGCAACGCGCCGGTGTCCGGTACTGCCATCATGCGGAAACACCAACGGCGGGCCAATGCCCGCCGCTGGTCTGGATCCCGCATCGAACCGGATTACTGCACCGGCGTCGCCATTGCGGCTTCGGCCTTGGCGATCATGTCTTCCACCGACGCGGTGGTGATCGGGTGGTAACCGGGCTTGGCGCGGGCGAACACGTCCTTGGCGAAGGCCAGGCCTTCGGGCGTCTTCAGCAGCTCGGCATAGATCGGCAGCACCAGCTTGCGCCGGCCCACGGTCTGGATGAACTCGCC
The DNA here is from genome assembly GCA_002345545.1 of Stenotrophomonas sp. UBA2302. Taxonomy (GTDB): domain Bacteria; phylum Pseudomonadota; class Gammaproteobacteria; order Xanthomonadales; family Xanthomonadaceae; genus Stenotrophomonas. Next base: position 6,672 of record DDVW01000015.1, on the reverse strand, counting down.
GGCGGCGGCCTGTGCTTCGCTGTAGCCGCTGCGGATCGCCAGCGGGTACCAGCGCATCGCGATCTCGCCGTTCGGCGTGCCGGTGAAGTGGTAGGCCTTGTCCAGCTGCGCCAGCTTCTCCAGCGGCTGCGTCTGCCCCAGGCCATCGATGAACCGCACCCACTCCTGCGTGCCCCACTCGCCGGTGACCTGGTTGCTGGGCACGCTGTCGCTGCCCAGATAGGCGATGCGTGCGGTGTCAACCACGGCGAAGTTGCGCGAACGCGCCTTGGGCGCGAAGGCCGGAATGCCGGGCTGTTCCAGCCAAGCGTCCAGTTCGGCATCGGTCACCGCCGCCGCGTTCTTCGGCAGCAGGTTCTTGCGCATGTAGGCGACGAACTGGTCGGTGTTGGCGCTCTGGAAGGCGTGGTCGTTGAACCAGCCGCGCAGGAACGGATCGAACACTTCACGACCGAAACGCTGTTCCAGGAACTGCAGGAACCAGGCGCCCTTGACGTAGGCGACGTTGCTCAGCGCCTCGTCCGGGTCACGCTCGTTGAGCGGCGGCAGCGCCAGCGCCTGGTCGGCCGGACTCATGCCCTTCACTTCGGCCAGCAGGTCGCTCTGGTCGATCTCGCGCTCCATCTCGGCCATCTCGGCGCCGTACAGCGCCTCGGTGATACGGCCCTGCACGTAGGTGGTGAAGCCTTCGTTGAGCCAGATGTCCTTCCAGCTGGCGTTGGTCACCAGGTTGCCGGACCAGCTGTGCGCCAGCTCGTGCGCGACCAGCGACACCAGAGACTTGTCACCGACGATCACCGTCGGCGTGGCGAAGGTCAGGCGCGGGTTCTCCATGCCGCCGAACGGGAACGACGGCGGCAGCACCAGCATGTCGTAGCGGCCCCAGCGGTATTCGCCGTACAGCTTTTCGGCGGCACCGATCATCTTCTCGGTGTCCTCAAACTCCCGGGTCGCCTTGGCCACCATGGCCGGCTCGGCCCACACGCCCGAGCGCGCGGAGATCGGCTCGAACACCAGGTCGCCGGCAGCGATGGCCAGCAGGTAGGACGGAATCGGCTGCGGCATCGTGAAGGCGTAGTCACCGTCACGCGCGGCCTTCGGGTCGTTGTCGGCGCTCATCAGCACCATCACGTCCGGGCGGCTGGTCACGTGCGCGCTGTAGGTGAAGCGCACGCTCGGGGTGTCCTGCAGCGGTACCCACGAACGGGCGTGGATCGCCTGCGACTGGCTGAACATGAAGGGCAGCTTCTTGCCCTCGGTCATCGACGGCTCCAGCCACTGCAGGCCCGAGGCGGTCGGCGCGGTGTGGTAGGTGATGCGCACGCTGGCCGGCTGCTCCGGGGTCTCGATGCTCAGCTTGCTGCCGAACACCTTGTCGGCCGGCGCCAGCGTGAACGGCAGCGGCGAGGTGCTGCCATCGGCGGCCACGGCCTCGACCTTCTCGATGCTCAGCTCGCGGGTATCGAGCAGCAGCTGCCTGGCGGCCTTGTCCTTCCACTCCAGCGTGTAGGTGGCGGTGCCGCCGATCTGGCGGGCGTCGAAATCGACCTTCAGGTCCAGCGCCAGATCGGTGATGGCGACCTTGTCCGGCTCGGCGTAGGAGCTTTCATCGTGGCTGCGGCTGACGGTATTCACGGCGGCGGCGGGCTTCTCGGCGACGGGGTCGACGGTGGGTGCGACAGGCTCTTTGGCACAACCGGCGGCAAGCGCCACGGCCAGGGGCAGCATCAGGAACGGAGAACGCATGGAATACCTTTGCGGCAAGGAGTGAGTGAAAAGGAGTGAGAAGTGAGAGAAGGCAGAAACAGGAGCGCAGCAGAACCGCTTTCTCCCGTTTCCGGCTCCTCTTCACTCGATCCTAGATTTTGTAGCCGGAGTGGATCGAGACGATGCCGGCGCTCAGGTTTTTGTAGTGGCAGCGGCCGAATCCGGCCTCGCCCATCATCGCCTTGAGCTCTTCCTGCGGCGGATGCTTGCGGATGCTCTCGGCCAGGTACTGGTAGCTGTCGGCGTCACCGCGGGCGAACAGCTTGCCCAGCTTCGGCAGCACCTTGAACGAATGGAAGTCGTAGACCGGCTTGAACCAGTCCACCGTCACTTCGGAGAACTCCAGCACGCGCGCCTGACCGCCCACCTTCAGCACGCGGTACATTTCGCGCAGCGCCGCGTCCTTGTCGGTGACGTTGCGCAGGCCGAAGGAGATGGTCACCAGGTCGAAGCTCTGGTCCGGGAACGGCAGCGCCTCGGCATTGAGCTGCACCCACTCGAAGCCCGACACCTGGCCGCGGTTGGTCAGCCGGTCACGGCCCACCGACAGCATGCCGGCGTTGATGTCGCCCAGCACCACGCTGCCCTCGGCGCCGATGCGCTCCTTCAGCAGCACCGCGATATCACCGGTACCGCCGGCCAGATCGAGCACGCGGTCGCCCGGCTTCACCTGCGCGGTGGCGACGAAATAGCGTTTCCACAGCCGATGGATGCCCAGGCTCATCAGGTCATTCATCAGGTCGTAGTTGTCGGCCACGGAGGTGAACACCTGGCCAACAAGCTTCTGCTTGTCCTTGGCCGGTACGTCGCGGAAGCCGAAATGGGTGGTGCCGGTCTTGTAGGGGGATTCGCTCATGGTGGCGATTATCGCACCGCCGCCGCCCCGCGTCCCCGCCGGCACGCTGAACCATGGCCGTTATCATGGCCCACCCGTATCGAGGAAGCCGCATGATCTCCACGCCCGACTATCGCGCCCTGCTGGAAACCGCCGTTGCCGAGGCCCGCCAGGGACTGGCCGAAGGCGGCATCCCGATCGGTGCGGCGCTGTACCACAACGACGGCCGCCTGCTCGGCTGCGGCCACAACCGCCGCGTGCAGGAAAATGATCCGTCGATCCACGGCGAAACCGATGCATTCCGCAAGGCCGGCCGCCAGCGCGGCTACCGCGACACCATCATGGTCACCACGCTGGCACCGTGCTGGTACTGCAGCGGGCTGGTGCGCCAGTTCAACATCGGCACGGTGGTGGTCGGCGAGTCGGTCAACTTCGGCGGCGGCATCGACTGGCTGCGCGCGGCCGGCGTCAACGTCATCGACCTGAACGATGCCGGCTGCATCGAGATGATGGGCCACTACATCGCCGAAAACCCCGAACTGTGGAACGAGGATATCGGCGACTGAGTGCGCCCCGCCCCTGCGGCAGCTGACACCGCGAACTGCTGCCGGGCACGCGGATCAACGCCGGGATTGCCGCGGCGTTGCCGTGATGCAACCAGGCCCGGCGCATGTGGCCGTCGGGCGGGATTTCAGGCGGCGTCCGGCTGGTTTTCCGGACGCGCGGCATCGAACGCCGGCAATGCCAGGCAGGCCTGCTCGATCCGCAGCAGGGTCGGATACGGCCCCAGGTCGAGCTGGAAGCGGCGCGCGTTGAACAGCTGCGGCACCAGGCAGCAATCGGCCATGCCGGGGCTGTCGCCGTGGCAGAAACGGCCGGTTTCCGGTGCGGCGACCAGCAGGTCTTCCATCGCCTCGAAGCCGACCCGCATCCAGTGCAGCGTCCACAGGTCGCGCTCGGCCTGCGGCACGTTCCATTCGCGGTCGAAGAACTGCAGCACCCGCAGGTTGTTGAGCGGGTGGATATCGCAGGCCACCAGCTGCGCCAGTGCGCGCACCCGCGCACGACCGTCCGAATCCTCCGGCAGCAGCGCCGGCTCGGGCCAGAGCTCATCCAGGTATTCGAGGATCGCCAGCGACTGGGTCAGCACCCGCTCACCATGGCGCAACGTCGGCACCAGCTCCTGCGGATTGAGCGCGGCGTAATCGTCGGCATGCTGCTGGCCGCCATCGCGCACCAGGTGTACCGGTTCGATCGCGTAATCCAGTGCCTTCAGATTCAACGCGATACGCACGCGGTAGGCCGCGCTGGAGCGCCAGTAGCTGTAGAGCTTCAGCCGTTCATCCATGTCCCTGCCTCCGTTTTCATGCTGCAACCATAGCGGCGGGCGATGAGGATCCTGTCACCGCCGCGCGGATCAGGCGCCGTGCGCCTGTTCGATGCGCTGCTCGATCGCCCCGAAGATGCTGTTGCCGTCGCGGTCGAGCATTTCGATGCGGACTGTGTCGCCGAAACTCATGAACGGCGTGGACGGCTTGCCGTCGCGCAGCGCTTCCACGGTGCGCAGCTCGGCAAAACACGACGCGCCCAGCGCGGTGTCCTCGTTGGCGATGGTGCCCGAACCGACAATCGCGCCGGCCGACAGCGGCCGGGTCTTGGCGGCATGGGCGACCAGCTGGGCGAAGTTGAACTGCATGTCCACGCCCGCCTCCGGCGCGCCGAACCACTGGCCGTTGACGTGGGTGAGCAACGGCAGATGCACCTTGCAGTCGCGCCAGGCATCGCCCAGCTCATCGGGCGTCACGAACACCGGTGACAGCGCCGAGCGCGGCTTGGATTGCAGGAAACCGAAGCCCTTGGCCAGCTCGCCCGGGATCAGGTTGCGCAGACTGACGTCGTTGACCAGCCCGACCAGTTGGATATGGCCGGCGGCCTGCTCGGCGCTGACCGCCATCGGCACGTCGTCGGTGATCACCACGATCTCGGCTTCCAGATCGATGCCGTAATCCTCGCTGACCACCTTGACCGCATCGCGCGGACCGTGGAAGCCGGCGCTGGTGGCCTGGTACATCAGCGGATCGGTGTAGAAGCTCTCCGGCACCTCGGCACCGCGCGCCTTGCGCACCCGCGCCACGTGCGGCAGGTAGGCACTGCCATCGACGAATTCGTAGGCACGCGGCAGCGGCGCGGCCAGCGCTTCCATTTCCAGCTCGAAGGCCTCGGCGGCGCTGCCGTCGTTCAGCGCCTCGTACAGCGCGTTCAGGCGCGGCGCCAGATTCGACCAGTCCTCCAGCGCCTGCTGCAAGGTGGCGGCAATGCCGGTGGCCCGCACCGCGCGGGTCAGGTCACGGGAAACCACGATCAGGGTGCCGTCGCGGCCGCCTTCCTTCAGGGAACCAAGCTTCATGGGAACATCCAGTCTGCAGAGGAAACAAGTTTCAAGTGTAATGAATTGGCCGGCTTCACACAGCCATCCGGCTGAGAAGCTGAACAGGTGATTTTGTGCCGGTCCCGACTATCCCTTAGACTATCGCGGTCTGCCAGCGGCCGTCCGTTTCCCTCAGGGACCGCCGGCGGTGCAGGACTTGAGCCTTTGGCCCGTCCGCCCGCCCGCCCCCACTCCGACGCCATTCGTCACGCATTCCAGCCAGCGCACCGCGTTGGTTGCATCCCGATCTTGCAGCGCGGTTTACGGGAACGCTCCGAGATCAGCCGATCGTATCGATCAGCAACGCAGGTCCATCCGGACGTGCGTTTTTTGTCTTTGGAGCTTTCCATGTCGTTTGAAAACCTGGGCCTTGCGCCCTTCCTGCTGCGCGCGCTCGCCGAGCAGGGCTACGAAAACCCGACCCCGATCCAGGAACAGGCCATTCCGCTGGCCCTGGAAGGCCACGATCTGCTGGCCGGCGCGCAGACCGGCACCGGCAAGACCGCCGCGTTCGGCCTGCCGCTGCTGCAGCACCTAGGCACCGCACCGCAGCCGGTGGGCAACGGCCCGCGCAAGCCGCGTGCGCTGATCCTGGCGCCGACCCGCGAACTGGCCACCCAGGTGCATGACAGCCTGCGCGGCTACAGCAAGTACCTGCGCATCCCCAGCGCCTGCATCTACGGTGGCGTCGGCATGGGCAACCAGCTGGACGTGCTGCGCCGTGGCGTGGACCTGCTGGTGGCCTGCCCGGGCCGCCTGATCGACCACCTTGAGCGTCGCAGCGTCGACCTGTCCGGTATCGAGATCCTGGTGCTGGACGAAGCCGACCGCATGCTCGACATGGGCTTTTTGCCCTCGATCAAGCGCATCCTCGCCAAGCTGCCGAAGCAGAACCGGCAGACGCTGCTGTTCTCGGCCACGTTCGAGGAGAGCATCAAGCAGCTGGCGCTGGAATTCATGCGCAACCCGCAGCAGATCCAGGTGACGCCGAAGAACACCGTCGCCGAGACCATCACCCACCGCGTGCACCCGGTCGATACCGCGCGCAAGCGTGAACTGCTGCTGCACCTGCTGGCTGAAGATTCCCGCGTGCAGACGCTGGTGTTCGGCCGCACCAAGCACGGCTGCGACAAGCTGGCCACGTTCCTGGAGAAGTCCGGCATCAAGACCGCGGCGATCCACGGCAACAAGAGCCAGGGCCAGCGCCTGCGTGCGCTGGGCGATTTCAAGGCAGGCCGCGTGACCGTGCTGGTGGCCACCGACATCGCCGC
>DDVW01000015.1:0-333 GCA_002345545.1 Stenotrophomonas sp. UBA2302 | reverse complement strand
CCGGCCGCAACGGCTCCACCGGCGAGGCCATCTCGCTGGTGGCGCAGGACGAGGTCAAGCTGCTGCGCCAGATCGTGCGCATGCTCGGCCGTGACATGGATATCCGTGACGTGCCCGGCTTCGAGCCGCAGACGCCGATCCGCTGGGGCAACAGCGCGCCGGGCAAGGCCGAACAGCCGGGTGGCCAGAAGGCGCCGCGGCGTGGCAACGGCGGTCATGCCGCACGTCGTTCCAACGGCGACAGCCCGCGTGGCGGCCATGCCAACCACGGCGGTCCGCGCAAGCCGGCCAACGGCCAGCGCGGCGCGACCGGCCAAGGCCCACGTCGTGCCG
>DDVW01000073.1:41321-41636 GCA_002345545.1 Stenotrophomonas sp. UBA2302 | reverse complement strand
GCGTGGTCGGCCATGAGACCCACCACCGCGACTGCACGCTGCGCCAGCTGCAGGAAACCTTCACCAACTTCGAGGCCCTGATCGGGGCCGCCCGCCAGCATCGCCCGGCACTGCCGCCCCGGTTCGGCCCCGGCAGCCGGCTCAAGGTCTACGTCCACGATGCGGCGGAGATCCCGGCGGTGCGCGCCGCACTGGCCGCGCAGCTGCCGGCCGGCGTGCCCTACATCGTGCTCAACGCCGAAGTGTGCCGGCCCGACCTGCGGGTGGAGATCGACGGCGTCCACGACGCCTGAGTGCGGTTGCGGTTGCGGTTGC
>DDVW01000073.1:40591-41222 GCA_002345545.1 Stenotrophomonas sp. UBA2302 | reverse complement strand
TGCGGTTGCGGTTGCGGTTGCCCGTGATCCTGCGGTTGCACTTGGCTGTTGCAACTGGCTGTTGATCTTCCCTGCCGTAAAGCGAGCCGGGCAACCCCAGCGTGTCGGAGGCGCAGAGGCGCGCATGTCCGAACGCAGCGAGTTGTGCGCCGGCCACCGCCACGCGAGGCGCGCAGTGAGCCGGCGGGCGCGACACGCGATCACTCGTCGCCGCGCAACAGCGCCAGCAACGCATCGCGCGGCAGCTTGCCGGTCTCGTTGCGCGGCAATGCCTCCACCTTGCGCAGTGGCCGCGGCAGGAACACCGGATCCATCAGCGCGCGCAGTTCATGCAGCAGGTCGGCCACTTCGCGCTGTGGCGCCACCACCAGCGCGGCGATGCGGCCCACCGCATGCCCGGGTTCCGGCGCCAGCTGCAGCACCACCGCATCCTCGACACCGTCCAGCGCCTGCAGCTTGCGGGTCAGGTCGCCCAGCGAGGCCCGCTTGCCGGCGATTTCCAGCAGGTCGGCACGCCGTCCGCGCAGCACAAAGCGGTCGTCCGGCCGCAGCTCCACCAGATCGGCCAGCAGCACCGGCGTGGGCAGATGCGGCGCGTGCACCCGGGTGCCGTCCGGCTGCGGCTCCAGCC
>DDVW01000073.1:0-40549 GCA_002345545.1 Stenotrophomonas sp. UBA2302 | reverse complement strand
GCCGGGCGAAGATGCAGGTTTCGGTGGAACCGAACACTTCGCGCACTTCGGTGTCGAAACGCTGTTCAGCGGCGGCGGCCAGTTCCTGCGGCAGCGGTGCGGTCGCGGTGACGATCCCGGCCAGCGGTGGCAGCCCCACGCCCGATTCGACCAGCGCCTTCAGGTGCACCGGCGTGGTCACCAGCAGCCTGGGCGCCGGCACCGCGGCCAGCGCCTGCGCCACGTCCTGCGGAAAGAACGGCCGTCCGGCCTGCAGCGTGGCCGGTGCCAGCAACGGCAGCAGCACCGCCATCTCCATGCCGTACATGTGCTGCGAGGGCACGGTCGCCACCAGCGAGGGCTGCGCATCGCCCCACAGGTCCCGCAATGCCTGCAGGTTCTGCGTGGTACTGGCCCGGAATGAGCCCCAGGTCTTGGGGTTGGCGCCGGGTACGCCGGTGCTGCCGGAGGTGAAGCCGATCGCCACCAGCTGATCGTGTGCCAGCTGCGGCCTCGCTCCGGCCACTTCCGGCAGCTGCGCCGGCAGCACATGGCAATCGGGCCGCATCGCCGCCACCGCACTGTCGCCGATGCAGTACGTCTGCGGATAACGCTGCCGCACGTCCTCCATCACCGCCGGTGCGCGCGAGGCCGGCAACAGGTTCACCTGCCCGCGCAGGGCGACGGCGCAGAACGCAACCAGGAACCGGTAACGGTCCTCGCACAGGTTGACCACATGGCGGCCCGCGGGCAGTTGCGCCGCCACCCCGCGCACCTGCGCCAGGAAGGTACGCAGATCCACCTTCAACCCGTCGGACAGCGCGACCAGGCGCCCCTCCTCGCCATCGGCAAGCGGAGAGGCGGAGGGACGGAATGCTGTTTCAGGAACCACCGACATGCGACCGCAACGACCTCACAAGAACGGGCCCGGCACCCAGGGTGCGCGGGCGGGCGGCCAGCTTGGGCCCCCGCAGGCATGCTGGCAAGTTCACCGCTGGCCGGCCTGCGGCAGCGGACGGCCGGACCTTGCCGATCCCGGCAGCATGACCTGTGGCCCAGCCCCGCCCGGGGCCGGACTGCTAGGCTTGCCGGGATCTTTTTACCGGTGCCGAACATGCCCAGATTGCTGCCCCTGTCCCTGCTGCTGTTGACCGCTTTCGGCAACGCCGACGCCGCGCCCACGCCGATCACGATCGAACAGGCGATGGCCGATCCGGACTGGATCGGGCCGCCGGTGGAGTCGGCCTGGTGGTCGTGGGATGGCCGGCAGGTGCAGTACACACTCAAGCGTGCGGGCAGCACGGTGCGCGACACCTTCAGCGTGGCCACGACCGGCGGCATCAGCCAACAGGTCGCCGACGACCAGCGCGGCACGCTCGATGCCGCCAGCCGGGTCTACGACGCCAGCCGCCAGCGCATGGCCTTCGTGCGCAATGGCGACGTGTTCGTGCGTGACCTGCGCAGCGGTGCGCTGACCCAGCTGACCCGCAGCAACGAGCGCGCCAGCGGCGTCAATTTCGCCAGCGACGGCGGGGTGATCTGGAAGATCGGCAACACCTGGTACCACTGGAACGCCCGCAGCAGCGTGGTCAGCCAGGTGGCACAGCTCAAAGCCGAAAAGAACCCGGCCGATCCGCCCAAGGCCGACGTGCTGCGCGACCAGCAGCTGCGCACTTTGGCCACGCTGCGCAACGACCGCGCCCAGCGCGAGGAACTGCGCGAGCAGGGTGAGCGCTGGCGCCAGGCCGACCCGACCCGTGCACCGGCACCGGTCTTCCTCGGCGCGGACGTGGAAATCGTCGACAGCGTGCTTTCGCCCGATGTCCGCCATCTGGTGGTGGTGACCAAGGCCAAGGGCTATGACGAAGGCCGCGGCGGCAAGATGCCGCTGTATGTGACCGAATCCGGTTACGAGGAAGCCGAGGACACCCGCACCCGCGTCGGCCGCAACAACCCGGAGCCGCACACGTTCTGGCTGGCCGATGCGATCACCGGCAAGGTCGAGGCGCTGGCGCTGGACCACCTGCCGGGTATCACCACCGATCCGCTGGCCGAACTGCGCAGCAAGGCCGGCAAGGACCCGCTCAAGGGCAACCGCCCGGTGGCGCTGATGAGCGAATACATGGGCGGCGGCATCCGTTGGAACGCCGACGGCAGCCAGGCGGCGATCATGCTGCGCGCGATCGACAACAAGGACCGCTGGATCGCCACCACCGGCACCACACGCGCCAGGCTGGAAAACCGCCACCGCCTGACCGACGGCGCCTGGATCAACTGGAGCTTCAACGACTACGGCTGGATGCCCGACGGCCGCACGCTGTGGCTGCTGTCGGAGGAATCCGGCTACTCGCACCTGTACACGCAGGCCGGCAGCGGCAAGCCCAAGGCGATCACCGCCGGCAAGTGGGAAGCTTCCTCACCGGAAGTCAGCGCCGACGGCAGCAGCTTCTATTTCCTGTGCAACCAGAAGTGGCCGGGCGACTACGAAGTCTGCAACGTTGCGGCCAATGGCGGCACGGTGCGTGAGGTGACCGCGCTGGACGGCGTGGAGGACTTCAGCCTGTCACCGGACGGCGCACAGCTGCTGGTGCGCTACTCCGCGCCGTACCTGCCGGCGCAGGCCGCGGTGCTGCCCGCCAGCGGTGGCGAGGCCCGCCAGCTGACCGACACCCGCAGCGCCGCGTTCAAGGCACGCGAATGGGTGCAGCCGCAGATGGTGCAGGTGCCGTCCAGACATGGTGCCGCGCCGGTCTGGGCCAAGTACTACGGCCCGGAAACACTGGAGCCCGGCAGGCAGTACCCGATCGCCATGTTCGTGCATGGCGCCGGCTACCTGCAGAACGTGCACGCGCGTTACTCCAACTATTTCCGCGAGCAGATGTTCCACAACCTGCTGGTGCAGCAGGGCTACATCGTGCTGGACATGGACTACCGCGGCAGCGCCGGCTACGGCCGCGACTGGCGCACCGCCATCTACCGCAACATGGGCCACCCGGAACTGGAGGATTACAAGGACGGCCTGGACTGGCTGGTGGAAACCCGGCAGGGCGACCGTGACAAGGCCGGCATCTACGGCGGCTCCTACGGCGGCTTCATGACCTTCATGGCACTGTTCCGCTCGCCGGGCACGTTCAAGGCCGGTGCCGCGCTGCGCCCGGTGGTCGACTGGCACCAGTACAACCACGCCTACACCAGCAACATCCTCAACACCCCGGACATCGATCCGGAGGCGTACCGCATCTCCTCGCCGATCGAGTACACCGAGGGCCTGCAGGACAGCCTGCTGATCGCCCACGGCATGATGGACGACAACGTGTTCTTCCAGGATTCGATCAACCTGACCCAGAAGCTGATCGAACTGCACAAGGACAACTGGACCATCGCCCCGTACCCGCTGGAGCGCCACGGCTACACCCGCGCCGACTCCTGGCTGGACCAGTACAAGCGCATCTACAAGCTGTTCGAGCAGGAACTGAAGTAGGCCTCATGGCAAGGGCGCCACAAGGCGCCCTTGTTTTCCGGAGCCCCTCATACCGCCTGACACCGGCTCATCGTCACCCGAACAGGTTGTGCCTGCCGGACCACGACACCATCATCACCTTCCACGACACTGCAGGAAGCACATGTCCATCGACACCCACATCCGCATCGTCACCGCCGTGATCCTCGACGACACCGGCCGCGTGCTGGTGGTGCGCAAGCACGGCTCGGACACCTTCATCCAGCCCGGCGGCAAGCGCGAAGCCGGCGAGGAGGCGCTGCAGACGCTGGCGCGCGAGCTGCATGAGGAACTGGGTATACGCATGGATACCGCCAGCACCCGGCCACTGGGGGTGTTTGAAGAGAACGCGGTCAACGAGCCGGGCCGGCGCGTGCAGGGCGAGGCTTTCCTGGTGGCAGTCACCGGCACGCCGCAGGTGCAGGCCGAGATCGCCGAACTGGCGTGGATTCCTCTGCAGTCCCCGCATGGCGTGCCGCTGGCGCCGCTCAGCGCCCGCCATATCCTGCCGGCCGCTGTACGCGCACTGGCCGCGCAACGGTAGGCAAACCTCCACCCGGCAGGCGATAGTGCGGCGTCTTTGCCCGCCTCGATCACCGTGACCCAACCCGTCCTGCCCCCGCTTTCCCCCGCGCCCGCCACATCGACCTCGTTCATCGACGTGACCGCAAAGCTGTCGCTGCTGCTGGGCGTGCTGTCGGTGCTGTGGAGCGTGTTCCAGCTGCTGCTCGCCGCGCTGCTGCGTCGGTTCGACCTCAGCGCCTGGATGCAGCAGCAGGAAATCCCGTTTCCCGCCGCACTGCACTGGGCCGCGCAACATGCGCTGTCACTGTCCTTTCTGCTGCTGGGGACTTCGCTCGCCTTTGTCGCGGTGTCATGGGGACTGCTGCGCCGCCGGGAATGGGGCCGCACCGGCTTCATCGTCTTTCTGGTGCTGGTCGCGCTGGCCAACTTCGCCTTCCTGCCGTTGATCCAGGAGCTGTTCAACGGTCTCTACACGATCGTGCCGGCGGAATTCCTGGATTCGCCGCAACTGCGCTTCAGCCAGTGGAGCGCACTGCTGACCGCCGGTATCAGCGCCGTGGCGTTCGCGATCCTGCACGGCTGGCTGGTGGTGAAGCTGCGCCGGCCGGAGATCCGCCGGCAGTTCCACTGAACCGCCCGGCAGGCCTGCGCTAAAGTACCCGCATGAACGAATTCGAACGCGTACGCGACTACCTCACCGATCTGCAGGACCGCATCTGCAGCGCCATCGAACAGGCCGATGGCCAGGCCCGTTTCGTCGAAGACCGCTGGCAACGCGCCCCCGCCGACAGCAGCCCCACCCTGGGCGGCGGCGGGCGCACCCGCATCCTGCGCGACGGGGCGGTATTCGAACAGGCCGGCATCGGCTTTTCCGATGTCGCCGGCACCCGGCTGCCGCCGTCGGCCTCGGCCAACCGCCCGGAACTGGCCGGTGCCTCATGGCGTGCCTGTGGCGTCTCGCTGGTATTCCACCCGCGCAATCCATACCTGCCCACCACCCACGCCAACGTGCGCTACTTCCAGGCCGAACGTGAAGGCGAGAAAGTCGCCGCATGGTTCGGTGGCGGTTTCGACCTGACGCCGTTCTACCCCTTTGACGAAGATGTGCAGCACTGGCATCGCGTGGCCCATGCGCTGTGCGCGCCCTATGGCGAAAGCCGGTATGCCGAGCACAAGCGCTGGTGCGACGAGTATTTCTTCCTCAAGCACCGCAACGAGACGCGCGGTGTCGGCGGGCTGTTCTTCGACGACCTGCAAGGTGATTTCGACGCCGATTTCGCCTATATGCGGGCAGTGGGTGACGGTTTCCTCGACGCCTACCTGCCGATTGTCGAGCGCCGCAAGGACACGCCCTACGGCGAGCGCGAGCGCGAGTTCCAGTTGTACCGGCGCGGTCGCTACGTGGAATTCAACCTGGTCTATGACCGCGGCACGCTGTTCGGGCTGCAGAGCGGCGGCCGCAGCGAAAGCATCCTGATGAGCCTGCCGCCGCGGGTACGCTGGGAATACGGATTCCAGCCAGAAACCGGCAGCGACGAAGCGCGCCTGGCCGACTACCTGGTGCCGCGCGACTGGCTGTAATCCGTCGCAGCCAGCCACAGCGCGCCGGACCTATGCCGCAGGCGCGCGCGGCACGATGGTGATGTGGCCATTGGTTTCCAGCAGCGCCAGCTCGACCTCGGTGATGCTGCGGCAACCCTGCTGGCGCATCGCGGCATCGAAGTCGGCACGGGTGATCAGCTCGCGCCGCAACACCGAATCCAGCAGGCGGCCATCGTGTGCAATCAGCACCGGCTCGCCTTCGATCAGCCGTTCCATGCGCCGGCTGCGGGTGGTCAGCCAGCCCACCGCGTAGTTGAGGGCGATCAAGGTGGCCGCCAGCAACAGCCCACCCGCCAGCGAGCTGTCCTGACCGAGCAGCGCGTTCTGCACCGCATTGCCCAGCAGCACGATCAGCAGCACATCGAACGGCGTGATCTGGCCCAGCGCACGCTTGCCGCTGAGCCGCACCAGCCCCAGCACCACCGCATAGACCACCACCGCGCGCAGGATGAATTCCCACCACGGCATCGCCAGCACGAACATGTCGGACATCGGCCTGCTCCCGGTTCGCAATCGCTGCGGCCAGCATGCCCAAGCAGCGGCGCGGGCGCGAGCCTCGGCGGGGTGGTTCAGTAGACAACCGGATAGGTGAACTATTGGGATAGAGGATGTGAACTATTCCACTGCTGAAGCAGCTGCTGGCCGGCCGACAGATGGCCGAGAGGCGCCGTTGGAGTGGTTCCAATCGCATGGTCCTTTCGCAGAGCATGCTTGCACTTCGTCAACTTTGCTTCAAGTGATCGACCGAGCACGTTTCGCTTTCACAGGACAAATCTGCCGGTTCCCCCCCCTTGGAAACCGCCCAGGGCTTTATGCAGCAATCATCCAAGCTTCACGCGGTCCCGGCGCAGGCGGCCGGAGTCGGGGCGTGACGCCCGGTGCAGGATGATGTGGACCGAAGACAGATCGACACACGGATCAGACTGATGAGCCCGCGCATTGCGGTGCGTGTCAAGATAGTTGTCGCCTGATTTCATGCAGCTAGTCGCTTACTTTCATTCTGTTTGCTTTGTGCCGGCACGACCGTGTCTCGGTCGGGATTGAGCGTGACGGCACCGACGCGACTCCAGTCCCTGATCGTGCCGGTCCAACGCTGCGGATGGCGCTGGCGGGCGAGCTCGTAGACCTGAGTGCGGACTTGGAGCTGGGCGGCGTCCTGGCCCGCGTGTCGCACGGCCGGGGCGACGAAGCGCAAGCCGCTGTGCAGGTGCTCGTGGTTGTACCAGTGAACGAACTGCGCGGCCCATGTCCGTGCATCCTGCAGGTCGGCAAAGCCCCGGATCGGGAAGCCGGGGCGGTACTTTGCGGTGCGGAACAGGCTCTCCACGAAGGCGTTGTCGTCGCTGACCCGCGGGCGCGAGTAGGACGGGGCGACGCCCAGCCACTGCAGCATCGCCAGTACCGTGGTCGCTTTCAGGGCGGCACCGTTGTCGCCATGCAGCACTGGTTTGTTGGTCGCTGCATGGATGCCCTCGGCCAGCGCCGTGCGCTTGAGCAGATGCGCGGCATGCTCGCCGGACTCGACCTCGTGCACCTCGTGGCCGACGATCTTGCGGCTGTACAGGTCCAGGATCAGGTACAGGTAGAACCAGCGCCCGGTCACCTGCGAAGGCAGCCAGGTCACGTCCCAGCACCACACCTGGTTGGGGGCGCGGGCCACGTGCGTGGTCGGCTTGCGGCGGGCCTGCGGTGTCTTGGCGCGACCGCGGTGACTGGCCTGCCCGGCCTGGTGCAGGACCCGGTGGAAGCTCGACTCGCTGGCCAGGTAGCGGCCCTCGTCAGCCAACCGCGGCACGATCTGCGCCGGCGGCAGGGCGGCGTATTGCGGGGCGTTGGCCACCTCCAGGATCGCGGCCCGCTCCTGCTCGCTGAGCGCGTGCGCGGGGGCCGGACGCACCGCTTCGGGCCGACCATCGGCACGGATGCCCGCGCTGTCGGACAGGAACACGGATTCATCTTCGCCTTCGAGCCAGCCGCGGCGCGACAGGTGCCGGCACACGCGATGCGCGATGGTGTTGGCGAGCTGCGTCAGTTGCGCAGAGGTGGGGGCACGGGCGCGGCGCAGGCGCGGCTTGCGCCGCGGGGGCTCGACGTTCGCGTCGTACACGCCGTCGAGCCACAGCATGTGGAAGTGAACATTCAGGTTCAGCGCGCTGCCGAAGCGCTGGATCAGGGTCACCGCGCCGCATTGCGCGCTGGCGTGGTCGACGCCGACTTGATCGGCTAACCAGCCGGCGATGACGCGCTGCACGATCACCAGCACCGGGCCGATGGCCTCCGGCTTGCTGGCGAACAGGAAGCGCAGCGGGTACGGAAAACTCAGCACCCATTGCCGCACCGGCCGCGGGCCAAACACCTCCTCCACCAGGTGCCGCGCGCTCTCGGCCATGCGCCGCGCCCCGCAGCTGGGGCAGAAGCCGCGCTTCTTGCAGGAGAAGGCCACCAGCCTCTCGGCCCGGCACTGCTCGCACACCACGCGCAGGAAACCGTGCTCGAGCACGCCGCAGCGCAGGTAGGTCTCGAACTCCTCGCGCACATACTCGGGCAGCGAGCGGTCTTCTACCTCACGGCGCGCGAGAAAGTCCGGCCAATGCGCCTGCACCAGCGAATACAGCAGCGTGCGCTCGGGACGGTGAGGCGCATAGCGAGCCGTGGGCAGATGCGCTGCCGGCGACGTTGCGTGCGCCACGGCATCCTGCAGCTGCGACACGGTCGCGGCGAGGCGCGGCACGAAACACTCCGGTGCAGGGAATGGCTGCTCAGGCTTGCGCCCGCCCCGGCCGGTTCATATCGGCCTTTTCCGGTTTTCGTATCGGACATCGCCGCGCTTAAGACAGGGCGTTTCCCACGTCGGACGCCAGAAAGCACGAAGCCCGGCAAAAGGCCGGGCTTCGTGGTCACGCTTGCTTGCTGGAGGGCGCGGTTCGCCCGCTGCGCGGACGTCTTCGCGCCACCACTGGCGCGATGGGCGGACTTAGAAATCCATACCACCCATGCCACCCATGCCACCACCTGCCGGCATGGCGGGTTCTTCCTTCTTCGGCGCCTCGGCCACCATCGCTTCGGTGGTGATCATCAGGCCCGCGATGGAGGCGGCGTTCTGCAGTGCGGTACGCGTGACCTTGGTCGGATCCAGGATACCGAAGGCCACCATGTCGCCGAACTGGCCGTTGGCAGCGTTGTAGCCGAAGTTGCCCGAGCCGGCCTTCACTTCGTTGACGATGACCGAAGGCTCTTCACCGGCGTTGGTGACGATCTCGCGCAGCGGAGCTTCCATCGCACGCAGGGCGATGACGATGCCGTGGTTCTGGTCTTCGTTGGCGCCCTTGAGGTTCTCGATGGCCGCCTTGGCACGGATCAGGGCCACGCCGCCGCCCGGTACCACGCCTTCTTCCACCGCTGCACGGGTGGCGTGCAGGGCGTCTTCGACGCGCGCCTTCTTTTCCTTCATTTCCACTTCGGTCGCAGCGCCCACCTTGATGACGGCCACGCCGCCGGCCAGCTTGGCCACGCGCTCCTGCAGCTTCTCGCGGTCGTAGTCCGAAGAAGTTTCCTCGATCTGCGCCTTGATCTGGCCGATGCGGGCCTGAATGCGCTCGGCATCGCCGGCGCCGTCGATGATGGTGCTGTTTTCCTTGGTGATGACGACGCGCTTGGCGCGACCCAGATCGTTGATCGTGGCCTTCTCCAGCGACAGGCCGACTTCGCAGCACTGGATTTCCGTCCGCCGGATGCGGAGCAGTACCGTGGCGATACGGCATTGTCGGCGATGCCGCCCAAGCTGATCCTGGCACAGGCCATCGCCATGGCCCTCGACGTCAAGACCGTATCGGATGCGGAAGCGGATGCCGCGTTGAACACGTTGGCGACACGCTTCACCCGCAACATGGTCTGCGATCCGCGCAAGGTGCAGCCTGAGGAAGGAGGCGCGGGGCTGTACGTGCGCACCGGCGCGAACTGGTTCGGCGATGTCGCCGATCCCCGCCCGCAGATGCGCCGCTTCCCCGGAAAGGTGCTGGTGCTCCAGGGGCAGTGCGACTTCGTGCCTTACGCCGAAGCCTACGAGTACGTGGACCTGTTCCCCGACGCGCGTTACCGGTTCGTCGCCGGCGCCGGACACATCCTGTGGTGGGAGCGGCCGGATGCGTATGCGCGATCCATCGAGGCCTTCCTAGCCGAGGGGGGCGGAGATCCTCCGTAGCGTCTTGACCAGCATGAATCGCCCCGCTTCAGCGGAACTCGAACAATTCGTGCCGCAACCGGTCTTCCGCCACGCCGGTTTCCCGCATCAGCTGGCGCACCTGGTCCAGCAGGCCCTTGGGGCCGCAGAAGCTGATCTGCACCCCCGACGCTCCCGCCCGCTCGACCCGTTGCGCGAACTGCTGACGAAAGCCGGCTGACGACGGTCCCGTGGCGATGTCGATCAGTTCGACACCCCGCGCACGCGCCATCCCCGCCAGATCCACGGCGTCGGGAAGCTCGCGACCCGGCGTGAAGAAATGGAAGAAGGTCACGCCGTCCAACGCGGACGCGTCGGCATCGCGAAGCCAGGCAATGAACGGCGTCACGCCCACGCCACCGGCGATCCATATCTCCTTCCGTCCGGTGGGCCTGTGCTCGAACCGGCCGAACGGCGCATAGACCTGTGCCACCATCCCGGGCCTGGCATCCCTCACCAGCCGCTCCGTGTAATCGCCCAGCGAACGCACCATGAAGGCGATGCCGCCATCGGCGTCCCCCGCGCTGGCGATGGTGAAGGGATGCGGCTCGCGCAGGCCGTCGTGTCCGAAGGATACGAACGCGAACTGGCCGGGCAGGAACGGAATGCCCGGACCTTCGGGCACCAGCTGCAGGTGGACGGCACTGCCGTTGGCGGACACCGCGCGCAGGCGGTACCGCGCATGCCGCGAGAACAGGGGATACAGCAGCAGCTTGTAGGCCGCCCCCATCACGCCCAGCGACGACAGCACGGCCAGCCATGCGCCCGCCGCGCTGGCCAGCGCGATGGGCGACTTGAAGCTGGCCCAGTGCGCCACGACGATCAGGAACAGCGGACCGGACAGCTTGTGCCACCACCGCCAGGTCCGGTACGGGATCTTGCGGTTCAGCGCCAGCAGCACGATGAGCATCAGCGAGACGAAGCTGAGCTGCCGGACGAGCCGCGTCACCGGTCCTGGCAGCGGCAGGATGGCCGCTGTCTCCCATGCCGGAGAACCCGCCTTGAAGACCAGATGGACCGAGGCGAACACCAGCGCCCACACGCCCAGCCACTTATGCGTCTCATAGACGCGGTCCAGACCACCGAACAGCGACTCGACCGCCTTCCAGCGTGCCCCGAGGACGGCCGCAAGGGCCATCAGCGACACGGCGGCGACGCCCGAACCCAGGCTGAGCATCCCCGTGGTCGGCCAGGTGCTGCCGGGAACCGCCGAGGCCGTCAGCGCGAAGCTGGCCAACACCGCGGGAACAATCAGGGAATGCGAACCGAGGCGCATGACAGATCCGTCCAATCGAAAGGCCGGATCGATGATACCGTCAGGCGTGCCGACGCGCGTTGATCGGGATCAATCTGGCGATCCCCGTTCACCTGTTGGCCAGGGTATAGGAAGTTCAACCGCCCTTTTTGGCGAGTCTGGCGGGTAGGAAGCGGCCGCGCAAGCGCCGCTTTGGGCACAGATCGGGCACAGATCGGGGGTTCATGCGTGGGTTTTCGACATCGCGGGGCCACGCAGCGGCTCAGTGCGTAGGCCGCGCAAGCGCCGCTTTGGGCACAGATCGGTGCGATTCGATCAGCCCTTGACAAGATTGTAGAGAGGCTCGTGTCCCTTCGGAGCTGCTTCGACAACTTGCAGCGAAGCGGCGAGATAAAGCCTTGCGGTTGCAATGATCCGGATTGCACTACCTTCCAGCTTAGCGAAAGCGCTGTGCTGGAGATGGACCGTCGACGGCTGGAGCTGTTGGCTGTGGCGCATTCGGTAGCCCCCTCAAGTCCTGACCAATTCTACAATCTTGACTGACGGTAGATGGCGCGTGCCATCGGAACTGGAGCGATTGCAAAACGATCGTTTCCTGTACGCCTCCACGACCGCTAGGCCAAGCTGCACTTTCCGCTAGCCAGACCGCAAGAAATGTCGTAAAACAATCAACGTACAGCCAAGGTACGTTTGATGATCATCGGCTATGCCCGCGTGAGTACGCAGGACCAGAACCCGGAGCTGCAGCTTAACGCGCTCCGTGGCGCCGGCTGCGAGGAGCTGTTCCAGGAGAAGGCAACCGGCAAGTTCCGCGAGCGGCCTGAGCTGACCGCCTGCCTGCGCTCGATGCGCAAGGGCGACACGCTGGTGGTCTGGAAGCTCGACCGCCTCGCGCGGTCGCTGAAGGACCTGGTCGAGATCGTCCACGACCTTAACCAGCGCGGCGTCGGCTTCCGATCGCTCACCGAAGCCATCGACACCCACAGCAGCGGTGGTCGGCTGGTCTTTCACCTCTTTGGCGCGCTCGCCGAGTTCGAGCACAGCCTGATCCGCGAGCGGACGATGGCCGGCCTTGTCGCGGCCCGCGCCCGTGGTCGGAAGGGCGGCCGCAAGCCCGTCATGTCGAAGGCCGACACGCGAAAGGCGGCGGCGATGCTGTCCGATCCGAATATCACCAAAACCGAGGTCGCCAAGCATTTCAGCGTCAGCCGCGTCACCTTGAACGCGGCGCTGGCTCGCGAAGGCTATGCTGCCACGGGCTCTGCGCGACCAACCCCCGAATCCTGAGCCCCCCCAATGCCGACACGAGTCACCCGATGACCAACGAAGAACTCAAACGCACACTCTGGGACACCGCCAACAAGCTGCGCGGCTCGGTGTCGGCGGCCGAGTACAAGTACCCGGTGCTGGGGATGGTGTTCCTGAAGTACGTGTCGGACCTGTTCGATGCGCAGTCGAACGTCATTCGCCAGCGCATCGCCGAGCCGGGCTCGGACTACTACATCGAGGACGAGGCCACGCGGAAGGCCAGCGAGGATGTCTTTGTCGGCGACAAGACCTTCTACGATCAGGACAACGTGTTCTGGATTCCGAAGGGCGCGCACTTCAGCACGCTGTTGGCCCTGGCGACGGCGCCCGACCTGCCGCAACTGCTCGACAAGGCGATGGGCGACATCGAGGCCGAGAACCCGTCGCTTCGCGGCGTTCTGTATCGCGAGTTCTCGCGGCTGGCGCTGGAGCCGGGCAAGCTCGGCGAGCTGATGGGGCTGATCGCGCGGCTGAAGTTCGATCCGGCCAAGCACGGCAGCCGCGACGTGTTCGGCGAGGTGTACGAGTACTTCCTCGGCCAGTTCGCGATGAACGAGGGCGCCAAGGCCGGTGAGTTCTACACGCCCAAGAACGTGGTGAATCTGCTGGTGGAGATCCTCGCGCCCTTCAAGGGCAAGATCTACGACCCCGCCTGCGGCTCCGGCGGCATGTTCGTGCAGTCGGCCAAGTTCAAGGACGCGCACCAGAAGACGCTGGGCAAGCAGGGCGACCTCGCCATCTACGGCCAGGAGCTGATGGCGCAGACGCGCCGCCTGTGCCTGATGAACCTCGCGGTGCATGGCCTCGACGGTGACTTGGGCCAGACCTACGGTTCCAGCTTCACCAACGACCAGCACAAGACCCTGCGCGCCGACTACATCCTGGCCAACCCGCCGTTCAACATTTCCGACTGGGACGGCGACAAGCTCACCGACGACCCGCGCTGGGTGCACGGCATCCCGCCCAAGGGCAATGCCAACTTCGCCTGGCTGCAGCACATGCTGGCCCGCCTCTCCAGTCGCGGACGCGCCGGCATCGTGCTCGCCAATGGCTCAATGAGCTCGCAGCAGTCTGGCGAGGGCGAGATCCGCCGCGCTATGGTGCAGGCCGACGTGGTCGAGTGCATGGTCGCGCTGCCCGGCCAGCTGTTCTCCAACACGCAGATTCCGGTCTGCCTGTGGTTCCTGTCGCGCAACAAGGCTACTGGCGAGAACGGCCGCATCGATCGATGCGCGGAAGGCGGCCAGCGGCCGCGTCTCGCGCACTCAGATCGAGCTCACGGACGATGACCTGCAGCGCCTCGGCCAGACCTATCACCGCTGGCGCGGCACCGAGTTCGGCGACGGCGGCGCCTATGGGGACGAACCGGGTTTCTGCTACTCCGCCTCGCTGGAGGACGTGGAGCAGCATGGCTTCGTGCTGACGCCGGGGCGCTACGTCGGCGCCGTGGTCGAAGACGATGACGACGAGGCCTTCGCTGACAAGATGGAGCGGCTGACCACGCAACTGGCGGAGCAGATGGCAAAGGGCGCGGAACTGGATGCTGTGATTCGGGAGAAGCTGGGGGCGCTGGGATATGGCGTCTGAGACTCAGCCCTCATGGCCAACGGCAAGGCTTGGCGACCTAGCTGAAAAAGTTCGTTCAGGGGCCACTCCCAAAGGTGGACAGATCTCGTACCTCGTCGAGCGTCAGGGCCATGCGCTAATCAGAAGCCAGAACGTCCTGGACCATGAGTTTGACTCCGAAGGCCTTGCGTTCATATCCGAGGCCCAGGCAGCAGACCTCCGTGGCGCCGAAGTTGCATCGGATGACGTGCTGCTCAATATCACTGGGGATGGGAGGACGTTTGGGAGAGCCTGCGTCGTTCCGTCTGCCGTACTTCCGGCATGTGTGAACCAGCACGTCATGCTGGTCCGGGTCGACCGGTCTAGGCTGCACCCGCATTTTCTTGCCTCTTGGCTCGCTTTGTCTGAGACGAAGGAGTACATCGAGTCATTCAACGCTGGCGGCAGCCGCAGGGCGATTACGAAGGGTCACATTGAGCGCTTCGAAGTGCCGTTGCCACCGTTTGCGGTGCAGGAGGCAATCGGCTCGCTGGCTGCGGTGATCAACCGACGTGTCGAGTCGCTCCGCCAAACCAACGCCACCCTCGAAGCTATCGCCCAGGCGCTGTTCAAGTCCTGGTTCGTGGACTTCGACCCCGTGCGCGCCAAGGCCGACGGCCGCGAGCCAGAGGGTATGGACGCCGCAACCGCTGCGCTCTTCCCCAGCGAGTTCGAGGCGTCGGAGCTGGGGTTGATTCCGAGAGGTTGGACCATCGCGCGCCTCGATGAGCATGTCGAGGCGGAACGTGGGCTGAGTTACAAGGGGGCAGGCCTCGCCGACCAAGAGAGCGGCTTGCCCATGCACAACCTCAATTCGGTACTCGAAGGCGGGGGCTACAAGTACGCAGGCATCAAGTTCTACAAGGGTGACTTCAAGGAGCGACACATTGCCCAGGCTGGCGATGTAGTCGTCGCCAATACCGAGCAGGGGCACCATCACCGCCTCATCGGCTTCCCTGCAATTGTCCCCCGGAAATTCCAGCGGGGACTGTTCTCGCATCACCTCTACCGAGTTCGGATCCGAGACGACAGCCCGATCACTCGTCACTGGATCTACCGTGCGTTGATGGCACCTCGTGTACGCGACCAGATAGCCGGCTGCGCGAATGGCAGCACGGTCAACATGCTGAAGCCCGCCGGCCTTCAGATTCCACGTTTCGTTCTTCCACCTGGCCCGCTTTGCGAGAAGTTCGAGGGACTGGCGGTTGCGCTTCACGACCGAATGGAGACGAACGTCGATTTGGCGGACAGTCTTGCCGCCCTCCGCGACACCCTGCTTCCACGCCTGATCTCCGGAAAGCTGCGCCTGCCCGAAGCCGAGAAGTTGATCGAGGAGGCCGTCGCATGACGCTCCCCAGATATCTCGATATCCGCGAGATGGCTCGTGCAGCAGGAGGCTATTCGGTCATCGACCAAGTGATGGAGCAGCAGCGCGCAGAGCGTGAGCAGTTTCTCCGCCCCCTTGCCTCAACCGCAGCGGATGACCTCTACCGAATGCTAGGGGGCGCGGCGGCTGTAGAGAGCATCATCGATCAGGAGCGCTTCAAGCGGGATCGCGCGCTCGACTCCTATCGTCAACTGGTCGGTCAATCGGCGTTCGACCTGCAGACGGATCATGCCCTTGGCTCGCTGACCAGTGCCGTCGAGGCGGCTCGCCTCGGCGGTGCGTTCGAGCTGCC
The DNA here is from genome assembly GCA_002345545.1 of Stenotrophomonas sp. UBA2302. GTDB lineage: Bacteria > Pseudomonadota > Gammaproteobacteria > Xanthomonadales > Xanthomonadaceae > Stenotrophomonas. The sequence goes on along the minus strand of DDVW01000073.1, from coordinate 24,878 downwards.
CGAACTGCTCGAACAGTACCGCGTCACGGACATGTCGCTGGCCGCGCGGTTGGCGGACGCGCACCGATTGTCCTGGTGGGACAACAGCTGCGCAGAGGTGCTGAACGCGCATTCGGCGCTTTCCACGATGTTCGACCGCATAGACGTACTTGGTCGCGACGCTTGGTCGGTCATCGACTCGGTGCTCTCGGACCCCTGGCTCGAACTGCACACTGTCCGGCAAGCCCGCGAATTGCTCGGCATCTCCGGCCTGCTACGCGCCCCCCGATTCCGCATCCTGACCCGGCAGGAGAAGCGGAGGACCATCCGACTGCTGATCAGGGACAATGCCATGCCTGCGGAGGTCAGGAAGGCGCAAGGCCTTGTCCATCGCAACGAGAAAGTTCTACGCACCCTCATCGCCCAGTGCATGGAAGGTGCCTACGGCGAGGACTGGGCGAAAGAGCGACTTCCCCTGTGCGGCTGCAAGAAGCTGCTTGGGCGGCCGTTGGAAGGCGATGAGTCGATGCTGGATCACGCCGACTACAAGCACTACGAACTGATCATGTGCCACGACGAACACTTCGAGACGGTATTTGCCGTTGCCTACGAGGACGTCGACGCGCTGCGGCACATGATCGCCCGCCTCGGCCAGCTGCGCGCTCGGTCGCACCACGGTCGGACCTTCACCCCCGAGGATTATCGGGAACTCGCCACGCTCTGGCGTGCCATGGAGGCTGGATTCGAGGGCCTCATCGACGATGTGGTGATCGACTCATGAGCGAATCCTTCAACATCTACTGTGACGAGAGCTGCCACCTGCCCAACGATGGCCAACCGCTCATGGTTCTGGGCGCGGTGTGGTGCCCGGTCGACAAGTCGCGTGAAATTTCCGTGCGCTTGCGCGAGATCAAGGAGGCACACGGTTTGCCACCTGATTTCGAGGTGAAGTGGAGCAAGGTTTCGCCGGCCAAGCAGAGCTTCTACCGGGACTACCTGGACTACTTCTTTGACGACGACGACCTTCACTTCCGCGCGTGGGTGGCGCACAAGACAGGCCTCGTTCACGTGGACTTCGGGCAGAGCCACGACGACTGGTACTACAAAATGTTGTTCGGCCTGCTGGAGCCGCTGATTCGTCCCGATGCGCGCTTCCGAATCTACCTCGACAAGAAGGACACGCGCAGCGCTCGCAAGGTCGTCAAGCTGCACGACGTGCTGTGCAACAACCTCTACGATTTCGACCGCAAGATTCTGGAACGCGTACAGGTGGTGGAATCACACGCTGTGGAAGGTCTGCAACTGGCCGATCTGCTGCTCGGTGCGGTGAGCTACGTCAATCGCGGCTTGGCGGGGAATGCCGGCAAGGAATCACTCATCGCACGTATCCGAGAGCGCACCGGCTACACCCTGACGCGGCCTACACTCCTACGCGAGCCAAAGTTCAACATGTTCGTGTGGCGCGGTCGCACCGTGGCGCCCATGGCATGAGTATCGATTGGTTGCCGGCCTTGATCCTGCTCGAAGACGCGCAAGGTGACTGGAACACCTATCTCGAGCGCATCCATCACCGATTCTCTGCGGACTTCATCGCGTCCAAACCTTCATGGCCAGGAAAGCGCGTCGGCGTGAAGCGCCACCCGGAGTCCGACGGGAAGAGCGCGACCTTCTGGCACCTGATTTCGGACGGCGATGTAGAGGCCGATCGACTGCCAAACATGCGGCGTTGCGAGCGTGTCGGATGGCCGCGGCCGATGATGGACGAGTACGACGGAAAGGCTCCCGGAGCCACCGCGTGCCGCATCGTTTGGTGGAAAGAGTCGCGCAAGAACGAGGACCGCTACCTACTCGCCCCCGATGACTTCAGCTACATCGTCGTCGTGGCGGATCGCGGAGGTTATGTCCTGCCGTGGACAGCCTTCTGGATCGAGCACGAGCATCAGCGCAGGAAGCGCGAACGAGCGTACCGGGCGTTCTGGGGCACCTAGAAAAGGCTGAGGCCGCCCCTAGGGACGGCCTCGTTACTCCTTCAACGCATGGTTGATGAGCTGACGCGAATGGTACCCATCAAGAGCTTGACCCGCAATGAACTCCCGATGGGCGGCCGCGAAGATTGCGGTCCAAGCCTCTATCTCGTTGTTTAATGGGGGCTTCCCGGCTACCGCTCAAGGGGCGACATGAACGAAAACCACCTCGAAGTCGTCTGCCTCGACTGGCTCGCGTCCCTGGGCTGGACCTGCCTGCATAGCGACGCGGTATCGCCGGGTGGGGAGCAGGCAGGCAGAGACCGCTACGCCGATGTCGTGCTGGCACCGCGATTGCGCGATGCGGTGTCGCGGCTTTCTCCCGATTTGGTCCCCGCCGAAGTCTGCGAGGTCGTGGCCAAGGTCGCGAGCTACGGCTCGCAGTCGCTGGTCGATGGCAACCGCGAGATGTACGACTGGCTGCGCAATGGCGTTCCGCTCGAGCGTATTGAGCCAGATGGGCGGCGCAGCGTGCTGCGTGTGCCGGTGATCGACTTCGACGGCCCCAATGATCTTCTCGCGGTCCAGCAGTTCACCGTACACGGCCAGAAGCTCCGCCGACCCGACCTGGTCCTGTTCGTCAACGGTCTCCCACTGGTCGTCATCGAGCTGAAGAACCCGGCCGACCCGAATGCCGACTACGAGAAGGCCTACCACCAGATCCAGACCTACAAGGCCGACATCCCGCAGCTGTTCGCGTACAACCTGCTCAACGTCATCTCCGATGGCACGGTGGCTCGCTATGGCTCGTTGAGCGCCGATCTGAGCCGTCATTCCCGCTGGCGCCTGGTTGGCGGCGAGAAGGCCGCCAAGGGCATGTTGGAGCTGGAGTCGCTGATGCGCGGCCTGATGGAGCCGCACACCCTGCTCGATTTCTTCCGCGGGTTCGTGGCCTTTGGCGGCAGCGACGGCGGAGCTAGCTTCAAGATCATCGCGCAGTGGCATCAGTACCACGGCGTGAAGAAAGCGGTGCAACGAGCTGTCGACGCCCTGACCCATCGCAAAGACGGCAAGGGCGGCGTGATCTGGTTCACCCAGGGCTCGGGCAAGTCGCTGCTCGCCTTGTTCTACGTGATGGCCCTGCGCGAGCGATCCGAGTTCGCGAACCCGACCGTCGTGCTGGTCACCGACCGCAAAGACCTGGACGGCCAGTTGTTCGAGACCTTTGCCGACTGCCGCTGGTCGATCCGTGCCACGCCGGTGCAGGCCAACAGCCGCGACGACCTGCGCGAGCAGCTCACGGCCGTGGAAGCCGGCGGCGTGTTCTTCACCACCATCAACAAGTTCGCTCCCGAGCGTGGCCAGACTTCGGTGCCGGTCCTCTGCGAGCGCAGCAATGTCATCGTGATCGCCGACGAGGCGCACCGCACGCAGTACGGCTTCAGAGCCGACCTCGATACCAAGACGGGCCAGACCAAGTACGGCCTCGCCAAGTACATGCGCGATGCGCTGCCGAACGCGATCTACCTTGGCATGACCGGCACGCCTGTGAGCCTGGACGACCGCGACACCGAGGCGGTCTTCGGCACCTACGTCGACGTCTACGACATGATCGCCGCGCAGGAAGACGAGGCGGTGGTGCCAGTCAGCTACGAGAGCCGGATCATCGAGCTTCGCTTCAATGAGGCCGAGAAGCAGGCGCTCATGGACGAGTTCCTGGAGGCGACCGAGGACGAGGACGAACAGGAGCAGGGCCAGACGGTCAGTCGGCTGACCCGGCTCGAGGCCTTGGCGATGGCGGATGGTCGTCTGGCGACCCTGGCCGCCGATCTGGTCGCCCACTGGGAAGCGCGCAAGGAGCAGATCGAGGGCAAGGCGATGATCGTGGCGGTCTCACGCGAGGCGGCCGTGCGGCTGTTCGACGAGCTCGTGAAGCTGCGGCCCGCGTGGGGCGACCCGGACATCGCCAAGGGTCGACTGAAGATCGTGATGACCAGCAACTCGTCTGACCCTTCGCACTACCAGCAGCATCGGACCGACCGCTCGGGCGCCAAGCTGTTGGAGAAGCGCTTCAAGGACGCGGACGACCCCCTCGACCTGGTGATTGTTCGCGACATGTGGCTAACCGGTTTCGACGCGCCACCGGTCCACACGCTCTATGTCGACAAGCCCATGCAGGGCCACGGGCTGATGCAGGCAATCGCCCGCACCAATCGCATCTGGAAGGACAAGCCCGGCGGGCTGATCGTCGACTACATCGGCATTGGCGAGGAGCTGAAGAAGGCCATCCGCCAGTACACCCGAGACGCTGGGCAGGAGCGCGAGCCGGTCGACACCTCAGGTGAGGCGCTGCGCATCCTGCTCGACACGCTGGACGTGATCCGCCGCGAGTTCTTCCACGGCTTCGACTACGCCGGCTTCGCTGACCCCAAGCGCGCACTTGCCCTGCTGGGGCCGGCGATGGAGCACGTCCTGCAGGTCGACCCCGAGCCGGACGACAAGGGCCGCAATCGCGGCGTGCGCGCCTTCCTCGACCAGGTGCTGAAGTTGACCAAGGCGCAGTCGCTGGCCGGCACCCGAAGCGCGGCGATGGAGGTGCGCGAGGAGATCGCGTTCTTCCAGGCGGTGCGAGTGTGTCTGATCAAGCTGACGCGTGCCGGTGAGTCGCGATCGCGGCTCGAAAAAGAAGCGGCGCTTCGTCAGCTCGTCGCCAAGGGCGTGTTGGTCGAGGGCGTGAAAGACGTCTTCGGCACACTGGGCCTCGGCAAGCCGGACATCTCGCTGCTGGACGAACAGTTCCTCGCCCAGATCCAGAAGATGCCGACCAAGAACCTGGCCGCCGAACTGCTGGAGCGACTGATCGCCGACCAGGTGAAGGCGCGTGGCCAGAAGAACGCCATGCAGGCCAAGGAGTTCACCCAGAAGCTCGAAGAGGCGATCGCCAAATACCAGAACCGCGCGTTGACCACGGTGGAGGTGATCGAGGAACTGATCAAGCTCGCCAAGGAGATCAACGCCGCCAAGCCACCGGAAGGCCTGACCGAGGAGGAGTTCGCCTTCTATCAGGCGCTATGCGAGAACGAATCCGCCGTGCGCGAGATGGGCCACCCGGTGCTGCGCGCACTGGCGCAGGAGCTGACCGACAAGCTGCGCAAGTCGGCAACGATCAACTGGCAGAACCGCAAGTCGTCGCGTGCGCGGATGCTGGCCATGGTCAAGGTGCTGCTGGCCAAGCACAAGTACCCACCCGACGCGCAGCCGGACGCCACCGACAAAGTCATCGCGCAGGCCGAACTGCTCGCCGATACCTGGGCCTTCGAGCACCCGTAAGCCGCCGTGCCTATCCTCTGCTACGAAATCACGGGCGCCGCGACGCCCAACGCACGGAGCACAACCGGCGCCGAGGACGGGCAGCTGTCCGCTGTGCTGAAGTGCGACCACGAGGCTGCGCAGTCGCAGGTCTACGCCGAACTGGTGGCGAACCGCTTGGCGCTCTTTCTGGGGATTCCCGTTCTGGTCGGCGTGCCGGCGCGGGCGTCGGCCTCGGACGCCCGCCTGCGCTTTGCCGCGCTGCGCGCCGCCGAGGTCGGACTGGACGTGTACGACTTCACGGACGATGACCGACACGATCCCGACAACGATCCTGATGACGCGCCGCCGTTGCCCGACGGCATGTACCGGCACGCCGGTCATGCCAGGGCCATGACGCTGCTGGCGCAGAAGTATCCCAAGGAGACCGCTGACCTCGCGGTGTTCGACCTGTGGATCGGCAACGAAGACCGCGCTCTCAACTTCAAGGCCGATCTGGGCGCCCAGGACCGAGGGGTGATGTTTGCGCTTGACCAAGGATCGTCGCTGCTCGCCTGTCGCCCGACCGTTGACCAATCTCTGGAATGGCTGGCGCGGGACGACTTCCCTTCCTTTCACCCGTTCCAGAAGCTGGTAAATCCCTGCTATTGCGGCGCGATGGTGGAGCGGATTATGTCGATGCCGGACTGGGCGATCCTCTCGGCGACTACCTACGACGACACCGTAGGCAACGTCACGATCGACGAGCAGGTGGCTGCCTACCTAGCCCTGACCGAGCGCAAGCGCTTCCTGGGCGCGCTCGTCGACCGGGTGCTCCTTTGACCACTCCGCCGCCAGAAATCGCTTGTGGGCCGCGGGAAGGCGCTTTACTTGGGCTTCCACCTGCTGCGCTTCGCTGCGATTCTCGAACGGCTTCGCGGCGAGCAGCCGCTCCGGCGGATTGATCCGCGTGAACGCCGCACCGCGTCCGCGCCGATGTGCATTCATCCGGTTCACGAGATCGGGCGTGACCCCGGTATAGATACGACGGGTCCGGCACTCCACCAAGTACACGAACCAGCGGCGGTCAGTCATCGACGTGCCCCGTGATGTGCGCATTTCGGGCCTCCACCAAGCTGGGATCCAGCCGCCGATGGAGGTCTACGGACAACAGGCGCTCAAGCTGCAGGATCGTGGGCATCGACACGCCCATGGTGTGGCGCAGGGTCACGCGATCCAGATGACCGTCGAGCATTGCCGCAAAGATGGCCGATGCGCGCAGCAGGCGCGTACGACCCTGCAGTACCTTTGCTGTGAACTCGTCGAGGTCGGTGATGTAGTGGTCGAACAGCGTGACGAAGCGAAGCGACTCGGGGTCGACCTTGCCCCAACTCGGATCGACGGGCTCGATGATCTTGCGAAACTGGTCGGCAACTCGCTGAGGCACTTCGACCCAGACGAGCGCCGGGCGGATGACCATTCGACCACGGTCGTTCAATTGAATTCGGTCCAGGGTAATGCTGTAGGCGTGCCTGGCGATCATGCCCAGCCGGCACACCATCCACGCGAGCAAATACTCGTGCACGCTGTAGCGCTCGCGCACGTCGGCGAGAAACTGCAGCAGGATCTCGGGACGCAGCACCTGAGGCGGCGGGCGACGCTTGGCGTCACGCATTCGCTTGCGTCCGCCAGCCGGTCGACCGCGGCGCTCACGGAACGGGCGGTGATCCTCCATGGACTGAAGGAAACGCTCGATGGGCTGACGCGGAGCCGCGGGGTTCTTCTGGAAGAACGCGACCAGGTCGCGATTCCTGACGATGTCCCAGCGCTCGATGCCCTCCCCGGCGAGGAAGACGGCCAGTCGCACGGGCACCTTCATGGCGGCCGCGACGTACTTGTGCGAACGCGTGTGCCCGCGCTCAACCAGCGTCTCGTAACGTGCCTGCAATCGCTTCTCGAATGCCAGCAGGCCATCCAGGAGCGGCTGAGGCAATCCGTCCGGAATCCGTGCGCTGGTCGTGGCCGGCCGCACCTCGGCGTTCGGCAGCGCGGCGATGCGCTTGGACAGCGCCGCCCGCAGCTCGGCGGAGCCGTACTTCAGCAGCATCGACCTCGCCTCTGGCGATATCGTCGCCAGCAGGTTGTCGACCGCAAGATCGTCTTGCTGGAACGCTTCGCCGACGCGCCGAAGCAGCTGGAGATACAGGCTGCGCTTTTCCGCGCCCTGCATGGAGGTGACCATCGATTGAGCGCACCACCGCAGTTCCTCCTTGGAGGAATGCAGCCAGCAGGTGCCCGGCGGATCGACCCGCGTTCTCATGCAGAAACGTGGCGCACGCCAGCGTTCACCGCGGCCGATGCTGTCACACAGGGCGCAGGCAATGGCCAAGGCTCAACTCACTTCTTCAGCTTGCCGGCGTGCAGATGCGAGACCCGCGGACCGGCGATTGCATCCAGATCCATCGCCGGCTTTGCCTTCTTGGCGGGCGTTGAGGCGACTTCTCCTGTCGGCTCGGAAGCCATCTCAGTCGCCGGCCCGGGCTTCTGCAGGCGGATCGTGCCGTAGCGGAACGGTTGCAGCCGCGTGCGCAGCTCTTCCACGAACGTCTCGGAAGCGTCGGACACTTCGGTCTCGAAAATGTCGCCGGGCAGGCACTGCAGTTCGTTGCAGATCGCTTCGATCATGGAAAGCGCGAGCGATACATCCTGATCGCGAAACTTCCGGCTCAGTGCGGTGCGAGTGATCTTGCAGCCTTGATTCTGCGTCAGGCGCTGGGCCATCTCCTCGAAGCTGTTGACGCCCGAGTCCTTCATCAGAACCTCGAGTCGGTTGCGGAGCTTGATCTTCATGGTCGGACCTCGTGTATCACGTCATTCCTCGTCATCGCGGAACAGGGCAACGGCGCTGTTGACCTCGTGCGCGGCGTTCAGCGGTGTGGGGTGGTAGTAGTAGAGCGTAGTGAACAGGTTCTTGTGGCGCATGTACTTCTGCGCGATTTCGGGCGAGTACACCGGCACCATGAGCGTGCACCCGGTATGGCGCAGCACATGCGGTGTGAGCTTCTTGCGGATCACGCCAGCGCGCATCGCCATCTTCTTCAGACGCTTGCGAAATGCCTGGGGGTTGATCACGCCGCCGCGCTCGCTGGGGAACAGCAGCTGTGAGGTGACGAACTTCCGTCCGTCGAACTCGCACAGGCCGTTGCCAGCGTCTTTCCGACGCAGCAGGATCTTCTGGCGGACAGAGGACAGGTACCACTCCAGCAGACCAAAGACTTCCGGCTCCCGCATCGGGATGGTGCCGGTCACGTCGTTTTTGCCGGTGATCGTGAGCGTGCCGAAATTTCCGAAGTGAGCCAGCTTGGGATCGTGGCTGGGCTGGAACGCCGGAAGCTCGACCGTCACCAACTCGGAAACGCGCAAGGCGAAGTGGATCGAGAGGTGAAACATGACGCGGTCGCGCTGGAGCGGCAGCAGGGACTTGCTCCGGGACGCAAACGCCTGCTTGATGTCGGCCACGAACTGGGCATCGATCGCGTCAATCTCTTCCGGCGTCAGCGCCCAAGCCTTCGGAACCCAGTTCGCCTTGTACTTCTTGACGGCAATCGAGTTCTCTTCGGTGACGAACTTGCGTGGTCGCGTCTTGAAGCGCGCCACGATCTCGTTGACGCGATCCAGTTCGAGCATGAAGTTCTGGAACGAGCGCCAGGCAGCGCAGTAGCTGCCGACGGTCGCCGGCGACAGCGCGCCGCTCGGCCGCAGCTTGGACCGCGCCTGCAAGAAGCTGGTGACATGCTCTTTCTTGAGGTCCCACGGTGCGACCTTGGCGTGGTTGAGCAGCCGGAACACGTCGTCGGCGAAGCTCTTGGCGCTGTTGCCCTTGAGCCCTTCCAGATGGATGAGCTGAGCTTCCCAGTCGCGAACGAGGTTGAAGGCGTAGGCGTGGCCGTCGCAACCGAGGAACGCAAGGCTGCGCTCGCTACCCGGCTCTGGCCGGTTTTCCTTGGCCAGTGAACTATTGGGCGTTCCAGAGATGGCCACAACGTTCGTCATGGGAACGAATGTAGCCTGAGAGTACGTAACGTGCAAGTTGTGCACGTTTCTGCACTGGCCCTACTGAGGAGGGTCGGGAGAAACCCGCAAATCCGTCCGAAACGTGCGAATCCTGCACGCCAGAAGTAGCGATAGTAGTGATAAAAAAAAAGCCCCGTCGACCAGGGGGGATCGACGGGGCCGGGGAGCGGGCATTTGGGGAGGAATCCCCGCTCCGAGATCTGCTCCAGGGGATGGGAGAGATCTATGACAGGCCTTGCACCTGTCACGGTCTATATGACCATCCCGTACATTGATAGTTCGTGAAGAACCCGCTGTTTTTTCAGGATGATTAAGGAGTGATTCATTCCCGGCACCATGTCCGCATCCTTGAATGGGCGATGCATGACGCAACGTTCCACAAATGGCATCAGAACCATGTGCAACGGAACAATCGGCTGCCGCCGTCGCAAACACCATCATCCGTATTCATATAACGCTCGAGCGGCGCGACATCCGATCGTGCGCTTTCACCTGTGACCGCAAACCTGCTGTGGAGTGCGGCCATATCGCCTCACGCCACCCGGCCCTGCCTGCGATGACGGCCCGCAGGCAGGGTGAAGTACGCAGCTCAGTGCGCTTCATCCCAGTTGTCGCCCACACCGGTGTCCACCACCAGCGGTACCCGCAACTGCGCGGCTGCCGCCATCCGCGCTTCCACCTCACCGCGCAGGGTGTCGATGAAATCCGCATCGGCCTCGAATACCAGTTCGTCATGCACCTGCAGGATCATCAGCGCACGTTCGCGGTGATCGGCCAGCCACGTATCCACGCTGACCATCGCCCGCTTGATGATGTCTGCCGCCGTGCCCTGCATCGGCGCATTGATCGCCGCCCGCTCGGCACCGGCGCGCAGGCCCTGGTTGCGGGCGTGGATATCGTTCAGATACAGCCGCCGGCCGAACAGGGTCTCGACATAGCCCTGTTCGCGCGCCTGCACGCGCATGCGCTCCATGAAGTCACGCACCGCCGGATAACGGCTGAAATACAGCGCCACATAATCCTGTGCCTGGCCACGGTCGATATCGAGGTTCTTGGCCAGCCCGAACGCGCTCATGCCGTACATCAGGCCGAAATTGATCGCCTTGGCCGCGCGCCGCTCGTTGCTGGTGACATCCTCCAGCGCGCGTCCGAACACTTCGGCGGCGGTGGCACGGTGCACGTCCACGCCCTGTTCGAAGGCACGGACCAGACCGGGATCCTCGGACAGGTGGGCCATGATCCGCAGCTCGATCTGCGAATAGTCGCAGGCCATCAGCTTGCGGCCCGGCGGGGCAATGAACGCGGTGCGGATGCGGCGACCGTCGTCGGTGCGGATCGGGATGTTCTGCAGGTTGGGGTCGGATGAGGACAGCCGCCCGGTGGCCGCGCCGGACTGGTGATAGCTGGTGTGCACACGGCCGGTGTCGGGATTGACCATCTCCGGCAGCTTGTCGGTATAGGTGCTGCGCAGCTTGGCCAGGCTGCGGTAGTCGAGGATCACCCGCGGCAGCTCGTGCTGCCCGGCGATCGCCTCCAGCGCCTCCTCGTTGGTGGACGGCTGGCCCTTGGGTGTTTTCACCAGCGCCGGCAGGCCGAGTTCATCGAACAGCACCGCCTGCAGCTGCTTGGGCGAATCCAGGTTGAAGGTGCGCCCGGCCAGTTCGGTGGCCTTCTGCTGCGCGCTGAGCATGCGCGCGGACAGCTCCGCGCTCTGCCGCCGCAGCTCGGCGCTGTCGATGCAGACGCCATTGGCCTCGATCCGCGCCAGCACCGGCACCAGCGGCATCTCGATCTCGCGATAGACCTTTTCCAGCGAAGGCTCGGCCGCCAGCTGTGGAGCCAGCACCCGGTGCAGGCGCAGGGTGATGTCGGCATCCTCGCTGGCATAGCTGCCAGCCTCGTCGATACCGACCTGCGAGAAGGAGATCTGCTTGGCGCCCTTGCCGGCGACATCCTCGAAGCGGGTGGTGGTGTAGCCGAGATAGCGCTGCGCCAGCGAATCCATGTCGTGCCGGGTGGCGGTAGAGTTGAACACGAAGCTTTCCAGCATCGTGTCATCGGCATAGCCCTGCACGTTGACACCATGGCGCCGCAGCACGTGGATGTCGTACTTGCCGTGCTGGCCGATCTTCTTCTTGCCGGCGTCCTCGAGCAGCGGCTTGAGCGCCTCCAGCACCTGCGTCATCGGCAACTGCGCCGGTGCCCCCGGATAATCGTGGCCGACCGGGATGTAGGCGCCCTTGCCCGGCTCGACCGCCAGGCTGATGCCGACCAGGTTGGCGCGCATCGCATCCAGTGCATCGGTCTCGGTGTCGAAGGCGAACGCATCGGCGGCCTGCAGCCGTTCCACCCAGGCCTGCAGCTGTCCGCCGGTGAGCACCGTTTCATACTCGCCCTTGGCCGCCAGCGCCGGATCAAGCGCGCCAGCAGATGCGCTTTCCGCCGACTTGGCATAGCCGGCCGCCGTCCCGCGCAGACTGACCTTGCTGTCATCGACCGCTGCCGGTGCGGCACCGCCGCCCAGCTCACGCAGCGCCTGGGTGAAGCCGTAACGGGCGTACAGGCCACGCAGCACATCCACCTCCTGCGCCCGCAGCTGCAGGTCGCGCGGCCCCTGCTCCAGCGGCACATCGGTGCGGATGGTGACCAGCTCGCGGTTCAGTGGCAACCGCGGCAGCGCGGCGCGCAGGTTCTCGCCGATCTTGCCCTTCATGGTCGGGGCGGCGGCGATCACGCCATCAAGGTCGTTGTACTCGGCCAGCCACTTGGCGGCGGTCTTGGGGCCGCATTTCTCCACGCCGGGCACGTTGTCGACGGTGTCGCCCATCAGCGACAGGTAGTCGACGATCTGCACGGCATGCACGCCGAATTTCTCGATCACCGCCGCGTCCGAATCGGTACGGCTGCCGGTCATTGTGTTGACCAGCCCCACCCCCGGACGCACCAGCTGGGCGAAATCCTTGTCGCCGGTGGAAATGGTGACCTGCAACCCGTCGGCGGCGGCGGCCAGCGCCAGCGTGCCGATCACGTCATCGGCTTCCACGCCGGGCACGCGCAGGATGTCGATGCCCAGCGCATGCACGATGTCGCACATCGGCTGCACCTGCGCGCGCAGGTCCTCGGGCATCGGCGGGCGGTTGGCCTTGTACTCGGCATACAGCTCGTCGCGGAAGGTCTTGCCCGGGGCATCGACCACGAAGGCGATGTATTCGGGCTTTTCCTTGAGCGTGGCACGCAGCATGTTGACCACGCCGAACAGCGCACCGGTAGGCTCGCCCTCGGCGTTGGACAGCGGCGGAAGCGCGTGGAACGCGCGATACAGGTAACTGGACCCGTCAATCAGGACTAATCGGCTCATGCACCGATTCTACGCGGCGGGGCAGCCGGCCACCCGCACAGGCATAATCATCCGGCACTGTCACCAAGGAAAACCTTCATGAAGCCGTTGCTGCTGATCTCCCTGCTGGCCCTGGCCGGCTGCGCCACCACCGGCCTCGACGGCGACGCCCCGCCGCTGGATGTCTCCGGTGCCGACGTCACCCGCAAGGTGATGGACAACGGCGACACCGTCGAGGAATTCCGCATGGGCGGCCAGCTGCGCATGGTCAAGGTCACGCCGGCACGCGGGGCGCCGTTCTACATGTATGACCGCAACGGCGATGGCCGCATGGACAGCGACAAGGACGGCACCAAGCCGGTGTACTGGAAGCTGTACAGCTGGTGACGGCCTGACCACCTGACCGTCTCCGGCCAAAGGTCCGGAGACGCGCCCGCCCGCGTGGGGCGGAACAGGGAAGCGGCCAGCATGGCTCAGCGCACCACCAGCACCGGTACCTTGCAGCGGGCCAGCACTTCCATCGTCTGGCTGCCCAGCAGTACCCGGGAAATGCCCCGGTGGCCGTGCGAGGTCATCACCAGCAGGTCGCTGTCGCAGGTAACCGCGGTGTCGATGATGCCGTCGGCGGCATAGCGGTCCAGCACGTGATAGCTGGTCACATCGTCGACACCGGCCGCGTGCGCGGCCTGCAATGCCGGCTGCAGGATCTTCTGCGCCGCCTCTTCGCGATCCTTCTTGTATTCCGGGCTGGTCTCGTAACCGGCACTCCAGCCCATCGCGTCGTACATGCCCACCGCCCACGGCTCGGACACGGTGACGATATCGACATGCGCACCCAGCTGCGCGGCAAGCTCCAGTCCCTTCGCCAGCCCCTTGCCGGCGAGCTCGGAGCCATCGGTGGCGATCAAGATGCGCTTGTACATGGCAGTTCTCCCTGCTCAGTGATGGAGGAAACAGCATTGCACCGTCGATGGTGCACCCATGCCTTGAGCCAGATCAAATCCGCCCGATGCGTGGCCGCTACAGCACCGTCAGGTTGGCATAGGCCATCACCAGCCACTTGCTGCCGGCCTCGGCGAACTCGACCTGTACGCGCGCATGCGCGCCGTTGCCTTCGTAGTCGGTGACCATGCCCTCGCCGAACTTGGGATGACTGACCAGCGCCCCGAGCTTGACCGGTGGCGCCTCGAGGCTGGCGTGGCCGCCCATCACCCGGTTGGCACCGAGCGAGACCGGACGCGAGACCTGCACCTTGGGCCGCACCTCGTTGAGCAGCTCGCGCGGGATCTCGCGCAGGAAGCGCGACGGCAGGCTGTAGTTGTCCTGGCCGTGGATGCGGCGCGATTCGGCATAACCGAGCACCAGCTTCTGCCGCGCGCGGGTGATACCCACGTAGGCCAGGCGCCGCTCCTCCTCCAGCCGTCCGCTTTCCTCCAGCGAACGCGCGCTCGGGAACAGGCCTTCTTCCATGCCGGCCAGGAACACCAGCGGGAACTCCAGCCCCTTGGCCGAATGCAGCGTCATCAGCTGCACGCCTTCCTCGCCGGCCTGCGCCTGGCCTTCACCAGCCTCCAGCGAGGCGTAGGACAGGAACGCGACCAGCTCGCTCATGTCCTGCGCGCCCTCTTCGATATCGTCCTCACGGCGTACGAAGCGCGAGGCCACCGAGATCAATTCATCGAGGTTGTCGGTACGCGATTCGGAATCCAGCGCATTGCGGCTTTCCTTGCTCCAGTGCTCGCGCAGTGCCGAACGCGCCAGCACGTGATCGATGCGCTCGGCCAGATCCATCTGCCCGGTTTCGGAGCTGAGCTGCTGCAGCAGATTGATGAAACCGGCCAGCGCGTTCTTCGCCCGCGAGGTCAGGTCGGTGCCCTGGGTGGCGAGCATCGCCGCTTCCCACAGCGACAGCACCTGCTGGCGGGCGATGCGCCGCACTTCATCGAGGGTGCGCTCGCCGATGCCGCGCGTGGGCGTGTTCACCGCGCGCTCGAAGGCGGCATCATCGTTGCGGTTGGTCATCAACCGCAGGTAGGCCAGCGCATCCTTGATCTCGGCACGTTCGAAGAAGCGCATGCCGCCGTACACCCGGTACGGCACCTGCTCGGACAGCAGCGCTTCTTCGAACGCGCGTGACTGCGCATTGCTGCGGTAGAGCACGGCGATATCGGCATAGCTGCCGCCATCACGCACCCACTGCCGCGCCCGCTCGACCAGATAGCGCGCCTCGTCCATCTCGTTGTAGGCGGCGAACAGGTCGATCGGATCGCCATCGCCGCTGTCGGTCCACAGCTGCTTGCCGATGCGGTCCGGGTTGTGCGCGATCACCGCGTTGGCGGCGTTGAGGATGTTGGCGCTGGAGCGGTAGTTCTGCTCCAGGCGGATGGTCTGCGCGCCGGGGAAATCCTTCAGGAAGCGCTGCACGTTCTCGACCTTGGCACCACGCCAGCCATAGATGGCCTGGTCGTCGTCGCCGACCACGAACACGTTGCCGCTGTCACCGGCCAGCACCCGCACGAAGGCGTACTGGATGGCATTGGTGTCCTGGAATTCGTCGACCAGGATCTCGCGGAAGCGTGTGCGGTAGTGCGCCAGCAGCGCCGGGTTGTCGCGCAGCAGTTCGTGTGCGCGCAGCAGCAGCTCGGCGAAATCCACCAGCCCGGCACGGTCGCAGCGCTCCTGGTAGGTGGCGTAGGCCTGGCGCATCGCTTCGCCCCACGCATCGTGCGGCTCGGGCTGGATGTGCGCCGGGCGGCGGCCTTCGTCCTTCTGCGCGTTGATCCACCACATGATCTGCTTGGGCGGGTACTTGCCATCGTCCAGCTCCAGCTGCTGCACCACGCGCTTGACCAGCCGCAGCTGGTCGTCCGAATCCATCACCTGGAACGCTTCAGGCAATTTCGCCTCGGCCCAGTGCAGGCGCAGCAGGCGATGGGCCAGGCCGTGGAAGGTGCCGATCCACATGCCGTGACTGCCGTTGCGCAGCTGCATGTCGATGCGATGGCGCATCTCGCCGGCGGCCTTGTTGGTGAAGGTCACCGCGAAGATGCCATGGGTCGGCACGCCGATGACCTCGTTGAGCCAGGCGATGCGGTGGGTGAGTACGCGGGTCTTGCCGGAACCGGCGCCAGCGAGGATCAGGTGATGGCCGGGAGGCGCGGAGACGGCCTCGCGCTGGGCTGCATTCAGCCCGTCAAGCAGGTGGGAAACATCCATGCGCGCATTTTACGTCACCGCGCCGGCAGGGGTTCCACCGCGCGGCGCGGCGCACCCGCCTTCCGCGCTCAACTGCGCGCAGTATTGCCGGCACGCCCCCGCACTACCGCCCAGAGCACGCCCCACGCCGCTCCCAACCGGTGCGCAAGGGTGACGACCTCGAACTGCTGGCCGTGGCTGCCAAAGCGCCATTCGCAGGCCAGTTTGGCGACCAGCAGCAGCAACAGCACCATGGCGAGCATGTCGCCGCGCCGTACCAGCACCACCACAAGCAGGCCGTGCAGCAGGCCGGACAGGCCGGCATACCAGTCCAGCCGCGGATCCAGCCACAACAGGGCCAGCGACAGCAGCGGCATCGCCACCAGCGCGGCGACGGCCAGTTCGGCCAGCATCCGCTGGCGCCATGCCAGCAGCACGATCACCGCCAGCGCACACAGATTCAGCAGTGCATGGGACAGGTCCAGATGCAGCAGGTGGCCACTCCACAGCCGCCACCACTGCCCCTGCACCACGGCCGGGCGATCCAGCAGCAACGCCGCGGCCAGCTCCGGCCAGTGCAGTGCGGCGGCGCTGGTGAGCGCCACCGCCAGCAGGATCAGCGACGCCGCAACAGCAGCCCGGCGGCGCCCAGCAGCAAGGCCAGCTCCCACCATTGCGTGCTCCCGCCACCACCGCGACGCCACTCGCCGCCGGAACGGCGGTCCACCAGCTTGACCTGGCCTTCCTCGCGCACCCGCGTGGAGAAATCGACGATGGCCTTGTCCAGATTGGCGGTCATGCCGGCCATTGCCGCGGCAAAACCCTCGCCGGCCAGGCGCACCTGGATCTCATCCACGCGCACCGCGGTGGAACCGGCATCACGCTGGTCGGTGCCCGGGGCGCGGAACAGCAGGGTGCGGCTGGCCACATCGAACACCGAGGTGTCGACGAAGGTGTTCACCTGGTTGCTGTTGCCGTGGATGGTGTAGGCGCCCACCAGCGTCCAGTACAGCAGCGAGGCCGCGTTCTGGTCGGTGCGGATGATCTGGTCGTAGGACACCAGCGCGACCAGATCCACGCCATACATGCGCGCGACCTGCTCCAGGTTGTCGAAGCCGCCACGCGGGCGCAGGTAGCCGTTGGGAATCACCTCGATGCGTTCGATGAACGGCTGCGCACGGAAGGTTTCGCGCACCTTCTCCAGCAACGCCGCCTGCTCGGCGGCACTGACGCCGACCGGGTCGTTGTGCGAGGGCACGAACACCAGGCCCACGCGTGCCGGCAGCCGCACCTGCGGTATCGCCCCTTCGCTGGCGGGCTCGAACTTCTGCCCCGGCGGATACAGGTAGTCGACCACGCTGCTGGAGACGCCGCGCCGCTGCGTGCCGCCGTCGAACAGCGAGGCACAGCCGCCCAGCAACAGCATCAGCGCCACGGCGAACAGCCAGCCACTGCGCCTGCGGACCGTACCCGCCAGCGGGCGCATCATCCATGTCTTCAATTCCATGCTTCCCCGGGTTCCGTAAAAGTCGTACCGGCACTATACCGGCCACCTCTGGCAAGGCGCATCAGCGCAGCAGCGCGATCGCCGCCTGTGCCGCCTGCGCACGCAGCTCCGGAATCGCCAGACTTTCCCACAGACTGCCGATGCGCAGGCTGCCCAGCACCTGCACACGCGGCTCGAGGTTGCCGTCGGCATCGACCAGGCTGCCATCGGCAGCACTGTCCAGACCGATACCGTGTGGACCGGGACGTGCGATGCCACTGCCCAGCAACTGCTGCAGCAAGGGATTGCGCATGGCCTGCGCGCGCATTTCCACACCGGTGGCGTTGATCACGTACTGCACCTCCAGCTGGAACGGCTGGCGATGGCCGTCCAGTCCGTCCAGCCGCACGCAGTTGCCATCATGGAAGGCGGTCTGCAGCCGCCCACGGTGCAGCTGCAGACGCCCCTGCCGTTGCAGTTCCAGCAGCTGTGCATGCAGCGGGGCGGCGATGCGATGGCGGTGCACATCCCAATAGCGCACCACGTGGCGCAGGAAGCGGCGCTGGTCAGCGCACGACAGCGACTGCCACAACACCTGCCCCAACGGGCGGATGCGCTCCATCACGCTCTGCCACGGAATACCACGCTGCGCCGCCTCGGCGGCGTGCCGGCGCAGCGCGCGCACGCGCTGGCGCAGGTCCATCGCCAGCAGCGGCTGCGGGTCGTAGTCGGCCGCCGGACCGCTGGCATGCGGCAACGGCAGCAGCGCGTGCCGCGACAGCACGTGGATGCGTCCGTGATGACCGGCCGCCTGCAGCGACATCACGGTATCGACCATGCTCAGGCCCGAGCCGATGATGGCCACCTCGGCAGTGCCGGGAATGTCATGCACCGCGTCGAAATTCCAGGCTTCGAGCCGCCGCTCCTGTGGCAACGAGGTGGCCCCGCGTACCGGCAGTGGACGCAGGGTATTGCCCGTGGCCAGCACCACCTTGCGTGCCAGCAGCGCGCGTCCCGATGCAAGGGTCAGGCGGAAACCAGCCACGTCGCGATCCAGTGCCTGCACCCGTTCGGCGCGGATATCCAGCTGCGCACTGCTGCTTTCCAGCGCCTGCTGCAGACGCTGGCGCAGGTAGCCGGCATACAGCCGACGTGGCACGAACATCGTCGCCAACGTATCGCGCGGGGTTTCCGGAAAGACCCGCTCCTGCATCAGGTAGTCGAGGAAATCCTCCACCGCATCGGGGAAGCCGCCCATCTTGCCGGCCGGCACATTGAGCAGATGCTCCGGCCAGGTGGTGGCGTAGGCCACGCCTCGGGCCAGCGGCAGCTGCGGCTCCAGGATCAGCAGCCGCAGCGGCTGGCGCGCACCACGCAAGGCACCGATGGCGGTGAGGACGCCGGCCGCGCCGCCACCGATGATGGCCAGGTCATAGCTCTGCGGAGAATCGATATCGCTCATCGGCACCATTGTAGGAGAGGGTGACAACGCCACCGGCAGGCCGGTGATGAGGGTGAAGCCGGGGCTTCAAACCCGGAAAACACAGAACCCGCCTTACGGCGGGTTCTGGATGGAACGGCGTCAGGCAATCCGAGTGAATTACTTGATCTTGCCTTCCTTGTACATCACGTGCTTGCGGACCACCGGGTCGTACTTCAGGAATTCCATCTTCCCCGGGGTGTTCTTCTTGTTCTTGTCGGTCGTGTAGAAGTGGCCAGTGCCGGCCGAGGAAATCATACGGACCTTATCGCGCTTACCTGCCATGATTATTTACTCCTCAGACCTTTTCGCCGCGGGCGCGCAGCTCAGCCAGAACGGAATCGATGCCGTTCTTGTCGATGGTGCGCAGTGCATGCGCGGAAACACGAAGCTTGACCCAGCGGTTCTCGCTGGCAACCCAGAAACGGCGCTCGTGCAGGTTCGGCTGGAAGCGACGGCGGGTCTTGTTGTTGGCGTGCGAGACGTGGTTACCCGTCTGCACCTTCTTGCCGGAAACTTGGCATACGCGGGACATTGCGCACCTCGGTGATGTTGGTGACTTCCTTAGCCAGGAAGACGGCGGCCCCGGCGGTTGCCCGCCACGCGTCATGGGAATCAAAGGGTTACGCTGACGAGGATGGCGGATGACGTGTTCCCGGCCACCAGCCCGGAGGTTTCCGGACACAGCGAGCCGCGTATTATGCGTAAATGCCGGGGCCTGCGCAAGTTGTCCACAGACAGGGGTCAGGCACCGGCACCGGGCGTCAGCACCTCCACCACCCAGTCGATGAACACCCGCAGGCGGTGGCTCATATGCCGGTTGGGCGGGAACATCAGCTGCATCGGCATTCCCGGCAGTTGCCAGTCGGCCAGCACGGGCACCAGCGCACCACGGGCCACGTGCGGATCGGCCATGTAGGACGGCAGCACCACCACCCCGAGCCCGGCCAGGCCAGCGGCGAGATAGGCACTGCCCTCATCCAGCGCCAGCCAGTGACGGCCCTGCACCGGCACCTGCTCCTCGCCACGGCGGGCCATGAATACCCGCCGCCGGCCGGTACGCGGGCTCAGGAAGCCGACCAGATGCTGCTGCGGGCCATCCAGCTCATGTGGATGGTCCGGCGTGCCATGCCGCTGCAGATACTCCGGGCTGGCAAGGAAACGGAATGCCAGCGTGCCCAGCGGCCTGGCCACCAGCGCAGGATCGGCCGGGGTGCCGCCGCGGATCACGCAATCGACATGGTCGGCGATGACATCCACCTCGCGGTCGCTGACGCCGATATCCAGCTGGATGTCGGGGTAGCGTGCGTGGAAATCCGGCAACACCGGCACCAGCAGCAGCTGTGCGAACGGGCTGGGCACGTCGATGCGCAGGCGGCCGCGCGGCTGGGCGGCGGCTTCGGCCAGGCCGCTTTCCACCTCTTCCAGATCAGCCAGCAGGCGTACCACCCGCGCATAGCAGGCCGCGCCTTCGGCGGTGACACTGACCCGGCGGGTGGTGCGATTCAACAGTCGCAGACGCAGGCGCGCCTCCAGTTGCTGCACCAGCTGGGTGATCGTGGTGCGGCTGAGCTGCAGGGTTTCGGCGGCGCGGGTGAAGCTGCCGGTTTCCACCACGCGGGCAAAGGCCTGCATTGCATCGAAGCGGTCCATCGGCACCTTGACTGTTTGGTTTATATAAACAATCTAGAAGGACAATTGCGGTTTATCCAGACAGAACCCCGCGGGAGGATGGCGCTGATGCCGGCACACCCCGTGCCGGATTTTTCTGGAAACCCCGTGATGAGCGTACGCGATGTTGTTTTTCCCCCCGGCCGCCAGGCGCTGTACGAGCGCAACCGTTACTCGCCGGCGGTGCGCAGCAACGGCTTTCTGTTCGTGTCCGGGCAGGTCGGCAGCCGCGAGGATGGTTCACCCGAGCCGGACTTCGAGGCACAGGTGCGGCGCGCCTTCGACAATCTCAATGCGGTGCTGGGCGCCGCCGGCTGCACGTTCGCCGATGTGGTGGATGTGACCGTGTTTCTGGTCGACCCGGAAAAGAACTTCGAAAAGGCCTGGGCGATCGTGCCCGAGTACTGGCGCGCGGCACCATACCCGACGCTGACCGGCATCGGCGTGAGCTGGCTGTACGGATTCCAGTTCGAGATCAAGGTGATCGCCCGGCTGCCGTGAGCTGCCCGCCCCTCTCCCGTTCACGGAAGAGGGGCTTCAAGGCAATGCGTGGGCGGTCAGTCCCTGCGATGCAACCAGCGGTACAGCACCGGCAGCAACAGCAGGGTGAGCATGGTCGAGGAGACGATGCCGCCGATCACCACGGTGGCCAGCGGGCGCTGCACTTCCGAGCCGGCACCGACATTGAAGGCCATCGGCACGAAGCCCAGCGAGGCCACCAGCGCGGTCATCAGCACCGGGCGCAGCCGGCCCAGCGCGCCTTCGCGCACCGCCACGTCCAGCGAGCGGCCCTGTTCGCGCAGGTGGCGCACGAAGCTGATCATCACCAGTCCGTTGAGCACCGCCACGCCGGACAACGCGATGAAGCCGACGCCGGCGGAGATCGACAGCGGGATGCCGCGCAGCGCCAGCGCCAGCACACCGCCGGTCAGCGCCAGCGGCACGCCGCTGAACACGATGGCTGCATCGCGGGCCGAGCCGAACGCCCAGAACAGCAGCGCGAAGATCAGCAGCAGCGTCACCGGCACCACCACCGCCAGGCGCTGGCTGGCCGAAATCAGCTGCTCGAAGCTGCCGCCGTATTCCACCCAGTAGCCGGCCGGCACCGGCACCTGGCTGTCGATCACCTGCTGCAGCTCGCTGACGAAACCGCCCAGATCACGATCGCGCACATTGGCGGTGACGACGATGCGGCGCTTGCCGTTGTCGCGGTTGATCTGGTTCGGGCCTTCGCTGCTTTCGATCCTCGCCAATTCCCGCAACGGCACGGTGCGCGCATCGCCACTGCGCCAGCTGCCGGTGCGGCTGACTTCATCGGCACTCTGCTGCGACAACGCCGGCTCCAGCGATACCGGCAGGTCGGCCAACGCCGCCGGGTCCTGGCGCAGGGCTTCGGGCAGGCGCACGACGATGTCGAAACGGCGGTCGCCCTCGAACAGTTGCCCGGCCACCCGTCCGCCGACCGCGGTGGCAACGGTGGACTGCAACTGCCCCGGGTTGAGGCCGTAACCGGCCAGCGCGCGGCGGTCGGGAGTGATGGTCAACAGCGGCAGGCCGCTGGTTTCCTCCAGCCGCACGTCGGCCGCACCGGGTACGCCGGAAACCGCGCTGGCGATGCGCTGGCCCACCTGCGCCAGGGTATCCATGTCATCGCCGAACACCATCACCGCCACATCCGCACGCACACCGGAGATCAGCTCGTTCATGCGCATCTGGATCGGCTGGGTGAACTCGTAGTTGTTGCCGGGCAGTTCCTCCACCGCGGCTTCGAGTTCGGCCAGCAGCTGCGTGCGCGGCTTGCGCGGGTCCGGCCACTGCTTGCGCGGCTTCATCATGATGAAGGTGTCGGCCACCGACGGCGGCATCGGGTCGGCGGCCACTTCCGCGGTGCCGATCTTGGAGAACACGGTGTCCACCTCGGCAAACTGCAGCAGGCGCGATTCCACCTGTTTCTGCATGCTCACCGACTGGCTGAGGCTGGTGCCGGGGATGCGCATAGCATGCATCGCCACGTCGCCTTCATCGAGATTGGGCACGAATTCACTGCCCAGCCGGGTGGCCAGCACGCCGCAGCCCAGTACCAGCACCAGGGCGGCGCCGAACACCCAGCGGCCGTGCCGCAGCGCCCGCTCCAGCAGCGGCGCATAGCGCGCACGCAGCCACGCCATCAGCCGGTTTTCCTTCTCCTGTACGCGGCCACCGAGGAACAGCGCGATCGCCGCCGGCACGAAGGTCAGCGCCAGCAGCATCGCGCCGGTCAGCGCCAGCACCACGGTGATCGCCATCGGATGGAACATTTTTCCTTCCACGCCGGTGAGCGCGAAGATCGGCAGGTACACCGCGGCGATGATGCCCAGCCCGAACAGGCTCGGGCGGATCACCTCGGCGGTGGCGCTGGCGGTCTCGTCGAAGCGTTCCTCGCGCGTCATCGCCCGCCCCAGCACGTGGGTGCGCTCGCCGAAGCGGCGCAGGCAGTTCTCGATGATGATCACCGCGCCATCGACGATCAGGCCGAAGTCCAGCGCACCCAGGCTCATCAGGTTGGCCGAGACGCCACCACGCGCCATGCCGGTGAGGGTGAACAGCATCGCCAGCGGAATCACCGCCGCGGTGATCAGCGCCGCACGGAAGTTGCCCAGCAGCGCGAACAGCACCACGATCACCAGCAGCGCGCCTTCGAGCAGGTTCTTGGCGACGGTATGGATGGTGCGGTCGACCAGCGCGGTGCGGTCGTAGCTGGCGGTGACGGTGACGCCGGCAGGCAGGCTGCGCTGCGCCTGCTCCAGCCTGGCGGCAGCGGCCTGCGCCACCTGCCGGCTGTTGGCGCCGACCAGCATCACCACCGTGCCCATCACCACCTCGTGGCCGTTCTGGGTGGCGGCACCACTACGCAGCTCCGGGCCCTCGCCCACCTGCGCCACGTCATGCACATGGATCGGCACGCCTTCGCGGCGTGCCATGACGATGCCGCCGATCTCCTCCAGCCCGGCCACCTGGCCCGGCACCCGCACCAGGAACTGCTGGCCGTTGCGCTCGATGTAGCCGGCGCCGACGTTCTGGTTGTTGCTCCGCACCGCCTCGACGACATCGTCGAGGGTGAAACCCAGCGCGCGCAGCTTGGCCGGATCCGGGGTGATGTGGATCTGCCGCTGGTAGCCGCCGATGGTGTCGACCTCGGTGACACCGGGCACGTTGCGCAGCTGCGGCCGCACCACCCAGTCCTGCAGGGTGCGCAGGTCGGTGGCGGTATACGGCGTGCCATCGGCCTTGTGCGCGTCCGGGTCGGCATCGATGGTGTACATGAAGATCTCGCCCAGGCCGGTGGCGATCGGCCCCAGCTGCGGGTCCAGCCCGTCGGGCAATTGCGACTTCACCTGCTGCAGGCGTTCGGCCACCTGCTGGCGCGCGAAGTACAGGTCGGTGCCGTCCTTGAACACCACCGTCACCTGCGACAGGCCGTAGCGCGACAGCGAGCGCACCTGTTCGAGTTCCGGCAGCCCGGCCATCACCGTTTCCACCGGCCAGGTGATGCGCTGCTCGGCTTCCAGCGGCGAATAGCCTTCGGCGCCGGTGTTGATCTGCACCTGCACGTTGGTGATGTCGGGCGTGGCGTCGATCGACAGCCGGGTGAAGCTCCAGCTGCCGATGGCGACCAGCGCCAGGGTCAAGGCCATCATCAGCCAGCGATGGGCGATGGCGGCGCGGATGATGCGCTCAAGCATGGCGCGCCCTCCGCTGCGGCATCGCGTGGCGATCAATGTTCATGGGCGGCCCCCGCCTTGCCGATATCGGCCTTGATCACATAACTCTGTTCGATGACGACCTGTTCGCCCACGCGCAGCCCGTCCTTCACTTCGACCTTGGCCGCATCGCGTGCACCCAGCTGTACCGGACGCGCGGTGTAGGTCTCGCCCTCACGCACGAACACCACGTCAACGCCGTCCATCGTCTGCAACGCCGTCAGCGGCACCACCACCTCGGCCGGCTGCATCGCCACCACGATGCGCGCACGCACCGCCGCGCCGGGCCGCCACTGGCCATCGTCGTTGCGCACCGTGGTGCGCGCCACCGTGCTCTGGCTGGCGGTGGCGGTGCCGGGCAACACCCGTTCCAGCGTGGCCGACTGGCTGACGCCATCGGTCATGCGGGTGACGCTGACCGGCACGCCGGCGGTGATGTGCTGGGTGTCGGCACCGAAGATGTGCAGGTCCACCCACAACTCGGACAGGTCGCCGATCTCGAACAGCGGCGTGCCCTCACCGGCCACCGCACCGACCTGCGCCTGCCGCGCCAGTACCACGCCGCTGATCGGCGCACTGACGCTATAGGTGCTCAGGCTGAGGTTGCTGTCGATACTGGCCAGCGTCTGCCCGGCGCGCACGCGGTCGCCGACATTGGCGCGCA
>DDVW01000075.1:26454-78686 GCA_002345545.1 Stenotrophomonas sp. UBA2302 | reverse complement strand
TTTCCCCTGATGGCCGTTGCCGCCGGCGTCCTGCTGGCCGGCTGCGGCAGCGGTCCGGCGCCGCGTCCGGAGGCTCCGCCACCGGTCGCGGCCATCAGCACCGCACAGCTGGCCGAAGCCAACCTGGCGCCGGCCTCGGCCAGTCTGGTCAGCGGCCGCCTGGCGCTGGTGCCGGAACCCGGTGGGGTGCATATCAGCGGGCTGATCGGTGGCCTGCCGCGCAACCGCCCGGCCGCCTTCCACGTCCATGAAACCGGCGACTGCAGTGCGGCCGATGCCAGCAGCGCCGGTGGCCACTTCAACCCCGGCGCGCAGCCGCACGGCCGCAGCGGTCATGGCGCGCATCACGCCGGCGACATGGACAACCTGCAGGCCGATGGCGCCGGACAGGTGAATGTGGATATCCACCTGCGCGGCGTTACCCTTGGCGGCGGCGCTGCCAATGACATCGCCGGACGTGCACTGATCGTGCATGCCGATGCCGACGACTATCACAGCCAGCCGGCCGGCAAGGCCGGCGCCCGCGTGGCCTGCGCGGTGATCCGCGTGGTGCGTTGAATGCACCGCGTCCTGTTTGCAACCTGTAAGGAGTAACCCATGCGACTGATCCACGGCACCCTGTTCCTCGCCAGCGCGCTGGCGCTGAGCGCCTGCCAGCCTGCGGCCACGCCTGCCGATACCGCGGCTCCGGCGGCCGATCCGGCCGCGCCGCCGGCCATGGCCACCCCGCTGGCCACCGCCCAGCTGCAGCCGACCGAGGGCAGCAGCGTCGCCGGCACCATCAGCTTCAGCCTGGTCGATGGCCTGCTGCGCGCCAGCGGTGATATCAGCGGGCTGAAGCCGGGCAGCGAGCACGGCTTCCACATCCACGAGAAGGGCGATTGCAGCGCACCGGACGGCACCAGCGCCGGTGGCCATTTCAATCCGGGCAATGCCGAGCACGGCAGCATCGCCGCCAGCGCGCACCACGGTGGCGACATGCCCAACATCGTCGCCGACGCACAGGGCAACGCCCATGTCGACGGCCCGGTGGCGAGCAGCGTCAACGTGGGCAAGGGTGATGCGTTCGACATCATCGGTCGCGGCCTGATCGTCCACGCCGACGCCGATGACTACCAGAGCCAGCCCACCGGCAACGCCGGCGCACGGCTGGCCTGCGCGGTGATCGTCAAGGCCGAATAAGGCGGGAGCGCAGCGACGCTGCAATCCCCGGCCACGCACACAGGGCCGGTCGAGCAAGGAAAAGGGCTGCCTGCGCAGCCCTTTTCCGGTTGCATCGCCTGTCTCAGTGCGCCAGCAGCGCCCTGGCGTCCTGGCCGGCGTGCACGTGCACATACAGCACGTCGATGCCGTGGGCCTCGAGCACTGCGGCCATCTGCCGCTGGCGCATCAGGTACTGGTCATAGACGCGCTGCAGGCGCTCGCAGTCGTTCTTGTCGTGCGCATAGTGCGCGCACCAGCCGGCCGGATCGAACAGCGCCATCCGTGCCTCGCCACCGGCATAGCGCAGCAGCGGTTCCGGCGGTGTCTCCAGCCAGCACTCCTCCGAGGGAGCAAACATCGCCGTTTCCAGCAGCGGCCACAGGTCGGCCAGCCCCTGGTTGTCGTACTGCATGGCCATCATCGCGGCCAGGTCGTTTACGGTGAAATAGCGGGCGTGCTCGATCTGCGCGCCAAAGGCGTTCTGCGCCAGCAGCGCGGTATCCGGCTGCGCCATGCCGTTGGCCAGCAGCACCTCCTCCAGTGCCTGGCGGCACTCGCCCAGCACGCCGGCATCCTCGCCGGTCAGCACGAACGGCAGCACCCGCAGGCCGCCACCGGTCAGCGCCGGATCGGCCTGCAGTGGCAATGGAATATCGCCGTTGGCATCGGCGCCGAAGGCCAGCAGGCGCGGGCCGGCATTGCGGCCGGGGGCGCGCATCTGCAGTTCTTCCAGGCGGCGGTGGATCGGCCAACCCGGACGCAGTACTTCGGCCGGGTCGAAATGCGCGGCGGCGAAGACCAGGTCCAGCGCGCTGACCTGCGGCACCAGTTTGGCCAGGTCGCGGCCGATCAGCGCGGCCAGTTCGCCGGCCTGCCCGGAGCGCAAGGCCGGATGGGCGGGTTGCTGGCCACCGGCCAGCTCCAGCGCGACAACGCCCAGTGCATTCATCTCAGGGTTGGAATTGCTCATGATCCGCGGTTGGCCCGTCACGGGCTCGAAGCTACACTCGAAATCCCATTATGCCTGCTATCACGAGCAGGCCATGTCGCATTCCCCATTCCCATGTCAGGTACCCGCATGTCCAGCGCCCGTCCCGTCGCCATTCTCGGTGGTGTCCGCATTCCGTTCTGTCGCCAGAACACCGCCTATTCGGATGTCGGCAATCTCGGCATGTCGGTGCGCACGCTGGGGGCGCTGGTGGAGCGTTTCGGCCTGCATGGCCAGCAGCTGGGCGAAGTGGCGATGGGCGCGGTGATCAAGCATCCCAGCGACTGGAACCTCGGCCGCGAGGCGGCACTGTCCTCGGGCCTGTCGCCGCTGACCCCGGGCATCACCCTGCAGCGCGCCTGTGGCACCTCGCTGGACACCCTCATCACCGTGGCCAACAAGATCGCGCTGGGGCAGATCGAATCCGGCATCGGTGGCGGGTCGGACACCACCTCGGACGTGCCGATCGTCTACGGCAAGAAGCTGCGCGCGCGGCTGCTGGCGGCCAACCGTGCCAAAAGCACCGGCGACAAGTTCCGCGCGCTGACTTCCGGTTTCAAGTTCGCCGAGCTCAAGCCCGAGTTCCCCGGCGTGGCCGAGCCGCGCACCGGCAAGAGCATGGGCGACCACTGCGAGGACATGGCCAAGGAGTGGAATATCTCGCGCGATTCGCAGGACGCGTGGGCGGTGTCCTCGCACAAGAAGCTGGCCGCCGCCTACGAGCGCGGTTTCTTCGACGACCTGATCGCGCCGTTCCGCGGCGTGGAGCGTGACAACATCCTGCGCCCGGACACCTCGCTGGAAAAGCTGGCCACGCTCAAGCCGGCGTTCGACAAGGCCTCCGGCCGCGGCACCCTGACCGCCGCCAACTCGACCCCGCTCACCGACGGCGCCGCGGCGGTGCTGCTGGCCAGCGAGGAGTGGGCGCGCGCGCACGGCCACGAACCGCTGGCCTACCTGCGCGATTCGCAGGTGGCGGCAGTGGACTTCGTGCACGGCGAAGGCCTGCTGATGGCCCCGACCGTGGCGGTGCCGGAAATGCTCAGGCGCAACGGCCTGACCCTGCAGGATTTCGATATCTACGAAATCCACGAGGCCTTCGCCGCGCAGGTGCTGTGCACGCTGCGGGCGTGGGAGAGCGAGGACTATTGCCGCAACCGCCTCGGCCTGGACGCGCCGCTGGGCATGATCGATCCGGACAAGATCAATCCGCTGGGCTCGTCGCTGGCCACCGGCCACCCGTTCGCCGCCACTGGCGCGCGGGTGATCGCCACGGCTGCCAAGCAGCTGGCCGAACGTGGCGGTGGCCGCGCGCTGGTGTCGATCTGCACGGCTGGCGGCATGGGTGTGGTGGCGATCGTCGAGCGTTGATCACCGCGCCGGTGTACGGGCGGGGAGCTGATCGAAGAGGGCGTGTAGCGCCCTTCCCGGGTGCGGCGGCGGGACACTGCCCGCCGCGATGCGGGCTGGCGTGGCGGTGGTTTTCCTGCGGCGTGTGCGCTATCCAGCCGGAAAAGCCCCTTCAGGTGCTCAGTGCGGACCCGCAGCCGATGGGTGCTCCAGCAGGAACTGGTGGATGGCCTGGTGCAGCGGCAGGTCGTCGCTGCCGCGTGCGTGCTCTTCGGCCTGCAGTGCGTACGCGTGGGCGGTGCTGGATTCGTCCAGATTGGTGTGCCGCTCGGCCAGAGCCAGGCAGATCGAGGCTGCGTAATCGGCGGCGGCGTCGGCCCCGGCCAGCGCCAGCGCCAGCGCGTGCCGGTAGTGGCCGATGGCGAGATGGTCATCGCCGGTGAAGTCGGCCAGCGTTTCCCACAGGAACGGATGGTCGCGGCCTGCGGCGGCCGTGGCCTGGCAATAGGCGAGCAGCGCCTGATAGCGGGATCCGGCCAGCCCGGCATCACCGGACTGGCCGGCGGCGAGGATCGCGTCGGTCAGCTCGACGACGCGCTGGTGGATGTCGGCAGGTATTTTCATTGCGGCGGGGGCGGTAGCGGGGCGCTGGATTCTACGGGCTCAGCCGGGCAGGCGTGGGAAGCCGTGTTCATCACGCTCCTCGGCCACCGCCTGGTCCTGGATCTGCTCGCGCAGGTTGCGCCGCTGCAGCGGCTGCGGGAGCTGTCCACGCCGCTGCTGCACCGCGTTGAGCAGGCACTGCCGGGCCAACGCATCTTCCCCCTGTGCGGCGAAACATTCGCCCAGCATCTCCCAGGCTTCCGCACCGGCGTCCTGGGCGATGGCGCGGTGCAGGAAGTCTTCGGCCTGCGACCACTGCTGCTGCGCGCTGGCGAAGCGGGCCAGCGCCAGCAGCAGTGCCGGGCTGGCCGGATGGGCCTGCAGCCAGCGCTGGGCACTGGCGCGGCGTGAATCGATCTTGTCCACCGGCAGCTCGGCATAGAGCCTGAGCAGCGATTCGTCCCAGTGGCTGTCCAGCGTCTGCTCGATGCTGCGCAGGGCCGCGTCGACCCAGCCCAGCGCCACCGCGCGGCGGGCGTAGTGGGCCACTGCGGCGGGCTGGCTCCGCACCGTCTTGGGCAGCACCTCCCAGTGCGCGGCCAGCGTGTTGACGTCGTTGGCTTCGTCGAGCATCTGCAGGGCCAGCGTGGTTTCCAGCGTGGCCAGCGTCTCGGCCGGCATCACCTGGGTCTGCCGCAGCGCACCGAGCTGGCCGAACGCGTCTTCGGCGCGGCCGGCACGGGCCAGCGCCTCGCTGCGCAACCACAGGCCGCGTGGTGGCAGCGGCTGGATCGCGGGCAGGTCCAGTGCCTCCAGCGCCTCGTGTGGCTTGTCCCGTTGCAGCCAGCGTTCGGCACTGTGCAACGCGTGCAGGGTCGGCTCGTTTTCACCCAGCTGCTGCAGGTGCTGGCCGGCGCTGGTGGCGTCGCCGCGCGCTTCGGCTGCACGCATCGCCGCGACCAGGGCGATCGCGCGGACCTCGGGTTCGGCGGCCGCGCTTTGCAGCAGTTTTTCCGCGCGTTGCCATTGCCCGCGATCAAGCGCATGCAGTCCGTCGAGCAGGCGCGCACGCCCCTGCCGGCGCCGATAGCGGTGCCAGGCCTGGAACGGCATGCTCAGCAGCCGCCACAGCAGCCACAGCAGCAGCGCGGCGATCAGCGCGGCCAGCAGCGCCTGGGGCAGCGTGGCGATGTAGTCGTTGCCGCCGGCGCGTACTACCACTTCGCCGAGGTCACGCAGGGATTCCTGCCCCAGCCATTGCGCGCCGAGGATGCCGGCGGCGGCCACCAGCAGGGTGATCAACAGGGAGCGGAAGGCTTTCATGGCGACTCCTTGGCCGCGCGCAGGCTGCGCAGCTGCTGCAGGGTGCTGCCCAGTTCCGGCAGGGTGGGGCGCAGGTCGATGGCCTGCAGCTGCTGCAACTGGTCACGCAGGGCCTGGCGCGCTGGCGAATCGGGCCACAGCCGTTGCAGCCAGGTGTCCACCCGCTGCAGCGCCTGTGTCCAGGCCTGGCTGTCGCCGCGCTCCAGTGCGGCACGGGCCAGGCTCAGTTCGATCTGCAGTGCATCGCTGGCATCCATGCGCTCGGAGCGTGCGATCAGCACGGTGGCATCGGCGGGACGGATTTCCACCAGCGGCGACAGCAGCTGCTGCCACCACGGTGCGGCGGTGTCCGCGGCCGGCGGCGACTGTTCGGGCAGGGTGTCCAGGGCATCGACCCACTGCGTCAGCTGTTGCGCGGCCTGTGCACGGATGCCCGGGCCGAGGGCGTCGATGGCGGCACGCTCCTGGAGCAGCGCCTGGCGCAGGTTGAGGTAATCGGGGCTGTCGAGCTGTTCCAGCACGCCGGCGGCCAGACCGTAGAGGTGGCGCGCGGCCTCCAGGTCGCCGGCATAGAGCATGCGCTGCTGGGCCTGGCTGAGCAGCAGCTCGGCCTCCTCCCGGCGCGCGGCCTGCACACCGTTCTGGGCACTGTCGGCGAGGAAACGGGCGAGGTTCTCTTCCAGCAGCGCGTTGCGCTGGCCGAGGCCGAGCACCTCGTCGCGCAGCACGCGGTTGGTGGCGGCGGCGTCCTGGATGCTGCGGGCGTTGGCGCGCTGGTCGCGGCGCAGCGCTTCCACGCTCTGCTCCAGCGCGGCCAGCTGGTTGAGGGTCGTCAGCCGGGTCTGGTCGGCCTGCAACAGCCGGGCCTGCGAGTGCCGGTAGCCGAACCACGCGGTGACGGCCATGGCGACCAGTACGGCGACAACGGCCAGCCAGCGCGGCAGGCGCCGGGACGATGGAGGAGTGGAGACTTCATTCATGGGGGCACAGCGTCCTTGGCAGGCATGCTGCCGCCAGTGGCGGTACGGCGACAGGGATGCCAGGCAAGCATGGCGGCGGGGCGGGCGGGCCGCAAGCCGCCGGCATACCGCTACGCAGCGGGGATGGGAAACAGTGCGGCGTGGGCGGCTGCGGCCAGTTGCGCCGGCATCGGCCCGGCGGCCACGCGGGTCTGTACGAAGCCCTGCGCCGTCGCCAGTTGCGCCAGCCGTTCGCTGGCGGTGACCAGCGGAGCATGGCGCCAGCGCTGCAGCAGCGTGTCCGGCAGCTGCGGCAGGATCAGCTCCAAGGCCTCACCGCTGCTGACCGCCAGTACCGTCGGCCCCGGCAACGCCTGCAGCCGCGCAAGCGTGGCCGGGCTGATGGCAAGCGGCACGCGGTCGTAGACATCGGCGCGCAACAGCTGTGCACCCATCGCCTGCACCTGTGCGGCGATCATGCCGCGTCCGCCCGGCGCGGTGACCAGCGCCACGCGCTTGCCCTGCAGCCGCTGCATCGCCGGCAATGCCAGCAGGCCTTCGCTGTCCATGCGCGAGGGTGCCTGCACGTCCGTCACGCCGTGGCGGTGCAGGGTGCGCGCGGTGCCTTCACCGACGGTGACCGCGACTCCGGTGGGGATGTGCTGCAGTGGCAGCAGGCGCGCGGCGGCATCCACCGCGGCCGGACTGGTGAACACGATCCGGTCGCAGTCCAGCGCCTGGGCCAGCAAGGCGCGACTGGCGGCATCGGTACGCAGGCGCAGGCGCCAGGGCGAAAGCGCGACGGTGCGGGCGCCAAAACGCGCGGCGGCACGGCGCAGCGGATCGTGTTGTCCCTGCGGGCGCAGTGAGATCAGGTGCCAGGGGGTGTCGCCCGGCACATAGGCGTCGAGGTTCATGGCATGCATTATGCGGGCGCTATCCGCTCCACGATGATCGTCATGCCTGAATCTTCCGACAGTTCCCTGCTGCTGGCCCGGCTGCAGTCCACCCTCGATGCGATGCCGCCGGTGGCGGCGATGGGTATCCGTATCGCCGGTTACGACAACGGCGTGCTGCGCATGCAGGCGCCGTTGCCGGCCAACGTCAATGACAAGGGCAACGCCTTCGGTGGCAGCCTGGCCTCGGTGATGACGCTGGCGGGCTGGGCGCTGGTCAGCCTGCGATTGGCGTTGGCCGGGTACGAGGCCGAGGTCTATGTCGCCGACAGCAGCATCCGTTACCGCGCGCCGGTCT
Source organism: Stenotrophomonas sp. UBA2302 (assembly GCA_002345545.1). GTDB lineage: Bacteria > Pseudomonadota > Gammaproteobacteria > Xanthomonadales > Xanthomonadaceae > Stenotrophomonas. Next base: position 71,006 of record DDVW01000075.1, on the reverse strand, counting down.
ATGGCGACCTGCTGGCCGCCGCACGGCTGGCGCCGGAGCAGGACTGGGACACGTTCCTGGCGCAGTTCGGCAAGCGTGGACGCGCACGGACCACGGTGAGCGTACAGATGGAGGGGGGTGCGGCGGAGCTGGAAGGGCGCTACGTCGCGCTCGGCAAAGGCTAGGATGGGCCTCCAGCGAGGGAACCCCATGTACCGACGACTCCTGCAGTCCACATTGATGCTGTTGCTGCTGGTTGCCGCCAGCGTCCAGGCCGGCGACGGCCCCAGCCGCAGCCAGCGCGCCAAGCTGTTGCCGACCCAGGATGCCTACGTGGCGGCGATCCGCTGGAGTGATTTCGAAGCGGCCGAGGGCTTCATCGATCCGGCATATCTGGCCGTCCACCCGCTCAGCGACCTGCAGCGCGAGCGCTACCGGCAGCTGCAGGTGTCCAGCTACCGCGAGCGCGGCAGCAGCATGGCCGCCGATGGCAGCATCGAGCGGCGGGTGGAAATGGGCGTGGTCAACCGCAACACCCAGGCCGAGCGCACCCTCACCCTGACCGAACGCTGGCGCTGGGACCCGCAGGCCAAGCGCTGGTGGCAGGTCGAAGGCCTGCCGGACCTGTGGCAGGGCCAGTAGCGCGGCCAGCGCCGCGTGACCGGCATATGCGACAATCCCCGCCCGCTTAAACGACCTGTGACCTGAGTGAACTACGAAGAGTTGCTGGCCTTCGCCGGCCGAAATCCGATGCTGTCGCTGGCCCTGGTCGGCCTGACCGTGGCCATCATCGCCACCGAGATCGCGCGCCTGTTCCGCGGTTACAAGTCGCTCAAGCCGGCCGAGCTGACCCGCATGATCAACGCCGGTGATGCCGTGGTGATCGACCTGTCCACCAGCAGCGACTTCGAGAAGGGCCACATCACCGGCAGCCGCAATGTGCAGGCCTCGCAGGTGACGCCCGCACACAAGCTGCTGGCCTCGGCCCAACAGACCCCGGTGGTGCTGGTGTGCCGCACCGGCAATACCGCGGGCAGCGTCGCCAAAACGCTGAAGAAGGCCGGTTACGAGCAGGTTTTCGTGCTCGACGGTGGCATCCCGGCGTGGCAGGCGGCCGATCTGCCGCTGGTCAAGGGCCGCGGCTGAACCGTCGATTTCGCGTCAAGGCCTTGTGCACGGGGGCGAGCGCCCCCATCGCTGGTCTGGTATCAATCCCATTTATCGAACAAACAGTTCTGGAGTCTTGAGAAATGTCCGAAGAGAACAGCAACGGCGTCGTCCCGGCTGAAGCCAACAATGGCCCGGCGTTCACCATCGAGAAGATCTACGTCAAGGACGTTTCTTTCGAATCCCCGAACTCGCCGACTATCTTCAACGAGAACGTGCAGCCGGACCTGCAGCTGAACCTGAACCAGAAGGTGCAGCGCCTGTCCGACACCGCGTTCGAGGTGGTGCTGGGCGTGACCCTGACCTGCAAGGCCGGCGACAAGACCGCCTATGTGGCCGAAGTGGAGCAGGCCGGCGTGTTCGGCCTGATGGGCCTGGAGCCGCAGGCGATCGACGTGCTGCTCGGCACCCAGTGCCCGAACATCCTGTTCCCGTACGTGCGCTCGATGGTGTCGGACCTGATCCAGGCCGGCGGCTTCCCGCCGTTCTACCTGCAGCCGATCAACTTCGAAGGCCTGTATGCCGAAACCCTGCGCCAGCGTCAGCAGCAGGCCGAAGGCGCCTCGCTGGCCGATTCCGAGCCGGCCGGCAACGCCTGATCGGCGTCCGCAGTAGCGTATGAGTACGACCGACGCGAACAAGATCGCCGTCCTCGGCGCGGGCTCCTGGGGTACCGCGCTGGCCACCCTGCTGGCCCGGCACGGTCAGCCGACCGTGCTGTGGGGACGTGATGCCGCTATCGTGGAGGCTATCGACCAGCGTCATGAGAATCCCCGGTATCTGCCGGGGATTCCCTTGCCCGGATCACTGCGTGCCAGCACCGATCTGGCGGCCACCGTCGACGGTGCGTCGTGGATCCTGGTGGTGGTGCCCTCGCATGCCTTCGCCGAAACCGTGCGCGCGCTGGCGCCGCTGCGTCCGGCCGGGGCCGGCGTGGCCTGGGCGACCAAGGGTTTCCAGCCCGGCTCGGGCCGTTTCCTGCACGAAGTCGCACGTGAAGTGCTTGGCCCGGACGTGCCGCTGGCGGTGGTCACCGGCCCGTCCTTCGCCAAGGAAGTGACCCTGGGCCTGCCCACCGCGATCACCGTGCACGGTGATGACGAGGGCTTCGCCCAACAGGTCGCCGATGCCATGCACGGCCCGGCGTTCCGTGCCTATACCGGTGACGACATGGTCGGCGCCGAACTGGGCGGGGCGATGAAGAACGTGCTGGCGGTGGCCACCGGCGTGGCCGATGGCATGCAGCTGGGTTTGAACGCCCGCGCCGGCCTGATCACCCGCGGCCTGAACGAGATGCTGCGGCTGGCCGCGGCGATCGGCGGGAAACCCGAGACCCTGATGGGCCTGGCCGGTCTCGGCGATCTGGTGCTGACCAGCACCGGTGACCTGTCGCGCAACCGGCGGCTGGGTCTGGCGCTGGGTCGGGGCCAGAGTCTGGCCGATGCGGTCAAGGAAATCGGCCAGGTGGTGGAATCGGTGCAGACCGCCGATGAAGTCATGCGCCAGGCCGACCGCCACGGCATCGATCTGCCGATCTCCAAGGCGGTGCAGTCGGTATTGCATGGCGAGCTGAGCCCGCGTGATGGCCTGCAGCAGCTGCTGGCGCGTGAGCAAAAGCCGGAATACCCCGACACGCTGTTCAAGTAACTATCGAAGACGTTCCAAGAAAAAGCCCGGCGATGCCGGGCTTTTTCATGCATGATTCCGCCCGGCAGGATGCGCCCGTGCAGTGCGGCGGGACTGCCAGCCAGCCTTGGATGCCGCCGACACCTCCAAAGTACGGGGGCCCGATCGGAGCGGATGACCGCAAATCGGGGAGGCCGGGGCCCGGACAAGAAAAAAGCCCGGTCGTGAGACCGGGCTCCGGGGCGCGGGGGAGAGAGAGCACGCGCCTTTGAAACGGTGTTGCGATTGCTTACCAGGTGAAGCGCGGACCGACGAACCACTCGCGGTCACCGGCCTTGGCCAGCTTCACTTCGCCGCTCAGGCCCCAGTTCGGGGTGAACTTGGCGGTGGCGCCGACACGGCCGTAGAACTCGCCGTCCGGGTTGATGCCGTGCTTCTTGCTGTAATCCTCATAGCCGGCCAGCGCGTAGCCTTCGACCATCGGAGTGAACGCGGTGCGCACGCCGACTTCGGTGCTGTAGCCGTTGAAGTCGCCGCCGTACTGCGGGTCGAACTTCTGGTAGGCCAGACGGGCCACCAGGTCGGTGTTCGGGGCAATGCCGTAGTTGTAGCCCACGCCCAGACGCCACTGGTCGACGTCGACCTTGTGCTTGTCGGTTTCCTGCGCGCTGTAGTCGGCGAAGACATGGAAGTTCGGATGCACGGCCACCGAGCCCTTCAGTGCCCAGCCATCGGCATCGCCACCCTTGGCGTCGGTGTTCACGTAACCACCTTCCACGTAGTTGTAGGACAGGCCGTCGGTGGCCGAGGCGGCGAACGGCAGGGCGGCCAGCAGGCCCAGGGTGATCAGGGAGGTCTTCATAACAGTGATCCTTTTTATTGGTTTGATCGGCCTGGCGCGAATCGTCTGCCGGTCGACTGATGTGAATTATCCGTTAGCCGATGCAACCTGCCCTGAATATCAAACTAACCAGTACATGAATTAGAGGTGGGTCGCGGGAACTTCCCGGCTTGCTATTTGACGGTCCTGTGATGAGGGTCAATTGCGCCGAAATGCGGGGCGGGTGCGCGCAGGTCACGGCGGTGCGGGACAATGGGATGATCCCATCCGTCGAGGAACCCTCCCATGACTGTCCATGCCTACGGCGCCCATGCCGGCGACCAGCCGCTGGTGGCAATGCAGATCCAGCGCCGCACGCCCGGCCCGCGCGACGTGCAGATCGCCATCAGTTATTGCGGCGTGTGCCATTCCGACCTCCACCAGGTGCGTGCCGAATGGGCGGGCACCCGGTTTCCATGCGTTCCCGGGCACGAGATCGTCGGCAAGGTGGCGGCGGTCGGGGCCGAGGTCAGCGGCTTCCAGCCGGGTGATCTGGTCGGGGTCGGCTGCATCGTCGACAGCTGCCGCCAGTGCGCCGAGTGCGATGAGGGGCTGGAGAACTACTGCGACGGCATGGTCGGCACCTACAACGGACCGACCGCCGATGCACCGGGTCACACGCTGGGCGGCTATTCGCAACAGATCGTGGTCGACCAGCGCTACGTGCTGCGGGTGCGCCACGACGAGACGCAGCTGGCCGCGGTGGCGCCGCTGCTGTGTGCCGGCATCACCACCTGGTCACCGCTGCGCCACTGGAAGGCCGGGCCGGGCAAGAAGGTGGGCGTGGTCGGCATCGGCGGGTTGGGGCACATGGGGGTGAAGCTGGCCCATGCGCTGGGTGCGCATGTGGTGGCCTTCACCACCTCCGATTCCAAGCGCGAGGCGGCGCTGGCGCTGGGGGCCGACGAGGTGGTGGTATCCCGCAACGCCGCGGAAATGGCCGCCCATGGCGCCAGTTTCGATCTGATCCTCAACACCGTGGCGGCGCCGCACAACCTGGATGCGTTCCTGCAGCTGCTCAAGCGCGATGGGGCGATGGTGCTGGTCGGCGCGCCGGCCACGCCGCATCCGTCACCGGCGGTGTTCAACCTGATCATGAAGCGCCGGACGCTGGCCGGCTCGCTGATCGGCGGTATTCCGGAAACCCAGGAAATGCTGGATTTCTGCGCCGAACACGGTGTGGTGGCCGATATCGAGCTGATCCGCGCCGACGGCATCAACGATGCCTACGAGCGCATGCTCAAGGGCGATGTGAAATACCGTTTCGTCATCGACACCACCACGTTGGGCGGCTGAATGCGAACGCCCCGCGCTCCGGGCGATAGCGGAGCGCGGGCAACCGGCGGTTACGCGCCGAGCAGTTCCACATGCTCGCCGGCCGGGCCGCGCAAGCTGCGGCGATTGCCGATGGCGGCCACCTGCCAGCCGGCCGCACGCAGGACGGCGTCGTCCACCGCCGGCAGGCGCAGGCACAGGCTGTGCGTGCCAGCCGCGCGCCGGGCGGGGGCCGCTGGCAGTTCCACCTGGTCGATCTCGACCATGCACTGCCCGGGCATCGGCACCACCGCCACCGGGTAGCTGCCTTCCAGCGGCCGGCCGTAGGCGCGGTTGAGTACGGTGATCTTGGTGTCGAAGGCCCAGCCCGGGGCACCGAGCAATGCCGACCAGGCGCGTTGCGAGGCGTCGCGATCGGGTGTGGTCATCACCCCGATGAAGGTGGTCGCGACGGTGGCGTCGGTCATCGGCAGGTCGAACGGCGGTACCGGTGCCTTGATCTGGGTGAGGTAGAGCAGCTCGCCGCAGGGACCGAGTACCTGCGCGGCGCGGATGGCGTCGCTGAGCTCGAGGTTGGCGGCGGGGCCGAGCACGGTGAACGGCGGTTGCAGGCCGGCGGCCAACGCGTCGACATCACCGACCAGCACTTCCAGCGATAGCCAGCCGTGGCGGAACATCGGTTCGCCGATCACCGCCTGCGGGTCCTCGATGACGCGCAGCACCGGTTCGCCGACGCTGTTGGCCAGCCACACGAACGGGGCACCGGCCAGCTCGGGCAGGTCCAGCGCGGCGGCATCGTCGGCAGCGAGGCTGCCGCGGGCGTGCTCGCGCATCGACAGCTGCGCGGCATAGGCCTCGACCACCGGCGGCAGCTGCGGGGCGATCAGGGTGGCGTGGAGAATTCCGGATTTCATGGGCGTCTTTCCGCGGCGAGTTTGCGTTCCAGCCATGGCATCAGCCCGCCGCCGGCGACGATGTCCATCAGTTCGGCGGGGATCTTCTCGCAGGAAAATTCGCGGCCGGTACTGTGGTTGAGGATGCGGCCTTCGACCGGTCGCACTTCCAGCGCATCGCCGCGCGACACTTCCAGATCCGTACAGACCAGTGCCGGTACGCCGAGGTTGAGCGCGTTGCGATAGAAGATGCGCGCGAACGAGCGCGCGACGATGGCGCCGACGCCCAGTTCGGCCAGCGCCTGCACCGCCTGCTCGCGCGAGGAGCCGATGCCGAACGACTCGCCGCCGACGACGATATCACCGCGCCGCACTTCCCCGGCGAAGTGCGGGTCGACCGCTTCCAGGCAGTGGCTGGCCAGCACGGACAGCGGTTCGCGCATGTACGGGCCGGGCGCGAGCACATCGGTATCGATGCGGTCGCCGAAGACGAAGGCCTTGCCACGGACATTCATGCGCTTTCTCCCAGCAGTTCGCGCGGATCGCAGATTTCGCCCTTCACCGCCGCGGCGGCCACCGAGTACGGCGAGCCGAGATAGACCTGCGCCTCGGCCGAGCCCATGCGGCCCTTGAAGTTGCGCGCCGTGGTGGACATGCACACCTCGCCGCTGCTGAGCATGCCCGCGCCCATGCCGGCGCAGGCGCCGCAGCCAGACGGCAGCAGGATGGCACCGGCCTCGGTCAGCGTGGCCAGCGTGCCTTCGGCGGCGGCCTGCGCGGTCATCGCCACCGAGGCCGGGGCGATCAGCAGGCGCGTGCCCTTGGCGACCTTGCGGCCCTTGAGCACTTCGGCGGCCATGCGCAGGTCGGTCAGCTTGGCGCCGGTGCAGGCGCCGATATAGGCCTGATCGATGTGGACCTTGCCGTGCTCATCGACCGGCCGGCTGTTGGCCGGGCTGTGCGGGGCGGCCACGTGCGGCGCGATGTGCGCGGCGTCGTAGCGGTAGTGATGCAGGTAACGGGCGTCGGTATCGCTGCGCCAGTGCGCCAGATCGCCGTGGAACGGCTTGCCGGCCGCCTCCAGTGCCGCCAGCGTTGTCGCATCCGGCTCGACGATGCCGGTTTCCGCGCCCAGTTCGGCAGCCATGTTGCACAGGGTCAGGCGCTCGTGCATCGGCATGGCCTGCACCGCGCTGCCGCCGTACTCGAACACCTGGCCTTCGTTGCCCATGCCGTGCGCGGCGCACAGCATCAACATCACGTCCTTGGCGCTGACGCCGGTGGCGAGGGTGCCGTCCAGCTGCACGCGGGTGGTCTGCGGCACGCGCAGCCAGACTTCGCCGGTGACCAGTGCGCCGGTGATGTCGGTGGCGCCCATGCCGACCATGAACGCGCCGAACGCGCCACCGCTGGGCGAGTGCGAATCACCACCGACGCAGAACATGCCCGGCTGCACGTGGCCGTGTTCCTGCAGCACCACGTGGCAGATGCCGAGCATGTCGTAATGGGTGATGCCATGGGCCTGCGCCCAGCGGCGGGTGAGCGCCAGGATGTCCGCGCTTTCCATATCCACCGCGGGCACGAAGTGGTCCGAGACCACCACCACCTTGTCCGGATCCCACACCCTGGCGCCGAGCTTTTCCAGCCGTGACGCCACCCGCCGCGGCCCACCGGAGTCATGCATCATCAGCAGGTCGAGTTTCGCGGTGAGGATCTCACCGGCGCGCACGGCTTCACGTCCGCAGGCGCGGGCGAGGATCTTTTCGGCAAGTGTTGCGCTCAAACAGAAGTCTCCGGGTTGGCTTCATAGTCCAGGCGCATCTGGTAGCGCAGCTGGTCGGGGCGGTACTGGATTTCCAGCAGGTCCAGCAGTTGCTGCTCATCGCCGTAGGAGCGGCGTTCCAGCGTCATCACCGCCTGTCCGGGTGACATCTGCAGGTGCAGCGCGGTCAGCGCGCCCACCCGCAACGCCGACACGGTCTGCCGGACCTGGACGAAGCGGATGCCGCAGCGGCGGAACAGCGCGATCCGCGAGCCATAGGCCAGGTTCTCGGCGTTGAAGTCCGGATGCGCAGTGCGGGTCCAGCTGGCGTAGTAGCCGAACGGATGGCCATGACGCGAACGCACGCGCACGCAGCGCACCAGCGGCTCGTCCGGGCCGCTGCCGAACTGCACGCGGACCGGTTCCGGCGGCACAACACGCTCCCAGCCGAGCAGGCGCACCTGGGTATTGCCGGCCAGCGTGTCGAGGCTGTGGATCAGCTCGCCCAGCGGCGTCTTCAGCGGCATCGGGATCGCCGAACTGCGTCCCTTGCCACCGACCACGCGGGTGCCGCGGCCCCGCTGGCGCACCAGCAGGCCGTCGTCGGCCAGGATCTGCAGGGCCTGACGCACCGTCACCCGCGAGATGCGCAGGCGCCGGGCCAGCTCCTCCTCACGCGGCAGCTGCTCGCCATCGGCGACCTCGCCGCGCTCGATCAGTCCGCGCAGGAAGCCCTGCAGCTGGTGATAGAGCGGCGTGTGCACGTCGCGGCGGAGGATGCCCTCCAGGGATTGGGTGGTGAACGGATTCACGATGGTGTCGGCCAGACCTTTGATCTTAATGTTATATCTATATATCTATATTTGACCGGCACTGCAATCATCGCTGTGGGCTACATCCGGCATCCGCTCTGTGCCATTCTTTGTCCGGACATTGTTGTAGTGGCATGCGTTCCCGTTCACCCTTTCGCAACAGGTGTGCCGATGAAACGTTTCTACCCGTGGCTGATCTGCATCGTGGCCATGCTGATGCTGGCGATTTCCAATGGCATGACCATGACCGGGATCACCGCCTTCGATCCCTCGCTGCTGGAAGAGTTCGGCTGGAGCCGAGGCCAGCTAAAGTTCCGCGACATGTTCAACCTGCTGCTGGCTGCGCTGATGTCGCCGTTCGTCGGCGCCCTGATCGATCGCATCGGGGTACGCAGCCTGGCCCTGTTCGGCAGTGTGCTGCTGGCGGTTCTGTACGCGGCCTACTCGCAGGTGCACTCCATCGCCCATGTCTACCTGATCCATGTTGGCTTTGCCGCGGTGGTCGTGAGCAGCGGCCTGAGCGTTGCGGTGATCATGGTCTCGCAGTGGTTCCAGACCCGCCGTGGTACCGCGCTGGGCATCGCGCTGGTGGGCAGCAGCCTGGGCGGCATGCTGGTGCCGAAGATCATCGTCGCCTTGTTACCCGAGCATGGCTGGCGCGGCAGTTTCCTGCTGATGGCGGTGATCCCGATGGCACTGTTCGTGCTGTGCCTGGCACTGGTGCGTTCGCCCGATGGCAAGGGCCTGAGGCGTTGGGGCGAGGGCCAAACCGTGGCCACCAGCAGCCCGGGGCGCTGCAGCCTGCTGCCTGACCTGAGTTACCGCCAGGCCCTGCGCACGCGCACCTTCTGGGCGTTGGCGTTGGTAGCGGTGACCACGTTCTGGGGAATCATGTCGCTGTCGTCGCACCTGATCCTCAACATGAAGGATCTGGGTTTCAGCGGCAAGCAGGCGGCCGATGGCATGTTCCTGCTGTTCGGGCTGGGCATGGCCGGCAAGTTCCTGTTCGGCTTTCTGGCCGATGTGACCACATCCAAGAAGGTATTTGTCTGCAATGTGGCGCTGATGGCGGTGGGTGCGGTGATCATCGCGCTGCAGCAGGCCAGCCTTTTGTGGACTGGCCTGATCGTGATGGGTTTGGGCTGGGGCGGGCTGTACGCGATCTTGCAGCTGCAGATTGTCGAAGCCTTCGGGCTCAGCGCGGCGGGCAAGATCCTTGGCACTATCTCGCTGTTGGATGCCACCTCGGCGGGCTTGGGCATCTGGCTGACGGCGGTGATGTTTGATCACTTTGGCAACTACCATCTGGCATTCACGGTGATCGCGGTGCTGGTAGCGATTGGTCTGCTGGCTTCGTTCTTCGTCCGTGATGAGCGGCGCTTGGCGTTTGCGACGACGGCAGGCGAGGGAGGCCAGCCGGGCGTGGATTCGGCGGCGGTACGCGGCGTGGCCTGAGCCGTTTGCAGGCGGCAGCCATCATTCACGCCGGCACGGGCGGAGCAAACCGCGAAGCCGATGGTGCCGGCGTGATGGTAGTCCTGCCATCTGATGATGACGCCTGTCTTGTGGCTTTCGCCGTTTCTGCGAAGGCAGCCAATGCTGCCGGGTACTCTGCACTGGCCCGGGCTATGAAGGCCTGAGCATTGGGTGGAGAGTTGATACGACGAAGGCCCGTTTGCGCGGGCCTTCGTCGTATACGCCACCGTGCAGGATTCAGAACGGCTTGAGCTTGCCCAGCACCATGATGGTCAGGATGATCAACCAGATGCACAGCACCGGGATCTTCACCCGCGCTATCAGCTGCTTGAGCGCCTGCTGGTCGGCATCGCTGGCGGTGCCGGTGACCACCTTGCCGAACAGCGGGCCAAACGGACGCAGCTGGATGCGTACCAGCAGCCCCATGCTGATGATGCCGGCCAGCAGGATCAGCTTGGCACCCAGCCAACGGCTCTGCAGCACATAGCCGCCGTCGCCCAGCGCGTCGATGCCGGCGGCCACGCAGCCCACCAGCACCAGCAGGCGCAGGTAGAAATCCACACGCGCGATGCGCAGGCCGGCAGCCGAGTGTTCCTTCAGGAAGGCTGCCCAAGCGAGGCCGAGCCAAGCCAGCGTGCCCAGCCATACCAGCCACAGCCAGCCCTTCAGCGGCAGCAGGCCGGCCTGCGTGGCCACGGTCAGGCCGGTGCCAAGTGCCATGATCAGGCAGGTGCGCGGAACCATGTCCAACAGCATCATCGCCTTGGCCGAGAACAGGCGCACCGGCAGCGGCTGCGCCGGGTCGGCGATCTTGCCGGCGATGTAGAACACACCCAGGTCACCGCCCAGCCAGTAGCCGCCGATCAACAGGTGCAACAACAACAGCAATTGGTAATCCATCGTGGTCTCCAAAAGACATCGCTCCCGTGCGGGAGCGATGTGTGTGGCAATGTGGCGGTGCTTACCAGAAGCGGTACTTGAACTCGAGGCCGTAGGTACGCGGCACGTTGGGGTAGATCACACCGATGCCCAGGCCGGCGATGTCGAAGCCACCGGCGGAGGCGAACTCGTTGCTCAGATTCTTGCCCCACGCAGCCACCGACCAGTTGGCGTCACGCGGCTCGTAGGAGATGCGTGCGTTGTACTCGGTATTGGCGCGGGTCATGATCAGCCGCGAGGTGTCCTGGTTCTGGTAATACTCATCGGTATGGCGGGCCTGGCCACTGAACACCAGGTCGGCGTTGCCGACCGGCTGCACGTAGGTGGCTGCCAGGGTCCACTGCATGTCCGGCGAGCTCTTCATCGAGAGGCCCTTGAAGTAGGCCGCGTTGACGGCTGCATAGTCCTTGTACTCACCATCAATGGTGCCGATGCTCGCATCCAGGCGCAGCTTGCTGGTCAGCTGCGCCTGGGCGTCCACCTCGAAGCCCTGGATCAGCGCACCGGTGGCGTTGGTCATCACGAACACGCCATCGGAGTTCACCGCCGTCAGCTGGATGCCGTCGTACTCCAGGCGGTAGTAGTCAGCGTTCAGACGCAGGCGGTTGTCCCACAGCGTGGACTTCACGCCTACCTCGTAGGCGCGCAGGGTCTCGGCATCAACAGGGGTGACCGTCTCATAGGTGGTGCCGCGGCCGTTGAAGCCACCGCTCTTGAAGCCGGTGGTGACGCTGGCATAGCCCATCACGTTGTCGCTGAAGTCATAGGACAGCAACACCTTCCAATCAGGGCGGTTCCAGCTCTTCTCCAGTTCCTTGCTGTAGTTCGGATCACCGTTGGCCTTCACCGAGCGCACCGAGAAGTCCTTGTTCTCATAGCTGTAGCGGCCGCCCAGGGTGAAGGTCAGCTTGTCGGTGAACTTGTAGTCGCCTTGTGCGTACAGCGCGTAGGCGGTGGTGTCCTGCTTGACGTAGTTGGTACCGCCGCGGGTGAAGATGTCATTGCGGGTGGGCTGGTTGTTATGTTCCTTGAACGCGAACGCGCCGGCCACCCAGCTGAAGGGGCCTTCGGTCTGCGAGGTGAACTGGGCCTCGTATCCACGCTGGTTCTGCTTCTGATCCTGTTCCAGGTGGTAACGCATCTGCTCGGTGCCATCCACGTCCATGTAGAAGTGATGCTGCAGCTCGCGGTAGTGCAGGATGCTGCGCCACGAGAACGCGCCAAAGTCGGTTTCGTTGGTCAGGGCGAGGCCGAACTGGTCCAGATCGTTGATGCCGAGGGTGTCGGTCTGCGTCCGGTAGAAGCTGCCCAGCTTGGGCGTGACCTTGTCAGTGCTCGGGTCTCGCGCCACCGGGGTGCCCCAGGCTGGCGTGGAGCGTTCGCGCAGGCGGTCGATGCTCAAGGTGGCATAGGAAGCCTCGCCCCAGGTGCTGGCGAATGCCAGGCGACCAGCCAGTACCTTCTGGTCGTTGACCATGCGGTCGTGGGTGAGGTCCTTCATGATGCCGTCGCGGTTGCGGCTGAGCACTGCCGCCGACATGTCCAGGGTTTCGCCGATGCGGGTGGCGAACATGGCGCGGCCATCCAGCCGGCCGAGGTTGCCGACGCTGGCGTCGAAGGCCAGCTTGTCTTCGCCGGTCGGTTTCTTGGAGATGTAGCGGATGGCGCCGCCGGTGGCATTGCGACCGTACAGGGTGCCCTGCGGCCCTCGCAGTACTTCGATGCGGTCGACGTCGTAGAGGTCGAGCATGGCGCCGTTCTGGCGCGCGATGTACACGTCGTCGATATACAGCGCCACGGCCGGGTCGTTGGTGAACATCGACTCATCGGCGCCGACGCCGCGCATGATGATCTTGGCGTTCGAGCTGGTGCCGGTGTTCTGCTCGATAATGATGTTGGGCGTGGTGAACTTGACGTCGTCCACGCGCTGGATCTGCATGCGGTCCAAGGCCGGCCCGCTGATCACGCTCATGCTGAGCGGTGTTTTCTGGAGCTGTTCTTCGCGTCGCTGGGCAGTCACGCTGACTTGGTCCAGCTGCACAGTGTCTTCAGCAGGGGGGGGGTTCTGGGCGTGGAGTTCTCCACAACTCAAGGCAGCCACGATCGCAACCGCCAATGCACTCCGGTACACAACTTCTTTCATGACTCGCCTCGTAGCGTGGATGGAAGAAACAGGTGGTACGGAAACCGCATCGACATATAGATATATCAATGCTTCCTTTCGAGTATTGTCCCAATTGTCCGGACAATCAACCAGACTTTCACGAATTTTTCCGTTGAATTTGGTTTCGCCCATTCACAAAGTAAACCATTGATAATAATAAATATTTATTGAAATTTAGAGAGGGATTGCAGAATTTCTCCGGATAAAAATGATCTATAGGTTTTATAAGTAGGACAAACTTATCGCCACGCTGCGCACGCAGCCCGGCTTCCTTCAAGCGACAACGTGCGGGCGATCACGGCATGGATTTGCATCCAGGTTTCAGTCGCGCATCAGTGCGCCGCCATTGACGTGCAGGACCTGCCCACTGACATAGGCCGCCGCTGATGACAGCAGGAACAGCACCGGGCCGACCATGTCGGTCGTAACACCTATGCGGCCCAGCGGTACGCGCCTGGCGTAGTCGTCGATGTTCACGCGCAGCGGTGGGCCGTCATCGGCGCCACCGCGTCCATAGCCGCCGCGCAGGAAGGCGGTATCCACGCCTCCAGGGGCGATGGCATTGACCCGCACGGTGGGCGCGGCCTCGGCAGCGAGCACGCGGGTGAGTGCGTTCACGCCGGCCTTGGCAGTGGCATAGGCGGCATAGCCGGCGGCACCAATGTTGGCTATGCCGGTGGATACATTGACGATGGCCGCGTCGTTGCCGGCACGCAGCAGCGGCAATGCATGCTTGCAGCACAGCAGCATGCCACGGAGGTTGCCGGCATGGATATCGTCGAATGTCGCCGTTCCTAATTCTTCCACTGGTTGCAATGCACTGGTGTAGCCGGCGACGTTGACCAGATAGTCGAGGTGCGGGTGTTCGGCAGCCAACGCCTTGAATGCAGCGATGACGGAAAACTCTTCGCGCAGGTCGACGGCAATGCGTGCCACGCCATCGGGCAGGGGCCGCGCCTGCAGCGAGCTGGCCAGGTCCATCACCACTACGCGCAGCCCCTGCGCATGCAGGGCAGTGACGATGGCAAGGCCGATGCCTCCACAACCGCCTACCACCAGCGCGATGCGTGCAGCAGGAAGACGGACGACGCAATCAGTCAGGGGGTTCATGCCGGGCTCCGTAATGGTGTTAGAAGGGTTTGACCAGGCCGAGGAAGGCCATCAGTGCACTGGTGGTCCAGAACACGAAGACGATGGGGCGGGCGCGGCGCAGCCCCGTTGCAAACACGGCTTCCGTGGCTGGCGAGGAACCTTCCACTTCCAGCCGGTGGAAACCTTCTGCCCAGCCGCCCATCACCTTGCGCAGCATCAGACCGAGCGTCAGCAGAAGGCCAAAACCACCTACCTTCACCGCCAGCCAGCGCGCTGCGAACAGCTCGCCGGTTGCCAGCGCGTAGATGGACAGGGCTAGCAGCAACACTGCCAGCACAATGCGGATGGCATGGTCAATGTTGCGCAGTCGCCGGCCGATGTTCATCGCTTGGGTGCGGTATACCGACCACGACAGCAGCAGCCACGCAATACCGGCGGCCCATATGGCCACCATCGCCGGGGTGGGCAACTGCAGCAGTCCCAGGTTGCGAGCCAGCTGCAGGCCCACTGGCAGCAGCAGGATCAGGCACGAGCGAGGCAGCAGATCGATGCGCAACGCGGCCTGCAGGAAGCGCCGTCGTTCGGTGACCGGCAGGTCGGCACGCGCCACGTATGCTGAATTGACGTATACGCCCCAGTCCGGTGCCAGCCAGTATGCGAACAGCAGGACATGGACGAACACTAGGTAGATATGCGAAGCCATTGGGCCATTGCTCCTTCGGGAGGTGTGCGGGCGGCCCATCGGGGTGACAAGCGAACATGTGGGCCTTGAGCCTTAGATAGCATATTGATATATCAATATGCAAAGCGGGCCTGCTACCTGCCCTGTACCCCGGAGAACCCATGATCCAGCGTCAGTTCGTCCGTATCGGCAATCGTCATGTGCATTACCGGTACGCGGGCAGCGGACCGGTGCTGATGCTGCTGCATCAATCGCCGCAGAATTCGCGCATGTGGCTGTCGATGATCGAGCGCTTCGCCGATCGTTACACCGTCATCGCGCCGGACACGCCCGGCTTCGGCTACTCGGACCTGCTGCCCGAAGAAGCGCCAGGCATCGACCGCTTTGCCGCCGCCACGCTGGAGTTTGCCGATGCGCTGGGTATCGGTCGGTTCGCCTTGTTCGGCATGCACACCGGTGGCCTGATCGGCATGCACTTGGCCTGGTCCGCACCGGAACGGCTGCATGGCCTGATCGTGGACGGCTATGCGCTGTTCAATGACGCCGAACGTGCGCGCTATACCGACCGCTACCTGCCCCCTTTCGTACCGAGCTGGGACGGTGGCCACCTGCGTTGGCTGTGGTCGCGTATGCGTGAGCAGCTGTACTTCTTCCCGTGGTGCGATCCTTCGGCCGAGTGCGCCATCCGCCTGCCGCCGTATACCGCGCAGGGTACGCACGATGCGGCGATGGACATCCTTGATGTCGGCGACAACTACCGCAGTGGTTACGGTGCTGCGTTCCGTTACACACAGCGCGAGCGGGTGGCCGAATTGCGCTGCCCGGCATGGTTGATCTACCGCCATGACGATGTGCTGCTGGCGCATCGGCAGCGCCTGCCGGTGTTGCCGGACAACATACTCAGCGTGGAAGAACCCGATGGCGTGGACGGCCTGCACCGCCGCATGGATGCGATCCTGCAGCAGATCACCGTCGATGCGGAGGCGCCACCACCGCTGGGTGCGCGTAATGTTGAAGGCTGGTCACGGCGCATGCTGGCCACGCCGGTTGGTGAGGTCGCGGTCTGGTTGAAGCCAGGCCGCGATGCGGCGGTGCTGCATGTACATGCCCCGGGCCAACAGTCGCGATGCCCGCAGATTGCGCTGGATGATGCGCGGCTGCATATCGCCATCGAACTGCCGGGCCACGGTGCATCTTCCGAGCTGGCGGCGGTACTCGATGGTGGCGTGATGCAGGCCGCGTTGCAGGCGGTATGCGAGCAACTGGCGGCTGGGTTGTCCGTGGAGATCCACGCGCACGATGCCGCCTGCGGTTATGTGCCAGCGCTGGCACAAGCCCTGGGTGAGTATGTGCGGCAGGTGGTACTGCACCGTCCGTGGCTATTGCAGCCATCCGAATGCGACACCTTCATGCAGCAGCTGCCCGACCCGAAGGTGCATGCCGCCGGTGGGCACTTGGCCGAGGCTTGGCAGTGGGAGCGCGAGCGCCACCTGTTGTGGCCGTGGTTGTCGCCCAGCGCACAGGCGCGGCGCCTGGTGGCCGGGCCGGATACCGCACAGGTGCATGCCAACGTGGTGGAGCTGCTGCGTCTGGGCGCGCGCATGCCGCCGATGTTCGCCGCGGCGCTGCTGCCGGATCTGGCCGAACGCATCGAGGCGATGGGCGTGCCGGTGACCTTGGTCGCAGATGAAAGCGAGGACTACGACGGCCGTATCGCAGCGTTGCGCAGCCGTTTATCTGAGTAGGTACATGCGCCGGCGCGTGGGACTCAATGCGGCTGGAACAGCTCCAACTGCTCACCATCGGGGCCGAACAGGGTGGCCACGGTGCTGCGGCCGAAACCCGGCAGCTCCAGCGTGTCGCGTGCGATCAGCTGGCCGCCCAATGCGATGAGCGCAGTCACGTCGGCATCCAAGTCGGTACTGGCAAGCGATGCGGAGAGGATTCCAATGTTCGGCGGTACGGCGACATCGCGCAGCGGCGCATCGGGCAGGTGCTCCATTTCCAGATAAGCAAACATCTCCACGCGGCCCGGCACGATGTGGCCGTCCTTGATCAGGTTGACGTTGTGGATCTTGACCGGCCGGTCGGTGCCAAGCAGGGTTTGCAGTTCGGGGAAGTCCAGCACGCGGTCGAACAGAACCTGGAAACCCAGCGCCTTGTAGAACGCCACCGAACGCGGCACGTCGCGGGTGGCGATGGCGATGGTCTGTACCACGCTGACGTCGGTGTCCAACGGCCCGCGCAGTTCACCGCCCTTTTCGTAGGAGAACACGTCCAGGCGGATGCCGTCGGGGTCGTCGTTGATCGAATCGCGTACCGCCACTTGTTCGCTCACTTCCCAGTAGCTGGGCTCATGTGCGCTACTGCCGCCGGCGGCGGTGATCGCCTGCATGGTGGCCAGGGCATCGCGGCAGCGGAAGTTCAATGCATAGAAGCCGATGCCGTTGTACAGATTGTCGGCATTCCACAGGCGCTGGCCGGGTGTGTCGAAGGCGACCAGACGGATGCGGCCCAGGCCCGAATCATCGGGTGCCAGCATCGCGTAATGGCCTTGCATCGATGGATCAAAACGCCAAAGCGGCGCCAACGCCGGTGACAGCGCGCCCTGGGATTGTATGCGGTAGCCAAGGGCGTTCTGGTAGAAGGCGCACGCGCGTTGCAGGTCGCTGACGCCAAGGGTGACTGCTTTCACTTCGGACAACATGCCGGGCTCCCGTTGCAGGATCGTGGAAAGGTCTTGCCTGTCCCGATCCTGCAATATGTCCGGACATATTGTCCAGCCGTCCTGGTCGTCCGCGGGGCACGCATCGTGCCGGGCGGGCACGATCGATCAGTCGTGCCCGCTGGCGTCCACGTCCAGCGTCATCTGGTAGGTGAACTGGTCCGGGCGGTACTGCACCTGCAACAGGTCCACCAGCTGGCCGGCGCCGTCGTAGGAGCGGCGCTCCAGTGCCAGCAGCGCGGTGCCGGGCTCCACCTTCAGGTGCATCGCGGCGATGGCGTCGGCATTGACCGCCGACAGCACCTGCTCGACCTGGCGGATCTGGATGCCGATGGCCTGGAACAGCTTCAAGCGCGAAGTGCTGGCCAGCCGCGCCTCGTTGAACTCCTGGTGGTCGGTGAGGGTCCAGCTGTTGTAGTGGCCGAACGGGGTTTCGCCGCGCAGGCGCAGGCGGATCGCGTGGGCCAGCTGGTCGCGCGGGCCGGTATCGAACAGGGCGCGGATCGGCTCCGGCGGTACCGCGCGGCGGAACTGCAGCAACTGCACGCGGGTATGCTCGGCCAGCACTTCCAGGCTTTCCAGCAGCCCGGTCAGCGGGCTGTGCAGCGGCTTGGGCCGCGAGCGGTGGATGACGTGGGTGCCCTTGCCGCGGCGGCGCTCGACCAGGCCCTCGGCGGCCAGCTCGTCCAGCGCTCGCTTGGCGGTGATGCGCGAGACGCCGAAGCCGTCGGCCAGGTCGAACTCGGTCGGTATGCGCGCCCCGCGCGGGATCTCGCCATTGAGGATGCGGTCGCGCAGCAGGCTGAACATCTGGTGGTAAAGCGGCGTCGGCAGATCGTTGCGCAGCAGTTTGTGCGCGTTGGCACTCAGCAGTGTGGCAAGTGTGTCCTCGGACATGGTCGCTTCACCCTTTTTTGGCTTAATGCTATAACGATAGAACAAATGGGGCAGAACATGAGCACTGACGACACTGTAGTTTCCTGGCGCCGCGACGGCGCGCTCGCCCGCATCGGCATCCACCGTCCGGACAAGCGCAACGCGCTGGCCACCGCCCACTGGGCCGCGATCGAAACCGCACTGGATGCCATCGCCGCCAGTGAAGCGCAGATCGTGGTGGTTTCCGGGGTGCCCGGGGCATTCAGCGCCGGCGCCGACATCGACGAGTTGGGGCAGCTGCTCACCGCACCGGACGCCTTTGCCGCCAACAACGCCCAGGTACAGCGCACCCAGCTGAAACTGCAACGCCTGCCACAGACCACGCTGGCCGTAATCGACGGTGTCTGTGTCGGCGGCGGACTGGGTCTGGCGTTGGCCTGCGACCTGCGCCTGGCCAGTGCCCGCAGCCGTTTCGCCATCACCCCGGCCAAACTCGGCCTAGTCTACAGCGCCGATGACAGTCGCCGATTGATAAATGCCGTGGGCATGGCCCGCGCCCGCGAGATGCTGATGACAGGCCGCCTGCTGGATGCGGCCACCGCGCTGGACTGGGGGCTGGTCAACCAGCTGGTCGCCGAAGACGGGCTGGAGGCACTGGCGCAGGCACAGGTGCAGCAGCTGCTGGGGACCTCCGGACAGGCCCGCCGGGCGATCAAGACCGTGCTCGGCTATCTCGGCGGCGATGCCGGCATCAGCGTGGCGCAGGCCGATGCCGCCTTCAACAATGCCTTCCACAGCAGCGACTTTGTCGAAGGTGCCGCCGCCTTCCTCGAAAAACGCGCGCCGCGCTTCTGCTGAGGCCGTGATGTCCGCCTATCTGATCATCGAAGCCCACATCACCGATCCGCGGCGATTTGCCACCTATGCTCGGGCAACGCCCGAAGTGGGCCGCTACCTGGTGATGGGCGGCGAGCAACATAGCCTGGAGGGCGAGCACGCCCCGGCCCGCACCGTGATTTCCCAATGGCCGGATCGCGCCGCCGCGCTGGCGTTCTGGCAGTCGCCCGAATATGCGGCACTCAAACCGTTGCGCGACGGCACCGGCAGCTTCCGCGTGCTGCTGGCCGACGGCGTGACCACCCATCCGCTCACCGATACCGCCACCGGAGGCGACGACCCATGATCGAGTCCTATCGCGCGCTTGCGCTGCAGACCACCTGCCGCGCGGTCAACAGCTGCGCCACTCCCGAAGACGCCGCCGCCGCGGTGGCCGACAACATCACCCGCATCGGCCGCCAGATCCGCGCGTCCAAGGCGTTCATCGGCGCCGACCTGAAGCTGGTGGTGCTGCCGGAATACTTCGCCACCAGCTACCCGCTGGGCGACACCATCCCCGGCTGGGCGGCCAAGGGCTGCTTTGCGATGGACGGTGCCGAGTACGAACAGCTGGGCCGCATCGCCCAGGACAACGGCGTGTACCTGTGCGCCAACGCCTATGAGCGTGACCCGAATTTCCCCGGGCTGTACTTCCAGTCCTCGGTGATCCTGGATGACAGCGGCAACCAGATCCTGCGCTACCGCCGGCTGATCTCGCTGTACGCGCCCAGCCCGCACGACGTGTGGGACAAGTACCTCGATGTGTACGGCATCGATGGCGTGTTCCCGGTCGCGCGCACGCCGATCGGGCGGCTGGCCTGCATCGCCTCGGAGGAGATCCTCTATCCGGAAATCGCCCGCGCGCTGGGCCTGCGCGGCGCCGAGGTGATCCTGCACTCGACCAGCGAAGTCGGCAGTCCGGAACTCACGCCCAAGGACATCGCCAAGCGTGCCCGTGCGCTGGAGAACATGGCCTATGTGGTCTCGGCCAATACGGCGGGCATCAGTGGCGTGGATATCCCGCTGGGCAGCGCCGATGGCATGAGCAAGATCGTCGACGATCAGGGCCGGGTGCTGGCCGCTGCTGGCGCCGGTGAGTCGATGGCCGCCTACGCCGACCTGGACATCGCCGGCCTGCGCCGTCGCCGGCTGCGCCCGGGCATGGGCAACTTCCTGTCGCGGCTGCCGCAGGCGGCCATCGCCGCCGGGCTGTCCGGTGCCGCGCTCACGCCCAATGCGCTGCTCGACGGCGACAGCGTGAAGATCCCGCAGCGGGCCGATTTCGCCGCCCGCCAACAAACCACCATCGCCGCGCTGCTGGGCGCCGGAGTACTGGGCAATGACTGACGCCACCACGCTGCCGCTGCGCAACCCGCGCACCGGCCAATCCGACGGGCAGCTGCCGATCACCGCCGCCGCCGAGGTCGCCGCGCTCGGCGCGGGCTTGCGCCAGGCTCAATCGACTTGGGCCGAACGCAGTATCGAGGAACGCTGCACGCGCCTGGATGCACTGGCCGATGCGCTGGCCGCCCGTCGCGACCGGTTCCTCGATGCGTTGCTGGCCGATACCGGCCGTTGGCATGAATCGGTGATCGAAGTGGACGGCACCATTGGCGCGATCCGCCGCTGGGCACAGCAGGCGCCGGCCTGCCTGGAGGATGCCGCGCCGGTGGAGGAGGCCATTACCTTCATCCACAGCCAGCAGACCTGGGTGCCGTACGCGGTGGTGGGCGTGATCAGCCCGTGGAACTTTCCGCTGATGCTGACCCTGATCGATGCGGTGCCGGCACTGGCCGCCGGCTGCACGATCCTGGCCAAGCCCAGCGAGGTCACCTCGCGCTTCGTGCCGCTGCTGCGTGAAGCGCTGGACACGGCCGGCCTGGGCGAGGTGTTCAAGCTGGTCACCGGCGCCGGTGCCACCGGCCAGGCAGTGATCGAGGCGTCCGACCAGATCTGCTTCACCGGCTCGGTGGCCACCGGTCGCAAGGTCGGCGAGGCCTGTGCGCGCCGCTTCATTCCGGCCTCGCTGGAACTGGGCGGCAAGGACCCGGCGCTGGTGCTGTCCGACGCCAACATCGAACATGCCGCGCGTGCACTGGCCTGGGGCAGCTTTGTCAACGGCGGCCAGAGCTGCATGTCGATCGAACGCGTCTACGTGGAGGCGCCGGTGGCCGAGGCCTTCATCGCCGCCCTGGTGGAGGAAGCTTCCGCACTGGAACTGGCCTGGCCGGACCCGAAGCAGGGCCAGATCGGGCCGGTGATCGCCGCCTCGCAGGTGGAACTGGTACGTGCCCAGCTGGCCGATGCCAAGGCCAAGGGCGCGCGCGCGCTGACCGGTGGCGAGCTGGTCGACCACGGCGGCGTCTGGTGCCCGCCGACGGTGCTGGTCGATGTCACCGACGACATGGCGGTGGTCGCCGAGGAAAGCTTTGCCAGCGTGCTGCCGGTGATGGTAGTGGCCGACGAGGCCGAGGCCATCGCCCGCGCCAACGCCACCGAATTCGGTTTGTCCGCGGCCGTGTTCACGCAGAGCCCGGAGCGCGCGCAACGCGTGGCGCGCCAGCTGCAGGCCGGTGGCATCTCCATCAACGATGCCTGCCTGACCGGCATGGTGCAGACCGCCGAGAAGCAGAGCTTCAAGCTGTCGGGCATGGGTGGCTCGCGCATGGGCACCGCCTCGATCCGCCGCTTCGTGCGCGCCCGCGCGCTGCTGATCAACACCGGCATCGCTTCACCCTGGTGGTTTCCGGCGGCCTGAGGCTCAGCAGGCCAGCATGAACTGGCCGAAAAATGTTGGCACCAAGCAGTCATATCGCCGGGATGCTGACGATGCGCAGCTCCCGGTGTGGCCGTGCGCGGCCACGCGGATGATGCGGAACGTCAGGAATGACAGCACCAAGCCACCGAGGATTTCAGCTCGGACTCTTCCGGGCATTGAGCCATGGCCAGCGCTGACGGTGACAGTACGTAGAGCCCGGTGGCAAACAGGTGCCGAGTGATACAGCGTCAAGACGGCTCTTTCACAAGAGACGCCGGAAGCGGAACCTGCCGCAACTTCTGTGTCAAAACCCCAAAACGCCTGGGTTCATCTTTGCCTGCGGGTCCAACTGCTGCTTGATGCCGCGCAGCAGTGTGCTCGGCGCATCGTCCATCACTGAAAGAAAAGGATAGGTGCGGCCAATCTGGTTGGAGGCGCCGCCCAGTTGCACGAACAAGTTGCAGGTCTGTTGCCGCAGGTCCGCCACCAGCACACGCGCGGCGGGATTGTCCGGGCCGCAGGCCAGCTTCGCCGCTACTTCCGGCGCCACCTTGGCGGCATGCAGTGGTTGCCAGTTGTCCTGCCAATGAAAGACCGCTTCGAAGCTGAAGCTGTAGTTGCACAGTGCCGAACACAGGTAGGTCACCCGCACGCCGCAGGCCTCCATTGCGGCGCGTTGTGCTGCGATCAGCTGCTGGTGCGCGCGGATCAGCGCGCTGGCGCGTGAGTGCGCCACTTTCACGTTCAACGCCGCCCAGCGACTGCCGGTGGCACCCAGTACCGCATTGAGCCCGGGGAAAGGATCTGCACGCGCGATGCGGGGCACCGTGGCGGCAATGGCAATACCGCCGTGCTCACTGGCAAGTCGCTGTGCGCTGGCCAGGTCATGTGCCACCGCAGCCTGGCTGTTGCCCGCCGCCACAAGATGCAGGGTGAATGCATCGGCTGGCACCACCTGGCGTCCGGCCCGCGCCATCCCCAGCAGGGCTCGGCATTTGCCGCCGATGCCGGTAGCCGTGTGCAGCACCTGGCGCACCGCACGCAGTGCAGCGCCCAGGCTGCGATCGCGTTCGACATTGGCAGCCACGGCACCGGCATCCAGTACATAGGCTTCTTCGGCGATGCCTGTACGTGCAATTGCCGACAAGGCCAATGCGGCGCGCTCGAAATCGGCAAAGGCGAATGAGGCATAGCCATTGTGTGCCGGCAGGGGAATCAGGCGGAAGGCGGCGCGGGTCTTGATGCCAAAGGCGCCGCCGTCATGCATGAACAAGCCGGTAGTGTCCGGTCCGAAATTGCGGAAGACCGGCTCGGCCTCCACCTTCAAGGCCCATTGCCCGGTACGCAGCAGTCTGCCATCTGCGGTGACGAGCTCGACACCCAGCACGTTGTCGGCAGCCGAGCCGTAACGCGCGCTGCCAAAGAACAATGCCCCATGACTGAGCCCTCCACCGATGCTGGCACCGGCACCGGAGAAGGTCCCGAAGTAGGGCAGGCGCAGGCCCAGCGGCGTGAGTGCGTCATGCAGCTGTTTCCAGGTCACCCCGGCCTGGGCTACCACGTACATGTCCTCGGTGCTGATGTGCTCGATGCGGTTCAGCGCGGACAGGTCAACCAGCACGCTGCCGTTGTCTTCGCACAGGTAGCCGCCGGTATAGCTCAGGCCACCGCCGCGCGGCACCACCGACAGGCCGGCAACGGTGATCCGTGCGACCGCCTGTGCCAGCGCGGCGCTGTCGCCGGGACGGATGACCGCAACTGGCAGTGGTCCACTGCTGTAAAGATCACCGGCCATCAGCCGCAGGGTGGCTGCATCGCGCAGTACCGCGTCTTCGCCCAGTACTGCACGAAGATCGGCCAGCAGTGTGGCGTGATCGGTCATGCTCATGTCGGCTTGAAGACGCTGACGACAACGATCGCCGCAATGAACAGCCACAGCACACCCAGAACAGAGGTTGCCTTCACATAGGTCCGGCGGATGATGTCGTTGGTGACTTCGTTCGGTCCTTCCTGGGCCATCATCTTCCAGGTGCGGAAGTGGCTGATCAGTGCCAGGCGGATGCCGACACCGGAGGCCATCACGCCTGCGTACAGCGCCAGCTTCAGGCGCAGCCACAGCGGCATCTCCCAGCTGCCGCCAAGCAGGCCGGTCGCCAGCGCGAGCAGCAACGCCATGAAGACATAGCGCGAGCCACGATCAATCGCGCCCAGGGTGGCGCCGATGCGGCTGTGGCGCAGCCGGTGCACGGCTTCGACAAAGGCCAGCCACAGCACGCACAACACGCCGGCGACCATCGCTGTGGTTTCGGCACCGGGGATCAGGCCGTACAGCGCGGCCAGCGAGAAGCCCAACCCGGCCTGCAGCACCAGCGCATAGCGCACATGTTGGTCCACGTGCATGACGTGTTCCATCAACCGGCTGCGCTCGGCGAAGGGGATGTGGCTGCCGTAGGAGACATAGCGGTAGGTGCTGTTGATAACCAGTTCCGAGCCCAGCCAGTAGCCCAGCACGGCGATATGTGCCACCAACAGCATCTGCAGCAGCATCTCAGTGCTCCACCACGTTGTAGCTGCTCAACTCGTAGGCGGTCTGCATGTAGCCGGTGACCGCAGCGCGCAGCAGGATGTAGTGCTCGTCGGCGGTGACCCACAGGTCGTAGTCGGGGTGTTCCTCGGGCATACCGACGTCGAGGATGCGGAAGTGGCGGGCCTTGAAGCGCCCCGCAATGACCTCGATGTCCTCCTCGCCCACGTACTCGATGGCCAACTGCACCGGGAAGATCATCGGCCCGGTGGCGCCACGGTGATCCGGCGAGGACAGCAGCATGGAAAAAGTCTGCTTGCCGGGCCCCTGGGCCAGGTCGTACAGCGACATCGCGTAAGCGTCGTTGATGATGGCGTGGTTGCCGAAGGCCAGCAGCGGTGCCTGCAGCGGGAAGCGCTGCGACACGCGGCCTTCCACCGTGGTGGTGGATTCGCACTGGGCTTCGTTGGCATTGAAGACGAACCAACCCGAACCACGGAACTGCCCACCTACGGCGATCCGCACGAAGCACTCCTGTGGCAGGTTGTTTGCGTCCAAGCGCAGGTTGACGTCGCGGACCACAGCCGGCGCGTCATCGATCTCGCAATGCGCGGCCAATACCCGCGAGCCGTCTCGGTGCACATCCAGCCGGAAGCTCTCGCGGCCACGCTCTGCATCCATACGGTGACTCTGCTTGCTGGTGTACTGGATGCTGCCGGTGATGGAACGGGTGATGCCGGTCATGCCGTGGTCTCCTCGGGAAGCGGGTCGATCTGCAGGATGCTCACCGGCACGTTGTCCGGATCGTAGACGATCATTTCGCGGTACAGGCCGACCGGTGAGCGCGCACTGGCGGTACGCTTCGGGTAGGCCAGCGGTGGGGTCAGGAAACGATGGCCGGCGGCTTGCAAGGCGCTGTGCAGGGCATCGAACCGTCGGGTGGACAGGACCAGCGCGCTCTGCCCGTAGGCAGGCTTGTCCAGCGGTGGCGCGAGCGTCTCCAGCACGGTCTGGCTGATCTCGAACAGGCCCAGGATGACCGGCGCATCCGCGCCGGCAGCCAACAGTGCGATGCGCATGCGGCAGGCCGGCAGCTGCAGCAGTCCGCCGGCCATTGCGCCTTCCAGGGTTTTTTCTTCCACCACCACAAGACCCAGGGCGTCGCGGTAGAACCGCAACGATGCCTCAAGGTCACGACAGAACAGGGTGAAACGCTCGAACTGCAGTTCCATGCCACTCCTCGTTGACGCAGTAGGCGGCAACGGCAGCGATATCCGCAGCCGCACTGCCATGGAGAGAAAGATCAGGGTGCCGACAGGTACTCGATCAGTGCCTGGCGTCTTGCCGGGTCGGGTACCGCGATCACCATGCGGGTGCCGGGGACGTGCTTGGCTGGCGCGGCCAGATAGGCGTCCAGCTGTGCGGCATCCCAGGTGATGTTGCTGGCCTTCAAGGCCGGAGAGTAGTTAAAGCCGGGATTGCTGCCAGCCTTGCGGCCAACAACGTCGTGAAGGTTGGGGCCCATGCGTTGTGGTCCACCGGCATCGCGACTGTGGCAGGCCACACACATGGTGAAGGCCTGCTCGCCGCTGACCTTTGGCCCTGGGGCTGCAGCCTGTGCCGTAGCGACAGGTGCTGCCGGGGTCGAGGCGGTAGCGGCACCGGCAACGGCGGGGAGCGGGTCGGACTGCTGGCTGCAGGCTGCGGCCAGCAGTGAAACCGCAATGATCGACAAAGAGCGCATGACAGGTCTCTGGTGGAGTATCAGAAGGGCTTGACCACGCCGAGGAAGGCCGTGGTCAGCAACATCAGATAGACAAGCCACACCCAGATGCGGGTGCGGTTCATGGTGCGCAGCAACGGCAGCTCGGTGGTGTCGCTGCTGCCTTGCCTTAGCAGCGCGCCCAGTTGCACACCCACCGGCTTGAAGGTGATGTCGATCATGATGGCGGCGGCAAAGATCACGCCGAACATCAGCGCCTTGCTGGCCAACCACAGTGGGGCCAGAGGGGCGCCCTGCAGCAGCGAGGCAAGCCCCAACCACAGGTAGAACAGGGCCAACAGCCAGCGCAGTACGGATTCGATGCGGCGGTTGCGGGCTGCCCGTGGAGTCTGGTCGTGCCGATGTGCGTCCCATACCAGCCACAGCCACAACGCGCCGACCAGCCACGCCAGCAGCAAAGACCAGCCCGGCAGCGTCCAGTAGCCGCCCATATGCACCACGCTCAGACTCACCGGCACCATCAGCGCCCAGGCACTGCGTGGCACCATGTCCACTTCAACCAGCAGCTTCAGCAGCGCGATACGCTGCTCCAGCGAGTAGGCCTGGCGACGGCGGAAGTGCTGCCCAAGCAGGAATACACCGACATCGGCGCCCAGCCACAGCACGAACAGCAGCAGGTGCCCGAACACCAGGATTGGATACTGCAGTGCAGCCACGTTCCGTCCCGTCCCTCGCCCGCATGGTGGCGCCTATGTTTGTCCGGACAAAGGAATATCAGAACGGACGCCATAAGAAAAGCTGCAAGGTTGCATCGTGTGGTCTCAACCTAATTCTTCATGGTTCTGGCAAGGAGGCGGATTCGGCAGGACCTATCCGTAGCGCATCTTCATTTCGGCGTCGCCTGTGCAGGTGAGCACCAGACGGATATCGGCTCCGCAGAAACTCTGTCATGAACCAGCAGGCGTATTTCGACCTGGCTTGAAACGTGGCCATCGTTACCAGTGGTGGTGGCAACGGTTGCGTGAGCATCGCTGATGCTGGCGGCAAGGCCGGCGGCGCTGTGCAACGAGATGAAGGCCGAGGATCTGATGCGGGTGGTGGAGCGCATGGTCGATGAGCTTGGTGGCACCACATTCTGGTCAAAGTACCGGCGACGGTGCCAGCGATGAGAGTCTGTGCGCCATCAGCTTTGCGCAGTTCTAGTAGCCGCGCCAGGTCAATGCATCCAGTGCATCGTGCTTGCCAAAGCTGTACGCGCTGCACATGTAGAAGGTGGTTTACGGCTCGATCATCACATGTCGTAGACGAGCACGATCAACAAGGACCCGTTGGCGACAGTTTTCGTGCCGGAGATCGAGGTACGGATGCTGCTGCATATGCTGGTCAAACGCGTGGCGAGGCCGAGCATATTGCCGATGCGATGCGATGCGATGGTTCGCGGCATGGATATACAGCTGGGTCAGCGGACAGACCTTGCTCAACGATAGCGGTGTGCAGGCACTGGATTGATGCAGGTTCAGTCAGGCAGCGTGGACAGGTATTCGATCACCGCCTGGCGGCGGGCCGGGTCGGCGGTGGCGTTGACCATCTTGCTGGAGGGCACCTGCCGGGTCGGTGATTTGATGAAGGCGTCCAGCGTCTGCGCATCCCAGACGATGCCGCTGTTTTTCATCGCCTCGGAGTAGTGATAGCCCGGTGCGGTGCCGGCCTTGCGGCCGATCACCCCGTGCAGGTTGGGACCGACGCGGTGGCCGAGGCCGGGACGGGTGTCGTGGCAACCGGCACAGATGGCGAAGGCGCGTTCCAGCTCGCGCTGGTGCGGGCTGGCATCGGCGTTGTGGTTGAACGCGTCGCGCTGGCCACAGGCGGTGAGCAGGGCAAGGCTGGACAGCAGGATGAAGCGGTACGGCATGGTCGGGAACAGCGGGCGGAGGAAGAAGGAAGAACGCATCGCCGCGGAATCCTGGCCCGGTCGCAGGGTATGCTCGCCGGCCGGGATTCCAGGGAGAAGCGGATGCGGCATCGTCACGACGGCAGGTTGCGGCAGCGTTGCCCGTGGTGTGCGTTGCCATTGCGCCAGGGGGATCTTCTGCGTGTTCCAGCGCGTGCGCCGATGCGCTGGTACCAGCTTACCCCCGCCGCGGCACTGGCGTGTCCGCACTGTGATGGCCGGGTGGCCAGTACCGCTGCCAATTCGCGCTGGCTGCTGCTGCCGTTTGCGGCACTGGGGCTGATCATGCCGGCGTTGTTCGGGCTCTACCGCCTGCCGCTGCCGGCCCAGGCGCTGCTGTTCGCGGTCGCCGTGCTGGGCGTCTGGCGTGCGCAGGCCACGGCGCGGCTGCTGCGTGACGGACGGAAGGGCTGAGCCTGTTGCGTCACGCGCCCGGCCTGTCCGGCAGTACGGTCACGCCTGTCGCGCAGACGTGACCGGGTCACCTGCGCGGTTACTTCTTCGCCGCGAACGTCCTGTCCAGGCTCTGCTCGAAGGTGTGGTAACCGATGCGCTCGTACAGTTCCTCGCGGGTCTGCATGGTGTCCACCACGTTGCGCTGGTGGCCGTCGCGGCGGATCGCGGTGAACACGGCTTCGGCGGCCTTGTTCATCGCCCGGAACGCCGACAGCGGATAGATGCACATGTCCACGCCGACCGAGGCCAGCTCCTCGGTGGAGAACAGCGGGGTCTGGCCGAACTCGGTCAGGTTGGCCAGCAGCGGCACATCGACCGCATCGCGGAAGCGCTGGTAGGTGGCCAGGTCGTAGGAGGCCTCGGCGAAGATCGCATCGGCACCGGCTTCCACGCAGGCGATGGCGCGCTCGATCGCCGCATCCACGCCGTCCACGGCGATGGCATCGGTACGCGCGATCAGGAAGAAATCCGGATCGGTCTTGCCATCGGCAGCGGCCTTGACCCGGTCCACCATCTCGCCCTGCGACACGATTTCCTTGTTAGGGCGGTGGCCGCAGCGCTTGGCGCCGACCTGGTCCTCGATGTGACAGCCGGCCGCGCCCGCCTTGATCAGCGACCTGATGGTGCGGCTGATGTTGAACGCGCTCGGCCCGAAGCCGGTATCGATGTCCGAGATCAGCGGCAGATCGCAGACATCGGTGATGCGGCGGATATCGGTGAGCACGTCATCCATGGTCAGCAGGCCCAGATCCGGCAGCCCCAGCGAGCCGGCGGAGACGCCGCCACCGGACAGGTAGATGGCGCGGAAGCCGGCACGCTTGGCCAGCAGTGCGTGGTTGGCGTTGATCGCGCCCGGGATCTGCAGCGGACGTTCTTCCTTCAGCGCCGCGCGGAAGCGGGCGCCTGGACTGGCAATGCTCATCGAAACTCCTACAGGTTGAAGGCGATGCTCACATCGCCGGGTAATTGGGTCCGCCACCACCTTGCGGCGTCACCCACACGATGTTCTGGGTCGGGTCCTTGATGTCGCAGGTCTTGCAGTGCACGCAGTTCTGCGCGTTGATCTGCAGGCGCGTGTCGGCGCCTTCGCCGACAAACTCGTACACCCCGGCCGGGCAGTAGCGTGCTTCCGGCCCAGCGTATTCGGCCAGGTTCACGCTCACCGGGATCGATGCATCCTTCAGCGTCAGATGGCTGGGCTGGTCTTCCTCGTGATTGGTCGAGGACAGGAACACCGAGCTCAGCCGGTCGAAGGTCAGCACGTTGTCCGGCTTCGGGTAGTCGATCTTCGCGTGCTGGGCGGCCGGCTCCAGACATTCGTGGTCGGCCTTGGTGCGGTGGATCGTCCACGGCGCATTGCGGATGCCCAGCTTGGGCAGCAGCCACTGTTCGATGCCGGTCATCAGCGTGGCCAGGGTGCGGCCCTTCTTGAACCACTGCTTGAAGTTCTTCGACTGCAGCAGCTCGGTCTTCAGCCAGCTGGCCTCGAAGGCTTCCGGATAGGCCGTCAGCTCATCGCGCGAACGGCCGGCGACCAGCGCATCGAACGCCGCTTCGGCGGCGAGCATGCCGGTCTTGATCGCGGCGTGGCTGCCCTTGATGCGGCTGGCATTGAGGTAGCCGGCTTCGCAGCCGACCAGCGCGCCGCCCGGGAACACGGTCTTGGGCAGCGACAGGATGCCGCCGGCGGTCAGCGCCCGCGCGCCGTAGGCGATGCGCTTGCCGCCTTCCAGATGCTTGCGGATCGCCGGATGGGTCTTGAAGCGCTGGAACTCCTCGAACGGGCTCAGCCACGGGTTCTTGTAGTCCAGCCCGACCACGTAGCCGATCGACACCTTGCCGCCGTCGGCGTGATACAGGAACGCACCGCCATAGGTGTCGCTGTCCAGCGGCCAGCCGGCGGCATGCACTACCAGGCCCGGCTCATGCTTGGCCGGATCGATCTGCCACAGTTCCTTGATGCCGATGCCGTAGGACTGCGGGTCCTTGCCTTCATCCAGCTTGAAGCGGCTGATCAGCTGGCGGCCCAGATGCCCGCGCGAGCCTTCGGCGAACACGGTGTACTTGGCGTGCAGTTCCATGCCGCGTTCGTAGTTGGGACCGTGCGAGCCGTCCTTGCGGATGCCCATGTCGCCGGTGGCCACGCCCATCACCGCGCCGGTGTCGTCGTACAGCACTTCGGCGGCGGCAAAGCCCGGGAAGATCGCCACCTCCAGCGCCTCGGCCTGCTGCGCCAGCCAGCGCGTCACCTCGCCCAGCGAGACGATGTAGTTGCCGTCGTTGTGGAAGCACTCCGGCAACAGCGCGTGCGGGGTGGCCTTGGCGCCGGTCTCGTCCAGGAACAGGAATTCGTCGCGGGTGACGGCCTGCTTCAGCGGCGCGCCGCGCTGCGCCCAGTCCGGGAACAGCTCGGTGAGCGCACGCGGATCCATGATCGCGCCGGAGAGGATGTGCGCGCCCGGCTCGGAGCCTTTCTCCAGCACGCACACACTCAGCTCCTGGCCCTTCTCCACGGCCAGCTGGCGCAGGCGGATGGCGGTGGCCAGGCCGGCGGGGCCGGCACCGACGATGACGACGTCGAACTCCATCGCTTCGCGCGGCGGCAGGGCGGTATTGGCTTCAGTGTTCATGCAAGGGCTCTTGGGTGAAGGTCGGCGCGGGCGCGACGACGGTTGCCTGGAACCGCCACCTCAACACGAGGCGGCGATGATCTGCGAAGGCGCCGCGTTCCAGATCAGCCCGGCGCGGCCGGCCAGGTGGGCGAACACGCGTCCCAGATGCCTGATGCGGTGCGGCTGGCCCATCACCCACGGATGGATGTTGAGCGCGAGCAGGCGACCGTGTCCGCTGCGCTGCGCTTCCTCCAGCAGGAATTCGCAGGCATCGACCATCTGGTCCGCATACTCGGCCTCGGCGTGCAGATTTTCGCCGACGATGAAGCGATCTTCCAATTCCAGCGACAGCGGCAGCGCGGTCAGCGGGCCGTGCGCGGTCTGGAACGGGTAGGGCAGCTCGTCGTTGACCCAGTCGGCAAACCACGCAAGACCCTTCTGCCGCAGCAGTTCCGGGGTGTTTTCCGACTGCGAGCGGGCCGGTGACAGCCAGCCCTGGATCGGACCTTCCGCGTACGGCGCCAGTGCATCGAGGGTGCGCTGGATGTAGTCGCTTTCGCGCTCCGGCGACAGCCCGCCATGGTGAACGCTGTCCATGTTCCAGCCGTGCGCCACCAGCTCGGCGCTGCGTGCCTTCAGCCGCCGCAGCAGCGCCGGGTAGCGCTGCGCCAGTTCGCCATTGACCGCGGTGCTGGCACGCAGCCCGTACTTTTCCAGCGCATCAAGCACGCGGAACACGCCCACGCGGTTGCCGTAGTCGCGCAGGGTGTAATGGCGCAGGTCCGGGTAGGGCATCACCATCGAACCGTGCGGCTTGAAGCCCTCGCCGGCCGGGTTGAGCGGGAAATGCTCCAGCGTCAGGTTGATCCACAACGCCAGCGGCTTGCCGTCGGGCCAGTGCACGGCCGGGCGCTGCGCCAGCATCGACCACGCATAGCGGTCATGGTCCATGCCGTGGCGCAGGTACGGGTATTCCAGGAAGCTGCGGTCCAGGCTCATGCGGCGTCCTCCGCGTTGACCGCCGCCATCGAAGCCAGCGCGTCGTCGTAATGGTTGTCCAGATAGTGCCGGGCGATCTCGCGGCCGGTGGCCTTCCACACCTTGTCGTGGCTGCAGATGTAGTCCATCGCGTCGTGGAAAGCCGCCAGCCGGTGCGGGTGGCTGACCTGGTAGGCGTGCAGCGGCACGCACATCACCGTGCCGGAGTGCTCGCCCTCGGCGTACAGGCGGTCGAAGGCGTCCTTGATCATCTGCCCGTAGCGGCGCGGCTCGATCTTGTTGGTGACGTAGACGATGGTGTCGTTGAGTTCCAGCGAGTACGGCACCGACACGAAACGCTTGCCGGAGCGGGTCTTCACCGGCGTTGGCTGGTCGTCGTGGAACAGGTCGCAGGTGTACAGGCCGCCGGCCTCGGCGAACAGGTCGATGGTGGCCTCCGAATGCGACAGCGCCGGCGCCAGGTAGCCGTCGCAGTGCTGGCCGGTGTGCTGCGCGATCAGCGCCATCGAGTGCTCGATCATCTCCCGCTCCTGCGCCTCGTCCAGACCGTAGGTGTAGCGGGTGTTGTAGATGCCGTGGCTGAAGAATTCCCAGTCGCGCTCGGCCGCCATCTGGATCACTTCCGGATGGTGCTCGAGCATCGCCGTGGACAGCGACACCGAGCCGCGCAGGCCGTACTGGTCCAGCACCCGCATCATGCGCTGGTGGCCGACGCGGTTGCCGTAGTCACGGGTGCCGTAGCCGAGGACGTCGGGCAGCGGCCGCGGCCACGGCTTGCGCGCCGGGTTGGCCGGCGGCGCGTACTCGTAGAACTCGATATTGGGCGCGATCCACAGCGCCACGCGGGCACCGCCGGGCCACTGGATCTTCGGCCGGCTGTCGTAGGGCCAGTAGTCGAACAGGCCCGGATCGGACTTGCTGGCGGTACTCATGCGCGCAGCGCCTGCAACTGCGCGGCCACGTAATCGACGGATTCCACGTCACCGTACTTGAGCATGATGTCGGCAAGGTTGGCGAAGTGCGGGATCTCGTGCTTGTCGGCCACACACTCTTCCGGAACGATGCTGCGGTAGCCGCGCGAGAGGCTGTCGATGGCGCAGGCGCGCACGCAGCCGGAGGTGGAGCCGCCGGTGATGATCAGCGTGTCGATCCTGTGGAAGGTCAGCAGCGACCACAGGTTGGTTTCGAAGAACGGGCTGGCCATGCGCTTGTGCATGACGATGTCGCCGGGCTGCACATCGGCGCGCGGGTCGAGCTGGGCCCGCGCGGAGCCGTGCTTGATGTTCTGCAGCGAGTCCGGGGTGTTGGTGCGGGTGCCCCAGGTACCGGCGTCCTCGCCCGATTCCAGATAGGCCACATAGGTCCACACCACCGGCAGGCCGAGCGCACGCACCTGCGCCGACAGCGCATTGATGTGTTCGATCTGGCGCGGGTCGGTCTCATAGGCGGTCTTGAACGCGGCCAGGTCGGTATAGGCGCGCTGCACGTCGATGTTGACGATGGCCGGGCGCGTGCCGAAACCGAATTTGGCGCGGTTCGGGTTGGCCTTGACCTGTTCCCAGTACTGGCGGGCGGTGAGATTGGAGGTTTCCATCACAGGCATGAGGGTTGTTCCGTCTGGCAGAAGGTGGAAGTCAGGCCGCGACGCGGCGTTCGTCGCGCACAAAGCAGGCCGCGACCAGGGCGACCAGCAGCAGTGCGCAGATCAGCTGGAAGGCCGGGGCGTAGCTGCCGGTCAGGTCCGAGATCTTGGCGGCCAGCCACACGCCCAGGCCGGCGGTGGTGGCATCGAGCAGGGTGATGGTGCCGAGGATCTTGCCGGCTGAGGTCAGGCCGAAAGCATTGACCGCCAGCAGCTGGACCATGGTGTACAGGCCGCCCCAACCCAGTCCGAACAGGATCAGCGCGAACCAGATCAGTTCCGCGTTCATGGTGGTCATGCAGAAGCCGCCGGCCGCCATCAGCGCGATGTTGAACAGGAACACGTACTTGGCCTGGAACAGGTCGGCGAGCAGGCCGAACACGAACTTGCCGACCATCGCCAGGCCGAACATCAGCCCCAGCCCATTGCCGGCCTGGGCGGGCTCGAAGCCGAGATCGCGCATGTGCAGGAACAGGTTGGCCGAGGCCGCCATGATCGAGAAGAAGGTGGTCATCGCCACCACCGCCAGCGCCCAGAAGGTGCGCGTGCGCAGGGCCTGGGCGTAGCTCAGGTCGCCGTGGCTGGCTGCCGCGGCGTTGCCGCCGGCCGCCTGTGCAGCCAGCTTGTCGGCACCCCATGGCTGGATGCCGCCGGCACGCGGGCTGCGCATGAACAGGAAGGCCAGCACCAGGAACACCACCGGAATCGCGGTTTCCCACAGGAACGCCGCACGCCAGTCCATGCTCTGCATCAGCTGCACGCCCAGCTTGGGGAACAACATGCCGCTCAGGCTGGTGCCCACCAGGGCGATGCCGATGGCGGTGCCGCGCTGGGTGACGAACCACTGCGAGACGAAGATCACCGCCACATTCAGGCCGGCGGCGACCAGCACCGCGGCAAAGCCGACATGGATCAGGTACAGGTGCGCCAGCGAATGCACGTGCGCATAGGCGTAGTACAGCGCGGCCAGCAGCGCGACACCGGCCAGGATCAGCTTGCGCGGGCCGACCTTGTCGATCACCACGCCCAGGAACGGCGCCAGCCAGCCGGCCAGCACCAGGGTGATGAGGTCGCGCAGCTTGAGCTCGCTGCGGGTCCAACCGAATTCCTTGAGCAGCGATTCGTCGAAGGCGGTCAGGCCGGTCACGATCAGGCCGTTGGAGACCAGCAACACCAGCATCCCCATCACCGCCATCAACCACGGGTAATAACGCTTCATCCAGAGACCTCGCTTGTTTGGGTTATGGCAGGTAGATACGCCGGTGGGGGATTTCGCCGCCGGCGTTGACCGGGGACGGATGGCATGCCTACACTTTGTCCGGACAAAGTGTGCCACAGTCTTTTACCCGGGAGGAAGCCATGCAAACCGTCGTCGTCCTGTTCAACCTCAAAGCCGGTGTCAGCCGTGAGGAATACGAGGCCTGGGCGCGCGCCAGCGACCTGCCGATAGTCAACGCGCTGCCGTCGGTGGACCGGTTCGAGGTGCTCAAGGCCAGTGGCCTGCTGATGGGCGAGGGCAACCCGCCGTACGAGTACATCGAGCTCATCCGTGTTCCTGACATGGCCGCGTTCGGCAAGGACCTGTCCGACCCGACGGTGCAGGCCGGGGCGGCGCAGTTCCAGCAGTACGCCGACAATCCGCTGTTCATCCTCACCAGCGCGCTGTAAACGCACAAGGAACTTTGGTCATGGCTCGATTCCCCGAACTGCAGGGCAAGGTCGCCCTCATCACCGGCGCCGGTCGCCGTGCCGGGCTGGGCGAGGGCATTGCCCGCCGCCTGCTCGAGGAAGGTTGCAAGGTGGTGCTGACCGACATCGGCACCGTGCGTGGCGCCGAGATGCCGGTCACCGCCGTGGGCACCGATGAGGAAATGGCGCAGGTCGCCGCCGAGCTGGCCGCCAGCACCGGCGGGCAATGCGTGGCGATGGCGCTGGACGTGCTGGAGGAGTCGCAGGTCGAAGCCGTGGTCAAGGCCACCGTCGAGCGTTTCGGCCGGCTCGACATCCTGGTCAACAACGCCGGCATCGGCTACCTGATGAAGTCGCTGGTCGATATCGACGCCAACGAATGGGACGCCGTGCTCGGCGTGAACCTGCGTGGCGCGTTCCTGACCATCAAGCACGCCGGCCGGCAGATGATCGCCCAGGGCGGCGGTCGCATCGTCAACATCGCTTCGCAGGCGGCCAAGTCGGCGTTCCCGCATGCCGCCGCGTACTGCTCCTCCAAACACGGTCTGGTCGGCCTGACCCGGGTGGCGGCGATGGAGCTGGGCGCGCACGGCATCAACGTCAACGCGGTCTGCCCGAACCATGTGACCACCGGTCTGGGCGCGTGGCAGAACGAATATTTCGCCGCCAAGCAGGGCAAGAGCGTGGAGCAGTACCTGGCCGAGATGCGCGGCCGCATCCCGCTGGGGCGCCCGGGCCTGCCCTCCGATACCGCCGCGGCCACCGCTTTCCTGTGTTCGGACGATGCGGTCTACATCACCGGTGAGGCGATCAACGTCTCCGGTGGCGAAGAAAACCACTGACACCGGCTCCCTTTTCATCGAGATCACGCAATGAGCAAGCCTGCCTACACCTGGCCCAACAACGCCCGCCTGGCCCTGTCGGTGGTGGTCAATGTCGAGGAGCTGTCCGAATACAACGTTGGCCAGGGGGACAAGATCACCGAGCCGGTGGACGAGCTGCATGTGACGCTGTCCAAGCCGGTGCGCAACTACGGCAACGAGTCCAACTACCGCTATGGCGTCAACGAAGGCCATGCGCGCGTGGCCACGTTGCTGGACAAGTACAACGTCACCAGCACCTATACCGCCGCGGCGGTGTCGCTGGAGCGGGCGCCGGAAATCGCCGCCTATCTGCGTGGCAGCCGCCATGAAACCTGTTCGCACGGGCACCGCTGGATCCACCAGTTCCGCTTCAACGAGGAACAGGAACGGCAGTTCATCCGCGATGCCGCCGACAGCATCGAGAAGACCACCGGCGTGCGTCCGGTGGGCTGGCTGTCGCGCTACCTGCATACCGCGTCCACCCGTCGCCTGCTGCAGGAGGAAGGCTTCCTGTACCACAT
Source organism: Stenotrophomonas sp. UBA2302 (assembly GCA_002345545.1). Classification (GTDB taxonomy): domain Bacteria; phylum Pseudomonadota; class Gammaproteobacteria; order Xanthomonadales; family Xanthomonadaceae; genus Stenotrophomonas. The sequence goes on along the minus strand of DDVW01000075.1, from coordinate 34,044 downwards.
GGACGACTACTCGGCCGATGCGCCGTTCTGGGGCGAGGTCGAGGGCAGCGAGCAGCCGATGATCGTGGTGCCGTACCAGCTCGACACCAACGACATGAAGATGTGGGTGGCACCGTCGTACTTGCCGAAAGACTGGCTGGACTACGCCATCGACAGCTTCGACACCCTGTATGCCGAAGGCGGGCACAGCCCCAAGGTGATGTCGCTGGGCCTGCACCTGCGCATCATCGGCCGCCCCGGCCGCATCCGCGCGTTCGAGAAATTCCTGCAGTACGTGGCGCAGAAGCCGGGCACCTGGTATGCGACGCGCCGGCAGATCGCCGAGCACTTCGCCGCGCAGGTGGCCGCCCCATGAGCATGCCGTCGAGCAATCCGCGCCGCTGCCTGCTGTTTGTGCCGGGTTCGCGCCCTGAGCGGTATGCCAAGGCCGTGGCCACCGGTGCCGACCAGGTCTGCATCGATCTGGAAGACGCCGTCGCCCCGGCGGACAAGGAAAGCGCGCGCGCCTCGCTGTTCGCCTTTCTTGCCGAGCTGCCGCAAACCCGCAGCGAGATCGGCCTGCGCATCAACCCGCTGTCCACCGAACTGGGCCAGGCTGACCTGAAGGCATTGGCCGCCTCCGGCCTGAAGCCCGCGTTCGTGATGCTGCCCAAGGTAGAAACCGTGGCCGAGCTGCAGCAGGCCGACGCCGCGCTGTCGGCGATCGACACCGTGTTCATCGCCCAGATCGAAACGCCCAAGGGGCTGCTGGATGCACGCGCGCTTGCCACTGCCATCCCGCGCCTGCAGGCACTGATGTTCGGGGGGTTCGACTACATCGTCGCGCTGCGCGGCCGTGCCGGCTGGGAGAGTTTCTTCCATCCGCGTGTGCAGCTGGCAACGATTGCCGCCGAGGCCGGCGTCGGCTGCATGGATGTGCCTTACCTGGACATCAAGGACGAAGCCGGACTGGTGGCTGAAACCAACCGTGTGATCGACCTCGGCTTCACCGCCAAGGCGGCGATCCATCCGGCCCAGGTCGATCCCATCCAGAACGCCTATCTGCCCACCGCCGCCGAGTACGACCGCGCGCAGCGCGTCGTGGCCGCACTGGCGGCCAGCGGCGGCGAGGCCATCCAGCTCGACGGCAAGCTGGTGGACCGTCCCATCGAAATCGCAGCCGAGCGTGCCATCGCGCTCGGTGCACTCGGCGTCCGCGCCGGCTGAGTACCACGCTTCCGCAAAGCTGATTTCCCACCCTCTTTGACCAAGCTGCGCCCGGCGCCAGCCCCATCCACACGAAAAGGACACCCAACCATGGTCCAGAACGTCAAGCAGATCTCCGAGAACCGCTTCCGCGAAACCTTCGGCCGCTACTACGAAGAGTTCAACGTCGGCGACATCTACGAGCACCGCCCCGGCCGCTCCATCACCGAAACCGACAACACCTGGTTCACCCTGCTGACGATGAACACCCATCCGATGCACTTCGACAAGGAGTACGCCAAGGCCTCGGAGTTCGGCAAGGTTATCGTCTGCTCGCCGTTCACCGTGGCGTTGATGGTCGGCATGAGCGTCACCGACGTCAGCCAGAAGGCCGTGGCCAACCTCGGCTGGAGCGACATCAAGATGACCCATCCGCTGTTTGTCGGCGACACCCTGGTGGCCGAATCCAAGGTGCTGGACAAGCGTGAATCCAAATCGCGCCCGGGCGCCGGCATCGTCACCGTGCAGACCGACGGTTTCAACCAGGACGGCAAGCTGGTCTGCAGCTTCAGCCGCACCATGCTGATCGCCAAGCGCGGCCACTCGGTGGAAGACAAGGTCAACTACTGAGGAAGCCGATGATGAGCACCGAACTGGAACAGATGTGGGGCCCGGACGAGGAGCAGGCGCTGCTCGACTCGATCGACAACTGGGTGGAGAAATCCGTCGCGCCGATCGCGCAGGAGTACGACCTCGAGGACAAGTACCCGCATCACCTCGTCGAGGAGATGAAGGACCTGGGCCTGTTCGGTGCCACCATCTCGCCCGAATACGGCGGCCTCGGCCTGCCGGCGCGCATCTACGCCAAGATCGTCACCAAGGTCTCGGCGGTATGGATGGCACCGACCGGCATCTTCAACTCGCACCTGATCATGGCCGCGGCCATCGAGCGCTGCGGCACCGAGGAGCAGAAGGCCAGGTACCTGCCACGCATGGCGACCGGCGAGCTGCGCGGTTCGCTGGGCCTGACCGAGCCCAACGCCGGCACCGACCTGCAGGCGATCCGCACCGTGGCCAGGCGCGAGGGTGACCACTACGTCATCAACGGCGCCAAGACCTGGATCACCAACTCGCTGCACGGCGACATGGTGCTGCTGCTGGTCAAGACCGACCCGGAGGCGCAGCCGCGCCACAAGGGCATGAGCATGTTCATCGCCGAGAAGGGCGAAGGCTTCATCGTCGCCAAGAAGCTGAAGAAGTCCGGTTACCGCTCCATCGATACCTGCGAACTGGTATTCCAGGATTACAAGGTGCCGGCCGACTGCCTGCTCGGTGGAGAGGAAGGCAAGGGCTTCCAGCACGCGGTCGGTGGCCTGGAGCTGGGCCGCATCAACGTCGCCGCGCGCGGCTGTGGCATTGCCGAAGGCGCGCTGCGCCTGTCGGTACGCTACGCGCAGGAGCGCATGACCTTCGGCAAGCCGATCGCCGAGCACCAGGCCATCCAGCTCAAGCTGGGCGAGATGGCGGCCAAGGTCGAGGCCTCCAAGCTGCTGATCGAAAGCGCCGCCAACGCCTATGACAAGGGCGAGCGCTGCGACATGGAAGCGGGCATGGCCAAGTACTTCGCCACCGAAACCGGCGCGTACTGCGCGCAGGAAGGCATGCGCATCTTCGGCGGCTACAGCTATTCGGTGGAATACGACATCGAGCGTTTCTACCGCGACGCCATGCTGATGTGCATCGGTGAAGGCACCAACGAGATGCAGCGCATCATCATCGCCAAGCAGCTGGTGGCGCGTAACAAGATCTAAGGCCTTGAAGCCCCTCTCCCGCCGGGAGAGGGGTGAGGGCAGGGCGAAGCCTGCGGCACGGGTAACGCCCGCTCTCGCCCCGCCCATCGGGGCACCTTCTTCCCCTCGGGAGAAGGAAGGCGGCATCCCTTCACCGCGGTCCTCAACCAGCCGCGGTGTTTTTTACAGACCAGAGGCCACACATGAAAAACCTTCCCCTGCAGGGACTGCGCATCCTTGCCGTCGAACAGTACGGTGCTGGCCCCTATGGCTCGATGCACCTGGCCGACCTCGGCGCCGAAGTCATCAAGATCGAATCCCCGCCGGGCGGCGATGTATCGCGCGCCACCGGTCCGTATTTCCTGGGCGAAGGCGACAGCCTGTTCTTCCAGACCTTCAACCTCAACAAGCGCTCGCTGCGGCTGGACCTGAAGGCCGCCGAAGGCCGCGAAGTCTTCGAGAAGCTCGTCGCCAGCGCCGATGCGGTGCTCAACAACCTGCGCGGCGACCAGCCGGGCAAGCTCGGCCTGGACTACGCCACGCTGTCAAAACTCAATCCGAAGATCGTCTGCGCGCATCTGTCCGCCTATGGCCGCGACAACGCGCGCGCCGCGTGGCCGGGCTACGACTACCTGATGCAGGCCGAGGCCGGTTTCATGGCGCTGACCGGGGAACCGGACGCCCCGCCGGCGCGCTTCGGCCTGTCGATGGTCGACTTCATGACCGGCACCACGATGTCGATGGGCCTGCTGGCCGCGATCATCGGCGCCATGCGTACCGGCATCGGCCGCGATGTCGATGTCAGCCTGTTCGACGTGGCCCTGCACCAGCTCAGCTACCCGGCCACCTGGTATCTCAACGAAGGCCACCGCACCGAGCGCCTGTCGCGCAGTGCGCATCCGTCCACCGTGCCGTGCCAGGTCTACAGGACCGCTGATGGCTGGGTGATGGTGATGTGCATGCTGGAGAAGTTCTGGCAGACCTTCGTCGAAGGCATCGGCAATCCGGCCTGGGCCGTCGAGCCGCGCTTTGCCAACTTCGCCGAACGCCGCAAGGTGCGGGAGGAACTCACCGTGCTGGTCGACGACATCCTCAGCACGCAGCCCACCGCTTACTGGACGCAGCTGTTCGCCGGCCGCATTCCGATCGCGCCGGTGCTGGACATCGCCCAGGCGCTGGACAACCCCTATGTGCGCGAAGTGGACATGCTGCAGGACGTCAGCCATCCGCAAGGCAGCCAGCGCCTGCTGCGCAACCCGATCAAGCTCGACGGCCAGCGCCTGTCCGGTGACGCCTGTCCGCCGCTCAATGCCGATGCCGGTGCGCTGCTGCGCGAGCTCGGCTACAGCGATGCAGACTGCGCACGACTGCTGGGCGCGTAACACCGGAGGAGTACGACGATGAAACTGGAAGGTGTACGCGTTCTCGATCTGTCGCTGTTCCTGCCCGGCCCGCACCTGACCATGGTGATGGCCGACCACGGCGCCGACGTGATCAAGATCGAACCGCCCACGGGCGAGCCGGTGCGTGAGGTCGGGCTGAAGCAGGCCGGTGTCTCCACCTGGTTCCGCAATACCCATCGCGGCAAGCGCTGCATCGTGCTCGACCTCAAGAGCGAGGCCGGCAAGACCGCCTTCGCCAAATTGGTGGAATGGGCCGACGTGGTGGTGGAAGCCTTCCGCCCCGGCGTGGCCAAGCGCCTGGGCATCGATTACGAGCGCTGCAAGGCGATCAATCCGAAGCTGGTGTACTGCTCGATCAGCGCCTTCGGCCAGACCGGGCCCAAGGTCAACCGTCCCGCCCACGACCTGGCGATGCAGGCCGACAGCGGCGTGGTCAGCCTCAACCGCGCGCCCGACGGCACCCCGGCGATGCCGCATATGCCGGTGGCCGACATGGCCGGCTCGCTGATGGCGCTCAACGGCATCCTGATGGCCTTGTTCCGCCGCGAGCGCACCGGTGAGGGCGACTACATCGACCTGTCGATGCAGGATGCGCTGATGGCATGGCTGCCGAACGTGCTCGGCCCGCCGTTCGCGCTGGGCCGTGACCCGGTGATCCGGGAGGAGCGCAGCTGGGGCGGCAACGCCCTGTACCAGCTGTACCGCTGTTCGGATGACCGCTGGATCGCGCTGGGCGGTGCCGAGCACAAGTTCGCCGAGAATCTGCTGATGGCACTGGGCCGCCCGGACCTGATCCACCTGTGCCATCTGCCGCCCGGCACCGGACAGGATCCGGTCAAATCCTTCCTCGCCGAAACCTTCTCGCGCCGTTCGCTGGTGGAGTGGACGCTGTTCCTGCACGACCTCGATGTCTGCTGGGCGCCGGTGAAAACCCTGACCGAAGCGTTCAGCGATCCGCACACCCGCGCCCGCGAGATGGTGTGGACCGATCAAACCGGCGGTACCCATCTGGGCATCCCGATCAAGTTCGCCAACGAGCCGGGGCGGATCAACCCGAATATCGACGACCTGGGCCAATCCACCGCCGAGGTGCTGGCCGAACTCGGGCTGTAATACCCGACCCTGCGCGGTACACGGGCGCAGGACGGAAGTGGAGGTGGCGACTATGCCCCGCGTCGCTCAGCCGCCTTGCGCCATCCGCAGTCGCGGAAACAACGGGCCGGCAGCGACAAAGCACCAAGTCACCAGCACGAACGGCAAGGTCAGTGCCGGCATGCCCAGCGGCTCCAGCGCCGCCGACACGCCGGCATACACCACCGCCGTGCCGACCGTACCCAGCAGCGCATACGCGGCGGTGCGGGCACTGGCGCTGAAGAACACGCCATACAGCGCGATGGCGGTCAGCACCGGATTGAAGCCGAAGGCGCCGGCGCGGATCGCCGGTTCCGCCGCGCCCATGCCCCACGCCACCAGCACGCCAGTCAGCGATCCGGCCAGTGCGGCCGCGAAGGCGCTGCGCGATGCCACCAGCAGACCGGTGGCGAACAGCACGCCAGTGATCACATTGCCCTGGAAGAACACCTGCGCGATGCCGTTGAACAGGCCCTCGGCAATCGTGGAAAAGCCGACCACGCCTTCCACCACGGTCGCCTTCGGCAGTCCGGCGGTGGGCAACTGGCCGGTGATCTGCAAGCGGCCGAAACGCGCGCCGGCCAGCACGAACAGCAGCGTGATGAACACGAAAGGCGCGGTCAGCACCGGCAACTTCCAGCGCGCCAGCAGGTTCATCAACGCCGCCATCAGCACCGTGCTGCAGGCCGCGGCCAACAGCACATAGGCCCAGGTGAGTGCACCGGGTTCAAGGAAGTACAGCAGCGCGATGGCGACCAGCGCGCCATTGAAGCCGAACAGTCCGGCGCGTACCTGCGTGCGATCCGCCCCCAGCACCCGCGCGGTGGTGGTACTGGCAGCGGTTCCCAGCAGCACGCCGCAACCGAACAGCCACGAGTTGTAGAAGATGCCGGCCAGGAACAGCGCGCCGGCAAGGCGGTTGTCCTGCAACATCATCTGGCTGATGCCGCGCAGCAGCGTGTTGACCAGCTCCAGCAACCGCGTGGGCAGGGAGCCGGGAACCGTGTCCGGGCGGAAAGAAATATCGGGCTTCATCGTGTCACTGTGGAGGTCGGAGAGGAGCGGACGCCGGGTTCCGCCGGCTTGTGATCCACCGGTTACGGCGGCGGCCCGCTATCAGCACACCGGTGGCGGGCCGCCTGAATCCATTGGTGGAAGCGTACCGTGCGCGGGCGCGGGCGCGGGCAGGGCCACGCAGCGTGCATGCGGCGCAAGCGGCAGGATTCATCAGGTCCAGCGACGAGAGGGGCTGCGTGCTGAGGAACCAGCCGACGGCTTCTCAAGACAGTTGCCGGGTCAAGCCGCGCCGCGAAGCGGCATCGGCCTGGACGACCTGTTGGGCACACACCCTGTCAACTCAGAATCTGCGGGTTGAGTCGCCACACGGAATAGTTGAGCGCGGAGGCGAAACTAACCCAAAGCAGATACGGGATAAGCAGCGCAGATGCCAGTGGCCGGATGCGCCAGAATGAAACAAGTGTCGCAACGATAAGCGCCCAAAGCAGGATGATGTCCGCAAATGCCAATCCACCGCGTTGCCACCCGAAGAACAGCCAGCTCCAGAGCGCGTTGACTGCGAGTTGCACCAGAAACAGAGTCAGGGCTGTGCGTGCAGCGCGAAACCCTCCGACACGCCAGACCAGCCATGCCGCAATCCCCATCAGCGTGTAAAGGATTGTCCACACAGGTCCGAACAGCCCGGGCGGCGGCGCCCACTCCGGGCGAATGAGTTGCGTATAGAACGGGCCAGCCTGTATGGACGCGGCACTACCGACCGCCGCGGCAGTGAAGCTGACCGCGAGCCAGGCAACGAAACCGATGATCTGCTTGTGCGTTGGCAAAGTCATGATTCAACCCTCAGAGTCGCTAACGTCAAAATCAAGCCAAGAGCCGGAACGGCTCCAGCTTGAAAGGAATATCAGACACTGCCCTCGCGCTCCACGACTAGAATCCTGGCCTCGCCGATAGGGTGTGCCACATGCGCGGTTCCTGCAGACGCATAGAACACATCGTAAGCTTCCCCGATCGGCAGACACCCCATAAGTAGAACTTTCTGGCATGTGACGTCCTCCCCTCGTTAG
>DDVW01000075.1:0-26208 GCA_002345545.1 Stenotrophomonas sp. UBA2302 | reverse complement strand
GCCGCTCCATGCGATGAGCTGCCGCCTTGCGCCGGCGCGGCCGCTTGCGCCTAAGGTTGAGCCCGGCCTGGCAATACAGTCGGTACACGCGCTTGTGGTTGTCCGTCCAGCCTTCTCGACGCAACAGCACGAAGATCCGCCAGAAGCCGTAACGGACACGGGTGGCGGCGATCTCTTCGATCCGCCGAAGCAGTGGCCCATCATCCTTTTCCCTGGGCTTGTAGTACCACGCCGCACGGCTCTGCTTGACCGCGTGGCAAGCCCGACGGACGCCTACCCGGTATCGATCAATCAAATGGCCCACGAGCGCCTTGCGCTGCGCGGGCCTTAGAGCTTTTTTGTCAGCACGTCCTGCAGCATGGCCTTGTCCAGGCTCAAGTCGGCAACCAGTTGCTTGAGCTTGCGGTTCTCCTCTTCGAGCTGCCTGAGCCGACGCAGCTCGGATACCCCCAAGCCACCAAACTTCTTGCGCCAGGCGTAGAACGTCGCTTGGGAGATGCCCATCTTGCGGCACACCTCTTCGACACGGGTGCCGGACTCGGCCTGCTTCAAGGCGAACGCGATCTGCTCTTCGGTGAACTTCGACTTCTTCATGGCGACGGGCCTCCTTGGGCCTGAGTGTCGCCGAATCCTCTACTTCTGGCTGGTCTGAATTATCGGGAGGACGTCAGGACTAGCCGCAGCCTGAGCGACTGTTTCTCAAGACAGTTGCTGAATTAAGCCGCGCCGCGAAGCGGCGTCGGCTTGAATGAATTGTTAGGCCACTGCCCTTGACGACAGCGCATGACCCAACCCGAGTGTACTGCGGTTGTTGCACTTGATGAACGAGCGAGACATTGCGAAGTCGGAGGCGCGGCCGCTTTGTGCTGCGCCGTAGCGCGGTGAACCACGGCGAAGTAACGAGCGACGAATCTGACGATTGCGATAGCGGACAGCAAGAACTCGGAGATCGCGAAAGTGCAAGTTGGTGCGCTCGCTCTTAGTGGCCTAACGCCTGAGTTCAGCAGCGTTTGAGACGGCCGAAAATTTTGCGGAAGCAAAATCGGCTGGCGGGTCAAACGTCCGCTGCAACGAATTGTTATGCATCTCCTCTCCTAAGACTGTCTAACTTTGCAGATGAGAGATCGAACTGTACTGTTCTCAAGCTTTGCAGCTATGGGCGACAAATTGTCTTGCCCTTCTCGCCAGTGCATGCTCTCGTTGTAAATCACTCCTAAGAGATAGAAGTATTCCGGGATTGATGCCCCTACGCTTTCGGCGAATTCTAGTTTATTTCGAGTCTTGTACGTATTGATAAAGGTATCGCGATCCACTTGCGATTGAAGTTGCTGATAAGCATTCTTTTCCACAAGGTTTCTCACCGCACAACACACGGCTAGCGGGTCAAAGTCCGCCTCATTTTCAGCATACTTGCGGCATTCTTCCTCAATAAATGTATTGAAGTTCTGCCCTTCCCCCCAAGTTGCCTTTAAGTTAAGTGCCTCGAACTCCTGCCTCTTATTTATGTCATCGGGGTGATAATGAAGCAAGTGCTTCGAGACGTCTTGCTCAATGCTCGGCTTCTCTCTGTTCCTAAGCAATTTGATCATTGCGGGGTTGGCGTTGATATTCCGCTTGTCTAAGTAGTAGATCTTTTGCTTGCTGAAGACGAAGCTCTTGAAATAATGCGGATTCAGGTGTGTCAAGATGAGGGGATACAGCCGCCTTCCTTCTTCTTTGTAGCGATCGATCATCTTGGTGATGTAATACTGAACCGCAACAAGGTTTGCATCATCTAGGTAATCAAACACCTCATCTATGATCAGAATGCCGTTTCTTCCCCGCAATCTGTTCTGAGCGCGATGAAGCAATGCAACAAAGGTGATTACATCTCTTTGCCCGTTAGAAATATGCTTTGCTTTCGGAAACTCGACAACCAGCTTACGGCCTTTCTCTTTTGGAATGATCGCACACCAAGAAGTGTTAAATGCAGCGAGCATCTGCAAATACTGCTTCTTCTCAATTAAATAGCTCGCGTACTTCTGCGCTCGTTTGAACTTAGGCTTATCAGCATCGTACAGCCTAGATATCTGAATCGCGGCCAGAAACGCAATATGCCTTGCGGTGATACCTAGGTTGCTGGACAAGATAATTTCGGCGACCAGCTTGAGAGGCTCTATTGCTTCTAGCTCGGCTAGTTTGTTCGCCTCGATCCATGAAAGCAGCTGATCAGCTGTTCCGTCTTGTTGATTAATTTCTGCAACCAAGTCTGCGATTGCTTGTGAGTTACGCACCTGGCCGATTCGATCAAGCTCATTGAACTTGTCGCCGATGCCTTTTACAAATTTCGGACTACTAGGAAATTGCGTAATATTCGGCAACATCTTTCCACTGGTTCCGAAATCTCGCTTCTGTTGTGCGTAGCTGTATCCGAAAGACTCCTGAGCAGGGATAGTTTCAATAAGCACAACTGGCTCAACAGCAATGGAAGCACTTACGACATTCCTGCCACCAAAGTTACGACCTACACCTTTGGCCTTGATCTGATTATTGATGACGAAACACGAGAAGTGCTCATGAAGTTCATTTTTTTCACCATCAGCAGTGAGATAGTGAACATGACCGGCTTCATCCTCATACTCGATACTGAGTTCAGAAGGCAGATCGGCGTCTGATTTGTGATGATGGTCTTCGTGAACCGAAAGTCGGTTTTGTAAGAGGCTCAAGAATGCTGCAGCAAATGAGCTCTTCCCAAATCCATTTGGCGCGACCATGAGACTCGGCCGATTGGGAAGAATATCAAGTTCAAAGGATTTGTCGTCGATTCCCTTAATATTTTTGATCTCGACCTTCTTTATAGTCATCCCGCTATCCCTTCTGTTTCGGTTTGTTTCTGAGCCTGGTGAGATGCATAACGCCAGAATTAAGCCGCGCCGCGAAGCGGCGTCGGCTTGAATGAATTGTTAGGCTTCACGCCCGGCCACCCTGCACATGCTCTCGGAAGCCTTGCGTGGCCTCAGAGGTGAGAGATAAAAGTTCTGTCTCATGAACATGGACGGCGGTGATTCCGCGGCGCTTGGCCTCCGAGGGGAACGTAGTTTGGAATTGCCCCTTCGGGAGCAGAAGGGTGGCAGGGGTGCCACCGCTGCGCTCCAAGCATGAACTGAATAACTGACGCACTTCAAACACGGAAGGCTCGGCCTGCGCAACAGACACGAAAGCAGTGCCAAAGATGAAGCCGCTTGCAGCGTCCATGAGTGCGATGCAATTGAAATCTCCGTCTTGCTCTGTGCGAACGGGAGCATCATTGAGTTGGAACACAACCCAAGCCTCGTCTTCTTCAAATTGGTTGGGTTCTAGCATGAACTTTCCATGTGAAGCCTAACGCCTGAGTTAAGCCGAACCGCGTAGTGGAGCCAAAGGCATGGCAAGCTTTTCCTGCCATGCCTTTGGTGTAACGAAGCGGTTTCGGCTTGAACGAATTGTTAGGCCCCGGCCCCAGCGGACGTGACCTTGCCCGAACGATCAACACTGATCGCGAACACGGCTTGCTCTGAAGTGTCTGGATCAAATGTTTTCAGGAGCACGAGCGTGTTATCTCCCTCGCATGATGCCTGAAGTTGCTCGATGTTCTTTCCGTGGAGCCCAGCCGAAACTGTTGGGTCACTCGCGATGTACTGACCATTGACCCACATTGTCAGCTTGGGCGTGAACTCAGACACGAAGTCAACTACGTAACGCAGATGTCCACTAGCGCCAGACGGGCAAGTGAAGGAGTAGGCGAGCTCCGAGTGCGCAGGCGGCCGGTAACCGGAGGCGCTGGCAATTGGCGCGAACAGAAGACCCGCAATAGCTACAAGAAATACTCGCTTCACCGCGACACTCCATTAGGGGCCTAACGCCTAAGTTAAGCCGAGACGCGTAGTGGAGCAAAGCACATGGCAAGCTTTACCTGCCATGTGCTTGCGTAACGAAGCGGCTTCGGCTTGAACGCATTGTTAGGCGCGCTCAGACGGGGTGGCAGACGCGAACTCTTTAACGCCAGCCGCAGCCAACTGCGCCCGTGCCTCCGGGTCCTCCGCAACGACGCGGCGAAGCGTGTCAAATACGTAGGTGCGGCACAGTCCTGGCCAAGCGACAAGCATGTAGAGCGCCCCGGCAACCAGCCAGTCAGGACGGGTCAGAGGCTTCCAGCCACTGAAGTGTGCGACGGCGGTATAGCCCAGAACACCTAACAGAACCCAGCGGAACCATGCCCAGAAGCGTGTGCCCCACAGCACGTTCCTGAAGTGGCGAATTTCCGAGTCTGTCAGTTTCACTTCACGCCTCCTTGCGGTCCCGTAGTGCGCCTAACGCTGGAATTAAGCCGCGCCGCGAAGCGGCGTCGGCTTGAATGACTTGTTAGGCCGCCGATGCCCAGCACCGCGACCCAACCCCTGCGCGGACAGTACAACAAGTCTGGGCAAACAGCTTGAGCTTGCTGCGGACGGAGCCGAATTGCCTGGGCGCGCGGCCGAGAACCCGCACCGCCAACCCACACGAGGCCGATTCAGGATGATCGTACTTGTGCCGAAGCTGCACCTGTCCGAAGCCGAGCTGCTGCACGAGTGACCGCCGATACCGCTCCCGCGCGTGCGAAGTGCAAACGCCATAGATGAGCGAGCTGCCGCAATCCGCTGAGAACCCGGTTACAACAGTGCCGAAAACCAAAGGCCTAACACCTGAATTAAGCCGCGCCGGAACGGCGTCGGCTTGAATGAAATGTTAGCGCACATCTGGAGGAAACATGGACGCAGAAAAGGCATACGAAAGCTTCAGGGAAGCGGTGAAGCGCGAGGCTGCAAAGTTGCAGCGTCCGCTTGAAATCAGTCAGTCCGCATTGTGGGTGAAGGCAATTGCGGTTGAGGCGTTCGCCGGCAAAGCCGATGGGTGCAAGACCGTTGGGGCCGGTGAAACTTTTGGATTCTCCGAGAGGCTGGTTAATCAGTGCATCGAGCTTGCGATACGGCGTACCAACGACGGGAATCTTGTGGACGACGAGTGGGCTAAAGGCTCTTGGATGGCAGGATACAACGCTGCCAGGCGGGAGTTTGCCGAAGCGACCGGGCTATACACGGACGACGATGTGTAGTTGGGCGCTAACACCTGAATTAAGCCGACCCGCGAAGCGGGTTCGGCTTGAATGAATTGTTAGGGCTCACCCTGCGGTTCTCCACCGGGTACAACCTGGAAGTTTGCGCGACGGCCTTCCGGGGTGATTCGAGGCTCCGATGTCGCCGCGCCATGGATGGCCGCAAGAAGCTCGCGCATAGTCTCGTTTGCTATAGCGTCTGGGCGGGCAAGGGCTTGACCAATGGCAGTTGCCACTATCTCTTTGACAGCCGGACTCGTGACCATGATCAGCTCAGCAAACACCTGAAAAGCGCCCGCATAGCCCTGCAGTTGGTGCTGCGTAGCGAGCAGGACCTGCATGTTCGAGTTCTGTGTCTCAAGGGCAGTGTTTAAGAGCGTGGAGAGCTTGGCCAATTGTTCCGCTTGGGCTTGAACTGCGGCGGCCAGTTGATCGTTGGAAGCCATGATCTCTCCTGTGAGCCCTAACGCCTGAATTAAGCCGCGCCGCGAAGCGGCGTCGGCTTGAATGAATTGTTAGGCCCCATGCAGGGCCGCCGAGACGGCTTGTTTGAGCAGTTGCTCATCTTCCATCAATTCGCGGTATGCGGCATACGACAGCTGGCCGTCATTGACCTGTCGCTCAATAAATATGGCCAAGCGCCACTCGTCCGGATCTGGCTTATCGAAGTCGAAGTCGATGCCACCCACATCGGGCGACTTGAAGATGTCTACGCCAACTCCGTGAGGGCGAACAAACCAGCAGGTATTTGGAATGTCCTGAAAGTAACGATGCCGGTTACCAAGAATGTCTTGAGGGTCTGCCAGGTCAAACGCCCGAACGATAAGTTCTTTCGCCCAAGCCACGTTGGCGTACCAGAGCGGAATGCCTTGTTTGACGAGCTCAATGTGGGAGTTGGTCATGGGGCCTAACGCCTGAGTTAAGCCGCGCCGCGAAGCGGCGTCGGCTTGAATGAATTGTTAGGCCCCAACCTACGTGTGAGAAAACCGAATAGGCGGGGCCAGTGCACGCTAATCTCTTTAGCTAAGAACCGACTTTGCACTTTGCAAGAAATCATCTAGTTGCGCTGGATCTGAAGTGCTCCCGTCAGACTCAATGTATAACCAGGACAGCAGATCATCGGTGGGTTGTGGGCTGCGCGAATTGAACTGCTCAAGGAAGGCGACCAACACCTGAAATGACTGGCGCAGGCTCAATTGCTCATCAAACGCTGGGTCACTGATCTTAGTCATTACGGGAATCTCAATTGGGGCCTAACGCCGAAATTAAGCCGCCGCGTGAAACGCGGTCGGCTTGAATGACTTGTTGGGCAGCAATGTATCAAATCGCCGCGACCGAAACACGAAGCGCCTGCAAGCGAAGCCCGCCACGCCAAGAGCGCATGGCGGAAGCCTGTCAGAGACAGCCTCAACGAAGCGCGCCGAAAGAAACCGAGCCGCTGACGCCACAACAACCCGAACGATGCGCCGCCCCGAAGCCGAAGCCCCAACACGCCACGCCTGCGCGCGCCGCGCAGCCTTGCCGAAACTGCTTTTCTGGCGCTGGCCATTGCAGAACCCGATACGGCAACGCGACACGACTGAAAACCTCCAATCCGAATTGCAGCCCAACGCCTGAATTAAGCCGCGCCACGAAGTGGCGTCGGCTTGAATGAATTGTTAGGTGTGCTCACGCTGACCAACAGTAAAGTGGACTGCCGAACACACCGTGCGCTCCAAGATTGCCCCGATCTGTGCCCCAGAAGCAATAGAACTGATCCTGCTCAGGCCGATACACCAGCCAATGACCGGAGGAATTGTGGGCGACACATTGGCCGGAAATGGAGCTACCGACCGCTATGCCCGGGAACCCAGGAGCCATGACTGTTGCGGTGAGTGGAAAGGGTGTGCAGATATGCGCCCGAATGTCTGATGCCAAGCCGGAGAGATATGTCTGCGCATCAACGCCATTGTTTATGAAGACGCCAGATGTGTCTGCTAGAGCGGCTTCAAGTTTTGTCAGCAGCGAATTACTCACAAGTACACCTAACGCCAGAATTAAGCCGAGCCGCGAAGCGGTTTCGGCTTGAATGAATTGTTAGGCCCATGCCCGGTCACTGACACGGCATGGGCACGTAGCAGACGATTTGCGACCAGCAGGTTTTTGACAGGAAGGACAAGGCCTGATTCGAATGGACTCAGAATGAGGGTGGTGATGATGACGGGTACAAGACCGACAGTGCTGGCCTTTGGATCGATGGCACGGCAAAGCCTGTGTACCCGCACGGTGTAGAACAGAACGGGCGGAACCGTTACAAGCGCCAAAAGCACCGATGCTTTGAGTCCGTGCTGCCCCCATCGAAAGCCAACAAAGCAGCACATTGCCGTGAACCAGACTACGTGAAACACGTAGGTCCGAATAAGGGCAGCGCGTGCTTTTTGAAGCTGCTCTATCAAAAGATTCACGATGATGGGCCTAACGCTTATTGGACCGCCTAATTGCGGCAATGTGCCGAGTATGGCCGTTTGTGCGGGCATTGTGAATCAGGGAATTCCTACGCCAGTTCAATGGCTTGGATGACGTTTCAGGGCCGGAGGCAGCCATAGGCTGGCGATGTTATGCCGCAGGAGTGCCGCCCTATGAGTTACACCCCTCAGACATCCGGTGTAACGGGTGCCCAATCGCCGAGACTGCTTGATCAGGTCAGGGAGCGGATCCGCTTCCGGCATTACAGCATCCGTACCGAGCAGGCCTATACCGGCTGGATCCGGCGTTTCATACTGGCCAATGGCAAGCGCCATCCGAAGCAGCTGGGCGCGCGGGAGGTGGAGGCGTTCCTTACCCGATTGGCGACGGAGGGCAATGTATCGGCGGCCACCCAGAACCAGGCGTTGTCGGCGTTGCTGTTCCTGTATCGGGAAGTGTTGGGAGTGGATCTGCCGTGGATGGAGGAGGTGGTGCGGGCCAAACGGCCGCGGCGCTTGCCGGTGGTGCTGTCGCAGGAGGAAGTGGCCCGATTGCTCGCGGCGATGCCGGAGGGGCTGACGGAACTGATGGCGCGCCTGCTTTACGGTACCGGCATGCGGCTGATGGAATGCCTGCGGTTGCGGGTGAAGGATGTGGATTTTGCGCGGCGCGAAATCTGCGTGCGCAGTGGCAAGGGCGACAAGGATCGACGGGTACCGTTGCCGGCCTCGCTGCAGGAACGGCTGTCCGCCCAGCAGCAGCGCTCGCTGCTACAGCATCGTGCCGATCTGCTGCAGGGGCATGGCCGGGTGTACCTGCCGAACGCGCTGGCACGGAAGTATCCGGCCGCAGAGGGCGAGCCGGGCTGGCAGTACCTGTTTCCTTCCGAACGGGTTTCGCGCGATCCGCGTACCGGCAGGATCGGGCGTCACCATGTTGCCGAGGAAACGCTGCAGCGGGCGATCAAGGCCGGGCGTATACGGGCGGGGATAATCAAGCCCGCGACCTGCCATTCGCTGCGGCACTCCTTCGCCACCCACCTGCTCGAAGCCGGGCACGACATCCGCACGGTGCAGGAGCTGCTGGGGCACAAGGATGTGGCCACCACGCAGATCTATACCCACGTGCTCGGCCGCGGTGCCGGTGGATTGCTGAGTCCTCTGGACCGCTTGCCGGGAGCATTGCTCCCGGCGCAATGACGGCTCAACCGTCCAGCAGCGAGGTGTCGCGCACGGCGCCCTTGTCGGCACTGGTGGCCAGCAGCGCATAGGCCTTCAGCGCGCTGCTGACTTTGCGCGGACGGGCTTCGGTCGGCTTCCAGCCACGGGTGTCCTGTTCGCTGCGGCGGCGTGCGAGCTCGGCCTCGTCCACCAGCAGGTCGATGCTGCGTTGGGGGATGTCGATGCGGATGCGGTCGCCGTCGCGGACCAGGCCGATGGTGCCGCCGGCGGCGGCTTCCGGTGAGCAGTGGCCGATGGACAGCCCCGAGGTGCCACCGGAGAAACGGCCGTCGGTGAGCAGCGCGCAGGCTTTGCCCAGCCCCTTGGACTTGAGGTAGCTGGTCGGATACAGCATTTCCTGCATGCCCGGGCCGCCCTTCGGGCCTTCGTAGCGGATCACCACCACGTCGCCGGCCTGCACCTCGTCGCCGAGGATGCCCTTGACCGCCGCCTCCTGGCTTTCATAGACGCGGGCGTTGCCCTCGAACACGTGGATGGATTCGTCCACGCCGGCGGTCTTGACCACGCAGCCGTCGGCGGCGAGGTTGCCGTACAGCACCGCCAGCCCGCCTTCGCTGGAATAGGCACGGGCCACATCACGGATGCAGCCGTTGCCACGGTCGGTATCCAGCGACGGCCAGCGCGTGGACTGGCTGAAGGCGACCTGGGTGGGAATACCGGCCGGGCCGGCCTTGTAGAACTGGTGCACGCTCTGGTCGGCGGTCTGGGTGATGTCCCAGCGGGCGATCGCATCGCCCAGCGTGCGTGCGTGCACGGTCGGCACATCGGTGTGCAGCAGTCCGCCGCGCGCCAGCTCGCCGAGGATGGCCATGATGCCGCCGGCGCGGTGCACGTCCTCGACGTGGTATTTCTCCGAGTTCGGCGCCACCTTGCACAGCTGCGGCACGCGCCGCGACAGGCGGTCGATATCGCGCTGGTCGAACGCCACGCCGGCTTCCTGCGCGGCAGCCAGCAGGTGCAGGATGGTGTTGGTGGAACCGCCCATGGCGATATCCAGCGTCATCGCATTCTCGAACGCTTCGAACGTGGCGATGCCGCGTGGCAGCACGCTGGCCTCCTCGCCGCCATACCAGCGGTGGCACAGCTCCACGACCAGCCGCCCGGCGCGCTTGAACAGGCCCTCGCGGTCGCTGTGGGTAGCGACCACGGTGCCGTTGCCCGGCAGCGACAGCCCCAGTGCTTCGGTCAGGCAGTTCATCGAATTGGCGGTGAACATGCCCGAGCACGAGCCGCAGGTGGGGCAGGCGCTGCGTTCGATCGCGGCCACTTCCTCGTCGCTGATCGAGGCGTCGCCGGCGGCGACCATCGCATCGATCAGGTCCAGCTTGTGGTCGGCCAGGCGGGTTTTGCCCGCTTCCATCGGTCCGCCGGAAACGAACACCGTCGGGATGTTCAGCCGCAGCGCGGCCATCAGCATGCCGGGGGTGATCTTGTCGCAGTTGGAGATGCACACCAGCGCGTCGGCGCAGTGCGCGTTGGCCATGTATTCGACCGAGTCGGCGATGATCTCGCGGCTGGGCAGCGAGTACAGCATGCCGTCGTGGCCCATGGCGATGCCGTCGTCCACGGCGATGGTGTTGAACTCCTTGGCCACGCCGCCGGCGGCCTGGATCTCGCGCGCGACCAGCTGGCCCAGGTCCTTCAGGTGCACGTGGCCGGGCACGAACTGGGTGAAGGAGTTGACCACCGCGATGATCGGCTTGTGGAAGTCCCCGTCGGTCATGCCGGTGGCACGCCACAGGGCGCGGGCGCCGGCCATGTTGCGGCCGGCAGTGGAGGTTTTCGAGCGGTATTCAGGCATGGGATCGAACGCGACAATGGGCGCAACGGCACCTTGGCCGTTGATTCTGCATAAAAAACCCGGTTGCAGCTGCAACCATCGCGCCGTCTCCGGCATGCCTGAAACTGACTTGGCGATTCAGGCTGGTACACGGCGAAATTCCCGCCGGCAGCGGTGATCGGGCATTATTTGCCAATCCCTCTTTCACCAGGATTCGAAGATGAAGCGCTCCCGGACTACCGCGCTGCTGCTGATGAGCGCCGCGCCGCTGCTGTTCACCGCCTGCCAGAAGGAAGACGCCGTGCAGGTGCAGGAAGGGCTGTACACCTCGGTGGAGGCCTGCAGCGAGGCCACCGGCGATCCCTCCGCCTGCCGCACGGCGTTTGCCGCTGCACAGCAGCAGGCCGCCGATGCCGCGCCCAAGTACGCCAGCAGGGAAGAGTGCGCCAAGGAGTACCCGGCCGAGCAGTGCGTGCAGCAGACCACCAGCGCCGGCGGCTCGTTCATCGGCCCGATGATGATGGGCTTTTTCATGTCGCAGATGCTCAACAGCGGCCGCGGTGCGGTGGCTGCACCGCCGGCGGCGCAGCCGGCGTTCAAGGACAAGGCCAACGGCTGGGCCAAGCCCGCACCGGGCGGCACCGGCGGCCTGAATACCGGCAGCGGCATCGGTGCCGGCAAGGCCGGTCTGGCGCCGGTGACCACCCAGCCCAACCGTGCGGTGACCGCCAGCCGTGGCGGCTTCGGTGGCAACAGCCGCGGTCGCAGCAGCGTCGGCGGTTGATGCGGTGAGGCGTATTGCGATTGCCGAGCGCGACAACTGGCGCGCGCGTGCGGCCGAAGCCGGCTTCCGTTTCCACACCATCGACGGCGCGCCGTACTGGGACGAAAGTGCGTACTACGCCTTCACCCTGCGGCAGATCGAAGACGACATCGAGGACCCCAGCGCCGAGCTGCACGCGATGGCGCTGGATCTGGTCGGCGAGGTGGTGGCCAGCGACGAGCTGATGACGCGGCTGGCCATTCCCGAAGGTTTCCGCGACTGGATCGCCGAAAGCTGGCAGCGGCGGGATCCGCATCTGTATGGCCGGCTGGACTTCGCCTACGACGGCAATGGCCCGGCCAAGCTGTACGAGCTGAACTACGACACGCCCACGTCGCTCTACGAGGCGTCGTTCTTCCAGTGGCAATGGCTGGAGGACCAGCGCAACCGCGGCGGGCTGCCGGCACACGCCGACCAGTTCAATTCGATCCACGAAACCCTGGTGGAACGCTTCGCCGAACTGGCCGCGCGCCTGCCGCCGCCGCTGTATTTCAGCGCGGTGGGCGAATCGGAGGAAGACCAGGGCACGGTGGCCTACCTGCGCGATTGCGCGGCGCAGGCCGGCCTGCATGGGGCGGCGATCGCGATCGAGGACATCGGCCTGTCCGCCGACGGCCGCTTCACCGATCTGGACGATGTGGTGATCGGCAGCCTGTTCAAGCTGTACCCGCTGGAAGACCTGATGCGCGAGGAATTCGGCGCGGCGCTGCCGCGTTCGGGCGTGCAACTGCTGGAGCCGGCGTGGAAGGCGGTGCTGAGCAACAAGGGCATCCTGCCGCTGCTGTGGCAGCGCCATCGCGGCCATCCCAACCTGCTGGAGTCGTATTTCGACGATGGCAGCGCGCTGCCGGCCGGCTGGGTGCGCAAGCCGCTGCATTCGCGCGAAGGTGCCAATGTCGCTATGCATATGGCCGATGGCAGCTGGCAGGAGAGCGAAGGGCCGTACACCGGGCCGAGCATCCGCCAGGCGTTCCACGCGCTGCCGGTGTTCGACGGCAACTATCCGCTGGTCGGCAGCTGGGTGGTGGGCGATCACGCCTGCGGCATCGGCATCCGCGAGGATGACAGCCGCATCACCCGTGACAGCGCCCGCTTCCTGCCGCACGCCATCATTGATGACGCACCGCAGGGAAGTACGCGTATCTACCTCTGAGGGCCAAGTGCCTCTTACCCTTCTCCCGTTGGGAGAAGGTGCCCCGAAGGGGCGGATGAGGGTACGGGCGAAACCTCGTGCAGCCAGCCATCGCGAGGCTGCTGCCCAAACCTCACCCCAACCCCTCTCCCAGCCGGAGAGGGGCTTTGCAAGCGCTACAGCAGGCCGTCGCGCTTGACCGCCAGATAGCGCTCCACCAGTGCGGCCGGCAATTCTTCGGCGGTGACATCCAGCACCATCACCCGGTGGCTGCGCAGGGCCTCGTGGGCGGCGCTGCGCTGTTGCAGATAGCGGGCGATGGTGCCGGCCTGCAGCGCGTCGGCCAATGTGTCGACATCGGCCGCAAGGGCCTGGTCGAGCTCGCGTTCGCGCAGGCTGGCCACACACACCAGATGCCGCTTCTGCAGCAGCCGCACCGCGGCCAGCAGATCCTCGATGTCCTCGTCGCGCACATTGGTGACCAGCATCACCAGCGCCCGCCGTGACTGCCGCAGCGACAGTTCGGTGGCGGCGGCCAGATAGTCGGTCGCCACCGGCTGCGGCTGCAGGTCGTAGCTGGCGCGCAGCAGCGTGTCGATACCCCCCATGCCACGTTGCGGCGCGACCCAGCGGGTCTGCCCGCCGCTGGCGAACAGGCCCACGCCGTCGCCCTGCCGCAGCGCCAGATACGCCACCACCAGTGCCGCGTTGAGCACGTGGTCGAAGTGCGACAGGCCGCCTTCGTCGGCCATCATGCGGCGGCCGGTGTCGATCATCAGCAGCAGCTGCTGGTTCTTCTCGTCCTGGTACTCGCGCGAGATCAGCTTGCGCGCCCGCGCGGTGGCCTTCCAGTCGATCTGCCGCAGGCTGTCACCGACCCGGTATTCACGCATCTGGTGGAAGTCGGTGCCTTCGCCGCGGCGTCGCTTCAGGTGTGCGCCGACCAGCCGCGAGGCCATTTCCGCGCTGAGCAGCGCATAGCGGGTGAGCGGGGCGAAGTTGGGATACACGCGCACGGTCTGCGGCGGACCGGCAAGGCGCAGGTGGCGCCACAGCCGCAGCGGCGAGTGCAGGCGCAGCTGCACGCCCTCAAAGGCAAAGCTGCCACGGTTGGCCGGCGTGAAGCGGTAGCTGAAACGCGCTTCGCTGGCCGCCGCGAGGCTGAGCCGGCGTGGCAGGCCCTGGCTGCTCCAGCCATCGGGCACAAGGTCGAACACGTCCAGGCGCTGGCGGCCGAAGGTCTCCAGCTGCAGCCAGGTTTCGCGCTCCACCCCCAGCGCCAGTGAATCGGGCAGCTCCCGCCGGACCTGCGGCGTGGGCCGGCGCCACAGCAGCAGCGCATCGAGCGCGGCGAGCATGGCGATCATGCCGGCCACCGCCTGCCACAGTGGCAGCGGCAGATAGCGCAGCGCCACCGCGATGCCCAGCAGTCCCCACAGCACCAGCAGCGCGAGCAGCAGCGGGGCGGGCCTCATGCGGCGATCTCCGCAGGTGTGTCGGTACTGGTAGCAGGAAGACGGTGCAGAATTTCTGTTGCTTGTGCTTTTTGGCTTTTGACTTTCATTGCCGTAGAGCGAGCCGAGCACCGCAGCAGGGCGAGGGGCGTAGAGGCGCACATGTCTGAGCGCAGCGAGTTGTGCGCCGTCCCGTCGACATGTGAGGAGCGCAGGGAACCGGCGGGCGAAGCCCGACGGATCGCGTCCGGGCCGTGTTTTCTTTGGGCCACCTTTCTTTGCACGAGCAAAGAAAGGTGGCTCGCTCCTGCGCAGCGGGAGTGAAAGCCTTTGTTACTGTTTGATGCTTTTCCGGAGCGCATAAACAACAGCCAAGCCAAGGCCTTTGAGCAAGAGCTTTCGCCCCTGCTTCGCGAGGGGCGAGTCACTTTCTTGCCCGTGCAAGAAAGTAACCAAAGAACATGCCGCTGGGACGCGAGCCGATGCGGTGAAGCCGCATCGTCACCTTGTGCTCCTCGTGAATCGGGAGTCGGCGCACAACTCGCTATGCTCAGACATGTGCGCCTCTTCGCCTCCGATTCACTGCGGTGCTCAGCTCGCTTTACAGCGGGCCAGAAGCTCAAAAGCCGGAAGGCGAAAGCAGGTTCACAAGCAACAGTCATCCAAACCGGCCCGCTCCTTCGCATTGGGTTCGAAAGAGGCGGAGCAAGCACCACAGGGCCGCCGGCAGAACTCACTTGCGCGGTGCCTCCACCTTGGCCAGCAGCGCGGTGAGCACATCGTCGGTGGACTGGCCTTCGATCTGCATTTCCGGTGCCAGCGCGATGCGGTGGCGCAGGGCCGGCCTGGCTATTTCGCGCACGTCATCGGGGGTGACGAAATCACGCCCGGACAGCACAGCCAATGCCCGGGCCGCACGCACCAGCGCGATGCTGCCGCGCGGCCCGGCACCCAACGCGATACCCGGCCACTTGCGGGTGGCGGAGACGATGCGCACGGCGTAGTCGATCACCTGCGGATCGACGGTGATCGCCGCCACCGCCTTCTGCAGTTCCACCACCTCGGCACCACTGAGCACGCGCGGCACCTGCGACAGGTTGAAGTCGCTGGCGGTGCGGCCGGTGGTGATCGATTCGACCATGCGCTTCTCGTCCTCCAGCTGCGGATAGTCGATCAGCACCTTCAGCAGGAAGCGGTCCAGCTGTGCTTCGGGCAGCGGATAGGTGCCTTCCTGTTCCACCGGGTTCTGCGTGGCCAGGGTGAGGAACGGTGGGGTCAGCGCGAAGCCGCGACCCTCGATCGTCACCTGGCCTTCCTGCATCACTTCCAGCAGCGCCGACTGGGTCTTGGCCGGGGCGCGGTTGATCTCGTCGGCCAGCAGCAGGTTGGTGAACACCGGCCCGCGGCGGATCTTGAAGCTTTCGGTCTTGGGGTCGTACACCGCATGGCCGCTGACATCGCTGGGCATCAGGTCCGGGGTGAACTGCACGCGTGCGTAGTCCAGCTCCAGCGCCTGCGCCAGGGCGCGCACCAGAAGTGTCTTGCCCAGCCCGGGCACACCCTCGATCAGCACGTGGCCGCCGGCGAGCAGGGCGATGAGGATCTGCTCGAGCACCTCGGTCTGGCCGATGAAGGCCTGGCCCACCGCGCTGCGGATGCGTTCGACCGCCTCGATCAGGCCGCTGTTGTCCACCGATGGCGCGGCCAAGGGTGCAGCAGGTGCAGCGGGGGCGTCTGCGGGGAGAGCGGGCAGGGGCGGCAAGTGGTTCATAGCTGGTTTCTCATCTGGATCAGCAAACGGATGCGCTCGCGCAGGGTGGTGTCGTCCTGCGAAGCGGGCAGTTTCAAGGCGTTCTGCACGCGCGCCAGCGGCCACTGCAGATGGTCGGCAATGGCCTGTGCCTGCGCATCGCCGCTGAGTGCGGCCGCCAGCGGTGCGCGGCGGCGCAGGCGGGCTAGAAAGGCCTGGCGCACGGCGTTGTACAGCAGCGGGGACTTGCCGTAGCGGTGCAGGTGTTCGCCGCTGGCACGCACGTGTTCCAGCAGCGAGCGGCGCTCCTCGCGCGGTGAAGGCAGCAGGGCGCCGAAGCGCTGGCTGCGCGCCCACAGCCACGCCAGTAGTGCCAGCAGCAGTGGCAGCCAGACCGGCCAGCCGCGCTGCAGCAGCAGCTTCCACAGCGAGGGGGCTTCGGCCGCGTACAGCAGGTGGATGGTGCCCTTGCCGTAGTTGGGCGCCAGCATCAGCCGGGCCAGCTCCTGGTGGGGGATATCACGCAGGCCGGGTTCGGCTTCCATGCCGCGGCGGCCGTTGCGCAGGAAGTCCATGTCGGCCAGCACATCGACGCGACCGAGGCCGTGGCGCAGGCGTGCATAGGCCAGCGTCTGTGCGTCCTTGTCGTCGTACCAGCGCAGTTCGGTGCGGATATCGTCGTCGAGGGTGAAGCGCTGGCTGCTGCAGAATTCGTAGTGCATTTCCTGCCCGGCGACCTGCCACTGCAGGCAGCCCGATGATGCGCCGCTGTGGTGGATGCCCAACCGATCCAGCAGGCCATCGTCATTGCCGTCGGCATCCTCGCTGGCGCCGGGAATACGCAGCAGCAGATGGCCGCCGAGCTCCACCCAGTCCAGCAACGCGGCGACCTGGCGGGAGTCCAGCCGGCGCGGATCATCCAGCATCAGGACGGTGTCGCGTGGCTGCAGCTGCATCGCCGCCAGGTCCAGTTTGCGGCGGGATTCGGCCGGGATGCCGTCCTTGCGCAGACTTTCGCGCAGGGCGAACAGCGGGTTGTAGGTGGGCTCGCCATAGGCGGGCAAGGGGACTTCATGCGGACGGCGCTCGAAGTTGCGCAGGAACCACGCCACCGCCAGGGCCGCCAGCAGCAGTGCCAGCAGGCCGAGCAGGGCGTTGCGCCAGCGCGGGCTCATGCGGTCCATCCGTGCCGCTGGAAGTGTGCCAGCAGGGTTTCGAACTGCGCCGCATCCGGCAGGCGTCCTGCATAGGCGGCGTATTGCCAGGTGCGCACCACCTGCACGAACAGCTGGCGGTCGGCTTCCAGCGGCATGCGTTGGGCGGCACGCAGGCAGTGCGCCTCGGTGGCACCGGGCGGCAGCACGATGGCGGCGCGCGTGCCGAGCACCTCCACCGCCGCGCGATACAGCAGCGCCAGCGCGTGGCGGGGCTTGCCGTCGCGCCACAGCTGGCGGGCGCTGCCGATGATGTCCGCCGGCAGGGTTTCAGGCAGTTGCAGCGCTTCCTCGGTGAGCGCTGACAGCGGCTCGCGGCGACGCCGGCCACTGCCACGCAACCAGGGCAGCCACCAGCGGCTGGTCAGCAGCAGCGCGACCACGACGGCGCCGACCACTATCCACAACAGGCTTTCGCTGAGCACCGCCAGCAGCGTGGTGATGAATTTGCCGAAGTTGCCAAAATCGAACTTCCACGGTTCTCTATGGGATGTTTCGGCCGGCTTGCGCTGCCAGCGTGTGACGCTGCGGCTGGCGCCCAGTTGCGGATCTTCATAGGCGCGTGCGGCGGCCTGGCGGAAGCCGGCGGTATCGGCATGGTCCGTGCCGAATACCGTCGCCGGAGTGGCGGCGGTTGCCGGTGTGGCAGCACCTTTGTGGTTGGCATGGGCGGTGGTATCGCCGGCCTCCTGTGCATGCAGCGGCAGCGATATGGGCAGGCAGGCCAGCATAGCCAGCAGTAGGAGCGGGGCGGTGCGTGTGAGCCGCTCCCGCAGGCGGCGGAAGGCGATCTCCACATCCCAGGCTTCCAGCTGGGTGCGGCGGTTGAGGTACAGGCCGAAGCCGGCGCCGCTGTAGAACGGCCCGATCAGCGTCATCCCGATCCAGGCCAGGAAATTGAAGCCGATCCAGGCCCACACCGGGGTGTCCTTGCCGATCAGCGACCACGCCGCACGCAAGGATTCGGACAGCAGTTCCACCGGCACGAACATGAACACCAGCGCGATGCCGGCCAGCTGCAGCATCACTTCGAAATGCCAGCACATGGCGGTGAGCAGGCTGGCGTGGCCGTAGCTGGCGCCCGCCAGGGTGCGCCGCCGCCGGCGACATTGTGCCCGCTCACCGCCTTCGAGCAGATCCACCGGCATCAGCAGCGAGCGTGCCGGGCTCAGCCGCCGCCACAGCAGATGGGCCCACAGTCCGCGCCAGCCCCAGCTGCATTGCGCGCGCAGGGTCTGGCGGGTGTCGGGGACGGCGCCAAATGCACCGCGCGAGATCACGTACAGCGGAATCCGCTCGAACACCGGCTTGAGCCACCACAGCGCGATGGCCGGCAGCCAGGCGCTGTCCAGCCATACCCCCAGCAGGTTCAGCAGCGCGAACACCGGCAGCGTCAGCAGCAGCCACGGCTTCCAGATCGCCCCGGCATGACGGCGCACCAGTGCGGTGCCAAGCTCCATCGCCTCCCACTGCGAGCGCGGGCGCAGCACCACGTCGAGCTGGTCAATTCGCATGACCACCTCCGCGTCCGCCACGCCCCAGCCAGATCAGCACCAGCGCCCACAGCACGGCCGACACGCTGTATTTGCCCCACGCCGGCACGGCGGCGGTGGAGGACCAGAACGCCTCGATGAAGGCGGCCACCAGCAGCATGAAGGCCACGCCCAGGCACAGCCGCGCACCGATGATGCCGCCTTCGACCAGCGCATCGATGCGGCGCTTGCGCCCCGGTGCCAACAGCTTCAATCCCAGCTGCAAACCGGCACCGCCGGCGATGACGATGGCGGTCAGCTCGAACGGTGCATGGCCGACGACGAAACGCCAGAACGGATCGCCAAAGCCCACCTGCTGCAGGTGGCCGGCCACCGCGCCGATGGTGATGCCGTTGAACAGCAGCACCAGCACCGTGCCGATACCGGCCAGCAGGCCGCTGGCGAAGGTACGCAGGCCGATGCTGATGTTGTTCATGATGTAGTGGCCGAACATCGCCCAGTCGGTGCCGCTGTCACGGCCCAGGCGGTCGGCGGCCGGGTCATACATCTTTTCCATCTGCGTGATCTGGCGCGGGTCCAGCAGCAGATGGATCAGTTCCGGCTGGTACTGCAGCAACACGAAGATGCCCACCAGCGGCAGCACGAACAGCGCGCAGGCCACCCACATCGCCGCGGCCTGGCTGCGCACCAGCTGCGGGAAGTCGGCGATGAGGAATTCCACCGCGCGCTGCCAGCGCGGCGGCGGTGTGCGATACAGCAGGTTGTGGCCACGCTGCATCAGCTGTTGCAGGCGCTCCACCAGTTGCGGGCTGTAGCCGCGGCGCCGCGCCAGCGCCAGGTGCTGGCACAGCCGCCGGTAGCGTTCGGGGATGGTTTCATCGCCGGGCAGGTCGGGATCGAGGCTGCCGCGCACCTTGCGTGCACTGTCGCCGCGCCGTTGCAGCCAGTCCTCGAACTGCTGCCATTCGTGCTGGTAGCGGGTGACGAACTGCTCCTGCCTCATCGCCGCCCCAGCAGCCAGTTGGCCATCGCGTACAGACGCAGCACGCCATTCTGGCCGCGTGCCCCGCTGAGTGCCGAGGCGATATCCCCCAGCTCCTGCTGGCGTGCCGATGACAGCGCCGGTGCCCGTTCGGCGAAGGCGATCACCGCCATCTGCTCGCCCGGCTGCAGCGGCACCGGCGGGGCCAGCACGGCATCGGTACGGGCCGGCGCAATCGCCACGCGCGGCGGCAGATGCACTACCAGCGTGCCGGCGACCAGATCGCCGAGGCGGCGGCCGTACGGGTCATACAGACAGCAGATCAACCCCAGTGCATAGCCGAACGGCAACATGTCCACGGTGCGCAGCAGGTTGCGCACGATCGCCGCCATCCAGCCCAGCGGTGCACCGTCGCGTGCGACCACGCGCAGTCCCAGCGCTTTTTTCCCCAGGGTCTGCCCCAGCCACACTTCCAGCACGATCGGATATGCCCAGAACATCAGGAACATCAGCCCCAGATACAGGCCCTGGCCGAGTCCGTCGATCGCCGCCAGTAACGGGCTCATCAGCGCCAGCACGCCAAAGCGCACCATCAGGTCGATCAGCCACGCCAGCGCCCGCGGCACCGGCCCGGCGGCAGGCAGCTGCAAGGGCACGCCTTCGGGCGTGACCACTTCACGGCAGGTATCGAGCATCGCCGCTGACGATGTCACCGCATCACCACCGCGGCATCACGCTTGGTCCGGTTGCGGGGGAGGGCCCGGCTTCCGGTCCGGACAGGTGCCACTGGCATTCGGGTCTCGACGGCGTCCTTGATGAGCGGCGACTTTAACCGCCGGCAGCGGAAAATCCCACGCCCGGTGCAGGCAGGGTGAGCAGCGCGGATCAGCTGGCGTCCTGCATGCCGCGGTACTGGTCCTTGATGCGCACATAGTGCTCGGCCGAATAGCGCAGCCCTTCGATGTCCTTTTCGCTGAGCTGGCGCATCAGCCGTGCCGGGTTGCCGGCCCACAGCTCGCCGCTGCGCACCACCTTGCCCGGCCCCACCACCGCACCGGCGGCGATGAAGGCGTTGGCCTCGACCACCGCGCCATCGAGGATGCACGCACCCATGCCGATCAGGCAGTAATCGCCGATGGTGCAGGCATGCAGGATGCAGCCATGGCCGACCGTCACCCCCTCGCCGATCAGCGTCGGGTAGCCACCCTTGTTGTACGGGCTGTCGTGGCTGACATGGATGATGGTGCCGTCCTGCACATTGGTGCGCGCACCGATGCGGATGTGGTTCACATCGCCCCGGATCACCGTGCCCGGCCAGATCGACGCGTCATCGCCGATCACCACATCGCCAATCACCGTGCAGGCCGGATCGACATACACGCGTTCACCCACGATGGGCATTTTGTCGAGGAAGGGGCGGAGGGAGGTCATGGCGGGATTCATCGGTGTGATTGCAGACACGATGATACGCAGCGACGCGCTGCCATCCCAGCATGCCAGCGGCGGGCGCGGTTGCGACACACGCTTGTGCACGCGCGGATGGCCCGGTGCACGCAGCAGCATGCCTTCATGCCACAGCTGTAATCAGCTGCGGCGCTGCTGGTTGCAGCTCAGGCGACCTTCCCGCGCCGCACCCGTTCCAGATGCACCAGCAGCAGCGAGATCGCCGCCGGGGTCATGCCGGGAATGCGCTGGGCCTGGCCGATGGTCTGCGGACGTACGCGCTCGAACTTCTGCAGCGCCTCGGCCGAGAGCCCGTGCACCGCTGAGAAGTCGAAGCCCTCGGCGATCACGGTGTTCTCGTGGCGCTGCTGGCGTTCGATCTCCACCCGCTGCCGGTCCAGATAGCCGGCGTACTTGACGCTGATCTCCACCTGTTCGGCCACGCGCGGATCGTCCACACCGGGACCGAGTGATGGCACCTGCATCAGCTTGGCGTAATCCAGCTCCGGGCGTTTGATCAGGTCCAGCACATTGGTCTCGCGGGTCACCGCCACGCCTGTGGCCTCGGCGACCTCGCGGCCCAGCGCGTTGGCCGGCGTGGCCCAGATGCCGCGCAGACGCGCGCTCTCTGTTGCCACGGCGTCCTGCTTGGTCTGGAACGCCGCCCAGCGGCGGTCATCGACCAGCCCCAGCTCGCGGCCGGTGGGAGTCAGGCGCACGTCGGCGTTGTCCTCGCGCAACTGCAACCGGTACTCGGCGCGGCTGGTGAACATGCGGTACGGCTCGCTGGTGCCGTGGGTGATCAGGTCATCGACCAGCACGCCGATATAGGCCTCGTCGCGGCGCGGGCTCCAGCCGTCCTTGCCCTGTACGAACAGCGCGGCGTTGATACCGGCCAGCAGGCCCTGCGCGCCGGCTTCCTCGTAGCCGGTGGTGCCGTTGATCTGCCCGGCGAAAAACAGCCCGGACACCTGCCGGGTCTCCAGCGTGTTCTTCAGCCCGCGCGGATCGAAGAAGTCGTACTCGATGGCATAGCCGGGGCGGGTGATGTGCGCGTTCTCCATGCCGCGGATCGAGCGCACCAGTTCCAGCTGCACATCGAACGGCAGCGAGGTGGAGATGCCGTTGGGGTAGATCTCCACCACGTCCAGGCCTTCGGGCTCGACGAAAATCTGGTGGCTGGCCTTCTCGGCAAAACGCACCACCTTGTCCTCGATGGACGGGCAGTAGCGCGGGCCGATGCCTTCGATCTGGCCGCTGTACAGCGGCGAGCGGTGCAGCGCGCCGCGGATGATGTCGTGGGTACGCTCGCTGGTGTGGGTGATCCAGCAGTTGACCTGGCGCGGGTGCTCGTTGACGTTGCCCAGGTAGGACATCACCGGCAGCGGATCGTCACCGGGCTGGGCTTCCATCACGCTGTAGTCCAGCGAGCGGCCGTCGATGCGCGGCGGCGTGCCGGTCTTGAGCCGATCGATCACGAACGGGCGCTCGCGCAGGCGTGCGGCCAGCGTGGTCGCCGGCGGATCGCCCATGCGCCCGGCGGTGTACTGGGTCTCGCCGATATGGATCTTGCCGGCCAGGAAGGTGCCGGCGGTCAGCACCACGGCCGGCGCATGGAAGGTCAGCCCGGTCTGGGTGATGGCGCCACGCACCGCGTCGCCCTCGATCACCAGATCATCCACCGCCGCCTGGAACACGGTCAGGTTCGGCTGCGATTCGACGATGCGGCGGATTGCCATGCGGTACAGGTTGCGGTCGGCCTGGCAGCGGGTGGCGCGCACTGCCGGGCCCTTGGAGGCGTTGAGTGTGCGCCACTGGATGCCGGCCAGGTCGGCGGCATGCGCCATCGCCCCGCCCAGCGCGTCGATCTCCTTGACCAGATGGCCCTTGCCGATGCCACCGATGGCCGGGTTGCAGCTCATCGCGCCGACGGTTTCGACGTTGTGGGTCAGCAGCAGGGTGCGTGCGCCGCCGCGGGCCGCAGCCAGCGCGGCTTCTGTGCCGGCGTGGCCACCGCCGATGACAATGACGTCGTAACGGGAGAAGGAGTCGTTCATGGCAGGGGGGTCGTGGCTGAAAGTGTGATGCCGGTTGACGGGGTATTCCTACGCGCCGACGGCGAATGTGCTGATTTTACCGCCATTGCGGCTGTTGCCCGGGATTGGCACGCAACCTGCGTCTACTGCTTCGCACCCAGCGTGGCATGCGACACAGGCGCAACAGGTCGGAATTGGAACAGGGGCCGACCGGAGCGCACGCTGGGGGAGCGAGGGGCCGGCAGTGAGGGGACTGCCGGCCCCGTTTCTTTATCCGCCGATCGCGGCTGTACCTGCTGTCAAAACACAAAGCCCCGGGAGACCGGGGCTTTGTGCTTGGTAGGTGCCGATGTCCGACAGGGCCGGAACAGGGGGGATCCAGATTTCCTGGCGGACATCGACATTGAGCTGCCCAGGCGACACCGGTTTGGGTCAGATTGCGACGCTGCGGGTCACCTGCGTCGGCTAGATTGCCTGAGTTTTTTGCGAATGCAAGTCTTTCAGCGCTCCTGGACGTGGACCGGACGGCCTTGGCGGTTCTGTGAAGGCTGTCGTGCCGGTGCCGCGGGGCGCGATTGCACCGGCTGGCGTGGGGCGACCACGGCCGGACGGGCCTGTTGAGCCGGTCTGCTCGGTGTCGGGCGCGTCTGCGGACGCTGTACGCGGTCCATGTCGCGCCACGGCGCCTTGCTGCCGCCGCCATTCACCGGTGGGCGATGACCCTGTGGCGGGCGTGGCCGGTGACCGTGGTCACCACCGTGTCCGGGACGATGGTTGTGGTCGCCGCCGTGCCCCGGGCGATGGCCATTGCCATGACCGTGCTGCGGTGGGCGGGAGGGCGGACGGTGGTTGTACGGCGGCCGGTAAACCGGCGGACGGTAGAGGGGGTAGCTGCCGTAGCCGTAGTACCCGCTGTCATAGCCGTAATAACCGCCGTAGCTGCCGCCATAGGGGTAGCCGTACGGATAGCTGTATTGCGTGGAAGGCGAGCCGTGGTAGTAGCCGCCAGCGCCACCGCCCACGTAGTCGTAGGTGGCGCAGCCGCCGAGGCCAAGCAGCAATCCGGCAGCGATGATCAGGCGTTTCATGATGTGTGTCCCCCCATGGCGATGGTGCCAGCTTCCGGTGATGCGATTGAATCGGCCCTTAACTCGGCCCGCATAGCTGAACGGAGTGAGGGTGTGGCCGCGATGGCCCCAGACCCGGAGCCTACGTTAATCTTTCACCATGGCCGAATTTCCCCTGCCCGGTAGGCTTCAGATGTGGGTGACAGTGGCGCGTGCCGCCGCGCATATCGGTGCGTTTCAGGTACTTCGTGCGTGCGTGCCGGGCCGGCTGGGGCTGGCGGAACGTGGCACCGCGATGCCGCTCCGCTCCCGGTGCGGCGCATGAGCGGACGGCGGCTGGGCATGTGGGGCTGGCTGTGGCGGTTGTGCCTGCTGCTGTTGCTGTGGCTGCTGGGCGTGGCGGCGTGGATCATCTGGGTTGGCGACAACGACCAGGCTGCGCCGGCCGATGCGATCATCGTGCTGGGTGCCGCCGCCTATGACGCCAAGCCGTCACCGGTATTTGAAGAGCGCATCCGCCATGGCCTGGACCTGTACCAGCGCGGCTACGCGCCGAAGCTGATCTTCACCGGCGGCTTCGGTGGCAGCGGCGCACGCTTTTCCGAGTCGCAGGTGGCGCGGCGTTATGCGCTCAGGCAGCAGATTCCCGACCGCGACATCCTCATCGAGACCCGCTCACGCACCACCCGCCAGAACCTGATCGAGGCGCGCCAGCTGATGGATGCCAACGGCATGCGCCGGGTGATCCTGGTCAGCGACCCGCTGCACATGGCGCGCGCGTTGCGCCTGTCGCGGGAACTGGGCATCGACGCACTGGCCTCGGCCACGCCCAGCACGCGCTTCCGCAGTTTCCACAGCAGCTGGCGTTTTCTGGCGCAGGAAATCTACTTCTTCCATCGCGACCTGCTGGCCGGCGCGGCCTGAGCGGTGCTCGCGCGGCTGAGCAGCGGAGGGAAGGCGGCGGGTAACGGGTAAACGCCAAGGCGATGCGTCGCCCGCCCGCAGTTCAGGCCCGTGTTACCGCCCAACCCTCGTCACTCACGTCGGGTTTTTCCGCCGGATCGGAATCGCCGATACCGGCACGCTGGCCACGTCGTGGCCGTGTTCGCGGATCGGCGCGCCCGGTTCCGGCGCCCAGGCCTGCGCGTAGATGACTTCCCAGCTGCTGGGCAGCTTGCCATCGGTACGGCGCAGCGGTTCGTAGGCGGCCTGCGCGGCGTTGAAGCGGCCACGCCCGGTGAGGGTGTGGCGACGGCTGTGCATCGCATTGGTCGCACCGATCGCCTTGAGCTCGCGCATCAGCGTCGGCAGGTCGTCGTAGGTGAGGGTGAACAGGTCGCGGTCCAGCACCGGATCGCGGAAGCCGGCCATCATCAGCGCATCGCCGAACTGGGCGATCTGCACGAACGGGCTCACATGCGGGGCATCGTCGGCCTGCGAGAAAGCCTCGCGCAGCTCCACCAGCGTGTCCGGGCCGAAGGTCGAGCACACCAGCAGGCCGCCGGGCTTGAGCACGCGGCGGAAACCGGCGAACACCGCCGGCAGGTCTTCCACCCACTGCAGGCACAGGTTGCTGAAGATCACATCGACGCTGTTGTCGGCCAGCGGCAGGGCGCGGGCGTCGGCGCACACGCGCGTGAACGGGCGCCACCAGCCGGCCTGCTTTTTGGCCTCGGCCAGCATCGGCAGGGCCAGGTCCAGCGCGATCACCTGCGCCTTGGGCCAGCGTTTCTTCATCACCGCGGTGGAATGTGCCGGGCCGCTGCCCACGTCCAGCACCACCTGCGGCTGCCGGTCATCCAGATAGTCCAGCGATTCCAGCAGGCGCGTGGCGACTTCCTGCTGCAACACGGCGGCGGCGTGATAGCTGGAGGCGGCGCGGGAGAAGGCGCGGCGGACGTGTTTGCGGTCGAACAGGGAAGACATGGCAGGTACGCAGGCGGGAACGGGGAATCGGCAGGAGCGGCGCGGGTCAGCTCAAAGGGGGGAAGTGGCGGGACACATGATCTTCGATGGCGGGCCAACGTGGGCCGAACCGTTCAGCCACAGTCCGCAACGAAGCGTTGCAGCAGCCCGGCGACCGGGTCGGCATGGCCGAGGAACGGTGCATGGCCGCCGCCGTCGATGGTGTGGGCGACATGCAGTCCGGCCGGGGCCTGCGCGGCGGCGCGGTGCATGGCGCTGGCCGCCACCAGCCGGTCGCGCTGGCCGCCGATCCACAGCCCGGGTTTGTGCAGT
>DDVW01000074.1 GCA_002345545.1 Stenotrophomonas sp. UBA2302 | reverse complement strand
GGCCGGCGCCTGCGCGTGGGCGGCGCCGGCCACCAGGGCCAGGGCGAACGCCAGCGAAGCGCAGCGCGCCCGCGCGGCGGGAATCGGCGGTGTGTGCGGGCAATGCTTCATGCGGTTTCTCCGGGAGCGGGCGGGGTCTGGCCGTCGTACCGCCCCCTGGTGATGACGAATCGGCCCAGGCGATGGAAGCCCCTGAGGCTGGCGCGGAGCACGTCGGACAGCGAGCGCAGGAAGGTGTCGCGCTCGTGCCGGCCCCACAGCGACACCCAGATGTCGGCGCGGGCGAAGGTGGAGGCGATCAGCCAGCGCTCCTGCTCGATGTTCAGTTCGCCGAACTGCAGGCTCAGGCCCTGCGCGTCGCGGTCGTGGCGCACCACGGCCGGCAGGCGGTGGCTGCGCTGGCGGTGGCGCAGTTCGATCTCCACCGCCGTGCCCGGCTGCACCGGCTGCGGCTGGTCCAGGCGGATGGCCATGCCGCCGGTGGAGAAATCGACCGTACTGCAGGGCAGCGCCTGGCCGTCGGGCAGGTGCAGCACCGCCTTCATTTCCAGCGGTACGCGGTGGGCGCGGCGGATCTGGCGCTGTTCGCTGCAGGTGGCGATCACCGCGCCGAGCATGATCATGTTGTAGAAGGTCCAGCCCAGGTTGAGCCAGATGGTGTTGACCTCGCCGCTGCTGTCGGCCAGCACCAGCCTGACGATGCCGGCGACCACGCCGACCAGGTTGAGCAGGAGCAGCAGCAGGTAGGGACGCGCGATCTGCGCGTCGAAATAGCTCTTGTGGACCAGGCCCCCCTTGGCGGTAACGTTGAACTTGCCCAGCCGGGGGTTGATCACCGCCATCAGCGTCGGCCGCAGGATGTACCAGGCCAGCGCCGTCTCGTACACCTCGTTCCACAGCAGGTGGCGGTGCGCGCCCTGGATGCGCAGGTTGGCCAGGCTGGCCTGCGCCAGGTGCGGCAGGGCATAGGCGAAGATCATCAGCGCCGAGGCATGGATGACGTGCGCGCCGAAGAACAGGAAGGCCAGCGGCGCGGTCAGGAAGATGATGCGCGGCAACCCGTAGAAGAAGTGCAGCATCGCGTTGGTGTAGCAGATGCGCTGCACCAGGCTCAGGCCGCGGCCCAGCATCGGGTTGTCGACGCGGAAGATCTGCGCCATGCCGCGCGCCCAGCGCGTGCGCTGGCCCACGTGCGCCGACAGGCTCTCGGTGGCCAGGCCTGCGGCCTGCGGCACCGGGATGTAGGCGCTGCGGTAGCCGGCGCGGTGCAGGCGGATGGCGGTATGCGCGTCCTCGGTCACCGTCTCCACCGCGACGCCGCCCACTTGCTCCAGCGGCGCGCGCTTGATCACCGCGCACGAGCCGCAGAAGAACGTGGCGTCCCAGGCGTCGTTGCCGTCCTGCAGCAGGCCGTAGAACAGCTCGCCCTCGTTGGGCACCTTGCCGAAGGTGCCCAGGTTGCGCTCGAACGGATCGGCGGAGAAGAAATAGTGCGGGGTCTGCACCACCGCCAGCCGCGCGTCGTGCAGGAACCAGCCCATCGACATCTGCAGGAAAGAGCGTGTCGGCACGTGGTCGCAATCGAAGATGGCGACGTATTCACCGTCGCTCTTCTTCAACGCGGCGTTGATGTTGCCGGCCTTGGCGTGGTTGTTGTTGGTGCGGGTGACATAGTTCACCCCCACTTCCTCGCAGAACTGGCGGAACTCCTCGCGGCGGCCATCGTCGAGCAGGTGGATTTTCAGCTTCCCGGCCGGCCAGTCCATCACCGTCGCCGCAAGGATGGTGGTGCGCACCACCGACAGCGGCTCGTTGTAGGTGGGAATGAACACGTCCACCGTCGGCCACTGCGATTGGTCCTCGGGCAGTGGCAACGAGCGGCGGTGCAGCGGCCAGGCCACCTGGAAATACCCCAGCACCAGCACCACGAACGCGTACACCTCGGCCATGACCAGGCCGAAGCCCAGGGTCAGGTCGACCAGGCTGTCCATGCCCATGGTTTCGGTCAGGCGCCACCACATGTAGCGGCTGGACATGATCAGCGACAACCCCATCAGCACCAGCGGCACGATGCGGTTGCTGGCGCGGCGCAGGCACAGGCCGATGACGAACACGGCCAGCGAGAACAGCAACTGCTGCGCCACGTCCAGCGGCACGGTGACGACGAACGCGACCAGCAGCGCGCCCACCAGCACCAGTGCGGCCAAGGCGACGCGGGCCAGAGCCTGCGAGCCCTCGAGTCTGATCGAAAGTTTCATGGTTTTTCCCTCTGCGCCGCCCGGTCGGGGCGGCTATGCCGGTCCGGGCCCGCCTCCACGGCGTCCCTGCCCGGCGTTGGAGCCCCTTCGCCTACTGCCCGCGCAGCCGGATCAGGGGACTGTCATCCGCGATGGCTCCGCCGGTCTCGGCAAGCCTGCGGAACAGCTGCGACAGCGGCGTGTCCGCTGCCACAGCGACGCCGGCAACCGAGACCGGGGGCATACCCGCTTCCTGCGGAATCAGCACGTCCGCCCCCGCTTTGGCCGGTCGTGCGGCCGCCGTGGGCTGGGGCAGAGCGGCCTCGGAGAAATCCCGGTACTCCGGCCTTCTCTTGCCGTCGCCAAGCTTCATGAACAGCCCCGCCACGTCGTCGTCGCATCCCGGGGGGCCCATCGAATGATCCCTGCTCATGCCACACACACCTTTTCCATCGTCAGAACACCCGCGCAACGGTAAAGATCGAAAGGTCGCGGTTCTCCGTCGCCAGATGGCGAACATCGAGAACGGCCAACATACCGGCAGCGCGCAACCAGTGACGGTAGGCGCCTTCGAGGAAGCCATGCTGCCAGCCGTTGCCCGGCCCCAGCGCCACGGCAAACGGCGAGCCGGCATGCACGATGCGCAGTTGGTCATGGCGTTCCTCGAACGCCGCCCATCCCCACTCGCATCCGCTCCAGACGGCATTGACCGACGCCTGCAGGGCCTCGACCGTGGCGGCGGGCGGCAATGGATGGGCGTCGGCAAAACGCTGGCCGATACGCGCCATGAGGCGTGCCGACTCTTCATCCGGCAGCGCCTGGTCGAACTCGACCGCCATCGCGCGCAGGAAACCGCGCCACTGCCGGGCACAGGAACGGTCACGGTAACCATCGAGCAACTCTGCCGGATTCACCGGATCACCCCCTTGTGCACCGCCACCTTGCCTACGCAGCCCATCCCGCCCTCTCTCGCGAACCACAAAAAGAATTACGGATTAGATCACACTTTCAATTTCGACCCATGGAGCAACCGACGCGACAGACCCATGCCGCCGCGCCATCATCTTTCCACGGGGATGGCACAGCTAAACACACGACCGTAAGAGAGCGGCGGCCAGATGGCACCGCCTTTGCGGGGTGGCGTCGGAAATGCCGGAAGAATGAAGACGCCGCACCGGCATGGGCGGCGGCCCCGCCAGGAAAGCCGGCCAGGCGAACCGGTTATCGACGGCGCAGCAGCCTGGGAACCTGCACGACCGCATGCGCCCAGATCGCACACCACACGCCGAACCTAACCGGCAGCGGACGCCGTGGCGCCTCGAACTTGCGGAAATAGCGCCACAGCCCGCGATGCTTGTGCCATTCGACAAAAAACGGACGCGAACGACTGGACACCCCGCGCACATGCAGCACCTTCAAGCCGTTGGCGATCGCCACCGTGGCTCCGGCCTCGCGCGCACGCCGGCACAGGTCCAGATCCTCGGCATGCAGGCGATAGCCGGCATCCCAGCCGCCCAGCCGCTGGAACAGCTGCCGCGGCAGCAGCAGCAACGCGCCGGACAGCGCCTGCACCGGTTGCAACGGCTGCGCGGGATCGGCGGGCACCGCCAACCGCGAGCCACGCCCCGGATGCCGCAGCATCGCCGCAAAATCCGGATCACGGCGGCGCACCGCCGCATCGGCCTGGCCGTTTTCATCCACCTGTTCCACGCCCAGCAGGCAATCGCCCAGCGGCTGTCCCAGTTCGCGCAACCGTACCAGTGTGTCCGTCTCGACTATCAGGTCCGGGTTGACGAAGGCCAGCCACGCGGCGCTGCTGTCTCCTGCACCCTGGTTGCAGGCGGTGGCAAAGCCGGGATTGTCCGGATTGGCGATGAAACGCACGCGTGTATCGGCCAGTGCATGCCGCTGGGCGATGGCCAGCGAGCCGTCATCGGATGCATTGTCGACCACGCGGATCTCGGTCACATCCCGCGCTTCCCGCAGTCGCTGCAGGCACTGGTCCAGCGTGCTCGCGCTCTGGTAGCTGACGACAACAACGGCAATCGAATCGCTCACACCGGCTCCACGCCTGGAAGGGAAGCACAGGCCTCGAACAGGTCGCGCTGGGCAGCGTCCATTATCGTCTGCGCACACAACTGCTGCAGCTGCACGCGATGGCTGGCCAGCGGATCGTCCATCAGGAAGGCG
This sequence comes from Stenotrophomonas sp. UBA2302, assembly GCA_002345545.1. Taxonomy (GTDB): domain Bacteria; phylum Pseudomonadota; class Gammaproteobacteria; order Xanthomonadales; family Xanthomonadaceae; genus Stenotrophomonas. Next base: position 102,411 of record DDVW01000074.1, on the reverse strand, counting down.
GCCAGCCGTGCGGTCCAGACCGGCCAGCGGCTGCCCAGCACCTCCATGTCGCCTTCGGCCGGCTGGCCTTCGCCGCAGCGCGCGACAAAGGCGTTGTCACACAGCACATTGCGCCAGCCCAAGCCACTCATGCGCAGGCTCAGGTCCACCAGCGCGGCGTACCACGAGGCATAGCTCTGTGTATCCAGGCCACCGGCACGGCGCCGCGCACTGCCGCGGATCAGCACTGCATGGGTGATGGCCGAGGGCAACTCCGGATGCAGCAGCGGCATCGACGCACAGGCCAAGGCCAGACGCGCCGGTTCCTGCGGCAATGGATTCAGCTCACCGGTGCGGGGCCACGCCACCGTCTCGCCGGCATTGCTCCACGGTGTCGCGGTGGCGATGGAGGCATCGCGCGCGAGGCAGTCGGCGAGGTGTTGCAACCAGCCCGGCAACGGCAGCGCGTCCGGCGCCAGCACTGCCACGTCGGCATCGCCACAGGCCTGCAGCATCTGCTCAAGGTGCATGGACTCGCCGATACCGCGCGGGCGACGCGTGTATTCGGCCTGCAGCCGCGTCTTCGCCAACCAGGATTCGATCACCGTCTGCACCCGTGGCCCGCCGCGTGCGTCATCGGCCAGCCACACCGGTGTGCCGGCCGGTGTGGCACCTTCCAGAGCGGCCAGGCAGGCATCGAGCGCGACATCGTCCACGCCCACCGGCAACAGGATTACCGGCAGGCTCATGCGTGCGCCCTGCATGGAACGGGTGATGCGGAAGTGGTCATCGCCGGTTTCGACCTCGTGCTGACACGACGAACTCTAGCAGCGGACAGCCGCCCTGCAGGCGCGACGCAAGTCGCGACAAGAATTTCCCGGTGAAACCCGGTCGCGATTCGCGTCGCTCCTGCAGGTGATGTTGCTGTTGGTGCGGCTCAGCCGCACCACACCCGCGCATTGCGGACCATGCGCAGCCACGGCGAATCCTCGCCCCAGCTGGACGGCACCCAGCTCAGGTTGATCGTGCGCGGGGTGCGCTCCGGATGCGGCATCAGAATGGTGACGCGGCCATCGGTGGTGGTCAGCCCGGTGATCCCGTCGGGCGAACCGTTCGGGTTGAGCGGGTACTGCGTGGCCACCTTGCCATCGCCATCGACGTAACGCAGCGCGATGCTGGCTGCGGCCTGGTCGGCGGCGCTGTCGAACGCGGCACGGCCCTCGCCGTGCGCCACCGCCACCGGCAGGCGCGAGCCGGCCATGCCGCGCAGCAGGATCGATGGCGACTCCTGCACTTCCAGCAGTGCGGTACGCGCCTCGAACTGCTCGCTGGCGTTGCGCAGGAACTTCGGCCAGTGCGTTGCGCCGGGGATGATGTCCTTGAGCTGGCTCATCATCTGGCAGCCGTTGCACACACCCAGCGCGAACGTATCCGGGCGGGCGAAGAACGTGGCGAACGCCTCGCGCAGCGCCGGACGCTCGAGGATCGAGGTCGCCCAGCCACGGCCGGCACCGAGCACGTCGCCGTAGCTGAAGCCACCGCAAGCGGCGATGCCACGGAAGTCGGACAGCTGCACGCGGCCTTCGATCAGGTCGCTCATGTGCACATCGAAGGCGTCGAAACCGGCGCGTTCGAAGATGTTGGCCATCTCGATCTGGCCGTTGACACCCTGCTCGCGCAGGATCGCCACCTTCGGGCGGGTGCCGGCAGCCATGTACGGCGCAGCCACATCATCAGCCGGATCGAACGTCAGCTTCGGCTTCAGCCCCGGTGCGTTGAAATCACGCGCGATGGCCCGCTCCAGGTCGGCCATTTCCGGGTTGTCACGCAGCTTCTGCATCGCATGGGTCACCGACCACCAGGCGTCGAACAGTTCTTCCCAGCGCCATTCCACCAGGCTCTGGCCGTCGAGCTGCACACGCACCACCGGCGCGGTGCTCGGCCGGGCGATGCGCTGCGCACATTCGGTCAGCGCGTGGCGTTCGACCAGATCGGCAAACGCGGCGCGGTCTTCCCTGGCGATCTGCACCACCGCGCCCAATTCCTCGTTGAACAGGCTGCGGAACGGGTCATCGCCCCAGGCATCGAGCACGATGTCCAGGCCCAGTCGCGAGGCGAACGCCATCTCGCACAGGGTGGCGAACGCGCCACCGTCGCTGCGGTCGTGGTAGGCCAGCAGCAGGCCGGCCTCACGGGCATCGTTGATCAGTTCGAAGAAGGCGCGCAGGCGCTGCGGGTCGTCCAGGTCCGGCACTTCGCCGCCGAAGGCCGGCAATGCGCTGTGGTCGGCCTGGGTCTGCACCAGGATCGAACCACCCATGCGCTGCTTGCCGGCGCCCAGCCCGATCAGCCACAGCTCGCTGTCGGTTTCGCGGTCGAGCAGCGGGGTCAGCTGCTGACGTGCGTCGCGGACGGGCGCGAACGCGCTGATCACCAGCGACACCGGCGACACCGACTTTTCGGTCTTGCCGCCGGCCTGCCACTGCGCCTGCATCGACAGCGAGTCCTTGCCCACCGGGATGCTGATATCCAGCTGCGGGCACAGCTCCATGCCCACCGCCTTGACCGCGTCGTACAGCAGCGCGTCCTCGCCGTCGTGGCCGCAGGCGGCCATCCAGTTGGCCGACAGCTTGACCGTCTCCAGCGACAGCACCGGCGCGGCGCACAGGTTGGTGATGGCCTCACCGACGGCCATGCGTGCCGAGGCGGCGGCGTTGAGCAGCGCCAGCGGCGTGCGCTCACCCAGCGCCATCGCCTCACCGGCATAGGTGTCGAATCCGGCCAGGGTGATGGCGACATCGGCCATCGGCAGCTGCCACGGGCCGATCATCTGCTCGCGTGCGGTCAGACCGCCGACGCTGCGATCGCCGATGGTCACCAGGAAGTTCTTCGATGCCACCGTCGGATGCGCCAGCACGCGCAGGCCCGCTTCGCGTAGGTCGATGCCGGCGGTCTTCAGCTGCGGCCAGCGCGGCGCGGGCGGGTGCGTGGTGTCGCGATGCATCTTCGGCGCCTTGCCGAACAGCACGTCCATCGGCAGGTCGATCGGCGCATCGGCCGGGATGTTGCCCGGCGTGGCACCGTAGGCGACCACCAGATGTTCTGCCGTGGTGGCAATGCCAACCGCAGCAAACGGGCAGCGCTCGCGCGCGCAGATCGCGGCGAACTCGGCCAGCCGTTCCTGCGCCACGCCCAGTACATAGCGTTCCTGCGACTCGTTGCACCACAGTTCCAGCGGCGACAGTGACGGATCGTCGGTCGGCACCTTGCCCAGGTCGATCACGCCGCCGACCCTGGAGTCGTGCAGCAGTTCCGGAATGGCGTTGGACAGGCCACCGGCGCCGACGTCGTGGAAGAATTTGATCGGGTTGTCGGCGCCCATCGCCACACAGCGGTCGATCACTTCCTGGCAGCGGCGTTCCATTTCCGGGTTTTCGCGCTGCACGCTGGCGAAATCCAGGTCCTCGGCGCTCTCGCCCGAAGCGACCGATGAGGCCGCACCGCCGCCCAGGCCGATCAGCATCGCCGGGCCACCGAGCACGATGACCGCATCGCCATCGCGCAGCTGCAGCTTGTCCACCTGCACGCGGTCGATCGCACCAAGCCCGCCGGCCAGCATGATCGGCTTGTCGTAGGCGCGGGTGATATCGCCTTCCGGAAGTTCGAAGCTGCGGAAATAGCCCAGCAGGTTCGGACGGCCGAATTCGTTGTTGAACGCGGCACCACCCAGCGGACCATCGAGCATGATCTCCAGCGCCGGCGCCATGCGCGGGTTCAGCGCGCGCGGCGCTTCCCACGGCTGCGGCAAAGTCGGAATGCGCAGGTGCGAGACCGAGAAGCCGGTCAGGCCGGCCTTGGGCTTGCCGCCACGGCCGGTCGCGCCTTCGTCGCGGATCTCGCCACCGGCACCGGTCGCCGCGCCCGGGAACGGCGCGATCGCGGTCGGATGGTTGTGGGTTTCCACCTTGATCTGGAACGCGCTGGGCACCACCGCCTCGCTGCGGTACTGCCCGCTGGCCGGATCCGGGCGATAACGCGCGGCCGGCTCACCGGCGATCACCGCGGCGTTGTCGCTGTACGCGCTCAACGTGTGCTGCGGGGTCTGCTGGTGGGTGTGCTTGATCATCTTGAACAGCGAGCGGTCCTGCTCCTGCCCGTCGATGGTCCAGCTGGCGTTGAAGATCTTGTGGCGGCAGTGCTCGGAATTGGCCTGCGCGAACATCATCAGTTCGACATCGGACGGATCGCGGCCCAGCTCGCCATACCGCTGGCGCAGGTAGTCGATCTCGTCATCGGCCAGCGCCAGACCCAGGCGCCTGTTGGCATCTTCCAGATCCGCCAGCGCGATCCGCTCCAGCGCACCACGCGCCGGGTGGCTGAACAGTGCCTGCGCCTGGTCGATCTCGGCCAGCAGCGACTGCGTCATCGGGTCGTGCAGCAGCTTGGCCACGGCGGCCTGCTGTGCCGGATCGGACGGCCAGCCGGCCAGGTCGATGCGGGTGCCGCGCTCGACGCGCTCGATCGCCAGACCGGCGCCACGCACCAGCTCGGTGGCCTTGCTCGACCACGGCGACAGCGTGCCCAGCCGGGGCACCACATAGCGCGACACCGCGCCATCGGCACGTTCGCTGGCCTGGGGCTGGCCCTGCAGGATGCGACCGAGCGTTTCCCGGTCGACCGCGCCGGCATCGGCGGCTTGGGTGAAGTAGACGTGCCATGCACCGGTGATACGCAGATCGGCGGCGATGGACTGCAGGCGGGATTCAAGACGTTCGCGGCGGAACGACGAAAGGGCAGCTGCGCCCTCGAGGACGATCATGTCCGGGAGACCATGGTGGGAATCGGGCCCGCAATTGTACCGGAGCCGGCGCCCGCCCGGCTCCTCCGGCGCTCATTGACCCGGCCGCCGCCCCCGCGGTGGGAACGGCGGCCTTTGGCACCGCGGTTTCCGCCTCAGCGGGCGCCCCCTGCCGGCAGCCGGTCCAGCGCGGCCTTGATCTGTGCCGGCGGCAGATAACCGCCCAGCTGGCTGCCATCTGCAGCGAAAATCGCCGGCGTGCCGTTGATTCCCAGCTGCTGGCCCACCGTGTACTGCATCGCCACCGGATTGGTGCAGTTCTTCGCCGCCGGTGCGGCACCGCCCTTGGCGGCGGTCATCGCGGCCTTGCGGTCGCTCGCACACCACACCGAGACCATGTCGGTGTAGTCCTTGCTGCCCAGGCCCATGCGCGGGAACGCCAAGTATTCCACGGCGATGCCGTTGCGGTTGAGTTCGGCGATGTCCTGATGCAGCTTGCGGCAGTAGCCGCACTCGATATCAGTGAACACACTGATGGTGTGCCTGGCGTTCGGCGGCGCGAACACGATCCGGTCCGCGTGCGGGAGCGTGGCCAGCAGCTTGCGACGGTACGCCAGCAGGCCTTCGCTGGTGGCCATTCCGCGCTTTTCGATGTCATAGGGCTGGGACTGCATCAGGAAGCGGCCATCGTCGCTGACGTACATCACCTGCCCGGACACGATGACTTCCCGGAATCCCGGAAACGGCGCGGCACCGACGTAATCGGGATTGAAATTCGGGTCCAGCTGCTTGAGCGCATCGCGCACCCGCTTGGCGGCGGCGTCTTCAGACACCGGCGCTGCCGCCGTGGCCGAAGTGGCGACCGTGGTCGCGGCAGGCGACGCCGGCTGGGCGCAGGCGGAGAGGCTGATCGCGCCCAGCAGCGCGGCAATGACGATTCGTTGCATGTAGGGTCCAGGTGCAGACGGAAAACCCGGGGATTCTCGCACACCCCGGCACCGGCACCGTCCGCGGGATCACCGGCCAGATGGCAGACGCAGGCGCTCCCGTGCATCTGGCGGCACCGCTACGGAGACGGCTTGTCGCCACCTGGCGACATCCGGTGCCTGCGACGTGCGCCATCCACCCGGCGAGCGCCAGCCTTTATGCTTTCCCGATGACCGCACCGACCTCCCCCCGCAATCGCCCGCCCACCCTGCTGCTGCGCCGGCTGGCTGCGCTGTTCTACGACTTCTGGCCCGCCCTCGCCCTGTGGATGCTGGTGTCGGCGCTGTTCACCGTCGCCTACACCGTTGCCGGTCATCCGCCCCGGGAAAACATCGCACCGCTCAGCGCCTTGCAATGGCTGCTGTGGCTGGCGTGCTGGGCCAGCACCGGCGTCTACGCGACGCTCAGCTGGCGCTACGGCGGCCAGACGCTGGGCATGCGCCCCTGGCGGCTGCACCTGCGCGCTGACAACGGCACCCCCTCCATGGCGCAGCTGTGGAAGCGCTACGTGCTTGCCACCCTGTCACTGGCCTGTGCAGGACTGGGCTTCTGGTGGGCGCTGTTCGATCCGGAGCGGCGCACGCTGCACGACCGCCTCAGCGGTACCCGGCTGGTGTTTGTGCCCAAGCAGTAGCCCGACCGCCGCCGCTATCGACGGCGGCGGAACAGCCAGTGGGAGATCAGCAGCATCAACACCGGCGGCAACGCATAGGCGATGCGGTAGTCGAACTTGAGCGCGCCGGCCATGCGGCTGAAGAACATCTGCAGCAGCAGGAAACCCAGCGCGAACAGCATGCCGATGAACAGGCGCTTGCCCATGCCGCCGCTGCGCAGCGAGCCGAAGGCGAACGGTACCGCCGCCAGGCACAGCGCCAGCACATTCAACGGATAGAACCAGCGGCCCCAGTAGGTGTCCTCGTAGTCGCGCGCATCCAGCCCGTTGCGGCGGCGGTATTCGATGCTGGTGCGCAATTCGGCCACGGACAGGTTGCGCGGCTTGGCCAATCCGGCCGCCAGCGCGGTCGCGTCGAGCCGGGAGTCCCACGGTTCGCTCTCAGCCGTTGTCCGCGTGACCGAACGCTCGCCGAAGTGGTCATGCCGCACGTTTTCCAGCACCCAGCCATCGGCGTCGTGGCGTGCACTCTGCGCGTGGGTCAGCGTTTCCAGCCGCCCATCCGGGTCCAGCTGATACAGGCGCACGTCGTGCAGCACCAGCCGGGTGCCGCCATCACTGGTCAGCTGCTCCTCGCCGGTCTGTGCGTTCAGGAAGCTGTCGCCCTCACGCGCCCACAGGCCGGAATAGCGGGCCATCGCCATATCGGTATTCCAGCGCGCACTGTTTTTCAGCACATCGGCGCGGTTCTGCGCCCACGGCGACAGCGTTTCGCCATTGACCACCATCACCACGGTCAGCAGCGACAACGCGATCGCCACCGATACCGCGATCCGCCGCCGCGACAGCCCCAGCGCACGCAACGCGGTCAATTCCGAGGTCGCGGCCAGTTGTCCCAGCCCCATCAGCGCACCGATCACCGCCGCCATCGGAAACAGCGTGTAGGCGCGGCGTGGCACGGTGTAGGCGGCCCAGGCCACCGCATGGCCGAAGGTATAGCTGCCGGTGCCGATGTTCTTGGCCTCGCCGGAAAGCGCCAGGGTGGCATCGAGCCCCAGCAGCACCATCCAGACCACCAGCACCGTCAACAGCACGGTGCGGCCGATGTACAGATCGTGGATACGCGGTGTCAGCTTCATGCCGCCGTCCTCCGCCGACGCGACAGCTGGCCGTCACGGAAATACAGCCACAGCGCCAGCCCGAGCAGCGGCAGGCTCAGCCACCACAGCCCCGCCTGCAGCGGCAGCTTGCCGGTGGCCAGCCACTGCTGGCCGCTGATCATCAGACTGACCCCCACCACGTAGGCCAGGAAGGCCAGCATGATGCTGCCGTAACGCTGTTGCCGTGGCGCACTGCGGGCCAGCGGCAGGGTCAGCAGCGCGAATGCCAGCGCCAGCAGCGGCGGGGTGATGCGTGCATGCAGCTGCGCCCGCGCCTCCGGGCGGTCATCACCGAGCAGTCGCAGGGTCGGCAGCATCTCCGGATCGTCCTGGTCACGCGGCTCATCACGGTCGGGCAAGGCGACCTCGTTGCTGGCGTAACGCATCAGGCGGTAGTCCAGCTCGCCGTTCTCCGGGCCTTCGACGCGGTAGCCATCCTCCAGCCGCAGGAAGCGCCGCCGCTCACCCTCGAAGAACATCGAGCCGTGATTGGCCGATACCACGTCGATGCGGCCGTCCTTCTGCCGCTGCATGAACACCTTGCCCATCCGCGTCCCGTCCTCGCTGAGCGAGGCCAGGTAGACGATGCCGCCGCCCGGCAGCGGGGTGAACTGCCCCGGCTCCAGCCCGGCCACCACCATCGAGCGGCTGGCGTTTTCCACCATCGCATCGGCGGTCCGCCCGGCCCACGGTCCCAGCCACAACGAGCACATCCCCACCAGCAGCACCACCGGCATCACCAGCAGCAGGATCGGCTTGAGCAGCCGTTTCGGACCGACGCCGATGGCGGTCAGCACCGCCATCTCCGAATCGCGGTACAGCCGCGCGATCGCCAGCGCCAGGCCCAGCATCAGCGCCAGCGGCAGGATGATCGGCAGGTAGGCGATGAACTGCAGGCCCAGCTGCGACAGCAGCAGCCCGGCGGGCATGCGGCCATCAGCGATACGGCCGAGGATGTCCACCAGCACCCCGCCGACACTCACCACCAGCAGAACGGTCAAAGTGGCCAGAAAGCTCTGGATGAAGTCACTCAGCAGGTAGCGGTCAAGCTTCGCCATGGGGTCGGTGGTTTAAACTCTCGGTTTCGTCCGCGGTGTACCCGGCCACGATGGCCGGGCACGAATCGACCGCGATTGTACGGATTTGGCAACGGAATCTGATCAATGTCTCTGCAATTCACCCTGAACCACGCCGCCGCAACCTCCGCCGAGGTTGACTGCGTCATCGTTGGCGCCTTCTCCGACAAGTCGCTGTCCCCGGCCGCACAGGCGCTGGATACCGCTTGCTCCGGCCGCATTTCGGCACTGCTGGCGCGTGGCGACATCAACGGCAAGACCGGCACCACCTCCCTGCTGCACGATCTGGCCGGCGTTACCGCCCCGCGCGTGCTGGTGATCGGCCTGGGTGATCCGGCCAAGTTCGGCGTGGCCCAGTACCTCAAGGCCATTGGCGACGCCGCCCGCGCCCTGAAGAGCGGCGCCACCCGCAGCGCCCTGCTCACCCTGGCAGAACTGCCGGTCAAGGAGCGCGATGCGGCGTGGAACATCCGCCAGGCGGTGATCACCGCCAACCACGCCAGCTATCGCTACACCGCCACCCTGGGCAAGAAGAAGCCGGAAGCGCCGGGACTGGAAACGCTGGCGATCTCCGGCAGCGATGACACCGCGCTGGCGCAGGGCCAGGCCATTGCCGCCGGCGTGGAATACGCCCGTGAGCTGGGCAACCTGCCGCCGAACTACTGCACCCCGGCCTATCTGGCCGAGTCCTCGGTCAAATTCGCCGCCGGACATGGTGGCGCCGAAGCCGAGATCCTCGACGAGGCGCAGATGGAAGCGCTTGGCATGGGCTCGCTGCTGTCGGTGGCGCGCGGCTCGGCCAACCGCCCGAAGCTGGTGGTGCTGAAGTGGAACAACGGCGGTGACGCCAAGCCGTACGTGCTGGTCGGCAAGGGCATCACCTTCGATACCGGCGGCGTCAACCTCAAGACCCAGGGCGGCATCGAGGAAATGAAGTACGACATGTGCGGTGCGGCCAACGTGATCGGCACCTTCGTCGCCGCCGTGACCGCCAAGCTGCCGCTGAACCTGGTGGTGGTGGTGCCGGCGGTGGAGAACGCCATCGACGGCAACGCCTATCGCCCGTCGGATGTGATCACCTCGATGTCGGGCAAGACCATCGAAGTGGGCAACACCGACGCCGAAGGCCGCCTGATCCTGTGCGATGCGCTGACCTACGCGCAGCGCTTCGAACCGGCCGCGCTGATCGACGTGGCGACCCTGACCGGCGCCTGCATGGTCGCGCTGGGCCACCAGACCGCCGGCCTGATGAGCAAGCATGACGATCTGGCCAACGAACTGCTGGCCGCCGGCGAGCACGTGTTCGACCGCGCCTGGCGCCTGCCGCTGTGGGACGAGTACCAGCCGATGCTGGACTCGACCTTCGCCGACGTCTACAACATCGGCGGCCGCTGGGGTGGCGCGATCACCGCCGGCTGCTTCCTGTCGCGCTTCACCGAAGGCCAGCGCTGGGTGCACCTGGACATCGCCGGCGTGGCCAGCGATGAAGGCAAGCGCGGCATGGCCACCGGCCGTCCGGTCGGCCTGCTGAGCCAGTGGCTGCTGGATCGCCTCGCTTAAGGCAAAACCGGCGAAACCGGGGTCAGAGTGGGTTTTTCCTGAAAACCCACTCTGACCCCACCTCCCCTCTCCTACCCGATGACCTGATGCGCGCCGACTTCTACCTGATCGCCAAGCCGCGTTTTCTCACCGAGCCGCTGAAGCTGGTGTGCGAACTGGCCCGCAAGGCCAACGATGGCGGCCTGTACACGCTGGTGCTGGCCCGTGACCAGGCCCAGGCCGAGGAGCTGGACGAGCTGCTGTGGTCGTTCGACCCGGACGCCTACATCCCGCACCAGATCGTCGGCGAGGACGTGGACGAGGAGGAGGCCATCGTGCTGATCGCCACGCCGGGCGCCGAGGCGCCGCAGCGGCCGCTGGTGATCAACCTGCGCGACGAGCCTTACCTGGGCAGCTGCGACCGCGTGCTGGAAGTGGTGCCGGCCGATCCGACCGCGCGCGAACCGCTGCGTGAGCGCTGGCGCCAGTACAAGGCCGCCGGCTACACGCTCAACAAATACGACATGTAAAGGGATACCCATGCGACTGCTGATCGCCATCCTGCTGCCGTGGCTGGCCTTCTTCACCATCGGCCGCCCCATTTCCGGCATCGTCTGCCTGATCCTGCAACTGACCCTGATCGGCTGGCTGCCCGCCGCCATCTGGGCCGCCTACGCGGTCAGCCAGTACCACACCGACCAGAAGATCAAGCGCGCGCTCGGCGCCCGCTGATCTCCCTTCCCCGCCTTTTTCCGGTTTTCCCCGCATGACCCAACTCGCCTCCAGCTACGACCCCAAATCCTTCGAAACCGATCTCTACGACGGGTGGGAGAAGGCCGGCCACTTCAAGCCGTCCGGCAAGGGCGAGCCCTACACCATCCTGCTTCCGCCGCCGAACGTCACCGGCACCCTGCACATGGGCCACGCCTTCCAGCAGACGCTGATGGATGCGCTGATCCGCTACCACCGCATGCGCGGCTACGACACGCTGTGGCAGGTCGGTACCGACCACGCCGGCATCGCCACTGAAATGGTGGTCAGCCGCAACCTGGCGCTGGAAGGCAAGGGTGAAACCCGCGATTCGCTGGGCCGCGACGGCTTCATCGACAAGGTGTGGGAGTGGAAGGCGCACTCGGGCAACGTGATCGAAGGCCAGATGCGCCGCCTCGGCACTTCGGCCGACTGGTCGCGCAGCACCTTCACCATGGACCCGGGCCCGAGCGAGGCGGTGATCGAGTCGTTCATCCGCTGGCACGAGCAGGGCCTGATCTACCGCGGCCAGCGGCTGGTCAACTGGGATCCGGTGCTGAAGACCGCCATCTCCGACCTGGAAGTGGAAAGCGTCGAGGAAGACGGCTTCCTGTGGTCGATCGCCTACGCGCTGGAAGACGGCGCCAGCTACGAGCACGTCGAGTTCGATGCCGACGGCAACGAGACCCTGCGCGAAACCCGCCACTACCTGGTCGTGGCCACCACCCGCCCGGAAACCCTGCTGGGCGACACCGCGGTGATGGTCCACCCGGAAGACAGCCGCTACGCGCACCTGATCGGCAAGCGCGTGACCCTGCCGCTGACCGGCCGCAGCGTGCCGGTGATCGGCGACGACTACGTGGACAAGGCGTTCGGCACCGGCGTGGTCAAGGTGACCCCGGCGCATGACTTCAACGACTACCAGGTCGGCGTGCGCCACGGCCTGCCGATGATCAACCTGTTCACCCCGGTGGCCGCACTCAACGAGAACGCGCCGGAGAAGTACCGCGGGCTGGACCGCTACGAAGCGCGCAAGGTGATCCTGGCCGAACTGGAAGACCTGGGCATCCTGGTCGAGACCAAGGCGCACAAGCTGCAGGTGCCGCGCGGCGACCGTACCGGCCAGGTGATCGAGCCCTATCTGACCGACCAGTGGTTCGTGAAGATGGACGGTCTGGCCAAGCGCGGCCTGGAACTGGTCGAAGGTGTTGATGGAAAGCCGGGCAGCATCAAGTTCGTGCCGGGCAACTGGATCAACACCTACCGCCACTGGATGGAGAACATCCAGGACTGGTGCATCAGCCGCCAGCTGTGGTGGGGCCACCGCATCCCGGCGTGGTTCGACGAGGCCGGCAACTGCTACGTGGGCCGCAACGAGGCCGATGCCCGCGCCAAGGCCGGGCTGGGTGATGACGTGGCGCTGACCCAGGACAGCGACGTGCTGGAAACCTGGTTCTCCTCGCAGCTGTGGCCGTTCTCCACCCTCGGCTGGCCGAACGAAACCGCCATGGCCGAGCGCGGTTTCGAGCGCTACCTGCCCTCGAACGTGCTGGTCACCGGCTTTGACATCATCTTCTTCTGGGTGGCGCGCATGATCATGGCCACCGACAGCTTCACCGGGCAGATCCCGTTCAAGGACGTCTACATCACCGGCCTGATCCGCGACGGTCAGGGCCAGAAGATGTCCAAGTCCAAGGGCAACGTGCTCGATCCGCTGGACATCATCGACGGCATCAGCATCGACGACCTGGTCGCCAAGCGCACCCACGGCCTGATGCAGCCGAAGATGGCCGAGAAGATCGAAAAGGCCACGCGCCGCGAATTCCCGGACGGCATCATCGCCCACGGTGCCGACGCGCTGCGCTTCACCATCGCCGCGCTGGCCACCCACGGCCGCGACATCAAGTTCGACATGAGCCGCGCCGAGGGCTACAAGAACTTCTGCAACAAGTTGTGGAACGCCAGCCGCTTCACCCTGATGAACACCGAGGGCGCGAGCTTCAGTGGCGCGCCGCAGCCGCGCACCGACGCCGAGCGCTGGATCCTGGCGCATCTTGCCAAGGTCGCCGCCGAAGCGCAGCAGCATTTCGCCGACTACCGCTTCGACCTGCTGGCACAGGCGCTGTACGAATTCGTCTGGAACGAGTTCTGCGACTGGTTCCTGGAGCTGACCAAGCCGGCGCTCAATGGCAACAATCCCGAGGACGCGGCCAGCACCCGTCACACCCTTCTGTACGTGCTTGAAGCGGTGCTGCGCCTGCTGCACCCGCTGACCCCGTTCGTCACCGAGCAGCTGTGGAAGCAGGTGGCGCCGCGCCTGGGCCTGGAAGTCGACACGCTGTCGCTGCGCAGCTATCCGACCGCCGCCGAGTTCGCCGGCGACTACGCGCAGGCCGAAGCCGACGTGGAATGGTTCAAGACCATGGTCAGCGCGTTGCGCCGCGTGCGCAGCGAACTGAACGTGCCGCCATCCAAGCAGATCAAGCTGCTGCTGCAGGGCGGCAGCGCCGCCGACCGCGGCCGGGTCGAGCGTTTCACCGCGCAGCTGCGCTTCCTGCTCAAGCTTGAGGCGGTCACCTGGCTGGCCAGCGATGAGGCCTGCCCGCCGGTGGCTCCGGCCGTGGTCGGCGAACTCAAGCTGCTGGTGCCGCTGGAAGGTCTGGTCGATCTGGACGCCGAGCGCGCGCGTCTGGACAAGGAAATCACCCGCGTCTCGGCTGAAAAGGAAAAGAGCCAGACCAAGCTGTCCAGGTTCACCGACAAGGTGCCGGCGGCGGTGGTCGAACAGGAGCGCGTGCGCCTGGTCGACTGGGAAACCCAGCTGGCGGGCCTGCAGGAGCAGCGCGCCAAGCTGTAAGCAGACGACATCAAAACGGTATGCAGGCGCCGCCTCCGGGCGGCGTTTGCATTACAGCGGCGGCATCGTGTCGATGTCGTCGGCCATCAGCTCCACCGCCATCACCAGCGCGTCCTCGCGCCCGTTGGCGGCCGGGTAGTAACGCGGCCGGCGACCGATCTCGTTGAACCCTTCGCTTTCATACAGTGCGATGGCCGGGGCATTGGACGGCCGCACTTCCAGAAACACCCGCAGCGCGCCCCGCTGGCGCGCCAGTTGCACCAGCTCGCGTAGCAGGCGGCGGCCATACCCATGCGACTGGCGGCGCGGATCGACACAGACATTCAATACATGCGCCTCGTCGGCGGCGAGGCTGAGCATGCCGTAGCCGACCAGGCCATCGATGGATTCCAGCACCCGGCCCGGATAACCGGCACGCAGGCAGTCCAGGAAAATGCCGCGGGTCCACGGATACGGATAGGCGCGCAGCTCGATCTCCATCACCGCATCCAGATCACCCTCGTGCAGGGGACGCAGGATCGGTGCGCCTGCCGACCCCGGCACACTCATTGCGGACGTTTCCGCAGTGCCCGCAGCTGTGGCCACAGCGCGCGTTTGGCGGCCGGGTTGGCCCGCAGTTCGGCCAGCGGCCAGCTGTCCATCAATGCGCGGGTTTCCGGCTCGTTCGGATTCAGGCCCGAGGCCCTGAGCAGCGCGATCTGCAACCGGTCCGGCATCCGGAATCCGCCGGACCGCCGACCCGACGCAGCCGGGGTCGCCGTGGTGACCGGCGCCTCGGGCACATTGCCGGCAGGCACCTGCCGTGGCGGCTTCGCGGCCGGCCGGGGCGGCAACGGCGCATCGTCGCCGGTGAATACCGGCACGGACTCCCGCACCGGCATCGCCACCGCCGGTGGTGCATCCAGTGCGCCGCCGGCCAGATAGACGCTGTAACCCATCGCCTGCAGCCATGCCTGCTGCTGCGGCGACCACACCGGCTCGGGCGAAAACGCGATCACTGCACCTTGTCCGCCGGCGGCCGCCACCGCTGCAACAGCCACATCACGGGGCCGGACAGCGCATAGATCACGCCGACCACGAACAGCACCCGGCCCGGATCCAGCACCATGATGGCGATGGCGATCGGCACCAGTGCCAGCACCACGAACGGGACCCGCTCCGAGCGCGGCCCCTTCTCGCTGCCGCCCTTGAAGCTCCAGAAACGGATGCGGCTGACCATCAGCAGGCCGGAGACAATCGTCACCGCCAGCGCCACATAACGCAGCTGCTCGCCGCTCCAGCCCAATTCGCCATCGGCAAAGGCCCAGACGAAGGACATCATCAGCCCGGCCGCGGCAGGACTGGCCAAGCCCACGAACCAGCGCTTGTCGACGGTGCCGACCTGGGTGTTGAAGCGGGCCAGCCGCAGCGCCGCGCAGGCCGCGTACAGGAAAGCCGCCGACCAGCCGACCCGGCCCAGCACATCGCCATCGAACTTCAGCGAGGACAGCGCCCAGTGGTACATCACCAGTGCCGGCGCCATGCCGAAGCTGACCAGATCGGCCAGCGAGTCGTACTGCACGCCGAATTCGCTGCTGGTGCCGGTCAGCCGGGCCACACGGCCGTCCAGGCCGTCCATCACCGCCGCCACGAACACGGCGACGCTGGCGTGGACGAACTGCCCGTTGGAGGCGGCGATGATCGCGTAGAAACCGGCGAACAGGCCGGCGGTGGTAAACAGGTTCGGCAGCAGATAGATGCTGCGCGAACGCGGGGGGGGTCTCATTTCGTCCATGCAGGGAGTTTAATCGACTTGCCAGCCTCGTCACCGGATGCTGCAATCCGGGCTCACCTTGGATCTGCTGCCCGGAGTTGCCATGCGCACCCTGTCCCGCCTCTGCTGCCTGCTTGCGCTCGCCAGCGCTGCCACCGCCAGTGCCGGCAACCTCTACAAGTGGAAGGACGCCAATGGCGTCACCCAGTATTCCGAGCGCCCGCCGACCGGACAGAAGTATGAAACCCGTCGCGTCACCAGCAGCGGCGCCACCGTGGTCGAAGCACCTGCCGCGGAAAGCGCCGAATCCGAGCAGTGCCTGTCCGCACGCAGGAACATGGAGCTGCTGGCCGGCAGTGGCCCGGTGATGCAGGACACCGACGGCGACGGCAAGCCGGATGCGACGCTCGACGATGCCCAGCGCGCGGCGCAGAAACAGCTGGCCGAATCGGCCGCGGCGGTCTACTGCAAACCCGCCGCCAAGACCTGAGCCGGCGCGCCTCGCCACCGCAGTACCCCACCGGTGCGGAGAGACTGGCAAAATAGGCGATTCCGCCGTTTTGCGAAGCCTCTCCCATGCGCCTTTCCCGGTTCCACCTGCACACCACCAAGGAAACCCCCGCCGACGCCGAGCTGGTCAGCCACAAGCTGATGCTGCGCGCGGGCATGATCCGCAAGCTGGCCTCGGGCCTGTACACCTGGTCGCCGCTGGGCCTGCGCGTATTGCGCAAGGTGGAGGGCATCGTCCGCGAGGAAATGGACCGCGCCGGCGCGGTGGAACTGCAGCTGCCGACCATCCAGCCCAAGGAACTGTGGGAAGAAACCGGGCGCTGGGAGAAATTCGGCGGCCAGCTGCTGAAGATCAAGGACCGCAAGGAGCAGGAATACTGCTACAGCCCCACCGCCGAGGAAGCGGTCACCGACTTTGCGCGCCAGGAACTGTCCAGCTACAAGCAGCTGCCGGTCAATTTCTACCAGATCCAGACCAAGTTCCGTGACGAGATCCGCCCGCGCTTCGGGGTGATGCGTTCGCGCGAATTCCTGATGAAGGACGCCTATTCCTTCCATCTGGACGAGGCCAGCCTGGTGGCCGAATACGAAAACATGAAAGCCGCCTACACCCGGGTATTCACCCGGCTGGGGCTGGATTTCCGCGCGGTGCAGGCCGATTCCGGCGCCATCGGTGGCGATGCCTCGCAGGAATTCCACGTGATCGCCGATTCGGGCGAGGACGCGCTGGTGTTTTCCACCGGTTCGGATTATGCGGCCAACGTCGAGGCGGCGATCGCCGCCGACCCGGCGCCGCGCCCGGCTGCCAGCGAGGCCCTGCGCAAAATCGATACCCCCACCCAGAAAACCTGCGAGGAAGTGGCCGCATTGATGGGTATCGCCCTGCAGCGCACGGTCAAGTCGGTGGCGGTGATGACCAGTGAAGACGCGTTCGTGCTGGCACTGGTGCGCGGCGACCACGAGGTCAACGAGATCAAACTGGCCAAGGTCGACGGCCTGGCCGGTTACCGCATGGCCAGTGAGGCGGAGATTGCCGAGTATCTGGGCAGCGAACCCGGATTCCTCGGCCCGCTGCAGCCGCGCAAGACCATCCGCGTGGTGGCCGACCGCGACGTGGCGGCGATGGCCGATTTTGTCGTCGGCGCCAATGAAGCCGGCTTCCATATTGCCGGCGTCAACTGGGACCGCGATCTGGCCGAGCCGGAAGTGGCCGATATCCGCAATGTGAAGGAAGGCGATCGTGCCCGGGATGGCGGCGAGCTGAAAATCGCCCGCGGTATCGAAGTGGGCCACGTTTTCCAGCTCGGCCGCAGCTATGCCGAAGCATTGAAGGCCACCGTACTGGATGAAAACGGCAAGGCCACGGTGATGGCGATGGGCTGCTACGGCATTGGCGTCTCGCGGATTGTCGCGGCCGCCATCGAACAGAACCATGATGATGCCGGCATTATCTGGCCCGCCAGCATGGCGCCGTGGCAGGCGGTGGTGTGCATGATCAATCCGAAACAGGATGCCACGGTCACCGCGGCTGCCGAGGCGCTGCTGGCCGAGCTGCAGGCCGCCGGCATCGACGCCGCGCTGGATGATCGCGGGCTGCGCCCCGGCGCCATGTTCGCCGATATGGAGCTGATCGGTATCCCGCACCGCATTGTGGTTTCCGAGCGCGGGCTGGCGGCGGGAACCTACGAATACCGTGCCCGCTCGGCAAGCGAGGCCGAGAATCTCGACAGGACGGCGCTGCTGGCCAGGCTCAGCGGTTGAACGACGCGCTGGACAACCGTTTTGATACAAAGGTTTGATGCGAAGGCCGGGGCATAATCCCGGCCTTTTCATTCCACCCTCACACCCCGTCGATAATATTTTGATTGAAACCGGCAAGCCGCTCCCGGTATGCTCTGCCCGCTGCCACGGAATGGCTCCACCCTTTCAATCATTATTATCCGGAGTAGCTATTCGATGAGTATCGATCTTTCCAGCCTGTCGGCCAAAGAACTTTCCACCCTGATCCGCGATGCACAGAAGCGCAGGACGGTCGTCGCCAAGCGCCAGCCGCTGGGCAAGGCCCGCGCCCAGGTGATCGCCGCCGCGAAAAAGGCCGGCTACACGATCGAGGAACTGTTCGGCGTCGATGCACTGGCCGCCAAGACCGCACGTGCTGGGAAAACCGCCAAGAGCGCCAGCAAGGCCGGCCGCAAGGTAGCCAAGGTCGCTCCGAAATATCGCAACCCGGCCAATGCCGAGGAGACCTGGACCGGTCGTGGCAAGCAGCCGCGCTGGCTGGCCGAATACACCAACAACGGCCGCAAGGTCGAGGAATTCCTGATCCAGAAGTAAGCGGGTACTCCAGAGTGACGAAAACGCCGGCAATCGCCGGCGTTTTCATTTACCCAGGTGCTCACCCGGTTACAGGTTCTTCCGCGCCGGAATCAGCAGATTGCCGAACAGCAGGCCGGCCACCAGCGCCATGACCACATTCACCACGGTCAGCATCGCCGATTCTCCGGCGTTGACGTTCTGCTGCTGCACCAGACTCAATACCCCGCGCAAGCTGGTGCTACCGGGAACCAGCATGATGATGCCCGGCAGACGCACGATCGCGCCCGGCCGGTGCAGCAGGCGGCCAAACAGGTTGCCGGCCGCGGTCACCGCCATCGCCGCCAGGAAAATACCCGCCGGTATTCCCCACATCTGCCCGCCATAACGGGAGATCGCATAACCGCTCACCGAGGCGGCGATCACCCACGGATAATCCCGCCGGCTGGCCCGGAACAGCATCGCAAACGCGAACGAGGCCACCAGCACCGCGCCCCACTCCACCCAGTCCGATTGCGGCCGCGAGGCGCGGATGACCGGTTCCAGCCCGAGAATACCGGTGATGGTCACCGCGATCATCGCGCCCACGGTGAGTTTCATGATCGTGGTCAACGCACCGGCAAACCGCGCGGTACCCGATACCCAGTGCTGGCTGGCCAGCTCGTTGACCGCATTGGTCAACGACATGCCCGGCAGCAGCACCACCAGCGAGGCGATGATCACGGTATTGAGGTTGAGCGGACCGATGAAGGTGGCCACCAGCACCGCCACGAATCCGGCCAGCATCGCCGCCAGTGCTTCCCCGGCCTCGCGCGAGGCGGTACGGCGGTCGGTATAGAACAGCATCAGCCCGATCAGCAGGCCGGTAACGCCAGCGGTGGCGATATCCAGCCACGGCAGCCGCCACAGCCCGGCCACGCCGGCCGAGCCGAGGCCGAACGACAGCAGCATCTGGATCCTGCCGGGTATCCCCGGGTCCTTGTCGAGCTGGCGCAGGGCGGTATGGCCCTGGGCCAGGCTCATCTGCCCGCCGGCCACCGCCTCGGCGATCTGGTCGGCCATCGCCAGCTTGTGCAGGTCGTTGTCGCCCGGCCCCAGACGGATCACCCGGGTAATGTCGCTGGAACCGATCTTGCAGGTCGGGTCACTGAAACTGAGGATCAGCCCGGTCGGATTGGACCAAGGCTCACAATCCAGATCCAGCCGCTGCGACAGCGCGACCACCGCCGCTTCCAGCCGCTGGGCGGTCGTTCCATAGCTATGCAGGCGCCCGGCGATCTCCGCGACGAAGGCCACGCGCTGGGCATAGGTGGCCCGGTTGGATACGACGACAGTGGGTTCGGCAGACATGTCCGTTAGTATCACCCGGAAGCGCCACGCTTACTCATCCTTGCGCGACAAAGGACACGCTATGCTCGGCAGCCGATGCCGCCCATGAAAGACCCGCAGCCACCCCGTTGCCTGATCGATCCGGAGGTCGAAGGCCAGGTCCGCCTGTCCGGCAGCTGGACGCTGGCCACCGCGTTGCAGGCGAGCGAGGTTCTGGGCGCGATCGACAGGCCGGTGCGCAGCGTAGATGCGCGCGCCATCGATGCACTGGATTCGGCCGGCGTGCTGCTGCTGCTGCGCTTCTCGCACCAGGCCGGGATTGCCGACGACGCCCTGCAGTTCCGCGATGAGCACCAGGCGCTGGTCTGCACCATCGAGGAGGTCGCCGACGAACGCCCCAGGCCGGCCCGCGATTACGGCATCGTCGCCGCGCTGGAGCGCCTGGGCCGTTCGGTCCACGCCATCGGCCGCAACATCGTGGTGCTGGTCAATTTTCTGGGCGAGAACCTGGTCAAGTTGGCCCGCCTGCTGCCACAGCCGCGACGCCTGCGGCTGACCGCCACCGTCAGCCAGATGGAAAGCGTCGGCCTGGACGCGGTGCCGCTGGTGGTGCTGCTGTCCTATCTGGTGGGCGCGGTGATCGCCTTCCTCGGTTCGACCATCCTGCGCGACTTCGGCGCGGAGATCTTCGTGGTCGAACTGGTCAGCATCGCCTTCCTGCGCGAATTCGCGGTATTGCTCACCGCCATCGTGCTGGCCGGGCGCACCGCCAGCGCCTTCACCGCACAGATCGGCGCGATGAAGGCACGCGAGGAGATCGACGCGATCCAGACCCTCGGGCTGGACCCGATCGACCTGCTGGTGTTGCCGCGGATCATCGCGCTGCTGGTGATGCTGCCGCTGCTGACCTTCGTGGCGATGCTGGCCGGCCTGGCCGGTGGCGTGACGGTGGGCGCGTTCGACCTGGATATCCCGCCGCAGATGTATCTGGCACGCATGCACGACACGATCGAAGTGCGGCACATGCTGGTGGGGCTGGCCAAGGCACCGGTGTTCGCGCTGATCATCGCGCTGATCGGCTGCCTGGAGGGCCTGAAGGTGGAAGGCACTGCGCAGTCGGTCGGCGAGCGCACCACCTCCAGCGTGGTGCAGACCATCTCGCTGGTCATCATCCTCGACGCGCTGGCCGCGTTGTGGTTCATGCACATGGACTGGTGAGGCGATGACGACCGTGACAGACAACGGCATTTCCCGCACCGAGGCTCCGGCGATCCGCGTGCGCGGGCTGGTCAACCGCTTCGGCAGCCAGACCGTCCACGACGGCCTGGACCTGGACGTGCGCCGCGGCGAAATCCTCGGCATCGTTGGCGGCTCGGGCACCGGCAAATCGGTACTGATGCGCTCCATCCTGGGCTTGCGTAAACCCGATGCCGGGCAGATCGAGGTGCTGGGCGTGGACGCCCGTTCGAGCGCCGCTGCCGACCGGTTGCAGATCGAACGCAATACCGGCGTGCTGTTCCAGGACGGCGCCCTGTTCTCCTCGCTGACCGTCGGCGAGAACGTGCAGGTGCCGCTGAAGGAACATCATCCCGAACTGAGCGAGCGCTGGCATTACGAGTTAGCGCTGCTGAAGGTGAAGCTGGCCGGCCTGCCCGCCGATGCGATCAACAAACTGCCCTCGCAGCTGTCCGGTGGCATGCGCAAACGCGCCGGGCTGGCCCGTGCGCTGGCGCTGGACCCGCCGCTGCTGTTCCTGGACGAGCCTACCGCCGGGCTCGATCCGATCGGTGCGGCCGCCTTCGACCGCCTGATCAAGACCCTGCAGGAAGCACTCGGCCTGACCGTGTTCCTGATCACCCATGACCTGGACACGCTCTATGCCATCTGCGACCGCGTGGCGGTACTGGCCGACCAGAAGGTGATCGCCAATGCGCCCCTGCCCGAGATCGAACAACTCGACCACCCGTGGATCCGCGACTACTTCCACGGCCCCCGCGCCCGCGCCGCGCGCGGCCAACTGACCGAGCACGCCTGATATGGAAACCAAAGCCAATTACGTCCTGATCGGCGCCTTCACCCTCCTCGTCGGCATCGCGCTGCTGGCCTTCGGCCTGTGGGCCGCCAAGTACTCCTCCGACCGCACCTGGCAGCAATACCGGGTGGTGTTCGACGAAGCCGTCACCGGCCTGTCGGTCGGCAGCCCGGTGCAGTACAACGGCATCGCCGTGGGTTCGATCACCGACCTTTCACTCGCCCCGGAAGACCCGCGCAAGGTGATCGCGCGCATCCGCCTGAACTCCACCACCCCGGTGAAAACCGACACCCGCGCCAAACTGGCCATCACCAGCCTGACCGGCCCGGCGATCATCCAGCTCAGTGGTGGCACCCCGCAGGCCGCCAGCCTCACCGCCGTGAGCAAGGAGGCGATCCCGACCATCGCCACCACACCCTCGGCATTGCAGAACATCACCGATGTGGCCAATCGCGTGGTCGAGCGCATGGGTCAGCTGCTCAGCGACGAGAACGTGGACCGGATCTCGGCGACGCTGGGCCATCTGGAAACCATCAGCAGCGGCCTGGCCGACCGCGACCAGGGCACGCAGGCGCTGCTGGTGGAAGCCCGCGACGCCGCGCGCAAGCTCAACGCCACGCTGGCCACCGCCAACGGCGCGCTGCAGAACCTGGACCAGAACGTGTTGCGCCAGCTGCCCGCCACCCTGGACAAGCTCGACACCAGCCTCGGCAAACTGGATTCGGCCGCCGGCAATGCCGATGCCATCCTTGGCGAGAACCGTGCGGCCATCAACAGCTTCGCCAACGATGGCCTGGCCCAGCTCGGGCCGACCCTGACCGAACTGCGAGGACTGATCCGCGACCTGCGCCGGGTCAGCGACCGGCTGGAGAACAATCCGGCACGCTACCTGCTCGGCCGTGATGCCCCGAAGGAGTTCGAACCGAAATGAAGCCGTCCTTTTCCATCCAACTGATCGCGCCGCTGTGCGTGCTGGCCCTGGCCGGCTGCTCGGTGCTGGCCGGCGGCGACCGCCAGTCCACCACCATCTACGCCCCGCAGGTGCGCGTACAGGCCGATCCGGCCTGGCCGCAGGTCGACTGGCAACTGGCCATCGCCAAACCCAGCGCCGCACGGCTGGTGGACAGCCCGCGCATCACCGTGCGACCCACTCCCGGGGAGCTGGAGGTCTACCGCGGCGCCACCTGGTCGCAGCCGGCCACCGATCTGCTCGAAGACACCCTGTTGCGCGGCTTCGAGGATTCCGGCCGGATCAACGCGGTGGCACGTATCGCCGCCGGCATCCGTTCGGACTACAAGCTGACCACCGACCTGCGCCGTTTCGAAGCCGACTACCGTGGTGGCGACATGCCTGCAGCCACCATCGAGCTCAACGCCAAACTGATCCACAGCTTGGACCAGCGCGTGGTCGCCGCACGCACCTTCGTGGTTGCCGAGCCGGCAGCCTCCACCGACATTCCCAGCGTCGCGCGTGCCTTTGAAACCGCCCTGGACAAGGTCGCCAGCGAACTGATCGGCTGGACCCTGCTCAGCGGCCAGCGCGACGAGGCGCGGCAGTCGCCGTCACAACCCGTCGGAAAGTGAGGTTGATGCGCTCGCCCAGCGGGCGTGCGGTTTTGAGCAGGGCATGCTGCCAGTCGCGCTGGGTATCGCCGGCCATCACCAGCAGGTCGCCATGACCCAGCAGGAACTCGCGCTTGTGGGAATGGTCATCGCGCCGGCGCAGCAGGAACCGCCTCGGCGCACCCAGACTCAACGAGGCGATCACCGGCCGCTCACCCAGCTCCGGCTCATCGTCGCTGTGCCAGCCCATGCTGTCGCGGCCATCCCGGTAGCGGTTGAGCAGGACGCTGTTGAAGCGGCTCTGGCAGGCCTGCTGCAGACGCTCCCGCAGCGGCAATAGCGCGGCCAGCCATGGCGATGGGGCAAAGTCCGCGCCCGAATAGCGGTAATGCGCATTGGTATCCCCCATCCAGCAACTCAACCGCGGCGAATCCACCCAGCGCCCGAACAGGCGGATGCGGTGGACCTCCCAGGGAACGCCATCCTGCAACGTGCGATACAGCCCATCGGCCTCCAGCGCAGGCAGCCAACCTGGCAAGTAATGGACCCCACCATCGGGAAGATTGCCGGTGAACAACATCTCCTCACGCTAGCACGGGGTTTGCCGCCATGATCGGCAGCACCGAAAATGCCCCTACAGTCACGCCTTGGAATACTGATGCCCGCGTCCACCTCATGCCTGTCTGAACACACCCGATGAGCACCCGTCGTCTGCGCCAGGCGCTGTTCCCATTGCTGCGCGCAGTATTCCGGGCGCTGCCCTTTTCACAGAACCAGCGGGATCGGCTGCGCACGCGCTGGCTCAGCCAGCATGGCAACTGGATACCGCCGCCGCCTCGGGGCCAGCAGGACAACAGCGCCTCTGCGTTCCGCGCCAGCACACAACTTCGTGGTCGTGCCGACGAGGCCGCCATTGGTCATGTTCCATGGCGCCCGGGAACACTCCCCTCGCCGATGCCGGCAACACTGGTTGCCTTCTACCTGCCGCAATTCCACTGTTTTCCTGAAAACGACAGCTGGTGGGGCAAGGGTTTCACCGAATGGCGCAACGTCACCCGTGCCCTGCCGCAATTCGAGGGACATGTGCAACCGCGCCTGCCCGCCGACCTCGGCTTTTACGACCTGCGCAATCCACAGGTAATGCGCGATCAGGCCCACCTTGCTAGCGAGTACGGGATTGGTGCCTTCTGCTTCTATTTCTACTGGTTCAGTGGCCGCACCCTGATGGAAGCGCCCCTGCTGCAGTGGCTGTCCGACGACAGTATCGAGCTGCCGTTCTGCCTGTGCTGGGCCAACGAAAACTGGGCGCGGCGCTGGGATGGCCGCGACGAAGATATTTTGATTGCTCAACAGCACAGTTCCGAGGACGATCTGGCATTCATCGAGCACATCGCGCCCTACCTGCGTGACCGACGGGCACTGAAAGTCGACGGCCGGCCGATGCTGCTGGTGTACCGACCACAACTGCTGCCTGATGCGCTTGCAACCGCCGGGCGCTGGCGCCGATGGTGTCGCGAGAACAACGTGGGCGAAATCCACCTGGCCTATGTGCAGGGTTTCGAACGCCCGGATCCACGCAGCATCGGCTTCGATGCCGCCGTCGAATTTCCGCCCAACATGAGCAATCCGTCTTCGTTGTCGGCGCAGCAATGGCTGATCAATCCCGACTTCCACGGCGATGTACGCGACTGGCGGGAGCTGGCCAGCGAAATCGCCGCACGACCACTGCCGGACTATCCGCTCTACCCCGGCGTGAATCCCGGCTGGGACAACGAAGCGCGGCGCTCCGGAAAAGGCCGCATCTACCTGCATGCCTCTCCACGCGGCTATCGCGACTGGCTGCATGAAACGGTATACGGCCGTCTCTCCGCGGCAGCTCCAGAGCAGCGCCTGGTCTTCATCAATGCCTGGAACGAATGGGCCGAGGGCGCCGTATTGGAACCGGATGCCCGGCTCGGCCATGCATGGCTGGAAGCCACCCGGACAGCGCTGGCACCAGCACGCACGCCGCCACACCCTTCCCGACCCTGCGCCGTCATCCACGCCTGGTATCCGGAGGTGTTCGCCGAACTGCTACAGGCCTTGCGGGCCAGCGGGCTGACGTGGCGGCTGGTGATCACCACCACCCACGAACGGCGTGCGGAAATAGAGCAGCTACTTGCCACGCACAGCATGCAGGGTGAAATCCATGCGTTCGCCAATCACGGCCGCGACATCCTGCCATTCCTGCACGTGGCAGAAACCCTGCTGGAGGAGGGCGAAGACATCGTGCTGAAGCTGCATACCAAGCGCTCCACCCACCGCCATGATGGTGACCAGTGGCGCAATGAAATAGTCGACCGTCTGCTTGCACCGGAACGCGCCGCCCGCATCGTCGATGCCTTCAACGCCGATCCTGCGCTGGGCCTGGTTCCTCCCGAAGGGCACGTGCAACGGCTGGACTATTTCTGGGGCGCTAATGAACGCAATGTACGCAGCCTGCTTACACGCTTCGGGCTTCCGCAAGCGGATACAAGCAAGGATTGCTTCATCGCGGGCAGCATGTTCTGGCTACGCCTGGCCGCACTGCGGCCGATGCTTGATGCACACCTTCAGCCCTCCCTGTTTGAAACGGAAGCCGGACAGGTGGATGGCACCTTGGCACATGCGATCGAGCGGACATTCACACTGGTTGCCCGCCATGCCGGTTTCGTCCAGAAAGACGCTGCCACCTTGCTGGGCCTGGCGCACAACGATGACACGCCGTATGCCTACGCCAAACGCAGCTGATACAGGCAAGGGGCCGTAATACGGCCCCGCAACCGTCATCAGGTGCGCCGGAACGGCACGCCGGTCTTTTCCTTCAGCTCCTCATCACTGACACCCGATGCGGCTTCGACCAGCACCAGGCCGTCGGCGGTGATGTCGAATACCGCCAGGTCGGTGATGATGCGGCTCACCACGCCCACGCCGGTCAGCGGCAGGGTGCATTGCGGCAGGATCTTGTGCTCGCCGTTCTTGGCGGTGTGCTCCATCAACACCACCACGCGCTGCACGCCGGCCACCAGGTCCATCGCGCCGCCCATGCCCTTGACCATCTTGCCCGGCACCATCCAGTTGGCCAGGTCGCCCTTGTCGGTGACCTGCATCGCGCCAAGGATGGCCAGGTTGATGTGGCCGCCGCGGATCATCGCGAACGAATCATGGCTGCCGAAGTAGCTGGCACCGGCTCGTGCGGTGACGGTCTGCTTGCCGGCGTTGATCAGGTCCGCGTCCAGTTCGGCTTCGGTCGGGAACGGGCCGATGCCAAGCAGACCGTTCTCGGACTGCAACCAGACATCCACACCTTCCGGGATGTGGTTAGCCACCAGCGTCGGCAGACCGATGCCCAGGTTCACATAGGCGCCATCGGTCAGCTCGCGCGCGGCGTGCTGCGCCATTTCGTCACGGGTCCAGGCCATCTCACTTGCCTCCTTCGGTACGCACGGTGCGCTGTTCGATGCGCTTCTCCGGCGTTGCGTTCAACACGATGCGATCGACGTAGATACCCGGCAGGTGCACCTGATCCGGATCGATCGCGCCCACCGGCACGATCTCCTCCACTTCCACCACGCAGACCTTGCCGGCCATCGCGCAGGCCGGGTTGAAGTTGCGCGCGGTCTTGCGGAACACCAGGTTGCCGGCTGCATCGGCCTTCCACGCCTTGACCAGCGACACGTCGGCCTTGAGCGCGGTTTCCAGCACGTAGTGCTTGCCGTCGATCTGCCGGGTTTCCTTGCCTTCGGCCACCACGGTGCCGTAGCCGGTGGCGGTGAAGAAGGCCGGGATGCCCGCACCACCAGCGCGCAGACGCTCGGCCAGGGTGCCCTGCGGATTGAATTCCAGCTCAAGTTCGCCGGCCAAGTACTGCCGCTCGAACTCCTTGTTCTCGCCCACATAGGACGAAATCATCTTGCGGATCTGCCGGGTTTCCAGCAGCTGGCCGAGGCCGAAACCATCGACGCCGGCATTGTTGGAAATCGCGGTCAGGCCCTTGACCCCGCTGTCGCGCAGCGCGGCGATCAGCGCCTCGGGGATGCCACACAGGCCGAAACCGCCGACCGCCAGGGTCTGGCCGTCGGCAACGATGCCGGCCAGCGCCTCGGCAGCGGAGGCGTACAGCTTGCCGCGCTTGCCGGTCGGGGTAGAGAGATCGCTCATCGCATCACGCCCACAGTAACCAAGGATGCGCGCATTCTAACGACGTTCCCGTACCGCCCGCCTTGGACCTTCGTCCAGCCCGCAGACAGCCAGTTCCGCAGAGGGCGACT
This sequence comes from Stenotrophomonas sp. UBA2302, assembly GCA_002345545.1. GTDB lineage: Bacteria > Pseudomonadota > Gammaproteobacteria > Xanthomonadales > Xanthomonadaceae > Stenotrophomonas. The sequence continues at coordinate 74,863 of DDVW01000074.1, read as the reverse complement.
AAACTAGGCGCCTTTATTCCAGCAGGATGCATGCAATGCCTCTCCCCGCCTTCAAGGCCTACGACATCCGCGGCCGTGTACCGGAAGAACTCAATGAAGACATCGCCCGGAAAGTCGGCAAGGCGCTGGCGGCCCAGCTGGGTGACGGCCCGGTGGTGCTGGGGCATGACGTGCGCCTGACCAGCCCGGGCCTGCAGGAGGCACTGGCGACGGGATTGCGGGCCGAGGGCCGCGAGGTGATCGACATCGGCCTGTGCGGGACCGAAGAGGTCTACTTCCAGACCGATCACCTTGGCGCGGCCGGCGGGGTGATGGTCACCGCCAGCCACAACCCGATGGATTACAACGGCATGAAGCTGGTGCGTGAGCAGGCGCGGCCGATCAGCTCCGACACCGGCCTGTTCGCCATTTCCGACGCGGTCGCCGCCGACACTTCGACGCCGCAGCTACCCACCGCCGGCCAGCGCGCCGAACATGACAAGAGCGCTTATATCCGGCACCTGCTCGGCTATGTGGACGCCGCCGCGCTCAAACCGCTGAAGCTGGTGGTCAATGCCGGCAACGGTGGCGCCGGCGCCGTGATCGATCTGCTGGCGCCGCACCTGCCGCTGGAGTTCGTGCGCATCTGCCACGAGCCCGATGGCAACTTCCCCAACGGCATCCCCAATCCGCTGCTGCCGGAGAACCGCGAGCTCACCGCACAGGCGGTGCGCGAACACGGTGCCGATTTCGGCATCGCCTGGGATGGCGACTTCGACCGCTGCTTCTTCTTCGACCACAACGGCCGCTTCATCGAGGGCTATTACCTGGTCGGCTTGCTCGCCCAGGCCATCCTTGCCCGCAACCCGGGCGGCAAGATCATCCACGACCCGCGCCTGACCTGGAACACGGTGGAAATGGTCGAAGCCGCTGGCGGCGTGCCGGTGCTGTGCAAGAGCGGCCACGCCTTCATCAAGGAGAAGATGCGCGCCGAGAATGCGGTGTATGGCGGCGAGATGAGCGCCCATCACTACTTCCGCGAGTTCGCCTACGCCGACTCGGGCATGATCCCGTGGCTGCTGATCGCCGCGCTGGTATCCAGCAGCGGCCTGTCGCTGGCCGAACTGGTGGAAGAACGCATGCAGAAATTCCCGTGCAGCGGCGAGATCAACTTCAAGGTCAGCGATGCCAAGGCGGCGGTGGCCCGGGTGATGCAGCACTTCGCCGACCAGTTGCCGGTTCTGGACCACACCGACGGCGTCAGTGCCGACTTCGGCAGCTGGCGTTTCAACCTGCGCAGTTCCAACACCGAGCCGCTGCTGCGCCTGAATGTCGAAACGCGTGGCGATGCAGCACTGCTGGCACAGCGCACCCGTGAAATTTCCAACCTGATCACCGCCTGAGAACCGCCATGAGCCCGATCCTGCCCGTCATCCTTTCCGGTGGTTCCGGTACCCGCCTGTGGCCACTGTCGCGCGAAGCGTATCCGAAGCAGTTCCTGCCGCTGGTCGGCAAGAACACCATGCTGCAGGCCACCTGGCTGCGCGTGGCCGACGTGGCCGCGCAGGCGCCGATCGTGGTGGCCAACGAGTCGCACCGCTTCGTCGCCGCCGAGCAGCTGCAGCAGGCCGGCACCGATCCGACCGCGATCCTGCTCGAACCCGTCGGCCGCAATACCGCCCCGGCGATCGGTGCGGCGGCGCTGGAGGCCCGCCGCAATGGCGAGGACCCGTTGCTGCTGGTACTGCCCTCGGACCACCTGATCAACGACATCGGCCGCTTCCACCAGGCCATCGCCCAGGCCGCCGCCATCGCCGATGCCGGCAAGCTGGTGACCTTCGGCATCCAGCCGACCGCACCGGAAACCGGTTACGGCTATATCAAGGCGGTGGCCGGCGACGGCCCACGCGCGATCGAGCGCTTCGTCGAGAAGCCCGATCTGGAAACAGCGCAGGCCTACGTCGCCTCCGGCGAGTATTACTGGAACAGCGGCATGTTCCTGTTCCGCGCCTCGCGCTATCTGCATGAGCTGCAACGCCTGCAGCCGCAGATCCTTGCCGCCTGCCAGAACGCATGGGAAAACGCCCGCCGCGACACGGATTTCATCCGTTTGGACAGCGAGGCCTTCAGCGCCAGCCCGTCGGACTCGATCGATTACGCGGTGATGGAAAAGACCGCCGATGCCGCCGTGGTGCCGCTGGACGCCGGCTGGAGCGATGTCGGCTCGTGGACCGCGCTGCGTGATGTCTCCGAACAGGATGATGACGGCAACGCGCATCATGGCGATGTCATCGCCATCGATTGCCACAACACCTTCGCCTACGGCGAGCGTCTGGTCGCCATGGTCGGGCTGGACGATGTCATCGTGGTCGAAACCGACGACGCGGTGTTGGTCGGCAAGTCCGAGCGCATGCAGGAAGTGAAGGACGTGGTCGCCCGGCTCAAGGCCGACGGCCGCAGCGAAGCCACCTGGCACCGCAAGGTCTACCGTCCGTGGGGAGCCTACGACTCCATCGATCATGGCGAGCGTTTCCAGGTCAAGCGTATCACCGTCAAACCCGGCGGCACGCTGAGCCTGCAGATGCACCACCACCGTGCAGAGCACTGGATCGTGGTCAGCGGCACCGCCGAGGTCACCCGTGGCGAGGAAGTGCTGCTGCTCACCGAAAACCAGAGCACCTATATCCCGCTGGGCGTCACCCACCGCCTGCGCAACCCTGGCAAACTGCCGTTGGAGCTGATCGAAGTGCAGTCGGGCAGTTATCTGGGCGAAGACGACATCGTGCGCTTCGAGGACACCTACGGGCGCAGCTGAGTCGCCAACTGCAGCCAATCAAAAAACCCCGGGGAAACCCGGGGTTTTCTTGTTGGCGACACTGCTGTGGCTACGCGTCAGCATGTCCGAAACCACGAATCATGCCGAGGCGATTTCGCCCATTACCCGATGCAGGCCTTCTTGCCACGTGGGCAGCACGATGCCGAAATCCCGCTGCAGCTTGCGGTTGTCCAGCACCGACCAGGCCGGGCGCTTGGCCGGCGTCGGATACTCCGCGCTGGTGATCGCCTGCACGGTCGGCGCCTTCGCCAGTACGCCGGCAGCCACCGCCTCGACAAAGATCGCCTCGGCGAAACCATGCCAGCTGGTCTGCCCCGATGCCGTCAGGTGCCAGGTGCCGGACAACTGCCCGGGATGCTGCAATGCCTGCGCGGTGACATCGGCGATCAACGCCGCCGGTGTTGGTGTGCCGATCTGATCGGCGACCACACGCAATTCGTCACGCTCCGCCCCCACCCGCAACATCGTGCGCAAGAAGTTGGCCCCATGCGAGGCATACACCCATGCGGTGCGGAAGATCAGATGACGGCCACCGGCGGCACGCACGGCCTCTTCGCCATCGCGCTTGCTGGTGCCATACACACCCAGCGGCGCGGTGGCGTCTTCCTCGCGATACGGCACCACTCCTTCACCGTTGAACACGTAATCGGTGGAGTAATGCACCATCGGCACCCCGTGCGCCGCGCACCAGCGCGCGATCACATCCGGCGCCTGTGCGTTGACGGCGAAGGCCGCCTCAACGTCCTGTTCAGCGCGATCCACCGCGGTGTAGGCCGCCGCGTTGACCACGATCGCCGGCTGCAACCGGTCCAGCAGCAGCGCCAGACTTTCCGGACGGCCGAAGTCAGCCACTTCACAGGTGCTGCCATCGGGCAGGCGGCCACTGCGCGTGGTCGCTACGATCTCGCCCAGCGGTGGCAGCGCACGCAGCAACTCCTGACCGACCTGGCCATTGCCACCGAATACCAGCACGGTCATGGGGTGTAGACCGGCAAGCGGTCTTCGGCGATGTCCTTCAGGAACGGCGCGTTTTCGTCCTTGGCCGACAGGGTCGGCGCGCTGATCGGCCAATCCACCGCGATATCGGCGTCATTCCAGCGCACGCTGGCATCGAAATCCTTCAGGTAGACCTCGGTACACAGGTAGCTGAACACCGCCCGCTCGGACAGCACCGCAAACCCGTGCGCAAACCCCTCTGGTATCCAGAACTGGCGTTTGTTCTCCGCACTCAGCAGCACCGCTTCCCACTGGCCGAAGGTCGGCGAGCCACGACGGATATCCACCGCCACGTCGTACACCTCGCCTTCCAGCACGCTGACCAGCTTGCCCTGCGGCCGTGGCCACTGGTAATGCAGGCCGCGCAGGACACCTTTACTGGAGGCGGACACGTTGCTCTGTACGAACCTGTCCGGCAAACCGATCGCCTTGAAACGCTCCGCATTCCAGGTCTCGAAAAAGAAACCACGCTCGTCACCGAACACCGCCGGCTCAATGACCACGCAACCCGGCAACTTCGTTTCAATCACTTTCACGGAACCACTCCACGCAACGCGAGTTTCTGCAGGTACTGGCCGTAGCCATTCTTGATCAACGGAGCCGCCAGCGCCTGCAGCTGCTCGGCGTTGATCCAGCCCTTGCCGAAGGCGATCTCCTCCGGGCAGCAGACCTGCAGACCCTGACGGGTCTGGATGGTCTCGATGAAATTGGACGCCTCCAGCAGCGACTGGTGGGTGCCGGTGTCGAGCCAAGCATAGCCACGGCCAAGCGGCTGCAAGTGCAAATTGCCTTCGTCGAGATAGCGCTGGTTGAGATCGGTGATCTCCAGTTCGCCACGCGGTGAAGGCTTCAGCTCGGCGGCATAGTCGCTGGCGTTGCCATCGTAGAAATACAGGCCAGTCACCGCATAGTTCGATCGTGGATTTTCCGGCTTCTCCATCAGCCCGATCACCTTGCCATCTTCGTCGAATTCGGCCACGCCATAGCGTTCCGGATCATTGACCCAGTAGCCGAACACGGTGGCACCAGTGCCGCGCTCATCGGCGCGCTTGAGCACCTCGCGCAGGCCGTGACCATGGAAAATGTTGTCACCCAGCACCAGACAGCTCGGTTTGCCGGCCACGAAATCGCGGCCGATCAGGTAAGCCTGCGCCAACCCATCGGGACTGGGCTGCACCGCGTACTGGATATCCATGCCCCACTGCGAACCATCGCCCAGCAGCTGCTGGAACAACACCTGCTCATGCGGTGTGTTGATGATCAACACTTCACGGATACCCGCCAGCATCAGCACACTGAGCGGGTAGTAGATCATCGGCTTGTCGTATACCGGCAGTAGCTGCTTGCTGACGCCCTTGGTGATCGGATACAGGCGGGTGCCGGAGCCGCCAGCGAGGATGATGCCCTTGCGTTGTGTCATGTCCGCCCTCCTCAGGCGTCGGTACCGATACGCTGCAGACGGTAGCTGCCGTCCAGCACGCCGTTGACCCAGTCCTGATTGTCCAGATACCAGTCAACGGTGAAGGCGATGCCCTGCTCGAAGGTGTAGGCCGGCTCCCAGCCCAGTTCGTTCTTCAGCTTGGACGCATCGATCGCATAGCGGCGGTCATGGCCCGGACGATCGGCGACATAGGTGATCTGGCTGCTGCGCGGCTGCCCATCCGCACGCGGGCGGCGCTCATCCAGCAGCGCGCAGATCGCCTGGACCACTTCGATGTTCTGCTTTTCCGAATTGCCGCCGACGTTGTAGGTTTCGCCCACCCGGCCCTTGGCCAGCACCGTGCGGATCGCCGCGCAGTGGTCGGTGACGAACAGCCAGTCGCGCACCTGCTTGCCATCGCCGTACACCGGCAGTGGCTCGCCGGCCAGCGCCTTGGCGATCACCAGCGGGATGAGCTTTTCCGGGAAGTGGTACGGACCGTAGTTGTTGGAGCAATTGGTGGTCAGCACCGGCAACCCGTAGGTGTGATGGAACGCGCGCACCAGATGGTCCGACGCCGCCTTCGAGGCCGAGTACGGGGAGTTCGGTGCATAGGGCGTGGTTTCGGTGAAATAGCCGGTGTCACCCAAGGTGCCGTAGACCTCGTCGGTAGACACATGCAGGAAGCGGAAAGCCGCCGCCCTGTCTGCCGGCAGCGTCTTCCAGTAGTCACGCACCGCTTCCAGCAGGCCCAGGGTGCCGACGACATTGGTCTGGACGAAGGCACCCGGCCCGTCGATCGAGCGGTCAACATGGCTTTCAGCCGCAAAGTTCAGCACCGCATCAGGTTGGTACTCCGCCAACAGCCCGCTGACCAGCACACGGTCACCGATATCCCCTTGTACGAAGATATGCGCCGGGTTGTCTTTGAGCGTAGCCAGCGTCTGCAGATTGCCCGCATACGTCAACGCATCCAGATTGACGATCCGAATGCCTTTGGCCACCGCTTCCAGCACGAAATTTCCGCCGATGAAACCGGCCCCGCCGGTCACAAGCCATGTGGTCACGTGATTATTCTCCTGAAATCGCAGCTGCCAACGCAGCAATGATGCGTACAAGGATATAACGCATGGTCAGGTGGAAGATGGACGATTGACAACGTGCGGGCAGTGGTGACAATTTGTCCGGACATTTAAATCCAACCAGCACCACCATACGCATTCGCATGGAACCTGTATCCCGGCTAGAATCGGGAAAATCCATCCCCGGCCGCGCCGGCCCCCCATCAGCAACCGAAGGACCCCGCAGCACATGAAAATCCTCGTCGCGTACAAGCGCGTGGTGGACTACAACGTCCGCATTCAAGTCAAGCCGGATGGCTCCGGCGTGGTCACCGATGGCGTCAAGCTCTCGCCGAACCCGTTCGATGAAATCGCCCTGGAAGAAGCCCTGCGCCTGCGTGACAAGGGCATCGCCACCGAAGTCGTGGTCGCCACCATCGCCCCGGCCGACGCCCAGGCGCACCTGCGCAACGGCCTGGCCATGGGTGCCAACCGTGCCATCCATGTGGTCACCGACCAGGCCATCCAGCCGCTGACCGCCGCCCGCACCCTGCTCAAGCTGGTGGAGAAGGAACAGCCGGACCTGGTGATCCTCGGCAAGCAGGCCATCGACGACGACGCCAACCAGACCGGCCAGATGCTGGCCACGATCTGGGGCCGTCCGCAGGCCACCTTCGCCTCCAAGGTGGAAATTGCCGACGGCAAAGCCACCGTGACCCGGGAAGTCGACGCCGGCCTGGAAACGCTGGAAGTCGATCTGCCGGCCGTCATCACCACCGATCTGCGCCTGAACGAGCCGCGCTTTATCAAGCTGCCGGACATCATGAAGGCCAAGGCCAAGCCGCTGGAGACCCTGCAGCTGGCCGACCTCGGCGTTGAAGCCGCCGACACGTTCAAGACCACCCACTACGCCGCACCTGCCAAGCGCAGCAAGGGCGTGATGGTGAAGGATGCCGCCGAGCTGGTGGCCGCACTCAAGCAGAAGGGGTTGCTGTAATGGCCAAGATTCTTGTCATCGCCGAACACCTGGACGGCAAGCTCAACAGCGCCGTTGCCAAAACTGTGTCGGCCGCCGCTGCCATCGGTGGTGAAATCGATGTGCTGGTGCTGGCCGCCGACCCGGCCGCCGTCGCCGCTGAAGCTGCGCAGATCGCCGGCATCAGCAAGGTGCTGACCCTCGCCAACCCGGCCAATGAGCACGCGCTGGCGCAGGTGCAGGCCCCTCAGATCGCCAAGGCTGCCACTGGTTACAGCCATGTGTTCGGCCCCTCGACCACCACCGGCAAGGATCTGATGCCGGCCGTGGCCGCCCTGCTCGGCGTCAACCAGGTCTCGGACCTGATGAGCGTCGAAGGCCCGCACACCTTCAAGCGCCCGATCTACGCCGGCAACGCCATCATCACCGTCGAGGTGCCGGCCGACCAGGTGGTCGTGGCCACCGTCCGCGCCGCCTCCTGGCCGGAAGCGGCCAAGGGCAACAGCGCGCCGGTCGAGGCGATCAGCGTTGATGCCACCCTGCCCTCGCACACCCGCTTCGTCGGCCTGGCCGCCGGCAAGAGCGACCGCCCGGACCTGCAGAGCGCCAAGCGAGTGGTCTCCGGCGGCCGTGGTGTCGGCTCGGAAGAGAACTTCAAGGTGATCTACCAGCTGGCCGACAAGCTCGGTGCCGCCGTCGGTGCCTCGCGCGCCGCCGTGGACGCCGGCTACGTACCCAGCGACATGCAGGTCGGCCAGACCGGCAAGATCATCGCCCCGGACCTGTACATCGCCGTGGGCATCTCCGGCGCCATCCAGCACCTGACCGGCATCAAGGATGCCGGCACCATCGTCGCCATCAACAAGGACGGCGACTCGCCGATCTTCGAAGTGGCCGATATCGGGCTGGTCGGTGACCTGTTCACCATCCTGCCGGAGCTGGAAGCGGCTCTCTGACATAGAATTGGCGCATGCAGCGCGCTATTTCTCCGGCACACCCGCTTTCCCCCGACAAAAGGAGCACCTCTGCGGTACTCCTTTTGTTTTTGGGACTCTTTCTGACACTTGTCGGCAGTTGGATCGCTACGCGTCCACAAAGCCTGAGCATAGAGATCAGCGCTACGGCACCCGGCGGCACCTATTTGCAGGTCTTTCCCTTTAACGGCGGCTATAGCGAGAGCAACTCCCTCCAGGTCCCGTTAAACGCCGGCAAGCTGAAAGTTTACCGGCTGACACTGCAGTCGCCCCGACTACCTAAGGTGGTCCGCGTCGATCCGGGCAATGCAACGGGAACGATCGAACTCGGGCATATCACCTTCACCAGTTTTTCCCGCAGTTCGCGCTTGGAAGGCGATCCGCTGCGGGCGGCGCTCATATTGCGCAACGACCTGCACTGGGATCTGCGCGGGAATCTGATCGCCAACGGGCAAGACCCGTGGTTCGAGGTCCCGGTACCCGCTGATGTCCTTGCCGGGCCACGCACGGCCCGGCGTACCGGCAACGCGATGGCAATCCTGGGATTACTGCTCGTCACCGTCGTCATGGTGATGCGTGGCAAGCAGGTGGTCCTCCAACTGGGACAGGCGGCAGCCCGGCTTCCTTCTCCGCTGTGGATGATCCCGGCCACGGCCACGACGGGTATCGTGGTCATGGCCGCGTTGGGCCTGCCCGCCGAAGGGCTGCTGCACGACCCACTGCGTGGCGGGCGCTATGGCGCACAACTGTTTACCGCCGCGCTGCTGCTCTCCGTCATCGGAGCCGCTTTACTGGATGTCCTTCGCCTGCCACCGCGTCTGCCGGGCTCGGCACGTCTTTTCCTGTCGCTGGCGATGGGCCAATGCGGACTCGTGGCCTACCTCTACCTTCGCTCCATGTTGTCCGCCCTGGGCACCCCCGGAGTGGGCCCTATCGAAATGGGAATACTCGCCGTCGCCGCCGCCTACTGGCTCTGGCATCGGCGGCAACGCCTGGATACAGCGACCGGCATCCCCGGACTTTCAGTTCAACTGGGTATGCTCGCGGCGATCTGTCTGGTGGTAGCCGATCGCGAGCTGCCACGGGTCGTGATGCTCTCCAGTGACCCGGACACCCACGCCTTCCTGAGCCAGCGGATCCTCTCGCTCGGATTCCTGCCTTGGTCGGGAGACCTGGTGTTCGACTATCCGGGCGGAAGCGCCTTCCTTGGCGCCAGTTGGAGTTGGCTTTCGGGCCTGGATCCGCGCAACACCATCACCGCGTTGCCACTGATCGCATGCCTTACAGGCGCGATGTTGCTGGCTGAAACGGTGGCACTCCAGCACCCGCATCCACGGGCAATGCCCGCGGCATTGCTGACCGCGCTGGCGCTGACGACCGCCGCCTTCCTGTTCCCACTGTTCAGCCAGTACGCACACATGGAAGGTACCGGACGGCAGATCTGCTTCGTGTTCGCCGCCGCCATACCGGCATTGTGGATGGCATCGGCGCCGGGGGTAGTGCGCGCCGGCTGGGCCCTGGTAGTGCCGGGCACGCTGCTGCTGCTGACCTTGGCCAGCCTCAACCCGATCGGCCCGGTCATGCCCGGCATCGTCCTGGGTGCATTGTGGCTGAATGCCAGCCTGCGCGAGCGACGCTTGCACCCGGCCGTGCTGGCCCTGCCCCTGACGCTGCTACTGCTGCTGCTCGATCCTTATTACCAAGGGCTTTTGCACGGCGCAGGATCGAACCCCAAGATCACAGTCACCGCCCATTACACGAAGCTTTCACTGGCGGAGCTGCTCGCGCAATGGCCAACCGCCTATACCCGGCATGCGGCCGAGCTGGGCAAGCCGCTGTTCTGGCTCATGCCATGGCATGCCGCCCCCACCTTCCTGCTCCTGCTGCTGCCGATCGGCATCGTATTCCTGCTCGTCGCCCGGCCGCGCCTGTCGCGCGACGCACTGCTTGCGAGCGTAGCTTTGCTGATCGCGACGGCCGCATGCGCCGGGCTATTCTTCGCGCTGCGCAATGACCCAAGGGGCTACTTGCTGCACGGCTATTTTGGCTTCAGCATCGCCCAGCATGAGTTCATCCTGCTCGCACTTCTGGCCTGCTCGGCGACGGCGGTAGCGACGGCCCGCGGCCTGGCAGCGCGGGCGCTCGCCATCGCCGGCATCGCCTGTTTCGCCATTGCCTTTGGCACTCGCTCGCAACAGGAGTTCATGCGCACGCCACGTCATGCGTATTGCGGCTCGCTTGGCTGCGCATCGGCGAACGACCTGGCGGTGCTGGAAAACATGCGCGACGAAATGCACGGCGGCCTGTCCGCCAAGAAGGTCCTGCTACCCAACCTCAGCCTGCATACGGCCAATGAGGACTGGGTGTTCCCGGTCGGCGGCGCACGGGCGCTGCCATTTGTCGACGGTCTGGAGCCGGCCTTTTTCTACTACCAGGGCGACAAGGACTTCTCCAGCAGCAGCTATCAGGACAACGTCTGCCGGCAGCTCAATCGGGACTGGCTCGCCCGGCACCGCATCGGCTACGTATTCCTGCCGGAGAACCGTACCCAAGCATGCATCAGCGGCATGGAGTCGCTGATCACCTCGGAGCGGATCGTCTTCCAGGCCGGCGACGCCTACCTGCTCGAACTATCCACGCCCTGACCGGCGGCGCCGCCGTGCTTTTGCGGCCACTGCCATCACGCTTGCTTGTGCCCGACGAAAACCCAGCGCCGCATCAACATGAAGCTGAGCACAGCCAAAAGGATTTCAACCAAGACCTTCATTCCCCAGGCCGCTCGGACGCCAGCCACCTGCCCAATCGCCACAACCGCCCCGGTGCTTAACAACGTCAAGAAGACCCAGAGCAACGCATAGCGGAACAACTGTTCCCGCCCCAGCCGGGACTGGCGGAATGTCAATTTCCCATTCAACAAGAAGCCCAGCATCGCCGCCGAGAACCGCGTCAGCAGGTTGGTCCAGAACGGCACCATCCCCCAATACGTCAGCAGGATGAAAAGCCCTGCATCGAACACGAACTGCGCGCCTCCCACTGCCAAAAACAAAGCAATGCGCACCCATTCCCCATCAGCAGGCAGCAGTGGCCGCAACCCCGCACGCATCATTGTTCTTCCGCTGCCCTGTCTGCATCCAGGCGGTCAACCAGTCGCGCCGACAACGGCAGTTTAGGTACCGAAGCAATGTCATAGGAAAAAAACGCCAGCAGGAATTGCAGGCCCACCAACACCGGCATTGCCGCCAACATCACCGTCCCGGCGGTGGCCGGGACACCACTCGTGATCGCCTTGCTCCACGCAATGGCACCGAACCCCGCACCAAAGGCAAGCAAAGCCAAACCCGCAATCAACTCCAACGAAGCAATCGACAGGTCGCGCAAGAAATAGTTGTAGAAAACCCGCTTGCCGAAGTTGCGCACATGCTTGACCAGGAACTCACCCAGCACCTGGCTGATCTTGAGATTGCTGACCTCATCGGCATATTTCGCATCCATCGGCACGTCGACGATCACGGCCCGGAACGTACCCAGCCGGAACATCATGTCCGTCTCGAAGAAATAACGCTTGCTGATCTTGTCCACCGGCAGCAACCTAGCCACCCGTGCAGAAATGGCGGTGTAGCCGTTGGTCGGGTCGAATACGTCCCAATAGCCGCTGGAAAACTTGGCCATGAAGGAAAGCCCCGCATTGCCCACCAGTCGCAGCAACGGCATCTGCCCAATCTCGCTCAAATCGTAGAAACGGTTGCCCTTGGTGTAATCGGCCAACCCATAGGCAATAGGTGCCACGAAGCGCGGCAGCAGGTTCAAGTCCATCTGGCCGTCGCCATCAACCTTGACGATGATGTCCGCGCCCGATTCGATCGCATGCCGATAGCCGGTCAATACCGCGCCACCAACGCCTTGGTTCACCTCATGCGTGAGCACCACTACGCGCTCATCCCGGCATTGCTCCTTCACCAAAGCCCCTGAGCCATCAGGGCATGCATCATCAACCACGATGATCTGGCGAACCATCGGCCCAGCCGACGCGATGACACCGAGAATATGCCGGGATACCCGGTAGCTCGGAATGACAACCGCAATTTCTGGTTCCACTTCGCGCATACCTCAAGACTCCAATGCGAAAGGCTGGGTCAAGGAGAGGTTCGGGCTATAGGCCGGGTCATGCTGCAACGCCTTGCTCCAGCGCTTCTGCATGAACTCCACCTCCGACATGAACCTGGCCTGCTTCACCGGGTTGTCTTCCAACCCACGCGATGCCGATTCGTGGTGGTACAGCTCGGCGAACGGCGTCCACACGTTGCGGTATCCCTTTTCACGGATACGCAGGCACAGGTCGACGTCGTTGAAGGCGACACGCAGGCGCTCGTCCAGCCCGCCCACTTCGTCATAGACCGACTTGCGCACCAGCAGGCAGGCTGCGGTCACCGCCGACAGCTCCTGAGTCAGCAGCATGCGCCCAAAATAGCCTTGGCTGCCGCGCGGATGACGGCTGCCGACGTGGCCTGCCACACCGCACAGGCCCACCAGCACGCCGGCATGCTGGATGGTGTCGTCCGGGTAATAGAGCATCGCGCCCACCGCGCCCACGTCCGGGCGCATCGCATGGGCGACCATCTCTTCCATCCAGTCGGCGGAGATCACCTCGATGTCGTTGTTGACCAAGCCAATGATCTCGCCCCGGGCCTGGGCCACGGCGAAATTGTTGATGGCCGAATAATTGAACTCACCCGGATACGGCAGGACCCGCACGTTCGCAAGCGCGGACAGCTGCGCGAAATACTCCAGCGTCGTCGACTCGACCGAGCCGTTGTCCACCACCAGAATCTCGTAGTCCGGGTAGGTACTGCGTTCGAGGATGCTGTCCACGCACAGGCGCAGCAGGTCCACCCGGTCGCGGGTGGGAATGACCAGGCTCACCTTCGGCGCAGGCACCGGCACGGACCGCTTAACCCGCATCATGCTGGCCGGAAGAATGCTCACCTCGCCGCCCTGCCCGGTGCGTTGCAGGTGCTCTTCCACCGCACGCCTGCCGGCCACCACCGCATAGTTCTTCTCACCTGCCGCCAATGCGGTTGAACCCTGAATTGCACGCCAGTGGTACAGAACACGCGGGATGTGCACGATCTGCTCCGGCGTGATGCGCTCGATGCAGCGCAATGCCAGATCCCAGTCCTGCGAGCCTTCCAACCCCTTGCGGAAACCGCCGAGCTCGCGCACCAGCGGCAGCGAATAGACGCCAAGGTGCGAAATGCAGTTCTGGCCCAGGAACAGGTCGTAGTTCCAGTCCGGCTTGAAATACGGGTCAAAACGCTGCCCCACCTCGTCGATCTTGTCCTCATCGCTGTAGATCAGCTTCGCATCCGGCGTATTGCAGATGGCCTCGGCCACCAGCAACAACGCCTCTGGATGCAGCTCATCGTCGTGGTCGAGCAGCACCATGTACTCGCCGCTGGCCACCTCCAATGCCGAATTGGACGACTCGGAGATGTGTCCGTTCTGTTGGCGATAAACGATCTTGATGCGTTCATCGCGCTGCCGGTACTCCTCCAGCACTTCGCGCACGTGCGGCGAAGGCGAGGCATCGTCGGAAATGCACAGTTCCCAGTCCGGGTAGTGCTGCTCGATCACGCTGTCCAGTGCACGCCGCAACCAGCGCTCCGGCGCCTGATAGACCGGCATCACCACCGACAACAATGGCCGGCGCGGCAAGACGGCAAGGCGGCTCTCAACCTCCTGCGTCGTCAACATCGGTTCGTTCCTGCCGATCCACCGGGCGTAATCCCCCGACGGAGCTGGCTGCAGAGCCTGGTAGTCCGCCAGCCCCCGCCTGAGCATGGCAGCCGGCCCCGCCTTGATGCCGGTTGCCAACAGCGTCCCCGCCATCGGGAAGGCCGCCGCCATCCCACCGCCCCGTGCCCGGCAAACGCGGCGCAGCATGTGCAGCCATGCCGTCGGGCGCGCTACCGGGCGCAAATGCACGCGGATGTCGAAACAAGCGTTTTCGTCGCTGGGGTCAAGCCGCAGGGCACGCAAGCCCGCCGCCAGGTACAACAACGTTTCACTGCGGCCAGCCGCGTCGTAGGGAAGCAGGCCGATCCGGTTGGAGTCAGGCACGCCATAGCCATAGTCGGGATACAGGCACGGGTTCTCCAACCGCCCCTCATGGACCCGGCTGTCGATCACCAGCACGTACCAGCCCGGCGGTAGACCGGCGCTCCCCCGTGCTTCCACCGGCACTCCCTTCATCCACAGGGAAAACTGCGGATCCCGCTGGCTGCCGCACCACTGCCCTGCGGCCGACATCGACACATTGGCCAATGGTTCGGGCACCACTTCCCACCCGGCCGAGCGCCAGCCACCACGCAACTTGCGCGCCTGACGCTTCCTGTTCAAACGGTAGAGAAGCGGCCGGTCGGAACGATGCTTCAACTCCATCACCGCCTCGGACAATGCACCAAGCTGCGCGGCAAGCATGTCCAGACGCGCGTCATGCGTGGCTTGGGCCTGTTGCATGCGGTTACTTTGCGCATCATGGGCCTGCTGTAGCTGGCTGTTGTTCGACGCCATTGCCCGGGCAAGGTCGCCGCCCACACCTTCAACCGTCTGCTGCAGCGACTCCAGCACCGCCGCCTGCTGCGCATGGCGCGCGGCATTGCCGGTCTCTGCCAACGAGAACGCGGTAACCCGCCGGAACCTGAATTCCATGCGGTGCGCGCGCTCACCGCTGGAAACAGCGCTGTGCCAGGCAGACAGATCCAGCTCGATCCAGGGGTCTTCCCCCTGCGCCCCCCAAGCAACCATGCCGGCCCCGGATGCCGCCAGGCGATGTTCATGCATCACGGTTACCCGCTCGGCCAGCGCACCGACATCCCCGCCATCCAACGCTACCGCCAGCAGTTCATAAACGCCGGCGCGGCCATCCGGGTCAAAGCGCACGCGCTCCAGCGGCAGGCCTGCGGCGACTTCGAACGTCACCACGCAAACCCCGTCCGGCCTCATGCCGGCCACCCCGTCGACCGCGCACTCCTCCGAATAGCCCCCATCAGCGGTACGCACATACAACCTTGGCGCAACAACCGGTGGCGCATCGAGCAAAGGTGCGCCCCATGCACTGGCCAGCTCCAACCCCCGGCTCCATGCAGGAACATGCCGGCCATGGTCCACCGCAAGCGCGGAAAGCGTTGCTTCCACTGCAGCCGCATAGCCCCTGCGCACCGCCTCGAAACGGTTGCGGATCACATCCATCATCGCCGGCAGATCCGCATTGTCCTGCCTTGCCGCCTCGCGGAAACACCGGTAGGCATCAACGACATCGGGGTCCAGCGCATAGTCCTCCGCCGCGCGATGGTTGCGCAGCTGCGCATCGAGAAACCCATCCACATCGGTGTTGCCGGCAGGTTCCGGCAGCACCTCTTCACCGAAAACCCGGCGACAGCGCACGACCTGCCCACGCCAATCCGCAATCAGGTCCTCATAGGTCATGAACACCCGGCTGGCGCCGCGCGAGGCCTGTTCGGCCTCCAACTGGTAGGCCAGCGACAACAGGCCCGCACGGTATTCGGACATGCCATCGCGGCGGCGCAGCGAAGCGGCCACTTCCACGGGGTGGCGGGCAATGAACGCGAAATGCGCCTGCACACCCATTCCTTCCAGCAAATCCCGCCACAACGGCACGAAACGGCACGACCGGGGGTCCTTGATCACCACGGTACCGCCGCTCTCCAGCAACTGCGACATCACCTGCTCAAGCTCCGCCCGCACCTGCAGCGTGACCGGATGGCGCATCCAGCTTTCAGGCAGCGGACGCGGATCGGCCCAGTCCATTCCGAACGCAGCCAACAACCGGTCATGGGCCTGGACCACGCGCACGTGTTCGAAATATCCCTTGGGGTTGGCGTCGGCGGTTGCCGGCATCAACTCGTCGCCGAGGCTTAGCCCCAGCTGGCTGAACGTGCCGGCCAGGGCCGACGTACCACTGCGATGCATCCCGAGCACCACAATTGCCGATGGCGCCGTGGAGTCTTCCCTGTTTTTCATAGATTGGACCTGTTGGACCGCCGCGACATCTCGACATCCGGCACTACGTGGAAATCGACGAAGCCGGTCGTAATCCGGCCCGCGCCAGGCGGAATCCGGAAGACGAAAACGTCCACCAGCCGGTCAAGGAAAGACTCCTCCTCACCGACTCTGCCAGTAACTCCAGCATTCATGAAGTACACCCCCGGAGCCAACATCGCGCGGAACTTGAAACGCACGTCGATGCGCTCCTGCGCTTCGATCACGGGAATGGGTTCTTGCACGCTGGACGAGGTCGCCCCACCCAGCTCCACGCCTGACACCGTTTTGATGAGCATGCCAAAACGCACCCCCACCGCGTTTCGATCGAACACAGCCGAGTACACGTATACATACTCCTGGCCGGGTTCGAGCACATTCACGCGACGACCGGCCAGGGTCTGGATATGCGGATCCTCGATGCGAGCACCGCAGGATTCGTAGCGCAGCACACTTTGCGACACCAATCCCGGGTCAAAGTGGGCGGATTCCTCGATGGCTTCGGTCTGTGCCTCGAACGCGACCGGCAGCGGATCCATGCCTGCTTCCGCCGGTACCGAGCCGCCCGCCATGCGGGCAAGCGAAGCGGCGCGCAACTGCGCGACCTTGTCTGGCGGGGCATATAGCATCTTTTGATAGAGCGCCACCACGTCTTTGGGGCGCCCTTTTGCCAGAAGATCACCGCGGTCGAGCAAGATTGCGTGATTGCATAGTTCCAGCACGGTGCTGGCCGAATGCGATACGAAGACAATGGTGGCGCCCTCATCACGCAACCGCTCGATCCGCGCGAAGCATTTGCGCTGGAACGCCTCATCGCCTACGGACAAAGCCTCGTCGACGATCAGGATATCGGGCTCGACATGGATCGCGACGGCGAAGGCCAGGCGGATGAACATGCCGCTGGAGTAACTCTTGACCGGCTGGTCAATGAAATCGCCGATGTCCGCGAACGCAGCGATATCATCGAAGCGGGCATGCACTTCCTCGCGCGTGAGCCCGAGCAGCGTTCCATTCAGATAGACATTCTCGCGTCCGGTGAACTCCAGGTTGAAGCCTGCACCCAGCTCGAGCAGGGCGGCAATGCGGCCCCGGGTGGTGACCGTGCCGGTGGTCGCCGTCAGCGTGCCGCAGATGATCTGCAGCAGCGTCGACTTGCCCGACCCGTTGCGGCCGATGATGCCTACGGTCTCACCGCGGTGCACCTGGAACGAAACATCGCCCAGCGCCCGGAACTCGCGGAACCAGCGTCCCTTGCGCGAGCGCGGCGACAGCATCTGCAACAGACGGTGATGTGGTTTTTCATAGATGGGAAATACCTTGCCCACCCCCGCCACGTCGATGGAAACCTCACAGGACATCGGCAAACCCCCGACGCGTGGCACGAAACAGGCTGTATCCCATATAGAAAATAAACAACGCCAAGATCGAGTAGACAGCCAGCCCCTGCCAATCCGGAATTCGCCCCCAGATGACCACATCTCGCGCCTGATCAATGATGAAACTAAGCGGATTCATCCGATAGATCCACCGCATTCCTTCCGGAATCACCGAAATAGGAACGATAGCGGTGGACGTGAACAGCAATGCCGTGGAGAGGACACCGATGATCTGGTTGATATCCCTGAAATAGACGCCGAGCGCGGCAAGTCCCCAGCCCAGGCCCAACGCCAGCCATACCAGCGGCAGCACTACCAGCGGAAACAACACAAGCGTCCAACCAACGCTCTGCCCGATAAAAACCGCCAGAACCAGATAGGCAATCAGGTTCATGAAGAGGTGGAACAATGCCGACAGGACCATTGGCCAGGGCAGCACCTCCAACGGGAAGACAACTTTTTTGACGTAACTGGTGTTACCGGAAACCAGGCGTGGCGCCTGGGTCAGACACTCGGCAAGAAATGCATGAAGAATCAGTCCGATAAAGAGAATCAGGGTGAAATTCCCCTGTTTGCCATCCACGGTCGGCCAGCGGCTGCCGAGGACTCCACCAAAGGCCAGCGAATAGACAGCCAACATCAGAAAGGGAGCGATAAGCGCCCATAACAGTCCGAAATTTGCTCCCCGATAGCGCCCCAGTATCTCGCGCTTGGTCAGTTCCCTGACAAGGGAACCATGTTTGATGGCCACGTGGAATGGCCCGGTGATGATCGACACGCTACTACTCCAGGAGGCCGGTACTCGAGCCATCATTGAACCGCTGTAACGCCCAACGCGCGCGCCAGGTCGTATTGCAGATCCGCCACGTCCTCCACACCCACGCTCAACCGCACCAAGGCATCGCTGATGCCCAGCTGTTCGCGGCGCGCCACCGGAATCGAAGCGTGGGTCATCACTGCCGGATGGTTCACCAGACTTTCCACGCCGCCCAGCGACTCGGCCAGGGTGAACAGCTGCGTGCGCTCGCACAAGCGCCGGGCCGCGTCGAAGCCGTCCTTGAGCACGATGGAGACGATGCCGCCGTAGCCGTCCATCTGTCGGGTCGCGAGTTCATGCTGCGGATGCGACTGCAGGCCCGGATAGATCACCTTCTCGACGGCCGGATGGGCTTCCAGCCACTGCGCAAGCTGCAGCGCGTTGGCGCAGTGGGCCCTCATCCGTAGCGGCAACGTCTTCAGCCCGCGCAGGGCCAGGAAGCTGTCGAACGGCCCCTGCACGCCGCCCACCGAGTTCTGCAGGAAGGCCATCTGTTCGGCCAGTTCGGCGTTGTCGCCGACGACGACCATGCCGCCGACCATGTCCGAATGGCCATTGAGGTACTTGGTGGCCGAGTGCACGATGATGTCCGCGCCCAGCTGCAGCGGACGCTGCAGCATCGGCGAGGCGAAGGTATTGTCCACCACCACGATCAGGCCATGGCGCCGGGCGATGGCCGCGACCGCGGCGATGTCCACGATCTTGAGCATCGGGTTGGTGGGCGTTTCGATCCACACCATCTTCGTCTTCGGGGTGATCGCCGCCTCGAACGCCGCAGGATCGGTCAGGTCGACGAAGCTGAAATCCAGCCCTGCGGTACGCCGGCGCACGCTTTCGAACAGCCGGTAAGTGCCACCGTAGATGTCGTCCATCGCCACCACGTGGCTGCCGCTGTCCAGCAACTCCATGACCGTGGAGGTTGCCGCCATACCCGAGGCAAAGGCGAATCCTCGGCGACCACCTTCCAGCATGGCCACACAACGCTCGTAAGCGAAGCGGGTCGGGTTGTGGGTGCGCGAGTATTCAAAACCCTGATGCTCGCCCGGGCTGGACTGGGCATAGGTCGAGGTCGCGTAGATGGGCGGCATCACCGCGCCGGTACTCGGGTCCGGTGACTGGCCGCCGTGGATGGCCAGCGTTGCAAGGCGGTGTGACATGGACCCGCTCCATAATGGGAAACGCGCAATGATACCTGAGCCATTCCTGCCACCGGCTGAGCACGGCGTAGAGCCGGCCACCGCCCGGCCAGGACTTTTCCGGAAATACCTGTCGCAATGTAGCGCCGGACAGTACCCCGCTACCTGGCGCGCGGCCGGTAGTGCACGCCACGCCACGGGCGCTCGAACAACAGGAACGACGCCATGGCTACCAGCAACACGGCGCCCAACAGCAGGAGCAACCCGGGCCAACCCCAGGTGCGCAGGCCCAGCGCGTCGGCCGCCTGCAATACCGGCATATGCCACAGATAGGCACTGAAGCTGACCACCCCCACCAACCGCAACGGCGCGCTGGAAAATACACGTGCCAGTGCCCCACCACCCCATAGCACCGCCAGCAACAGCAAGGCCCAGCCGATGCCGAAAGCGGTGAACCAGCGCTGGCTCAGGCCCGGATCGTAGGCATGGCCGCTCAACCATGCCCACAACGAGGGCGTGGCCATTGCCAGCAACACCAGCAGCAGCCATCCCAGCCCACGCCACGCATGCACCCAACGCCCCAGCCCCGGCCACGACAGCCGCACCCAGGCCGCAGTGACGCCGCACACGAACACCACCAAGTACGGCCCGAGCCCGACACCGTTGACCGGCGCCTGTGCCGCCGGCCAACGCCAACGCGCCCAGAACAGCAGCCCTGCCAGCCACAGCGCGCCCAGCCAGCGCCCACCGGGCAATGGGCGCAGCAGCAACAGGACCGCAACGATCAGCGGCAGCCACAGGTAGAAGGTGAACTCCACCGGAATCGACCACAGCACGCTTTGCCCTTCGCGCAGCGTCAGGTGCGCCCACAAGGCCGCGGTATCCAGCTGGTAGTGCCAGAGGTCGACGCCCGCACGGGTCAATGCCCAGCTGAGCAGCAGGATGAACAGATACAGCGGCCAGATGCGCAGCACCCGCCGCACACCATAATTGAGCCAGTAGCGGCCATGGGCCAGGCCACCCGGCGCGCGCGCCAGCATGCCATGCGAAAGCAGATAGGCGCTGAGCACGAAGAACAGGTACACGCCGCTCTTGCCGATCCCCGACAAATTGGGCCACGGCAGCCAGCCGGCATTGGACAGGTGCGAGCCGATCACGATCAGCACCGCCAGGCCGCGCAACCCGTCCAATGGCAGCACATGCCCGGTGCCCGCCGTGGCTGGCGCCAGAAACAGCCCACGCATCATCTTTGCCATGCCATCCCCTGTAGCGCCGGGCAACGCCTGGCGAACCGTAACACCTGGCAAACCACAGCGCCACAATCACCCCGGAGCGCCGGGCAACGCCCGGCAAACCCGCAACGCCACAGCCATCCAATAGCGCCGGGCAACGTCCGGCGAACCGCAACGCCAACGCACGCCCGGCGCGCCACAATATCCGGAGCAGGCCCCAGCGTGGCGTGACCAAGCTCGACAACGCGGTGAACCGCCTTGTCATGCCCGGTGCGGCGTTGCCGCGTTCCACAAAACCAGGGCTTCGCAAAAAGAAAGGCCCGCCGAAGCGGGCCTTTCCATGTTGCGTTCAACCAATCAGACGATTAGTTGGTGCCCGGGCGAACCAGGACGTGGTTGCTGATCGAGCCCGAGGACGGGTTGACGATCTGGTACAGGCCCTGAATGGTGCCGGTACCGGCAGCATCCGGAGCTTCCACGTTGACCACGATGGTGCCACGCACATTACCGGCGCTGGTGCCCGTGAGAACGGTGTTCAGATCGTTGATCACGTAGGTGCTGTTCTTCTTGACAGTACCGGTCAAGTTGGCCGTGGTCAGGGTGACGCCGTCTTCGCTCAGCACGCGCAGCGAGTAATTGCGGTCCAGCGAACCGGTGTTGGTCAGCACCAGACGGCTGATCCAGCCATCCGGCAGCTGCACCAGCGGAGCCTGCAGCTCAGCGCCGTTCTTCTTGATGGTACCAGCAAGAACGTTGGTCATCGGCGACACGCCGTACACCGCAGCATTGGCCGACACCGGAGCCAGATCGGCGTAGTACTCACCCGCCTCGATACCGATCGTGCCTTCAGCCTCGATCACCAGCGGCTTGTCGCCAGCAGTGATGTTGTTGGTCAGACCATTGAAGCCCTGCACAGCAGCTTCTTCGTCAAAGGCCGGATTGATGGTGCCGCCATCCAGGGTCAGGTCAACCGCAAAGCCGTACTGGCCATTGACCTTGATCTTGGTGGTGGCGAGGTTCAGCAGGCCCGGCAGAGTGACCGGCAGACCATTAACACCAAAGGTGGCGGTCTGGACGCCAGCCGTACCATCCGGATCAACCAGCTCGATCTTCAGGCTATTGGCCAGGGTGCCGTCCACGCCACCCGTAGCCGGCACGGTGGCCTGGCCGACGAAGTTGACGAACGGAGTCGCACTGCCATTGCCCACGTCGGCAACCAGCACGTTCGGCTTGGCAACCAGCTTGTAGCTCTCGGTGAAGCGGATGTACGGACCCGCAAAGTTGGTGCCCTGCACCAGACCCGAACCCACGCCCGAGCCACCGGCCTGAGCCTGCGAAGCCTGATCGTACAGGGCAACAGAGGCATCGACATCTGAATAGGAGGTCACTTCGTGACCATCAGTCGAACTGGTGATGCGGATCTTGGAAGCCGCCGTCAGCTTGTCGGTAGCGCTAGAACCCGAGCTGATCGGAATGATCAGCACGTTGGTGCCCAGGCCATTGACCGCACCCACCTGGGTGGTGGACCAAGTGCCGTTGTCCTGCACGTCGATCTCAACGACCGAGTTCGCATCGAACTTGATGCCGCCGGTCAGCACAACGCGAGCGTACTTGACTTCACCCGGGGTGAAGTTCCAGTTCAGGGTCCAACCCAGGGCGGAGTCGTTACCAGCGGCGACGATGTCGGCCGGCAGCTTGATTTCCTTGGCATAGTAGGACGGGATCGCGCCGGTGGGGGCGGAAAGATCGGCGGCCAGTGCATTGCCGGCGAACAGGCCGCCAACAACTGCGGCGACGAGAATCTTCTTGTTCAACATTAGAGTGAAACTCCTAAGCTTAGGTTTGTTGTGTTGGTACAAACAGCATCACTGGACACCACCCGCCGCTCGCATGCACGTGCCGGCGCCGGCACTTGAAGCCAAGGAGTTCACTCAGGATTCCCCGAACCGATCCTTGGCCCTGATTCTGCGCATGCACCATCGTGCGCAGTCCCCAGTGCAGCAGCACTATAGGGAGGGGTTCAGCCAGCGTCAATACTCTTGAATGCGACGGAGTTGGCAATGCAGGCAGAGGTGAGCCGCCTGCGGAGCAGGGTGAATGTGCGGCTGCGGCGGTACTGTAGGGGAGGCCCCTACAGCATCGTTTGGCGACGCTTGCACCGACTTGCCCGCAGGCGGAGCAATGCACCGCTCCACACGTCCGGAGCCGTTTTCCGCGTGCTGTGTTTTGCCATCGCCCCTGGCGCTACTGCCCCCGGGGGCAGTCAAGGCCGGCCGGGCGAGCCCGTCCGGCCTTGACGGGAAACGTCCTTACTGCCCGGCAGGGGCATGCTCTGGCGATGTCTGCAGCGGGGCTGCGCCGTGCTCTACGCGGTGACGGAGCGTGTCCAGCTCGCTGCCAAAGCGGGCGCGGATGGCGTCGGTGATGGCGCGGGTCTGGCTGGCATCTTCCACCACGTAGGGGGTGATGAGCAGCAGCAGCTCGGTGCGGGTACCGGTGCGGCGAGCGCTCTGGAAGGCCTTGCCGAGGATGGGAATGTCACCCAGCAGCGGTACCTTGGTCTTGCCTTCGCTACGATTGCTGGAGATCAGACCACCGAGCAGGGTGCTTTCACCGTCGGCCAGGCTCAGGCTGGTCTTCAATTTGCGACTGAACACACTGGGCGAGGAGATCTCGCTGGTGTCGGTGGGTGTGGCCTCGCTCACTTCCTGGCTGATCTTCAGGTCCACGCGCTGGCCGGAGTGGACCACCGCCTCGATATCCAGCAGCACGCCGGTCTTGCGGTACTGCACGGACTGCAGAATGGAGCTGTTGCCGCCGGTACTGGGCAGGTCCGGAGCGGTGGCCTGGCTGGTGATGATCGGCACTTCGGTGCCGACATCGATGCTGGCCGATTCGCCGCTCTTGACCAGGATGCGCGGGGTGGACAGCAGCGAGACGCGGCTGTCCTTGGCGAACAGGTTGAGGATGGCCTTGACCTGGCCGGACGAGGACAGGCCCTGCCACACCAGCCCGCCCCCGCCGGTGCCGGCCAGGCCCTGCAGGGCGGTCAACGGACCGGACATGCCATCGATGCTGACATTGCGCAGCGCCCACTCCACGCCATGACTGAATTCGTCGGTCATGGTGACTTCGGCCACGGTGACCTCGATGACCACCTGCCGGGCCGGCTGGTCCAGCCGCGCCAGCACGCCCTGGATGGCGCGCCAGCGCTGCGCCTCGCCCTGGAAGACGATGACGTTGCGAATGGGATCGATGGCAACTTGCCCATTCGGGGTGCTGATGCTGCTGGCGCGACTGGAAGCGGCATTGCCGCCACCGGCGCTGCGTGTCCCGCCCATCTCACCGCTGGCTGCCGCCTGCTGACCGGGGCCAGCGCCGCTACCCGTGCGAGGGGCATCGGCAGAGCCGCTGCCCAGCAGCGCTTGCAGCACCGGCAGC
Organism: Stenotrophomonas sp. UBA2302; assembly: GCA_002345545.1. Lineage (GTDB taxonomy): Bacteria > Pseudomonadota > Gammaproteobacteria > Xanthomonadales > Xanthomonadaceae > Stenotrophomonas. The sequence goes on along the minus strand of DDVW01000074.1, from coordinate 50,561 downwards.
AGGGTTTCCACCGTGGTATGGCGGGCGGCATACAGGTACATGCCGCCACCGGCGCTGTCCTCGCTGGGCTGGTCGAGGCGGTCGGCCCATTCCTGGGTGGTCTTGAGCGCGGCCTCGGATTCGCTGAACACCAGCAAGGCATTGGCCGAGGATACCGGCACGAAGGAAATGACACCGTTGGTGCCGGGGCCGCCCTTGACCGCGATGCCCTGCCCGGCCAGTACGTCGCGCAGCTCCTTGGCCAGCAGATCGGCCGGCAGGTAGAGCGGGTTGATGCGCAGAGAACGCTTGCCGACCAAGCCGCCACCGTCCAGGGTCATTACCGCACTCATGGCCGCACGCACCGCATCGCCAGGGCCGCTGATCAGCAGCGCATTGGCCTCGATCAGCTCGGTGAAGTTGACCTGGTGGGCGCCGAACAGGTTGCGTACCTGGGCAGCGATCACACCCGGCTGGGAAATTTCCAGCGGCATGGCCACGAATACGGTGCGCTGGCCGGCGGGAACATCGGGCAGCGAGCGCGTGGCGATCAGCGCAGGCAGGTCGCCACCGCGCCCGCCCTGATTCGCCGACTGGAACTGCAGCACGCCGCCCAGCTCGTTGATCTTCACTCCGTAGGCGGCCAGCACTTCCTGAGCGATGGTGTACGCCTTGGCTGGTGACTGCGGCTCGGTCAGGCTCAGGCTGAGCAACTCCGGACGCGCACGCAGCGACTGGTCGATCTGCACGCCGAAGCCAAGCTCCATGCCGTACACGACATTGATGAAGGACTCGATGGAAACACCTTCAAGCACAAGCGCCACGGGGCGCTTGCGCGGAATGACCTGCGGTACCGGGCTGGGTGCCTGCGCCGCCTCGGCCGTGGCAACCGCGCCCTTGGGTGGCGCCATCACCGGCCCTTCTTCCACAAGCGGCCGCTTGCGGACGACGGCATGCTCTCCTTCGAGGATTTCGTCGCCGTTGGTGACCTCTTTCGGCGCACGCAGGGGCTCGGGGAACCGTATCGCGGTATTTGCACAGCCAACCAGCAGCGAGAGCAGGAAGACACCGGAAAAAACGCGCCAAACCGACTGCCGGCTACGCGACTGGGCTCCATGCGACCTCTTCATCATACTGCTGCTCACCATGTTCGAAGCTTGCGCAAGGTTGCGCCGGATGCCACAAGTCCGCCCCTGGCGACGCTCGGGAAAGGTCATTGTCCACCCTGGAATTCGTTGAATATCTCACGCTGCCGCCGCTCACCGTCGGCATCCAGCCAGACCACACGACGACCGCTCACCTGCAGCACATGGCCACCATCGGGTAGACGCCCGCCGGCACCAAGACGGATCACGCCACTGCCATTTACCTGGAAGATGGCGGTGTAGTTCCGCCCCTCCTTGGACACACCCACCGGCACCGAGGGCGGCGGGGGCGCTGGCGCCCCCTCAGCCGCGACCGCCGGCGGCGCCCCCCAAGGCGCGCGTTCCTGCCAAGCCACGCTGGCGGCGAGCAGATCATCATCTGCGCTCCAACCGTCGCGCCACGCCTGCGCCGGGGGCTCCGGCGCCAGCACCGCGGCCGGTGAGGCACCGAACCAATAGCTGGACAACCCGCCCAGCAGCAGGGCCAGGATGATGAGGACAGCGTTGCGCAGGTGGATTTTCATCGGGCCAGAACCGCAGCATCAGGATGGATGGGAGCATCGTTGCGCGCATCAGGCGCCTGCGGCGATGCGCCGGTGACGGCCACGGCCTTCCGGTAATAGCTGCGGAACGTCACCACTACGCGCGGCGCGTCGCCTTCAGCGATTTCAATACGCTCCACCTGCACCCACGGCAGCGCCTCGGCCAGCGCGCGCATGAAAGCTTCATGGCCACGGTTGGGCAGCGCGCCCTCCAGGCGCGAAACCACCTGCCACATGTCGGGGTAGCCGTCTACATCGACGGTGTCCTCCACCTTCACCTTGGGATCACCCAGCTGTTGCTCGGCCGCCAGGCGAGTAAGCCACGCCTGCGATTCAGCCTGCGCCATGCCTTTACCGGCAACTTCCGGAATTCTTTCAACAACCGCCGCGAGGAGTTCAGTCGTTTTGCCCGCACGCTCCGGCCACCAGCTCTCCTTGCGCATGCCTTCCAGGCGGGCAAGCATCTCCATGTCATCTGCATGGCCAACCATTCGTTTGTGCACCTGATCGGACAGCATGAACAGTCCCTGCACACCAAGGATGGCCACGATCACCAGGGCGCCGTAGCGCAGCCGCGGGCTGGTACGCCATTCATTGCGCAATTGATGCCACCGGCGCAGGTCACTCATGACCACGCTCCTGCGTATCAGCGACAATATCCCCACCCGCAGGCAGATCGAACGCAAGCTGCATCACGCCATCGGCTAGCGGCCTTACTGCGACACCAGACAGGCGCGGATCTGCGTCAAAAGCAACGACGAAAGCGCGGGGATCGGCTTCGCTGCTACGTACCGTAGCCTGAAGCTTGTTGGCCTCACGCCGCCAATTCAGCAACGTACTGCCTTCGGGCAGGTGAGACGCGATATCAGCCATCAGCAGGTAGTCGTCATTGGATGTACGCAAGGCACTCAGATGCAGCAATTCGGCTTGCGCCTGCTCGGCCTGCTCCCTTGCGGCAAGAAGAGGCCCCACTTCCCCACGCATGTGCTCTACGCGGATGGACAGCTGATCACCTGCCATTTGCCAGCGTAGCAACGAAAAAAGCTGCCAGCCCAGTCCTGCCGCCAACGCAGCAAAAAGCAGCAACCACGCGAACCTTTCGTCGAACAGACCTGCCAGACGCTGTGCCCAACTGGTTTCACCCCACGGCCGGTTCGACCAGGGCAGATGGATAGGCTGCGGTACCTCCTGCAAAGCAGCCGGGTCCAGCCCGGTGGAGCGCACAAAACGCATCCATGCCTCGGCACCGGGCATCTGCCCCCACCATTGGCTGCTGACGAGCACACCGTCGTGCCAGTACTGCGCTTCGTAGCCCCGGGAAAGTTCCAGCAACCGCACACCACCGGCAACTGGTGGCTCCAGCAAAAGGCTCTCCGGAATCCAGCTTCGCTCGCCTGCCGGCTCTTCGGCCTCGGGCGCCGTCCAGAACCAGAAATGCGCAATGCTCCCTGTCCACGCCATATAGGAAAGTGCGGAAGGAGAGGGTTTGTACCGGATCATCGCCAGCTTGCCCGCCTGCATGCGTTTGCGCGCAGGGAATTGGTGCAGATCTTCACGCCGGTATTGGCACTCACCCCGACCTACCACGCCTTGCCGGCCACCGAACGGGCCGCCACGCAACACCTCTCCCTCGGCGTCACCCACCAGGCGTCTTGTCGGCAAAAAGAGGGCTGCCAGTTTGTTCCACAGATTCATTGAGTAAAGGACGCGCGATAGGATAGGCGGCCAGGATCGACCAAGGCCCCTGCTGGTCCGCAAGGGGGGTCAATCTTACATGCATCCGCCAGGCCGCGCCCGTGCGCCGCCACAGGGTTATCCGCATCGTATCGTCCGCTACATAGCGGTAGTCCAGTGCGTCGTCTCCCGGCACACGCAGGGCCAGCCGTGCCTGCAAATCCATGGTCGAGGTGAAAGGCCGCTGGCGCCGTTGCTCCACCAGCCGCCGGCATGCCTCGGGGCAGCCGGGGATGCGTAGCGGGAGCAGTTCCTCCGGCATGGTGTTGGGGTTGATGCCACCGGTGTAATAAGGGGTGATGTGCTCGACCATGGCACCGAGCTTTTCCGGGGGCAGGCCACCCCAACCCATCACCAATGCCAGTTCGCCGGGCACCAGCAGGCGGCGGTTAGGCGGTGGCCGACGCTGTTCCTGTTGATACTCGCGGGCCTCGGCGCCATTGACTCGGGTCAGGTCGTCGGAGTCGATATAGTCCAGCAACGCATCACGCAGCCGCGGCCACCGCTCTGGCCGGACACCATACAGTTCGAGAAAGCGGTCCAACCCAGTGGAATTAGGCCAGACCATCGCGAAAAGACCCGCTTCGTCCTGCAATGAAAACGCGGCACTTCCCAGCCCCCTGTATGGACTTCCATCCAGCCGCAACTCACCGCCAACCGAATCGCGGGAGAGACCTCCGAATTCACTCAACCGCCGGTATGCCAACTCGTCTTCGCGCAGTGCCCGAGTGGGCTGTCCGGCCAGGGTTTTTTCACGGGTGGCCATCAGGTACAGCAGGGTGTCCCGGGTCTCGTAGAGTGAGGCTTCATCCTCGAATTGCTCCCGCGCGACTTGGGCATCCTGTACCTGTGCAACCGCCCACAAGGTCATCAGCGCCACCGCAATGGTGATGCCGGCAAGAATCCACAGCGTGACCGCAAGAATGAATCCACCCGTCCGGACCCTCGATCGTGAACGGTCAAATTCCACTGCTACCCACCTCATCCAGCTTGAGCTTTTCAGGATCCAACCCATCGGCCATGATCGGCACCAGCCAATCCAGCGAGCCACGCGCCGTGCCGGCGGTGAAGCGGACCATTCTTGGCGGCGATTTGTGGTCCTTCCATTTCCATTCGTCTACCCAGGCACCTCCTTCATCCAGGTAGGAGAAGGCCGCATCCTTCAGAGGCCCCTGAATGATCACAACATCCGGCACTTTTACATCGGCATAGTGGAGGCTACCGCTCTCCAACCACCAGCGCACGCCGGAAAACCCCTGCGCAGCCAAAGGGGAAGGCGTGGAGTACTCCATCATCTCCCGGCTTCCCAGTATTCCGTCACCCTGCTCTTCGATATCTCGCTGCAGGCCGGCCACCGTCTCCCGGAACCAGGCCTCCTGCAGGCCGGCCACGCGATTTTCGCCATCAAAACGCAACAGGCGAGCACGCAGGCTCATGGCTTGGCCCAAGGCCTGCATCAAGATGGTGACCAACAAGGAAACGATCACCAACGTGACGATCGCCTCGAGCAGGGTAAAACCCCGCTGATGCCTCCCAGACCGAGCCATCCTGTGAATATTCATAGCTGCGCCGGCTCCCTGACCTGCTTGTACCCCACCTTGCGCAGGTGGAAGGAAGCAGAAACACCTTCCTCGCCACGGACATCCACGGTCACGTCATACAGCCCCACCTGGTACAGGCCCGCCTGCAGGTAGCCGGTCATCGCGTCACGCGGCGGCTCGACAGGCTCAGATTTCCATTCGAGCACCATCCCGCCCAGCCGCTTCTCGCCGCTGGGCGTCTGCCCGGGGTTCACCACCTCCATCCAGGCCAGCGCATTACGCATGGCGGTGTCATTCTTACGTGCGTTCTCCGCCCGCAGCGCCATCTGGATGGACTGGTTCATCGCCGCGAACAGGGCCAGCCCTGCAGTGGCTACGATGGCGAGCGCGACGATGGCTTCCAGCAGGGAGAAGCCTCTAGACAGCTCAAGGCGGCGCATCGGAAATCCTGCAATCAGGTGTACCCAGCATCCAGCGCTCATTCCCCACCGGCGTGGTGACATCCAGTAACACCGGCGCGCAGTAACCGTTGGCGGCGACCTGCAGCCGATCGAGCACCTGGACGCTCCAGCCTTGGGGAAGCTCAAGACCGGACGCGGATAGCGCCTGCCCCTTTTCGAACGACAGGGGGGTGCCATCGCGTCGCGCCAGAAGCGGCAGCCGCTCCAGTTGCCTGACGGCATCCGCCCGCTCGCCGCTGCGACTGATCGCATCGACCGTATTCTTCAGGCGGGGAGCGACCAATGCCGTCATGAATGAAATCAGCGCAAGCACGACCAGTAGTTCCAGCAACGAAAAGCCCCTGTCCGGAGCTCTCATTTCCGGACCCTTACTGGCCCTGCGGCAGGAAGCCCACATCGGCATCATTACCTTCACCGCCAGTCTTGCCGTCGGCTCCATAGGAATAGATGGCGAACGGCATCCCGTCGCGGCCCGGGATGGCGTACTGGTAAGGATTGCCCCAGGGATCGGCCGGGACCTTTTCATCCAGGTAGGGACCACGCCAGCGCGCCTTTGAACGATCATCCGCCGGTGCGGTATAGAGCACATTCAGGCCTTCCTCAGCGGTCGGCAGGCGCCCTACTTCCAAGCGGAACGTCTCGATCGCACCACGCAGCAATCGGGCCTGGGTCTCGGCCACCTGTACCTTGGAACTATCCACCCGACTGAACAGGCGCGGCCCCACCAGGCTGGCGATGAGGCCGATGATCACCAGGACCACCAGCATCTCCAGCAGGGTGAACCCCCGCCCACGTCGATATCCACGCAACTTCATCTTTTTCTCCGGATCTTCAAAGTGGAACATCGTTTACGCTCGTGATTGCAAGAATGATGGCCGTCATGATCACGCCGACCACGACGCCGATGAGGATGATCGCCAACGGCTCGATCAACTGCAGGACGCGCTTCATGCGGTCGCGCCCCGTCGCTTCATACAACCCGGCCAGCGCCGACAACAGCTTGGGCAATTCGCCGCTGGCCTCGCCCACCGCCACCAGATCATAGCCAGTCGGATTGAGTGCACGGTGCTCACGCAGTGCAGCCGACAGGGTCATGCCGCCTTTGACGCCTTTGACCACCGCCGAAAGCCGGTTGCGCAGGAAACCGAAGCGCACCGCCGCCGCCGACAGCCCTAGCGCACGCACCAACTCGACCTTGCCCTCCAACAGCGCGGCCAAGGTGCTGGCCCAGCGACCGACTTCCGCCTCCAGCACCCACTCCCCAATAACCGGCAGCTTGATAAGCGTCTCGGCCAGCTTCTCCCTGAAGCCCGGGAGACCAAACAGTGCGCGGGCTACCGCCGTGACGGTGATCACCGCGCCGGCAACCCACCAGGCATGGGAGCTGAGCCAGACCCCCGTGCTGATCACCCAACGCGAAAGGGCGGGCATGCTCTCCCCGTGCTGGGTCAACAGGCCACCGAAGCGCGGAACGACCCACATAAAGATGATGCCGACAGCCGCCACGCCCGAAAGCACCAGCACTGCCGGGTAGATCATCGCTCCGGTCATTTCCTGGCGTACTCGCTGGTCGTACTCGAACTGGCGGACACCGCCGCGCATCGACTCGGCCATGCGTCCCGTCGCTTCGCCGGCCTGCATCAACTGATGCAAGTACTCGGGCACGGGGAGCTTGGATTCGCGCAGCGCGGTGCTGAAGCTCTCGCCCCGGCGCACCGCCTTCTCCATAGAGGCGAAGGCATTGGTCAGGGAGGGATGGTGGCTGGACTTGGCCAGAGAGGAAAGGCAGGTCACCAACCCGACCCCAGCTTCCAGCAGCGCGGTGAACTCCTGCAGCACAAGCTGCAGCTCTCGCGTCGAAGCGGTCTTGCGCCGGCTGGACAGCGAGCGCGCCCCCTTGATTTGCTTCAAGGAGTAGGGGGTCAAGCCCATGGTCGCCAGACGCCGAGCCGCATCCGCCTCAGAGGAAGCGTCCACGGCGCCGGTCAGCTTGCTGCCGCTGCGATCCAAGGCTTCATAGCGATACTGCGACATGTCACTCATCGGACACCAAGCCGCCGGTGACGCGCACGACTTCTTCCACGGTGGTCAGACCGGCACGCGCCTTCAGCAAGCCGTCATCCCGCAAGGTTCGCCCTCCCTGCACGTTGACGAGACTGCGCATCTTCTCGGCGGTCGCTCCCGCGATGACCAACTCCTGGAGCTCGGGAGTCACATCCACCAATTCATAGATGCCCAAGCGTCCACGATATCCCGTGCCTTGGCAGTGAGGGCATCCGACCGCCTCCTTCCAACAGGCATCGGTACCATCCATAGCCAGAGGGGCGACCATGTGTTCGAACACCGGCAATACCGCCGCCGGTCTGCTGCAATGCGGACACAGCCGGCGCACCAGTCGCTGTGCTTGGACTGCACGTACACTGGTCGCAATGAGGAAAGGCTCCACGCCCATGTCAACCAGACGCGTGAAGGCGCTCACGGCGTCGTTGGTATGCAAGGTCGAAAGCACGAGGTGGCCGGTCAAGGACGACTGGACGGCAATCTCCGCCGTTTCGAGGTCGCGGATTTCGCCGATCATGATGACGTCCGGATCCTGTCGAAGTATGGCCCGTAGCGCCCGCGCAAACGTATAGCCGATGTCCGAGTTGGCCTGGATCTGGGTGACGCCCTCTACCTCGTATTCCACCGGATCCTCGACGGTGATGATCTTGCGGTCCCGCTGATTCATTTCCTCCAGCGTCGCATAGAGTGTGGTCGATTTGCCCGAGCCCGTCGGGCCTGTCACCAGGACCACACCATGCGGCTCGGCGGCCCAACTACGGAACAACGCGAGGTCGCGAGGGGAGAAGCCCAACCTCTCGAGGCTCAGATCATTCCGCTCCTTGGGTAGCAGGCGCAGGACGATCGACTCACCGTGGACGGCCGGCACAGCCGAGGCGCGCACGTCCACTTCCTGGCCGCTGACGCGCACGCTCAGCCGGCCGTCCTGCGGTAGGCGGCGTTCGGCGATGTCCATCCCCGAGATCAACTTCACCCGCGAGGCCACGGCCGGATAGCGACTGGCGGGCAGCACCATGCGGGTATGCAGGATGCCGTCCGTACGCAGCCGCACATTGAATACCGACTCTTCCGGTTCGATATGGATGTCCGAGGCGCGCTGGTCCATTGCCTGGGCAAGGATGTTGTTGACCAGCTCGATGACCGGCGCCTCCTCCGCAAGTTCGCGCAAATGGCTGACGTCGTCGTCAAGGTCCATGTCGCCACGGGAACGGGAATTGCCGACCATGTCGATCAGTCTTTCCGTCTCCTGCGACCGGGCCAGGCGCCACGTCCATGTCTGGCCGAAGGCTTTGTCCAGTGCTTCGTTTACCGAAGGGTCGAGCGGATCCCGCGCGACGGCCAGCACCCTGCCCTCGGCGACCTCCCAGGCAACCACGCCGTTGTCCAGCCACCATTCCAGGCTGTAACCGGCGCCACTGAGCACCGAGCGCACGCCCTCGCCGCTGGCCGGCCATTCATCGCCGCCGAGCATCGGAATGTGCAACTGGTGGGACAGCACCGGCACGAGGGAGTCCTCCGACAGCGCTCCCAGCCGCACCAGCACGCTGCCGATCCGGCCGCCGAACTGCGCCTGGAAGGCCAGCGCCTTCTGCACATCGCCCGCGCCGACCAGTTGCCGGTCGATCAGCAACTCGCCCAGCAGGCGATGCTGCACCGCTGGTGTATGCCCCGCTTGCACGTTGTTCTGCATTGTGACCCCAGTCACTCGAAAGTCCGGACCTGTCGTTCCACTCGCGCTGTCCTTCATTGCACCCTGCGACGCAGGTAGTTCAGCAGGTCGATCCGGGTGATCAGACCGAGAAAGGCGTCACCATCGGTGATGATCGCCACCTGGCCGCGGTCGAACACCGGCAACAGGGCCTCGATCGGCGATTTTACATCCAGCCGGTCCAGCTTGCTGACCATCGCCACCGAAACCGGGTCGCGGAAGCGGGCCTCGTCGCCGTAGACGTGCAGCAGCACGTCACTCTCGTCGATGATGCCGACCAGCTGGCTGCCTTCCATCACCGGCAGCTGCGACACGTCGTACAGCTTCATGCGCTGGTAGGCGGTGGTCAGCAGGTCGTTGGGGCCGATCACCACGGTGTCGCGCTGGCCGTAGGGGCGCAGGATCAGGTCGCGCAGGTCGCCGTATTGCGGGCGCTGGATGAAGCCGTTGTCCAGCATCCAGTAGTCGTTGTACATCTTGGACAGGTACTTGTTGCCGGTATCGGGGACCAGCACCAGCACCTTCTTCGGCGTGGTCTGCTCGCGGCAGTACTTCAACGCCGCGGCCAGCAGGGTGCCGGTGGACGAACCGCCGAGGATGCCTTCCTTGCCCAGCAGCTCGCGCGCGGTATGGAAACTCTCGGCATCAGTGATCGCATAGGCTTTGGTGACGCGGCTGAAATCGGAGATCGACGGCAGGAAATCCTCGCCAATGCCTTCCACCAGCCAGCTGCCCGACTTCTCGTTCAGCGTGCCCTCGTTGATATATTCGGCCAGGATCGAACCGACCGGATCGGCCAGCACGATTTCAGTGGCCGGTGAATGGGTGGCCAGCGCGCGGCTCAGGCCGGTCATCGTGCCCGAGCTGCCGCAGCCGACCACGATGGCGTCCAGCCCGCCCACTTCGCCCATCTGCGCAAGCAGCTCCGGGCCGGTGCCGAACTCGTGCGCGGCCGGGTTGTCCGGGTTGCCGAACTGGTTGATGAAGTAGGCGCCCGGGGTCTGCTCGGCCACGGTCTTGGCCAGGTCCTGGTAATACTCCGGGTGACCCTTGGCGACGTCCGAACGGGTCAGCACCACTTCGGCGCCCATCGCCTTGAGGTTGAAGATCTTTTCCCGGCTCATCTTGTCCGGCACCACCAGGATCAGCTTGTAGCCCTTCTGCTGCGCCACCAGCGCCAGCCCCAGGCCGGTGTTGCCGGCGGTGCCTTCGACCAGCGTCGCACCGGGCTTGAGATCGCCACGCTGCTCGGCGGCCTCGATCATCGACAGGCCGATGCGGTCCTTGATCGATCCCCCCGGGTTCGAACTCTCCAGTTTCAGGTACAGCTCGCAGACGCCGGTGCCCAGGCGCTGGGCCTTGACGATGGGCGTGTTGCCAATGAGTTCGAGGACGGAGGAATGGATGGCCATCGGATTGCCTTGCATCGCGCCGCACAGCGGCCGGACCGGCGATTATCCGCTGGATGGCGCTGGAAGTCAGGCAACGACCGGTTATCAGCTCAGGCCGGAAAGCAGCGCGGGCGACAACAACCCGGAGAAGGTCGCCATCGCCCGCGAGGAGCCTCAACGTGGGGAAGGTTCAGTTCAACGTACTTTCATAGATCCGCAGCAGCTTCTGCTTGGCCAGCAGCTTCTCGCGTTTCATCTGTGCCAGTGTCGTGGCATCGATCGGAAGCACTCCCAGTCCTGCATCCGTGCATTTCTTGTCCAACTTCCGGTGTTGCTGGTAGAGCTGCTTGAACTCGGGATCGGCTTTCATCAACGCATCGATTTCGCTCTGCGGCTGCCCTTCAAACATGACTACCTCCTTCATGCAGATACACAAACGCCCCGGCCTTGCGGCACGGGGCGTTGCGGGATGGAGCACCGGGACAATGCCTGCGGAATAGAACCCTCCATCGGCCCCCGGTCGTCCTGCCGGATGCTGCCCGGTACTGGTTCGCGCCACAGATACATCGGCTCGGCCCTCCGCTGTCCGGACGACGAAATTGCCGCCCGGACAATTGACCCTACGCCTGCAAAATAGTTCCGGCAAGTGCTGCGGCGAACTGCCGGGGCAATCCGGGCAAACCGGCACAGTCAGCTTCGCAAATCCAACAAAAACCTAACGGTTTCAGGCGATTGTGAAGGTCACGGGGCAACGATGACTTCCGCCGAACGCGCCCGGGTGGCGGCTGCTTTCTTGCCGCTGACCTGGATGCGGTTGGCCGACACGCCCGCCGCCACCAGTGCGTCCTTCAGCGCCTGCGCGCGGCGCTGGCCAACGCCGTTGGCACTGTCGTACGCCTCGATCGTCACCCGGCCCTTCTTGCCGATGTTCAGGTATTCGGCCAGCGCCTTGGTCTGGTTGCCCGCAGCGCTGGACAGCGTCGCCTGCCCGGCGGCAAAGGCGTCTCCGGTCAGGGTGAACACTTCGCCACGGTTGTTGAAGCGGGAGGCCGGCAGCGGATGGCCGGAGACCAGCTCGGCCTCTTCGCGGGCCAGTTTGGCCGCGTTCTGCTGGGCGGCGGACACCCGTGCGGCCTGCTTGCCGGCGACGCTGGACAGGGCGGTTTCCGCATCCTGACGGGCGAGGATCTCGGCCTCGGCGGCCAGCCGCATGCGCTCGGCCTCTTCCGCCTGGATCTGCGCCTGCACCCGCAGCCGCTCGGCTTCCTGCCGGGCGCGCGTGACTTCACGACGGCTGGCCTCGATCAGCAGGTCGCTGCGGGTCCGTTCCAGCTGGTCCACTTCACGCAAGGCCACGGCGGTGCGGGCGCTGGCTTCGGCGATGGCGACCCGGCGCTCGGCCAGATAGCGGGCGTTGTCCAGATCCTTGCGTTTGGCCTTGGCCAGCGTGGCAATCGCCTGCTGCGCCTGCAGCTTCTCGAATGCGGCCACATCCGCGGTGCGCATGTCCGCCTGCAATGCGACCAGACGCTGGTTCAGCGATGCCACCGCCGGGTCCTCGGCCGCCACTGCCAGCAGCGGCAGGGCCAGCAAGCCGGCCGCGATGAAATTCCGGATAGCCATCAGCGGCCCTCCCCTGTCGCCAGCTGGCGCTGCAACTGGCGCACCTCGGCCTGGCGCTGGGCCAGTTGCGTCTGCGCCACTGCTTCTTCACTCTGGGCGCGGGCCAGATCGGCGTCGGCCGCCGCACGCAAGGCCAGCATCGGCGCCTGCTTGCGCTCGCGGCGATCAGCCGCCGCACGCTGCGCCTGCTCCAGCTGCTGGCGGGCCATGGCCATCATGTCGGGGGCGTATTGATCGGCATCGGCGCGGTCGGCGCGCTCTACCGCCTGCTGGGCGGCCAGCAATTCCGCCGCCCCCGGATCCTGCGCGAAAGCACCGCCGGACAAGGCCAAACTGCAAACTGCCGCATACAGAAAACGTCGTAATTGTGCGAAGCTAGGTTTCATTGGGGAGCCGCTGCCAGAAAGATTGTGCGCGGCCATTGTGGTCAAGCCTGCGGCGTGCTTGCAACGGCACGCGGCCGTTTGTTGGGGAAACATTGCGCATGGATATCGGCTATTTCCTGAAGCTGATGACCGAAAAGAACGCTTCGGACATGTTTTTGACCACCGGAGCGCCGGTCTACATCAAGATCGAGGGCAAGCTGTATCCGCTGGGCAATACCGGCCTGCCGCCGGGCATGGTCAAGAAGATCGCCTATTCGCTGATGGATGAGGGCCAGGTACCGCAGTTCGAACGCGACCTGGAGCTGAACATGGCCATCGCACTGGCCGATACCGGCCGTTTCCGCGTCAACGTGTTCAAGCAGCGCGGCGAAGTGGGCATGGTGATCCGCGCGATCAAGAGCCGCATCCCCAGCATCGAGGAGCTGAACCTGCCGCAGGTGCTGAAGGACGTGATCATGACCCCGCGCGGACTGGTGCTGGTGGTCGGTTCGACCGGCTCGGGCAAGTCGACCTCGCTGGCCTCGATGATCGACCACCGCAACAGCACCTCTACCGGGCACATCCTCACCATCGAGGATCCGATCGAGTTCCTGCACAAGCACAAGATGTCGATCGTCAACCAGCGCGAGGTCGGCCTGGATACCCATGCCTTCCACAACGCGCTGAAGAACGCCATGCGCGAGGCGCCGGACGTGATCCTGATCGGCGAGATCCTCGATGCCGAGACCATGGAAGCGGCCATCGCCTTCGCCGAAACCGGCCACCTGTGCCTGGCCACGCTGCACTCCAACAACGCCGACCAGACCATCGAGCGCATCCTCAACTTCTTCCCGGAAAGCGCGCACAAGAACGTGCTGATGAACCTGTCGCTGAACCTGCGCGGGGTGATCTCGCAGCGTCTGGTCAAGGGCAAGGATGGCCGCCGCCGCCCGGCCACCGAGGTGCTGATCAACACGCCGATGATCCGCGACCTGCTGCGCCGGGGTGAAGTCCACGCGCTCAAGCAGGCGATGGAGGAGTCGCTGGAAGAAGGCATGCAGAGCTTCGACCAGTGCCTGTTCCGGATGGCCAAGGACGGCATCATCGAGCAGGAGGAAGCGCTGCGCGCAGCCGACTCGCGCGACGGCCTTGCTTTGAAATTCCGTCTGTCCGAAGGCGGCAGCGGCGAGCACGACCCCTATGCGGACTTCAGCGCCGCCGCGCCTGCACCCGGCATCAGCCACGGCTTCTGATCCGACCGGAGCCCGCCGGCCACGCAGCGCCTGGCCGCCCACCGATATCAACGCCCCGGTCCCGGGGCGTTTTTTATGCATGCAGGTGACCGGCAAAGCCCGGTGGCAACCGCGCAATCCGCAGACGCCACCTCCACGGAATTCCGACCAACCGTCGAACCCGTCAGCCGCCGCCCCCATGTGCGCAGCGCAGGGATCGGCCGGCGATGGATATGCGCCCGAACCGCACCCATGAACCCGGCCCGGTGTGCCGGCCACAAACGGACAACGCCCCTTGCGGGGCGCTGTCCATTGCAGGTTCTGTCCGGTGGCTGGCCGGCAGCGTCAGCCGATGCCGGTCGCCGTCACTCCTCGTGCCCGGCGTTTCTGGCCAGCTGCTTGCGGTTGAACACGCGCTGCACCACCAGGAAGAACAGCGGGATGAAGAACAGCCCAAGGAAGGTGCCGACCAGCATGCCACCGAGCACACCGGTACCGATGGCGCGCTGGGCACCGGAGCCTGCACCCGAGGCGATGGCCAGCGGCAACACGCCCAGGCCGAAGGCCAGCGAGGTCATGATGATCGGGCGCAACCGGTCGCGGACCGCGTGCATCGTCGCTTCGATCACACCCGCACCCTTCTCCAGATGCTCCTTCGCGAATTCGACGATCAGGATCGCGTTCTTGGAGGTCAGGCCCACCGTGGTCAGCATCGCCACCTGGAAGTACACGTCGCGCTCCATGCCACGCATGGTGTTGGCCAGCACCGCACCGAGGATGCCCAGCGGGGCGACCATCAGCACCGCGGTCGGCACACTCCAGCTTTCATACAGCGCGGCCAGGCACAGGAACACGATCAGCAGCGACAGCGTGTACAGCAGCGGCGTCTGCGCACCGGCCTCGCGTTCCTGGTAGGACACCGCGGTCCATTCGATGCCGAACCCGGGCGGCAACTGCTTGGCCAGTTTTTCCACTTCCAGCATCGCATCACCCGAAGCCACGCCCGGTGCCGCCTCGCCCTGGATTTCCAGCGCCGACACGCCGTTGTAACGCTCCAGACGCGGCGAGCCGTAGTCCCAGCGCTGGCTGGCGAAGGCCGAGAACGGCACCATTTCGCCGGCGCTGTTCTTCACCGTCCACAGGTTGAAGTCCTCCGGATTCATGCGGAAGCCGTCATCGGCCTGCACATACACGCGCTTGATCCGGCCACGGTCGATGAAGTCATCGATATAGCTCGAGCCCCAGGCGGTGGCCAGGGTGCTGTTGATCGCATCCAGCGACAGCCCATGCGCGCCGGCCTTGGCCACGTCGATGTCCAGGCGCAGCTGCGGAGTGTCATCCAGCCCGTTCGGACGCACGTTGGCCAGCTTGTCGCTCTGCCCGGCCAGGCCCAGCAACTGGTTGCGCGCGGCAACCAGCGCATCGTGGCCGGCACCGCTGTTGTCCTTCAGGAAGAAGGTGTAACCGGAGGCGATACCCAGCTCCGGCATCGCCGGCGGCGGGAAGGCGAAGATGAAGGCGTCCTTGATCTGTCCCAGCGCCATCATCGCGCGGCCGGTGATCGGGCCCACGCCCTGGTCATCCGAACGCTCGTCCCAGTCCTTGAGCTTGACGAAGGCCATGCCGGAGTTCTGACCCATGCCCGAGAAGCTGAAGCCCTGCACCGAGAACACCGACTCCACGGCGTCCTTCTCGTTGGTCAGGAAATGCTCTTCCAGCTTGTAGATCGACTCCAGCGTGCGTTCCTGGGTGGCGCCGACCGGTGCCTGCACCAGCGCCATCAGGATGCCCTGGTCCTCATTGGGCAGGAACGAGCTGGGCAGGCGCACGAACAGCAGACCCATCACCACCGTCAGCGCCAGGAACACCGCCATGAAACGCCCCGGCCGGTGCAGGATACCGCGCACACCACGCTGGTAGTGGCCGCTGGTGCGATCGAAACCGTTGTTGAACCAGTTGAAGAAGCGCCCCGACAGGCCGGTGTGGGCAACGTGGTGCTCGCCCTTCTTCAGCGGCTTGAGCATGGTCGCGCACAGCGCCGGGGTCAGCACGATCGCCACCAGCACCGACAGCGCCATCGCCGACACGATCGTCGCCGAGAACTGCCGGTAGATGACGCCAGTGGAGCCGCTCATGAACGCCATCGGCACGAACACCGCCGACAGCACCAGGCCGATGCCGACCAGCGCACCGGTGATCTGGCTCATCGACTTGCGCGTGGCCTCCAGCGGCGAGAGCCCTTCCTCGGCCATGATGCGCTCGACGTTCTCCACCACCACGATGGCGTCATCGACCAGCAGGCCGATCGCCAGCACCATCGCGAACATGGTCAGCATGTTGATCGAGAAACCCAGCACCGCGAGGATGCCGAAGGTGCCCAGCAGCACCACCGGCACCGCGATGGTCGGGATCAGCGTGGCGCGGAAGTTCTGCAGGAACAGGTACATCACCAGGAACACCAGCACGATGGCCTCGGCCAGGGTCTTGACCACGCCCTTGATCGACACCCGCACGAACGGGGTGGTGTCATACGGGATCACCGCGGTCAGGCCGGGCGGGAAGTTGGCCTTGAGCTGCTCCAGCGTCTGGCTAACGCCCTCGGCGGTTTCCAGTGCGTTGGCGCCGGTGGCCAGGGTGATGGCCAGGCCCGAGGCCGGCTTGCCGTTGTAACGGGTGACGAAGTCGTAGGTTTCCGCGCCCAGCTCGACCCGCGCCACGTCGCCGAGCTTCAGCATCGAGCCGTCGGTTTCGGTACGGATGACGATGTTGCGGAACTGCTCCGGCGTCTGCAGGCGGTCCTGCGCGTTGATGGTGGCGTTGAGCTGCTGGCCCTTCACCGCCGGCGCACCGCCGAGCTGGCCCACCGCCACCTGCGCGTTCTGCGCGCGCACCGCGGCGGTGATCTCCTCGACGGAAACCTTGTAGCTCTGCAGCCGGGTCGGGTCCAGCCAGATGCGCATGGCGTACTTGCCGCCGAACACCTGGATCGAGCCCACGCCCGGCACGCGGCTGAGTGGATCCACGACATTGGAGCCGACATAGTCGGAAATGTCGTTCTCATCCATGCTGCCGTCCTCGGAAACGAAGCCGAGCACGTTGAGGAAGCCGGAGGCGGACTTGGCGACGTTGATGCCCTGCCGCTGCACTTCCTGCGGCAGCAGCGGCATCGCCAGCTGCAGCTTGTTCTGCACCTGCACCTGGGCGATGTCGGAGTTGGTGCCGCTCTCGAAGGTCAGGGTGATGCTGGCCTGGCCGTTGGAGGAGCTGTTGGACGAGAAGTACATCAGTCCGTCCAGGCCCTTCATGTTCTGCTCGATGATCTGCGTCACCGAGTCCTCGACCACCTTGGCCGACGCGCCCGGATAGCTGGCGGTGATCGACACCGACGGCGGTGCGACCTCCGGATACATCGAGATCGGCAGTTTGAGCATCGCCAGCGTACCGGCGAGCATGATGATGATGGCGATGACCCACGCGAAGATGGGCCGGTCGATAAAGAAGCGTGCCATGAGGTTCTCCGCTTACTGCTGGGCAGCCGGCGCCGCCGCAGGCGCGGCAGCGGGCTTGGCGGTTTCGGCACCCTTCTCGGTGGCCTGGACCGGCATGCCCGGACCGATCTTCTGCAGGCCTTCGACGATGACCTTGTCACCGGCCTTCAGGCCGCTCTCGACCAGCCACTTGTCGCCGATGGTGCGGCTGACAACCACCTGGCGCACGGCGACCTTGCCTTCGCCATCGACCACCATCGCCGACGTGTTGCCCTTGGCATCGCGGGCGATGCCCTGCATCGGCACCAGCAGCCCGTCCGGACGCACGCCGCTGCCCACCACCGCGCGCACGAACATGCCCGGCATCAGCACATGCTCGGGATTTTCCACGCGCACGCGCAGGCCGTAGCTGCCGGTGGACGGATCGACGCTGACTTCGGAGAATTCCAGCGTGCCCTTGTGGGCGAAGGTGCTGCCGTCTTCCAGCACGATTTCCACCGGCAGTTCCGATGCGCCTTGCAGACGGCCTTCGGCCATTTCCCGGCGCAGCTGCAACAGCTCGGCCGAGGACTGGCTGACATCGATGTAGATCGGGTCCAGCTGGTTGATCGTTGCCAGCGGCGTCGCCTGGCCGGCGCTGACCAGTGCACCCTGGGTGACCGAGGATTTGCCGATCTGGCCGCTGATGGGCGCGGTGATGCGCGCGTAGCCCAGCGTCACGTTGGCCGCATCCAGCGCGGCACGGGCGGCCAGCACATCGGCATCGGCCTGCTTCCACGCCGCCTGCGCGTTTTCGTCGTCCTGCACGCTGATCACCCTGCTCTTGACCAGTTCGCTGCTGCGGCGTGCGGCCAGCCGCGCGGCGTTGGCGCTGGCCTGGGCGCGGGCCAGCTGCGCGCGGGCGCTGTTGGCCTGGGCGCGGTAGGCGGCGTCATCGAGCTGGTACAGCGGCTGGCCTTCCTTCACCAGACTGCCTTCGGTGAACAGCCGCTTGGCGACGATGCCGCTCACCTGCGGGCGCACTTCGGCCACCTGGTAGCCGTTGGCGCGGCCTGCCAGTTCGCGCTTGAGGGTGACCGGCGCGGGCTTCAGGGTCACCACAGTGACCTGGCCCGTGCCGCCCTGCTGGGGTGCTTCACCGCCTTTGCAGGCGACCAGCGCAAGGGACAAGGCAAGAGGAAGCACGAGGAAACGGCTGTGGCGGAGGGGCGACATGGGAAGAGGCTCGATAGGAAGAAGAGAAGTGCACGCGACAGACGGGGCAGGAATCGTGCCGGTGACGTAGGGACGGTCCCTACGTTACGGGTTCGACCATGAAGACCGCCATCTTCCACGCACACCGCGCACGGCTGTGCGAAGCTGGATGCGGAATATACATACATACATGCATGTCTGTAAACGGCTATAATTCAGGCCGGTTTCATTCCCGATGTGTACAGCGCCATGGCCAGAAAGACCAAAGAAGAAGCCCAGGCTACCCGCGAAGGCATTCTCGATGCCGCGCTGGAGTGCTTCCATGAACACGGCGTGGCCGGAACCTCGCTGGCGGCCATCGGCCAGCGCGCGGGCTATTCACGCGGCGCGGTGTACTGGCATTTCAAGAACAAGACCGAAGTGCTGGAAGCGATGATCAACCGCGAGCGCACGCCTTTCATCAAACGCCTGCGTCGCGCCTACTCGCCACACCGCAGCACCCCGATCGAGGACCTGCGCTCGGCAATGCTGGTCTCGCTGGACGAGCTGGCCGGCGACCAATGCCTGCTGCGGATGATGGAGATCATGCTGCGCAATGACCTGAGCGCGGAAAGCGTGGCCATGCAGCGCCTGCAGAACGATTACGTCACCGAGGAAATGGAAATTTTCCACCGTGCCCTGCAGCGCGCCCAGGAACTGCAGCAGCTGCGGCCCGCTGTGGACACCCTGCAGCTGGCGCGCATCCTGCACGCCACCCTGACAGGGATCATGACCGGTGCCATGCTGCTGAAGCCACCGATGTTCGACCTCACCGGCGACAGCCGCGAAGCGCTGGACGCGCTGCTGTCCCATTACGTGAATCCCGGCGTCTTCACCCCCGGCACCGAACCGCAGCCGCTGCCGGCCACGGACGCCGACGAAGCGGAGTAATGGCGGGCTGCAATGAACGCGTGCGCGGATCTGCGCGAAAGCGCAGGCAGGCAGCACCGCTATCGGCCAGACCACTGACATAAGCCGGCCTTCAGCGCGCAACGGCCCGCGGACATGCGCCTGCCACGCCGCAACCCCGGCAGCGGACGCCTCAGGCATCCAATTGTGGCCAGCTCAAGCCTTGCCCGGTGCGGCCGCTATTCCATGGACCGAATATCGACCCGGAGGCAGGCGCGCAGCAACCATGGATATCCAGAGATACGACCGCGACCACCGGCAGATTCTTTCCCAGATCGACGCACTGCGGGCACTGTCACGGGCGGGTATCGGCGAGAATGCCGAGGCCATCAGCGACCTGATCATCAGCACCGCCAGCCACATCAAATTCCACCTCGCCGCCGAAGACCAGGTGCTGTATCCGGCGCTGGCCCGCTGCAAGGATCCGGCGACCGCCGCACTGGGCGAGCGCTACCGGCTGGAGATGCAGGGACTGGCGGCATCGTTTGCCCGGTTCGTGCAGCAGTGGCGTGTACCGGCCCGGCTGGCGGCCGACCCGGAGGGTTTCCGGCGCTCCGCCAACACCGTGCTCAGGGCGCTGTTCGAACGCCTGCAGCGCGAGAATGCCGAGCTGTACCCGGCCGCCCGCACGGCCTGAGCAGGTACCACTGGTCTGCCCCGGGGCTACCAGGGAACCTGACACTTGGCGGTACCGCCTGATTCAAGGGTTGTCCCACGAAAAACGGCAGCACTTGCGCGCTGCCGTTGTCGTTCCGCTTCGGGAAGGCTTACAGGATGTAGCGGCTCAGGTCCGGGTCCTGCACCAGCTCACCCAGCTGGCTGTCGACGTAGGCGCGGTCGATCGTGACCTTGTCACCATCACGGTCCGGCGCCTCGTAGCTGAGCGTATCCAGCAGCCGCTCCAGCACCGTGTGCAGGCGGCGCGCACCGATATTCTCCTGGCGCTCGTTGACCTGTGCGGCGATCTCGGCCAGACGATCGACCGCTTCTTCACTGAACTCGACCTGGACGCCCTCGGTCGCCATCAGCGCCACGTACTGCCGGGTCAAGGCGGCCTTCGGCTCGGTAAGGATGCGCACGAAATCGGCCTTGCTCAGCGCG
The DNA here is from genome assembly GCA_002345545.1 of Stenotrophomonas sp. UBA2302. Classification (GTDB taxonomy): domain Bacteria; phylum Pseudomonadota; class Gammaproteobacteria; order Xanthomonadales; family Xanthomonadaceae; genus Stenotrophomonas. Next base: position 30,048 of record DDVW01000074.1, on the reverse strand, counting down.
CCCAGCTCCACCCGGATCGGGAAACGGCCCTGCAGCTCCGGAATCAGGTCGCTGGGCTTGGCCAGATGGAACGCACCGGAGGCGATGAACAGGATGTGGTCGGTCTTGACCGTGCCGTACTTGGTCGACACGTTGGAGCCTTCCACCAGCGGCAGCAGGTCACGCTGCACGCCCTCGCGCGAGACATCGCCGCCACCGACGTTGTCACCGCGCTTGGCGACCTTGTCGATCTCGTCGATGAAGACGATGCCGTGCTGTTCGCAGGCCTCGATCGCCGCCTCGCGGATATCGTCCTCGTTGACCAGCTTGCCGGCTTCTTCCTCGACCAGCAGCGGGCGTGCCGCCTTGATCGTCAGCGTGCGCTTGTTCGACTTGCCGCCACCGAGGTTGGCGAACATCGAGCGCAGCTGCTGGCCCATCTCCTCCATGCCCGGCGGGGTCATGATGTCCATGCTGACGTTGGCGGAAATCTCCAGTTCGATCTCGCGCTCGTCCAGCTCGCCGGCGCGCAGCATGCGGCGGAACTTGATGCGGGTCTCGTTGTCGGCCGCCGACGGCTCGTTGCGTGCGGCCTCCGCATCGAAGCCGATCCCGGCACTGCGGCGCGGCAGCAGCGCATCGAGGATGCGGTCTTCGGCTTTCTCTTCGGCCTGGGTGCGCACGCGCACCTTGGCCTGCTCGCGGTACAGCTTGACCGCGGTATCGGCCAGGTCACGGATGATCTGCTCCACGTCCTTGCCGACGTAGCCGACCTCGGTGAAACGGGTGGCTTCAACCTTCACGAACGGCGCGTTGGCCAACGTCGCCAGGCGGCGCGCGATCTCGGTCTTGCCGACACCGGTGGGGCCGATCATCAGGATGTTCTTGGGCATCACCTCGTTGCGCAGCTCGGCCGGCAGCTGCATGCGCCGCCAGCGGTTGCGCAGGGCGATGGCGACCGCGCGCTTGGCGTCATGCTGGCCGACAATGTGGCGGTCCAGCTCCTGCACGATCTCGCGCGGGGTCATGGTGGCGGAAGAGGTTTCGATCTTGTGGTTCATGGTGCTTTCCCGGGAGACAGGAACGAGTGGGAGGAACGGGCAACGGAGACAGGCGAGGAGCCGGAACGCGGTGGCCTGGCCACGGGTTCCCCATTCCTCGTCATTCCCTGCTCAGAGTTCCTCCACCACTACGTTGGTGTTGGTGTAGATGCAGATGCCACCGGCGATAGTGATCGCCTCGGTCGCCACCGCCTTCGCGTCCAGTTCGGTATGCGCCAACAGCGCGCGTGCCGCGCTCAACGCGTACGAGCCGCCGGAACCGATGGCGATGATGCCGTCCTCCGGTTCGATCACATCGCCGGTGCCGCTGATGATCAGCGAGGTTTCCCGGTCGGCCACCGCCAGCAGGGCTTCAAGCTTGCCCAGACGGCGCTCGGTGCGCCAATCCTTGGCCAGCTCCACCGCCGCACGGGTCAACTGGCCGTGCTTCTCGAGCTTGGCTTCGAACAGTTCAAACAGGGTGAAGGCATCGGCGGCGGCCCCGGCGAAACCGGCCAGCACCTGGCCGTCACGGCCGAGCCGGCGTACCTTGCGCGCGTTGCCCTTCATCACCGTGTGGCCGAGGGTGACCTGTCCGTCGCCTGCGATCGCCACATGCTCGCCGCGGCGCACGCAGCAGATGGTGGTGGCGTGGAAAACGTTCGGGTTCTGGCTGGGGTCCATATGGCCTCCGGAATACTGTTCAACGGTAATGGGGTCGGAAGCGGACGCGATCAACCCGTCCCCCGGGCAGGTCGCGACAGCCCGCGTTCAGCGCACCCGTCGCCAACACCATTCCCATCGGACAGGGCACGACCCCCGCACGCCAGAGCGCACTGCCTGATCCGCACCCGCCACATCTCTGCAACGCGCTATGGCCCGAGCCTGGCGTGGTTCGGACGATCCGGCTCCGGTTCGATGCCCCAGACGAGGAACCAGTCTTCCCCATCGGTCTCGATCGGATGCTGGGTACGCCCGGCGCCGTTGCCGCAGGCCAGCGCATCGGCGCCGCAATAGCGGTCACAGCCCCAGCAGATGCGCTCGGGATGCCTGAGTTTGAGCGGGAATGGCCTGGCCATTGCGATCCCTCCACGACGGGCCTTCACAATGCGCGACCGCCATCGGCCGCGCACTGATGCGGATCAAGCCAAGGGCTGCCGGGCCGAGGGCACCCGGCGCCGCGCCACCATATTCACGCCTGCTGGAAACGTTGCAGGCCCGTGGCCAGCGCCTCGCCCATCATGCGCAGGAACAGGGTACCCATGCCCGGGTAGAAGCGGTTGGGATCGTGGCTGCCGACGGCGATCAGCCCGACGCCCTGCAGCGGCAGCAGGGCGGTGGAGGACACCTCGTTCATCCGCTCGCCATACAGCACCTGGCTCTTCTCCTGCTGCAGCCGGCCGCAGATCGGCTCACCGTCGGCCAGGCAATCGTGGAACGGCGCCAGCCGTGGATCGTCCATGGCGATCACCTGCAGCCATGGCACCTGTTCCAGTTCCGGCACCGGCTGCAGGCTGACGATGCTGACAAGGTCACCGGCGAAATCCTCCTCCAGCGAGGCGGCCATCGCCTTCAGGGTGTCGGCGGCACTGGCCTGGCGCATCAACGCCAGCGTCAGCTGATGGGTACGCACCGCCAGCCGCTCATTGATCTGCGCATTGCTGCCAAGGTCGGCCAGCCGCCGCGACAGCTCGCGGTTCTTGTCGCGCAGCACTTCCAGCTGGTAGCTGGCCAGCGAGGCGGTGGGACCGTCATCGCGCGGCACCACCAGGCTCAGCGCCAGATCGGGAAACTGCTTGAGGAAACCCGGATGGCGTCGCAGCCATGCGGCGACTTCATGGGCACCCATTTTTTCGACTGCGTCGCTCATCCCATCCACTCCCCATCGAATACGAAGGCCGCCGGGCCGGACATCACGATTTCGGCAGCGTCATCCGGCCACTGGATGCGCAAATCGCCTCCCGGCAGCGAGATGATCGCATCACGCCGCAGGCGACCGCGCCGCATCAGCACCACGGCCGCAGCGCAGGCACCGCTGCCGCAGGCCAGGGTTTCGCCAACACCGCGCTCGAACACCCGCAGGCGGGCATGGCCGGCATCGACAACCTGGGCAAACCCCACATTCACCGACTGTGGAAACGAAGCGTGCTGCTGCAGCAGTGGCCCAATCCGCTCCACCGGCGCGGCATCGACCAGCCCGACTTCCAGCACCACATGCGGGTTGCCCATGGATACCGCGCCGAAGTGCAGGCTCTCGCCCTGCAGCGAGATCACGTACTCGTCGCGCACATGCGCAAATCCCTGCAATGGAATCCGCCCCGGCTCGAACACCGGCCGACCCATCGCCACCGCGTAATCACCGTTGGCCAGGCGCTGCACCGCATGCCGGCCGGCCGGGCTGTCGATGCTGAACCTGTCGCCCTGCGCGGCACCGTCGCGCACCAGCCAGGCGGCGACACAGCGCGCGCCATTGCCGCATTGCTGCGAACGGGAGCCGTCGGCGTTCCATATCCGGTAGGACGCCACCGCGCCTTCGTCGCGTGGCGGCTCGATGGTCAATATCTGGTCGCAACCGACACCGCGATGGCGGTCCGCCAGCCGTGCCGCCAGTGCCGCATCCGGCGGTGGACAGCCCTCGCGCAGGTCCAGCACCACGAAATCATTGCCGGCGCCATGCATCTTGCTGAAATGCAATTGCCCCGGCGCGAGCTTACCCATGGGTCGCATCGGAGCCGTCGGCATCACCATCGACACCCTCATCGACCGGCTCCGGCGCGTCCTGCGGCTCCGGCACGATCTCCTGCTCTTCCACCGGTACCGGCTTCTGCGGCAGTACCAGCGGCCCCTTGTTGCCGCATGCGCTGAGAGCCAGCAGCGCGCAGGCGGCTGCAACGAACATCATGAAACGGGTGGATTTGTTCATGCCGCAAAGTATATCCACTGCGGTGCCATGGCTGCCGCTGGCCTGCGCTCCCGGCAATGGCGGCGATTCATCCGCCCGCCCATCGGCGCCGGCGGCGCTATTGCCCCGGCGGCAACGGCCGCAGCCACAGCCAGGTGCAGACGCAGGCCATGCTGGCAACAGAGAACCATTTCACCCACGGCAGCGGCACGTACCAGAGCATCAGTACCGCAGCCAGCATCATGGTCAGCGTGGCCAGCCACTTGGCCTTGCGGCTGACCGCGCCGTGCTGCTCCCAGTTGACGATCAGCGGCCCGAACTGCGGGTGCGCCAGCAGCCAGCGATGCAGGCGTTCAGAGCCGCGCGCCGCGGCCCAGACCGAAAGCAGCACGAACGGCGTGGTCGGCAACACCGGCAGCACGATGCCGACGATGCCGACCCCCAGGCTGACATAGGCCAGCAGCCACCACGCCCAGCGCAGGCGCGGGCGGCGTGGACCGGCAGCGGGCGGAACCCCAGGCATCAGCTGCCAGCCACCGCTCAGTCCGCCACGCCCAGCTGCGACAGCACGAAGGCGAAGGACTCGGCCTGTTCCCGGTAGCGCTGGAAGCGTCCGGACTTGCCACCGTGACCGGCTTCCATGTTGGTGCGGAACACGACCGGCAGCTCACCGGTATTGAGGTCACGCAGGCGCGCCACCCATTTGGCCGGCTCCCAGTACTGCACCTGCGAATCCCACAGGCCGGTACCGACGAACAGCGACGGATAGGCCTGCGCTCGCAGGTTGTCATAGGGCGAATAGCCGAGCATGTAGTGGTAATACGGCTGCTGCTCGGGGTTGCCCCATTCGTCATATTCGTTGGTGGTCAGCGGGATGCTGGCATCGAGCATGGTGGTGACCACGTCCACGAACGGCACCTGCGCCACCATCACCCGGTAGTCGGCCGGCGCCTGGTTGGCCACCGCACCCATCAGCAGGCCGCCGGCGCTGCCCCCGGAGGCCGCCACCCGATCCTTCGCCGCCCAGCCCTGCGCCACCAGCGCGCGGGTGACATCGACAAAGTCGTTGAAGGTGTTCTGCTTGTTGAGCAGCTTGCCGTCCTCGTACCACGCCCGGCCCATTTCCTGGCCGCCGCGGATGTGGGCGATGGCGTAGACCACGCCGCGGTCGAGCAGGCTGACCACGCTCTGGTTGAAGCCGGGGTCCATCGAGATGCCGTAGCTGCCATAGGCGTACTGGTACAGCGCGGCGCTGCCGTCCTTCTTGAAACCCTTTTTATAGACCAGCGACACCGGCACCCTGGCGCCATCGCGCGCGCTCACCCAGACGCGCTCGGTTTCGTACTTGCCCGGGTCGTAGCCGATCACCGGCTGCTGCTTGAGCTGGCGGCGCTCGCCGGTCTTCACGTTGAGCTCGTAGGTGGTGGCCGGCGTGGTCAGCGAGGTGTAGCTGTAGCGCAGCCAGTCGGTATCCGGCTCGGCGTTGACCGACAATCCCATCGAGTAGGCCGGTTCGTCGGCCTTGACGAACTCGCTGCGGCCATCGGCAAACAGCAGGCGTACGCGCTCCAGCGCATCGGCACGCTCGGCGATGGCGGTATAGCCGTCGAACAGCTCGAAACCTTCGATCAGCACCTGCGGATCATGCGCGATCCAGTCCTGCCACTGTGCGCGCGAGGTGGCACCCTCCGGTGCGGTGACCAGCTTGAAATTCTTCGCGCCATCGGCGTTGGTGCGGATCACCCAGCGGCCATCAAAGTGGTCGGCGTCGTACTCGACATCGCGCTCGCGCGGCGCCAGCACGGTGAACTCGCCCGGGTTGGCGGCAGATGTGTAGCGCAGCTCGGAAGACACCGTGCTGTCCACGCCGATGACGATGTAGCGGTCGTCACGGGTGCGGTCGATGCCCATGTAGAAGCTGTCGTCAGCCTCCTCGTAGACCGTCACGTCGGCACTGGCCGGGGTGCCGAGCACATGCTTCTTCACGCGTACGGTGAGCAGGGTTTCCGGGTCGTTCTCGACGTAGAACAGGGTGCGGTTGTCATCGGCCCAGACCACGTTCGGCGCGGCGCCCTCGATCACATCCTCGAGCAGCTGCCCGGTTTCGAGATTCTTGAAGCGCAGCGTGTACTGGCGGCGGCCGATGCCGTCCTCGGCCCAGGCCAGCAGGCGGTTGTCACGGCTGATGTCCATGTCACCGACGCTGAAATAGCCCTTGCCCTCGGCCATCGGGTTGAGGTCCAGCAGCACTTCCTCCGGCGCCTGCATGTCGCCCTTGCGGCGCGCATGGATGGGGTAGTCCTTGCCGGTCTCGTAGCGGGTGTAATACCAGTAACCGCGCTCGCGGTACGGCACGCTGGCATCGTCCTGCTTGATGCGGCCGACGATCTCGCCATAGAGCTTTTCCTGCAGAGGCCTGAGCGGTGCCATCAGCGCGTCGGTGTAGGCGTTCTCGGCGTTGAGGTAGGCCAGCATCGCCGGATCTTCGCGACTGTCGTCACGCAGCCAGTAGTACTCGTCCTGGCGCTGCGCCCCGAACGGTGCGGAGACCGTATGCGGACGTGGTTCGACATCGGGCGGAACCGGCAGGGCGGACGCGGCGGCGGTGTTCATCATCAGGCTGGCAACCAACAGGCAAAGGAGGGATTTCATGCTCGGGCACCGTGTGGACGGACGCAGCGGCGCCCGGGCGATGGCCGACAGTGTGCCCGAGATGGCTGCCCCGAGAAACGCCAGTCACGGCGGCAGCGGCGGCGGAACCGCGGCTTATGATGACGGCATGAACACTTCTTCGCTCTACAGCCGCCGCAGCCAGGAGATCGCGCCGTTCCACGTCATGTCGCTGCTGGCGCGTGCCAATGCGCTGGAACAGGCCGGCTTTGATGTGATCCATCTGGAGATCGGCGAACCGGATTTCACCACCGCCGCGCCGGTCATCGCTGCCGGCCAGGCCGCGCTGGCCGCCGGCCATACCCGCTACACCGCCGCCCGTGGCCTGCCCGCGCTGCGCGAGGCCATCGCCGGCTTCTACCGGGACCGCTTCGGCCTGGCCATCGACCCCGAGCGAATCCTCATCACCCCCGGTGGCTCCGGCGCCCTGCTGCTTGCCTCCAGCCTGCTGGTCGATCCCGGCCGGCACTGGCTGCTGGCCGACCCGGGCTATCCCTGCAACCGCCACTTCCTGCGGCTGGTCGAAGGTGCCGCACAGCTGGTGCCGGTGGGGCCGCAGACCGGCTACCAGCTCACCCCGGAACTGGTCGGGCAGCACTGGAACAGCGACAGCGTCGGGGCGCTGGTCGCCTCGCCGGCCAATCCCACCGGCACCACGCTCGATGCCGCCCAGCTGGCCGCGCTGTCGAGTGCAATCAAGACACGCGGTGGCCATCTGGTGGTTGACGAGATCTACCACGGCCTGACCTACGGCTTCGACGCCCCCAGCGTGCTGGAAGTGGATGACGAGGCCTTCGTGCTGAACAGCTTTTCCAAGTATTTCGGCATGACCGGCTGGCGGCTGGGCTGGCTGGTGGCGCCGCCACAGGCTGTGCCCGAGCTGGAGAAGCTGGCGCAGAACCTGTACATCAGCGCACCGTCGATGGCCCAGCATGCGGCACTGGCGTGTTTCGAACCGGAGACGATCGCCATCTTCGAACAGCGCCGCGATCAGTTCCGCCAGCGCCGCGACTACCTGCTGCCGGCCCTGCGCGAGCTGGGCTTCCGTATCGACGTCGAGCCGCAGGGCGCGTTCTATCTGTACTGCGACGTGAGCGCGTTCACCGACGATGCGCAGGCGTTCTGCGCGCACTTCCTGGAAACCGAGCATGTGGCGTTCACGCCGGGACTGGATTTCGGCCAATACCGCGCCCACCAGCATGTGCGCATCGCCTACACGCAGGACGTGGCACGGCTGCAGGAAGCGGTGAGGCGCATTGCGCGGGGTCTGGAAAGCTGGGACAGCCGGCCCCGCTAACGCGGGAGCATTCGTCCCCCGGACCTGCAGGAGCGACGCAAGAAAAACGCCACCCGGAGGTGGCGTTTTCCCGGATCAGAACGACAGGAACATCACTTGCCGCCCAGCTGCTCCCACAGGAAACTGTAGGCCAGCGCCTGCATGTGCGCGGCCTGCGCGTTGTTGGCTGCGCCGCCGTGGCCACCTTCGATGTTCTCGTAGTAGGTCACGTCCTTGCCGGCGTCGATCATCTTGGCCGCCATCTTGCGGGCATGGCCCGGATGCACACGGTCATCGCGGGTGGAGGTGGTGAACAGCACCGGCGGATAGGTCTTGGCCGGGTCGAACAGGTGGTACGGCGAGAAGGTCTTGATGTAGTCCCAATCGGCCGTATCCGGGTTGCCGTACTCGGCCATCCACGAGGCGCCGGCCAGGAGGTGGCTGTAGCGCTTCATGTCCAGCAGCGGCACCTGCACCACCACCGCACCGAACAGTTCCGGGTACTGGGTGAGCATGTTGCCGGTGAGCAGGCCGCCGTTGCTGCCGCCCTGCACGCCCAGGTGTTTGGCCGAGGTGATCTTGCGCGCGACCAGATCCTGCGCCACCGCGGCGAAGTCCTCATAGGCCTTGTGGCGGTTCTGCTTCAACGCCGCCTGGTGCCAGCGCGGGCCGTACTCGCCACCGCCGCGGATATTGGCCACGACGTAGACGCCGCCCTTGTCCAGCCAGGCGCGGCCCATGCCGCCGGAGTAACCCGGGGTCAGCGAAATCTCGAAGCCGCCGTAGCCGTACAGCAGCGTCGGATTGGAGCCATCCAGCTTCATCGCCTTGTCGTGCACCACGAAGTACGGCACGCGGGTGCCATCCTTGCTGGTGGCGAAGTGCTGCTCGATCACCTTGCCGCTGGCGTCGAAGAACGCCGGCATGGTCTTGAGCACTTCCGGCTGCTGGCCGATCTGCGCCAGCGACAGCGTGGTCGGGGTCAGGTAGTCGGTGACGGTCATCCACACCGCGTCGCTTTCATCCGGATCCACCGCGCCGATGCCGATGGTGCCGAACGCCGGTGCGCCGGTGAAATCACTGGACACCCAGCCATCCTTGTTGTGGGTCAGCACCTTCAGCCGGTTCTTGACGTCGTCCAGCACGTTCAGCACCACGTGCGACTTGGTCCACACCGCCCTGGCCAGCGAGGTGGTCTCCGTCGGGGCGAACAGCACGTCGAACTCGCGCTTGCCGGCCATGAAGTCGTCGAACTTCGTCGCCAGCAGCGAGCCGGCGGCGTAGGTCGTGCCACCCACGGTCCACGGATCGCGCAGCTCCAGGGTCAACCATTCGCGGTGCACGCCCTTCTCGGCCGAATTGGGCGCATCGACCTTGGTCAGCTTGCCGTTGGCGCCGATCAGGAACAGCTCGTTGTTGTAGAAGGCCAACGTGCGGCTGACAAAATTGCGCTCGAAGCCGGGCGTGTCGTCGTGCATCGCCGAGATGTACATGTCCTCCGGCTTGCCCTCGTACACGGGGGTGGCCGCCGACAGCGGCGTGCCGCGCTGCCAGCGCTTGACCACGCGCGGATAGCCGGAGGTGGTCATCGAGCCGTCACCGAAATCGGTGTAGACGAACACGTTGTCCTGGTCGATCCAGCCCAGCCCGCCCTTGGCTTCCGGGCGGAAGAAGCCATCCTTGATCCAGTCCTTCTTCGACAGGTCGAATTCGCGGGTGACGTCGGCGTCGGCGCCGCCGCGCGACAGCGCGATCAGGCAGCGGGTGTATTGCGGGCGCAGGCAGTTGGCGCCATGCCACACCCAGTTCTCGCCCTCGGCCTTGTTCAGCACGTCCAGATCCAGCACGGTTTCCCACAGCGGCTCGGCCTTGCGGTACTCGGTCAGCGTGGTGCGGCGCCAGATGCCACGCTCGTGCTGCTTGTCCTTCCAGAAGTTGTAGTAGTAGTCGCCGATCTTCTGCACGCCGGGGATCTTGGCGTCCGAATCCAGCACCTCGCGGATGCCGGCCTCCATCTGCTTGAACTGCGCGCTGCGCGCCAGCCGGCCCTCGGACTCGGCGTTGCGCTCCCGGACCCAGTCCAGCTGCCTGTCGCCGGTGACGTCCTCCAGCCAGGCGTAGTTGTCCCCGGCGGGGTCAGCGGCCATGGCGGCGCCGGCCAGGCCGGAGGAAAGCAGCCCTGCGACAAGGCAGGCGGAGGTGATTCTGGACATGTTGGCTCCATGCGGACATTAGGCCGCGAACGCTAGCACAGCCGTTCACGCCCTCCCCCTGTCAAAGGTCAGGCCGCCTGTCCCCAGCGTGGACGCAGCGGGCGCCGGGCCCGTCGCGCCTGTGGACCGCGGCGCCGCTTGCCGGCACCGTTGCCCCTGTGCCACGCCGCTGGCAAACGGAACCGGTACAGCGCCCACCACGCCACCAGCGGCATGCCCACCAGCCACAGCGGCAGCCAGCCGATCCACTGGCTGTAGCCTCGCGCGGCCGGCCACACCAGCACCAGTGCCAGCCCGGCCAGCGCCACCTGCCGGACAGTACGCACCACGTGCGGATCGGGCTGCTGGCGGGAGCGGCGGGATGACGGGGCGGACAGGTTGGACATGACGTACTCCGGCAACAGAAGTGTGGTGGAGTGCATCCTCACCGCCTTCCATCTCATGGACTGCGACCTGCCATTGACGCGCCCGTCGCTGCCCGCCCAACATGCTGTCCACCCATCCCTTCCGGTGTCCCAGTCCGCAATGCGATCCATTCCAGCGTTTCTGTCCGCCCTGTTGTTGAGCCTGACCCTGCCGCTGGCACCCGCTCATGCACAGCAGACCCCTGTGGCGACGCCGGTTGCGGAGGGAGATGCCGATGGTCCGCTGGACCTGCAACGCTTCATGGGCCGCTGGTATGTGATTGGCCGCGTACCCAACTTCGTCGAGCGCGGCCATGTCGCCAGCATCAACACCTACACCCTGCGCGAGGAGGACAAGGTCGCCATCAGCTACCAGTTCCGTGAAGGCTTCGGCGAGCCGGAGGAACAGATCCAGATCCGCGCCAAGGTCGACGAGGACAGCGGCAACCGCCGCTGGCGCACTTGGTTCTACAAGGTGGTGCCCACCCGTTCGCGGATCCTGGAAGTGGCCCCGGACTACTCCTGGGCACTGATCGGCTACCCGGGGCGCGAGATGGCCTGGATCTTCGCCCGCGAGCCGGACATGGATGCCGCACTGTACCGCCAGCTGGCCCAGCGCCTGCGCGACAGGTACGAGGTCAACACCGACAAGCTCAAGCGCGTGCCGCAGCGCCCCGACCAGGTGGGCAAACTGGGGTTCGAGGTTCCGAACCGGAAATAACCGTTCCCATCCGCCGGTACGCTGGCCGGCGGCCATGACTGGAAAAGCCCGACGCCATGGTGCCGGGCTTTTTCGTGGGCGGCGGTCACAACCGGCTCAGTCGTAGTTGCCCAGCGCCAGCGCGAGCAAGGTCTTGGCCTGTTCACGCAGGGACTGCGGCTCGACGATTTCCGCATCCGAGCCGTAATGCAGCACGTCCATCAGCAGCTCGCGCGAGACGCTGTACGGCACCTTCAGCTCATACCGGCCATCGGCCAGAAAACGCCCCTGCTGCCTGGAGTGCCAATGCTCATCGGCCACCCAGCGCGCGGCCTTGGCGCTGAACACGATGGTCGCCCAGCCTTTGGGCGCACCGGAGAAGATGCCGTAGCCGGCGCCCAGCTGTTCATCCAGCTCGCTGTCGGGGATGTCACGCGCGGCCTCGTCGACCACCCGCGCCTTGTGGATGCGGTCCACCGCGAAACTGCGCACCGCTTCCCGGTTGTGATCCCACGCATCCAGATACCAGTTGTCGCGGTAGTGGGTGATGCGTTGCGGTGACACCGTGCGCCGGGTCGCCTCGTCGGTGGAACGGGCGCGGTACTCGAAGGACAGCTGCTTGCGCTCCAGCACGCCCGAGGCGACGGTACGGAAGCTGGCTTCATCCAGCTTGCGGCCGCGATGCGGGATGACCCGCACCCGCTCCACCGGCCAGGACGAGGCCCCGGCCTGGGTGGCCAGCAGGCTTTCGATCCGCTGCTGCAACGGTGCCAGCACCGAAGAGAGCACCCCGCCACCGGTCCGCGCCAGCAGGTGCTGCGACGCCAGCAGCGCGTGCAGCTCCTCGGAGCTGAGCCACAGGCCCGGCAGCTCGAAGCGTTCGTTCTCATCGCTCTGGTAGCGGAAGCCGGCCTCGCCGTCGCCCTCCACCGGTGCCATCAGCGCATCGCGCAGAAAGGCCAGATCACGGTAGACCGTGGCCCTGGAACACCCCAGTTCCTCCTGCAGCCGTGCCACCGTGACCGGGTAGCGGGCGGACTTGAGGAGACGATGCAGCGCATTGATGCGTTCATAGCGGTCCATGCCGCCGATTATGTCCGACTCGACGGCGCAATGGAGCCACGCCGCGGCCGGCCGCTTCCGCAACCGCGGATGAAGTGCCGTTTCCGCCTGAACCGGTCAGCGGCGACGCCTCCGGTATCATCAAAACGCCTCCCTTTTCCCCTTGCCCTGGAGACCGATTGATGTCCCTGCGTGTTTCTCTGATTTTGCCGCTGCTGCTGTGCGCGCCACTGGCCTGGGCCGACGAAGCCGCCGATGCGGCCGCGATGTCTTCCCCTTGGAGTGGCAGCGGTGGCGAGCTGGGCTTCGCCTCGGCGCACGGCAACAGCACCACCGAGAGCTTCAACGGCCGCCTGAAGCTGCGCCACAGCGACGACGACTGGGTGCACAGCATGGACCTGTTCGGCCTGCGCTCCAGCGCCCAGTACAAGCAGACCGCCGACGACGGCACCGTCACGCGCAAGCGCCAGACCACCGCCAACCGCTATACCGCCAGCGCCGGCAGCGCGCTGCAGCTGGGCGAGCACCGCCAGCTGACGGCCACGGTGCGTCATGAAAACGACGATTTCGCCACCTACGACCGCCAGAGCAGCTTCGGTCTGGGTTACGGCACGCGCCTGATCGGCAGCGAGCGGGTGACGCTGGATACGCAGGTCGGCCCCGGTGTGCGCCGCTCGCACAACGCCGAAACCGACAAAAGCCGCACCGAACTGATCGGCCGCGGCCTGTTCGACCTGAAGTTCTCGATCACCGACAACACCGAGCTGGTCAACACCCTGCTGGTGGAATCGGGCTCGTACAACACCTTCGCGCAGAACGACTTCGGCGTCGCGGTGAACATGAACCAGCACTTCGCGCTGAAGGCCGGCTGGCAGGCGCGTCACAACAGCGACGTGTCCGAGGACAAGCGCAAGACCGATACGCTGACCACGATGAACGTGGTCTACAGCTTCAAGTAAGCGGGCGCGCCACCTCACGGAAAAGCCGGCGCAAGCCGGCTTTTCCGTATCTGTCCGCTGGAGAGCGTCGCCGCGACTGCCGTCGCAGCCACGACATGCCCCTCGCCGTGGCTCAGCGCAGCAGCTCGCCCGCGCCCGCTTCCAGCAACTGGCGCGCCACCGCGCGGCCCAACGCTTCCGGATCGCTGGCCGGGCCGGTCGCCTCGGCACGCACGATGCGGCCATCACTGGCGCCACCGACCAGTCCCTGCAGCCACAGTGCATCGGCACCCTGCCACTGCGCGAATCCCGCCACCGGGACATGGCAGCTGCCATCCAGCGCACGGTTCATCGCCCGCTCCGCCTCCACGCAGGTGCGCGTCGCAGCGTCGTCCAGCGCGGCCACCAGTGCGATCACCTCGGCCGCATCCGCGCGACATTCCACCGCCACCGCCGCCTGCGCCGGTGCCGGCAGCCATTGCGGCGCACGCAGGCGGTCGCGGATGCGCTCGCCCAGCTCCAGGCGGTCCAGGCCGGCACAGGCCAGGATGATGGCGTCATGTTCACCGGCATCCAGCTTGGCCAGGCGCGTGTTGACGTTGCCGCGCAGGTCGCGCAGCTGCAGGTCCGGACGCAGGGCGCGCAGCTGCGCCTGACGGCGCAGCGAGGAGGTGCCGACGCGGGCCCCCTGTGGCAGCGCATCCAGCGTGGCGTAGTGGTTGGAGACGAAGGCGTCGGCCGGATCGGCGCGGGTCAGGATCGCCGACAGCACGAATGGCGCCTCCAGCTCCATCGGCACGTCCTTGAGCGAATGCACCGCGCAATCGGCTTCGCCGCGCAGCATCGCCAGCTCCAGCTCCTTCAGGAACAGGCCCTTGCCGCCGATCGCCGCCAGCGAGCGGTCAAGGATTTCGTCACCGCGGGTGCTCATCGGCACCAGCGTGACCTCCAGTCCCGGATGGGCCTGGCGCAGGCGGTCGGCGACGTGTTCGCTCTGCCACAGGGCAAGCGGGCTCTTTCGGGTAGCAATGCGCAGGGTAGTCATGGCGCCATTATCGCCGCAGCCGGCGCGGGGGTCACAATTGCGGCAGTTGCTGCTTCAGGTTGGCCACGCAACGGCGGCTGACTTCCAGCGTCTCCGGCACATCCCGCAGCACCGCGTGCACCTGCCCTGTGGCGATACGCCGCAGTTCCAGCAGCCGCTCACGCGCCACCAGGCAATTGCGGTGGATGCGGATGAAGCGGGCGGGGAATTCATCCTCCAGCGAACGCAGCGATTCCTCGATCAGGTCCTGCCCGCGCGCGTGATGCACCACCACATACTTCTCGTCGGCCTGCAGATAGAAGATGTCCTCCACCGGAATCAGCCGCAGGCTGCCACCCAGCTTCGCGCACAGCACACGCCGCGCCTGCCCTCCCGCCGCAGGCGCCGGATCGCGCCCGGCGACAAAGGCACGCACGCGCTCCAGTGCCACCGCCAGCCGCTCGGCGCGGATCGGTTTCATCAGGTAATCGATCGCCGCCGCCTCGAACGCCGACAGCGCATGCGCGTCGTAGGCGGTGCAGAACACCACCGCCGGGCGCGGCTGGAACTGCGCCAGATGGCGGGCGGCCTCGAGCCCGTCGATACCGGGCATGGCGATATCCAGCAAGGCCAGCTCCGGCTGCAGCTCGGCGCAGGCCTGCAGGGCTTCGGCGCCATTGGCGACCTCGGCCACCACCGTCACCTCCGGATGGGCGGCCAGCAGCAAACGCAGGCGCTCGCGTGCCAGCGGCTCGTCATCGGCGATCAGTACTTTCATTCCATCCCCCGGGATTTGAGCACCTGTCTGCCAGTCGTGGGCTCCCCGCCCCCGCTCAGCCTTCGAAACGTTGCTGCAACCACTGGCCGAGCGCGTGGATCTCCTCGGCGCAGACCTGATGAGCCATCGGATAGCGGTGCCATTCCAGGTCGAACCCGAGCTGCTTGAGCACCTGCATGCTGTGCTCGGCGACCTGCACGGGAATCACCGGATCGGCGCTGCCATGGGCCATGAACAGCGGCTGGGTGTTGGCCCCGTCCACCAGCTGGCTGGCGGCAGCATCGACTTCCGGCAGATAGGTGGACAGCGCGATCAGGCCGGCCAGCGGCTCGCGGCGGGTCAAGCCGGTGGCCAGGGTGATGGCGCCACCCTGCGAGAATCCGGCCAGCAGGATGCGCTTGAGCGGAATGCCGCGGGCCTGTTCGCGTGCGATCAGTTCCTCGACCTGCGCCACCGATTCGGCCACGCCGGCGGCATCGGCGCGACTGCGGAAATCCATGCTGACGATGTCGTACCAGGCCCGCATCGGCATGCCGCCGTTGATGCTGACCGGGCGCTTGGGCGCATGCGGGAACACGAAGCGGATTGCCGGCCAGTGCGGGCGCACCAGTTCCGGCACGATCGGCGCGAAGTCATGGCCGTCGGCACCGAGGCCGTGCAACCAGACCACCGACCATTCCGGCGCCGCGCCGGTTTGCTGCTCCACTGTTTCCAGCATTTCCACAACTCCCAAAGACAGGCGGCCATTATGCCTGCCCGGGCAGTGCGGCTCAGTCCGGCAGCGGCTCGCGCATGGCCGCGGCCCTCAGCTCGGCCGCACGCAGCAGCACCGGCGGCGGTGCACTCTCTTCGGGAATGGACAGCAGCCGGTGCCGGCGCAGCCAGTCTCCCCAGCCACGCGAGGAGGTCAGTGCCACCACCGGCACCGCCAGCGCCATGCCGATCACCACCGGTGCCATCCATGCGGCCAGCGGTGGCGAGACCGCATAGGCCATCACCCCGACCAGCAGCCCGAATACGCTCAGCCCGCCATAACGGCGCAGTAGTTCGGCCCATGACACGCTGCCGTCATCGCGCTGCTGCGCATCCCAGCCGGAGTCCTTGCCGGCCAGCACCTCGGCCACGCCGCGCGACTGCACATACATCACCACCGGTGCCATCAACGCCGCCAGCAGGGTTTCCAGCAGCACCGAGAGCAGCGCGCGCAACGCACCACCGCAGCCCACGCGCTCGCCGCGCACGGTCAGCATCGCCACATAGCCCATCGCCTTGGGTGCCAGCAGCACCGCCATGGTGACCACGAACACCCAGATCACCCCGTCCTGGTCCAGCCCACGCCAGTAATGGCCGGGCGACAGCTGCAGGTGCAGTTCTTGCGCCAGATCGATGCCACCGCGCACCAGCGGAATCGCCACGCCGATCAGCATCAGCATCGCCCACATCGGCGCGGTGAAGTAATGGCCGATGCCGATCAGCATGTGCACGCGGCTGATCCAGTGCAGGCCATGTGCGCCGACCACCTTGGAATGCTGCAGGTTGCCCTGGCACCAGCGGCGGTCGCGGATCAGCAGGTCGGTCAGCGTCGGCGGGCCTTCCTCGTAGCTGCCCTGCAGGTACGGCACCATGTGACAGGCCCAGCCGCCACGGCGGATCAGCGCGGCTTCGACGAAGTCATGACTGAGCACGTGCCCGCCGAACGGCTTGCGGCCGGGCAGCTCGGGCAGGCCGGCTTCCTCGGCGAAGGCGCGGGTGCGGATCACCGCGTTGTGGCCCCAGTAATTGCTCTCGGCGCCATGCCACCAGGCCACGCCATAGGCCATCACCGGGCCATAGACGCGGCCGCCGAACTGCTGCATGCGGGCGAACGCGGTGCGGCCGTTGACCACCGCCGGCAGCGACTGGATCAGGCCGACGGTGGGATGGTTCTCCATCGCCGATACCAGCCGCACGATCACCTCGCCGGTCATCAGGCTGTCGGCATCGAGGATCAGCATCTGGGGGTAATCACCGCCGAAACGGCGCACCCAGTCGGCGATGTTGCCGGCCTTGCGGCCGACGTTGCTGGCACGGCGGCGATAGAACAGCCGTCCGGCGCCGCCGGTTGCCTCGAGCAGGCGCGCGAACACCTGCTCCTCGGCGCGGCCGGTCGCCTCGCGGGTGGTGTCGCTGAGCACGAAGAAATCGAAATGGTCCAGCTGGCCGGTGGCCGCGACCGACTCGTAGATCGCCTGCAGCCCGGCCATCATCCGCCGCGGGTCCTCGTTGTAGGTCGGCATCAGCAGCGCNNCAGCGCCTGCAGGCCGGCCAGGCTGCCGACGAAGGACAGTGCGATCCACGCAAACAGCAGCACGAACAACACCAGCAGGCAGGCTTCCAGCACGTTGATGCCACCGTTGGCCAGCACCCGCGCCATCATCCAGGTCGCCACCGCCGTCATCAACGCGGTGGCGCCGAACACATACAGCCGCCGCAGCAGGATATTGCGCGGCGCGGTGCCCTGCCGCGGCACCTGCAGGCGACCGGTGCGCAATGACTGCTCGGGCATCGGCAACGGATGTTCGTCCGGCAGAATGGCGATGCCGGCATCGCGGCACGGCGTGGCATCAACCACCGGCGTCACCGACAACGCTCCACCACCGCGACGGCGGGACAACGGCGGGCCGGGCGACAGCCCCGATCCGGACAGGCATGAGCGCTATTTCCGTGATGCACCGGCTTACCTCTGTGTGACGACGTGGGAGTACGGAAACTAGAGGGCGCACCATAAACAGGGCGCGAACGGACCATCCGCAGCGCGACAAGGCCGCCGCTCGGCACCGCACAGATCCCGTGTTGGACGGGGAGTGACGGCGTGTCATGGCCCTCCGGCCGCCGCCTTGGGGCGTTGCGGCGGCGGGGAATTATCCTGCAAACAAAGCAGCCTGGAAGTATTTCCCGCAGGTTGTCCCGTCCGCGGCCCGCACCGTCAGAAAGCAGTCCGGCAGCGGCCAGATATGGTCATGCCAGGACATTTCCGGTCATCGTCCAGACCTGTTGATGGCCGCCCGCACGCCACCGCATGCGCCACCACGCCGGGCCGCGACGTAGCGCGCCTGCATCCATTGCGGGAATGCGCCCGGCTTTTCCTACCAAAACCCTCACCACCACCGGCCAGTCATACCGGCCATATCCAGCGGCTGCAGTGGAAGCACCGGCGTTTTCAACTGGCCCGGTACTTTGCGCCGCTCAGGCCGGACGATCGGACAGCAGGCCGATACGGCGGAACCACATTTCCACCGGCACGGTCACCAGCGGCGGCATCGCCGCCAGCAGCGCCACCAGCACCGCCCACAGCGGCCACTTCAACTTGCCCCATGCATACAGGCTCACCGCCACGTAGAACAGGAACGCCAGCCCATGCAGGCGACCGAACAGCCACACCCCAAGATCGGTGGTCTGCGTGCCGTATTTCAGCAGCATGCCGATCAACAGCCCCGCCCAGGTCACAGCTTCGACAAAGGCGGCGATGGCGAACAGCCGTCCGGCGGGAGACAGGGATTTCACGGGCATGGGGATGCGGTTCCAGCAATTTGAAGAGCGGCGATTGTAGGCGAGCCGCTGCCGCAGCGACGCTTGCAGGCGTCCGCACTCCTGGCGCCTATCAACCCGGCCCATGACCCGGGCATCGACCTGCGACTGGAAGCCTTCCGGCTGCTACCGCCCGCTCAACCGAAGAAATGCAGGAATCCCAGCGGGTCGTGCATGCGTGCAATCGCATACACCATCGCGAACACCAGCAGTGCCGCCGCATAGAACCCGGCCTTCACCGCCCGCGTCCGGCCGCGCCGCAGCGCGAACACCCCCAGCACGATATAGATCACCAGCAGCACCAGCTTCACCGTCAGCCAGCCATTGGCGAACATCGCGCCCGGCAATATCGTCAGCAGCATCAGCGCCGCGGTCAGCAGCGCGGTGTCGATGCTGTAGCTGAACCAGCGCACCACCAGCCAGTGCGGCCAACGCATGCCGGCCAGCACCCCGGCACCACGCAGCGCGAAAATCAGGCCGCTGCACAGGGCCATCGCGATATGGACGGCTTTGATCTGCGGGTAGAACTCGATCATCGATAGACCTCGAAGGACGTCACTGGCGATGGCGGCCACCACTGCCGTGGCCGGTGCCGCCTGATGGCCACATTCTGGCCGAAGCGGTGCGACACCATCTTGACCTGCATCAGCCGGCCGGCCTGTCAGCCGTTGCCGCTGGCACTGGTGATGCCATGCCCACAACGACAAAGGGCGGCCGAAGCCGCCCCTTGCCTTTCACACCATCACGCCTGGATCAGCGCGCGTTGTTGCCGGACTGCGTGACCTTGCCGGGGCTCAGCCACAGCGCCGCCACGAACAGCCCCACCAGCAGTGCACCGACCGCGAAGATCGTGTCGCCCGGTACACGCAGCCACACCAGCAGGTCGATGATCGAGCGGTTCATGAACTCCGCCGAACGCGCATACCAGTAGCCGTGCTCCAGGTTGGCTTCCAGCTGCAGCACGCCCATCGGCAGCAGGGTCAGGATGGCCATCAGCGCCAGGCCGATGTTCATCGCCCAGAAGCCGCCGCGCAGCAGACCGGTCTTCCACACCGCATCCGGGCGCAGGCCACGCAGGCAGTACAGCATCAGGCCGATGCCGAGCATGCCGTACACACCGAACAGCGCGGTGTGGCCGTGGGCCGCGGTCAGGTTGGTGCCCTGCATGTAGAACAGCGCCAGCGGGGTGTTGATCAGGAAGCCCAGCAGGCCGGCACCCACCAGATTCCAGAAGCTCACCGCCAGGAAGAACATGATCGGCCAGCGGTAACGCTCCATCCACGGCGTGGCGCGGCTGTTGCTCCAGGTCTCATAGGCTTCCAGCCCGATCAGCGCCAGCGGTACCACCTCCAGCGCGGATATACCCGCACCGACTGCGATCACCCCGGTGGTGACACCGGCGAAGTACAGGTGGTGGAACATGCCCAGCACACCGCCGGCCATGAACACGATGGTGGCGAACAGCACGTTGATCGTCGCCGAGCGGCCACGCACCAGCCCCAGCTTGACGAAGATGAAGCTGATCACCGCGACCGCGAACACCTCGAAGAAGCCTTCCACCCACAGGTGCACGATCCAGAAGCGCCAGTAGGTGATGATCGAGATGTGAGTGTGTTCCTTCCACATCAGACCAGCGGCATACAGCAGGCCGATTGCCACCGTGGACAGGAACAGCAGTCCGGCGATATGGCGGGCTTCATGGGTCTTGCTGCGCAAGGCCGGCCACAGCGCGCGGCCCACCAGCACCAGCCACAGCATCAGGCCGATGAACAGGTACACCTGCCAGAAGCGGCCGATGTCGGTGTATTCCCAGCCCTGGTGGCCGAACCAGAAGTTCTTGTCCAGGCCCAGCTTCTGCATCACCGCCAGCCACTGCCCGGCGAACGAGCCGACCACGATGACGATCAGGCTGATGAACAGGAAGTTCACCCCCAGCCGCTGGTACTTGGGTTCATGACCGGAAATCGCCGGCCCCAGGTACAGACCGGTGGCCAGCCACGCGGTGGCGATCCACAGGATGGCCAGCTGCGTGTGCCAGCTGCGCGTCACCGCGTAGGGCAGGTAGTTGGCCAGCTGGAAACCGTAGGCCTCCTGGCCTTCGATCTGGTAGTGCGCGGTGGTTGCACCCAGCAGGATCTGCACCAGGAACAGCGCCATCACCACCCAGAAATACTTGGCGGTGGCACGCATCGACGGCGTCACCGTGATGCTCAGCGACGGATCGGTGGACGGCGGCACCAGCGGCTTTTCCTTGCCGTGGTAGACCGCGTAATGCCAGGCCAGCAAGGCGATGCCGGCAATCATGAAAAGAATGGAGAACATCGACCACATGAAGCTGCTGGAGGTGGGCGTATTGCCGACCAGCGGTTCGTGCGGGAAGTTGTTGGTGTACGACTTCACATCACCCGGGCGATTGGTCACCGTCGCCCACGACGCCCAGAAGAAGAAGGCGTTCATCTTGGCGCGATGCTCGGCGTCGGGCACCGGGTTCTCGCGCAGGGCATAGGCCTCGCGCAGTTCGGCGGTAGCCGCATCGTCGGAGAACACGCTGGAGTAATGCGTGCCCACCTGCGCGATGGCCTGCGCACGTTCGTCGGAAATGACGATCGTTCCGGTAGCCGGATCGTAGGTGTTGCGACGGATTTCAGGCTTGATCTCGGCCTGCAGCTTGGCCTGCTCGCTCGAATCCAGCGCCTCGTACGCTTTCCCGAACTCGGCCTGCGCGCGCAGGTCCAGCATCGCCAGCACCTCGCGGTGCAGCCATTCGGCCGACCAGTCAGGCGCGATCAACGCACCATGGCCCCAGATCGAACCGTTCTGGTGACCACCGATGCTCTGCCATACCTGCCGCCCGACCTGGATGTCGTCACGGGTGTAGACCACCTGCCCGCTCTCGGTGACGACCTTCTCCGGCATCGGCGGCGCGGTCTGGTAAAGATCCTTGCCCAGCCAAAGCATGATGCCGAAGCTGATGATCAGCAGGGCGCCTAAACCCACCCATAGCTGTCTGGTTATTTTTACGCTCTTTGGTTCCACAGCTTGCCCCTTCTATCCGGAAGACAGCGCCATATTCCCCAGTTACGCACAACCGTATGTTGACTTTGGTCAAGTGCAGCCCCATGAAGCCCGCCACGCGGGCCGCAGGGATCACTTGCCACACTGCACTTTCCCACCGCTGTGCGACCACCCCGCACCCCTGCGACCGGTTTGCCCCGCCTCCAGGCCCATGACTGCAACAAAGCCCAGGCAGCATGCAAACCGTTTGGACAGGCGGCTGGAACTCCCAGGCCACCTGCCCTGCCCCAAGCGTGCCGGGCCATCTTCCGCCTATGTGGCGGGATTTACCATTGCGAGGCCGCAGCGGATCACGCCACCCGCGAACCTGCGGAAACTGTTGCAATCGAAACCATGCGCTGATGACCTGCCCATCCGTCACCGGCCCCGCGCAGATTGGAATGGCAGAGGCAGCCCCGGAATCGCACCGCCCTGCCGCCGGCCCGGTGTTCTTGTGGCCTTTCCGATTTCAGGCGGCCTTATTCGCCGCCTTCGTCCATGCCCGCAGGCCCATCACCGCCAGGGCGATGAACAGCACATACAGCCCGGCGGTCAGGTTGAGCGACTTGACCGCGTACATGCCCACGTACACCACGTCGACCACGATCCACAGCCACCATGCGGCGACATGACGGCGGGCCTGCCACCATTGCGCGACCAGGCTGAGCGCGGCCAGCATCGCATCCAGCCACGGCAGCGCGGCATCGGTAAAGTGGTGCATGGCCGCGCCGAGGGCGAGGCCGAACAGCACGCCCAACCCCAGATCACGCCACAGATGCGCCCCCGGCAGCGCGGCGATGGTCACGCGTCCGTCGCCTTGCACCCGCCGCCGCCAGTTGAACCAGCCGTACAGCAGGAACGCGGCGAACGCGCCCTGCAGCAGCATGTCCGAATACAGCCGGGCGTCGGCGAACACCAGCGCGTACAGGCCGACCGACACCAGCCCGACCGGCCATGCCAGCATCCGCCGCTGCGCCATCAGCCAGACGCCGAGGATGCTGAAGCCGACCGCCGACCATTCCAGCAATACCGGGTTCACAGCGCGATGCTGACCGACAGGCGCGCCTGGCGCGGCGCACCGGGGAACAGGTAGTAGTCACCCGAGCTGCTGCCGGTATCGCGCCAGTAGAAGCGGTTGAACACGTTGTCCACCGACAGGTTCCAGTTCAGCGCATGTCCGTGCAGCCGGTGCTGGAAGCGCAGGCCGGCATCGGCGACGTTGTAGCCGGGCGCACGCACGCGGCCATCGGCGGTGGCCACATTCGAGGACGCATAGCGCCAGCCGCCGGTGACGCTCAGGCCCGGCACGAACGGCAGCTGGTAGTCCACGTGCAGGGTGGCACGCGTGCGCGGCACGTTGATCAGCTGATGGCCTTCATACGCCGGCGTGCCGGTGTCGCGTGCACGGGCCTGCAGCACGCTGGCGCTGGCGGTCAGCTGCAGACGCTCGCTGATACGGCCCTGCGCACTCAGCTCCAGCCCGGTATGGGCCTGCTGGCCTTGCTGCACAAAGGTATGCCCATAGGCGCTGCCATCGGGCATGGCGTACTGGAACGGCCGGGTGGTGCGGAACAGCGCCGCGCCCAGCGTCAGCGCATCGGCGTGGGTGTACTTGGCGCCCACTTCGATCTGGCGCGAGCGCACGGCGGGCAGGTAGGTGCCTTCGTTCGTCGTCCAGAACGGCGCTTCCTGGCCGAGCGAGATGCCCTGCGCATAGCTGGCGTAGAGATTGAGGGCGTCATTCGCATTCCAGACCAGTGCGGTCTGCGGCAGGAAGCGCGACAGCCGGCTGGCGCGTTCGGGATTGCCGCGCTTGTCCCACGCGCGCTCATCCAGATGCACGAAACGGCCACCGGCCAGCCACTGCCAATCCCCGGCGATGCGGATGCGATCGAGCACAAACAGCGCCTTCTGCGCGCTGTCCAGCCGCCGTACATGGGCGCCGGGCTGCAGCGGCGAAGGGCTGAACTGCGGCACCTCCGGATCGTAAATATTGCCGGTGCCGACGTAGTCGTTGACGTTGCGACGCCGGTCCACGGTGCGGTCGAAGTAGTCGGCGCCCAGCGTCAGCTGGTGCTCGATGTCGCCGGTCGTGAAGCGGCCACGCAGTTCGGCGCGCAACTGCCGGTTGCGGCGGGTGTCGTCCGGGCTGCGGTAGTCGTAGATGTCGTAATCGCCATTGGGCGCGAAAAAGTTGCCCGGCACGCTGCCGTCGGCGCACTCGGCGGCGTAGTAGCAGCCATAGGCGAAGGCGACGTTGTCATCGATGATCGAGCGGCTGTAGCTGGCCGCCACCCGCGACTGCCAGGCCGGGCTGAAATCGTAGGTGTGCAGTGCGCTGAGGTTGGTGCTGTCGATGCCAACCGGCTGCTGCCAGGCCTGGTAGCCGAGCATGTGCTTGGGATCCACCTCATCGGGCAGCGCCACCGCGCCGAGCAGCTGGTAGCCGGAGGCCGAACGCTGCGCGCTGGTCTGGTAGTTGGCATCCAGCTGCAGCTTGCCGCGCTCACCGATCAGCCAGTCGGTGGCCAGCGCGTAGAAATTGCGACGGCCATCGCCGTGCTCGATGTAGGAGCCGCTGTCGTCCCATGCCGCGTTGAAGCGCACGCCGATGCGCGGGGTGATCCAGTGGCCCACGTCCATGGCGGCATAGCGGGTGCCTTCGGCATCGGTGGCGAGGGTGATGCTGCGCACCTCGGCCGGGCGCTTGCCCACATAGTTGATGACGCCGCCGGGCGCGATGACGCCTGCCGCCAGCCCGGCCTCGCCCTTGAGGATTTCCACCTGCTGTACGTTCTCCAGCGCCAGCCGCTGTTCACCGGCAACACTCAGCCCGTTGAAGCGGTAGCCGGTGGCGGTATCCAGCGCGAAGCCGCGGATGGCGATGTTCTGGTAGTAGCCGACTGGCGCGTAGCTGTCGCCCAGCGAGGCATCGTTGTGGGCGAGCTCGGAGAGGCTGCGGACGTGGCGGCTGTCGAGCAGCTCACGGTCCAGCACGTTGATCGAGGCCGGGGTGTTCTTCCAGTCGCCGGGGCCGAAGCTGTTGGACTGCGTGTCCTTCGCACCGGGCTGCTCGGCCTGCACGCGCACGGTCGCCAGCTCGGTGGCGGTGCGGTCCTGCGCCTCGGCTTCAAGGGTACTGGCGTGCAGCGGCAGTGCCGCGCCCAGCGCAGCGCTCAACAACGTGATTCGGTAGCAGCGGTTCATTCGTTCGTCATCAGCCGGATGGGGGAGACGAAGCGAAGGCGCGCAGGCCATCCAGCCCTGAAGGCGGTGTGCCTGCTGCTCAAAGCTCCCTACGCCGGTGCAAGCCGGATCAGGTTCCAAGGGACTCTCTCAGCCTGCGATAACCAGGCACCCCCGCTTCAGTCGCGTATTGGACCACAAACGGTACGGTTTTTCCTGTGCTGGCGTTCAGGCAGTCGCGCGCAGCGCGTCCAGCAGCGCCTGTCCGTCGCGCGTGCCGAACCAGCGTGCATGGCCGAGCAGGAAGTCATGCCAGGCCACATCGGCATTGGCGGTGGAGCCGGTGGCACCGTGGAAGTACTCCACCTCCGACAGGGCGAAGTCGAAATGCACCACCGGCAACAGGTCGGCCAGCAGCTGCACCTGTCGCGCGGACAGCGGCCGCAGCTGCCGGTAGCCCGCCAGCAACGCCAGCGCGGTATCCACATGCACCGCCTCCATGCCGCGCTCCAGCTGCAGCCACGCCACCGCGTTGCGCTCGATCGCCGTTGCCAGATCGAACAGCGCACTGGTCGGCGAGGCCAGGCCGAAATCGAACACGCTCGCCACCACCGTGGCATCGCCCTCGTGTTTCCAGAGCAGGTTGGAGACATGCCAGTCGTTGTGCGCCCACAGCCGCGGCTCGGCCTGCAGCCGCGCAGCCAGACCGGCGTGCCACGGCAGCACCCCCTGTTCGAGCGACTGCCGCCAGGGCTTGTGTGACAGGTAGTCGGCCAGTGCCGGGCGCTGGCGGAAGTCGCGCTCCAGCATCGCGATCGGATCGTCGCTGCGCAGCAGGTCGTCGCGCGCGACCAGCATGTGCGTGCTGCGCTGTGGCGCGTGGTAGCCGGCCGACGCCTGATGCAGGCGGGCAAGCATCCGGCCGGCTTCATGCGCCTGGTCCAGCGCGGTCAGCGGCGCCCACGAAGGTGCATCGCGATACAGGTCCTCGCCCTCGGCGACAGCATGCACCTCGTAGGTCCAGTCGCCCTGCTCGAGCGCGGTGACACCGTCGCGATCCTGCAGCACCTTCACCACCGGCACGCCGGCAGCGCCCAGATGCGCGATGAAGCGATGCTCCTCGCCCAGCGTCACCGCCGTGCGGACATGGCGGTGATGACGCTTGATGAAGTAGCGGCCGGACGTGCTGCCGACGATGGCCGCCGCCGACATCGGCCGCGGGCTGTGCCACTGCACCGCGCCGGCACCTTGCAGCTGCGCAAAGCGCTCGCGCAGCCAGGCCACCTCGGCTTCGCTGATCGCAGGCCAGTCGGCAGGCACCTCGTCGTTGTTGAGGCCCTGGACGCGGTGGTCGATGGTGTTCATGCAAGAAAAAACCGGGGTCAGAGTCGAATTCTGCCTGTTTTCCCGCTGCCTGGTTGGTGAGGCCAAGCCGGCGTCGCCTCCAATCCTGTCTGCTGCGGGCACTTGCCTGCCCCCGCACGGCTTGCTGCAATGCGCTCCACCTTGAGGGAGCGGCACATGCAGGAAATCGGGGAATGGCTGCTGGTGAACCCGGCGCGGATCATGGTGCTGGTGTCACTGGTCTTCAGCGCCTTCATCCTGTGGGGCGAACATGGCGGGCGCCGCAGCGGCGGCAGTGGCTGGCTGACGCTGGCACGGGTCGGCATCGGCTCGATTTTCAGCGTGGTCACCGCCATCGTCGCCGCATTCTTCGGCGGCGTGGCTGCGTTCTTCGGCTATCTGCTGGTGCAGATCCTGGTCTGCGTGGTGCTGCCACTGGTACTGGTCGACAGGATCTGACGACAGGGCGCGGCAAGCGGGAAAGACGGCAAACGGGGTCAACCCCCGGGGCACTCCACTCCATCCGCTGTTTTCCCGAGCCAGCGGTTGCTCTCTACTCACGCCGCTGGCCATCCTGATCGATGACCACCTCGCCATCTTCCTTGGCGAATGGACGGGTGACCGTCGGCAGAATGTCGAGCACGACCTCCGACGGCCGGCACAAACGTGTGCCCAGCGACGTGACCACAAACGGCCGATTGATCAGGATCGGATCGGCCAGCATCACATCGATCAACTGCTCGTCCGTCATCGTCGGATCATCCAACCCGAGAGCTTCGTACGGCGTGCCTTTCTTCCGCAGGGCATCGCGCACGCCCAGGCCGGCCGCGGCGATCAATTCGACCAGACGATCACGCGTCAGCGGCTCATGCAGATATTCGATGACGGTCGGCTCGATGCCGGCATGGCGGATCAGCGCCAGCGTGTTGCGCGAAGTGCCGCAGGCGGGGTTGTGATAGATCGTGGCGTCCATGGTGGCGTCCTTAGGTGCTTGCCGATGAAGTCCCGCAGCATTCGCTGCGTGCGGGCCGGGAGACTTCTGCATTGGCGACATCGGCCGAAACTGCAGGAACGATCGCAGTGATCGGCGGCAACGTCACCGCCCCGGAGGCGGCTGCCAGCTTCGCTGCAGCCAAGTCGCCTTTGCGTTCGCTGTAGCGGTCGGTGAGATAGTCGCTGCGGTCGCGAACCAGCAGGGTGAATTTGACCAGCTCCTCCATCACGTCCACCACGCGGTCGTAGTACGGGGACGGCTTCATCCGCCCATCGTCGCTGAACTCCTGCCAAGCCTTCGGCACCGAGGACTGGTTGGGGATGGTGACCATGCGCATCCAGCGGCCCAGCTGGCGCAGGGCGTTGACGACATTGAACGACTGCGAGCCGCCGCATACCTGCATCACCGCCAGGGTCCGACCCTGGGTCGGGCGCACACCGCCGTCTTCCAGCGGCAGCCAGTCGATCTGGTTCTTGAACACCGCAGTCAGGGTGCCATGTCGTTCCGGGCTCACCCAGACCTGGCCTTCCGACCACTGTGACCATTCGCGCAGCTGCCGGACCTTGGGATGGTCCGGGCTCACGCTGTCCAGCATCGGCAGCTCACCCGGATCAAATACCCGGGTTTCAGCGCCGAAGTGACGCAGCAACCGTTCGGCTTCCAGGGCGAGCTTGCGACTGAAGGACTGCGGGCGCAGCGAGCCGTACAGGATCAGGGTTCGCGGGGGATGTGCCGAGCCCGATACGCCCAGCTTGTCCTGCGTGGGGATGTCCAGCACCTCCGGTGCCAGATTGGTCATCTCGGGAATCGTCATGTCGATTGCACGCCTTCTTTAATTTCCATTATTCTAGAATTATGAAACTTGACGAAGCAACCATCGCCCTTGCGGCACTCGGACAGGCGACCCGGCTCTCGGTCTTCCGCCTGCTGGTCGAGGCCGGTCCGTGCGGCCGGATGCCCGGCGAGATTGCCGAGGCCTTGTCGCTGCCCGGTGCCACCTTGTCCTTCCACCTCAAGGAGCTTGCCGCCGCGGGGCTGGTCCATAAAGAGCCGCGTGGCCGCAACATCTGCTACAGGGCCGACTTCGACGCCATGAACGCTCTGATCGGATTCCTTACCGACAACTGCTGCGGCGGCGACAGAGCCCGGTGTCTTCCGGCCTCCGGCACCTCCCGCAAGGGCGCACAGGAAGCGGACAAGGACTGATCCATGCTGACTGCACTGCTGATATTCCTCGCCACCATTGCCCTGGTCATCTGGCAGCCCAAAGGCCTCGGGGTGGGATGGAGCGCCATGCTGGGCGCTGCATTGGCCTTGTTGACCGGGGTGGTGGCGCTGGCGGACATCCCGACGGTCTGGGGCTTTGTCTGGAACGCCACCTTGACTTTTGTCGCGGTGATCATCATCAGCCTGCTGCTGGATGAAGCCGGATTCTTCGAGTGGGCCGCGCTGCACGTGGCGCGCTGGGGCAAGGGCAGCGGACGCCGGTTGTTCACCTTCCTCGTACTGCTCGGTGCGGCCGTGGCGGCGTTGTTCGCCAATGATGGCGCTGCATTGATCCTGACGCCGATTGTGATCGCCATGCTTCTGGCGCTGAGGTTCAGCCCGGCGGCCACGCTGGCATTCGTGATGGCGGCAGGATTCATCGCAGACACCGCCAGCCTGCCGCTGGTCGTTTCCAACCTGGTCAATATCGTCTCGGCAGACTACTTCGACATCGGCTTCGCCGAATATGCCTCGGTGATGATCCCGGTCAATCTCGTCTCTGTCGCGGCGACGCTTGGCATGCTGCTGTGGTTTTTCCGGCGCGACATCCCCGGCAGCTATGACGTGGCCCAGCTGAAGGATCCGCGTTCGGCCATCATCGATCACACCACCTTCAAAGCGGGCTGGGCGGTACTGGCATTGCTGCTTTTCGGCTTTTTCGGGCTGGAGCGGATCGGCGTGCCGATCAGCGCGGTGGCGGGAGCCGGTGCAATCGTCCTGCTGGGCGTGGCGGCAAAGGGCCATGTGATATCGACCCGCAAAGTCATTCGGGAAGCGCCGTGGCAAATCGTGGTTTTCTCGCTCGGCATGTATCTGGTGGTCTACGGCCTGCGCAACCAGGGACTGACGGACCATCTGGCCAGACTGCTGGATCTTTTCGCCAGTTACGGCTTGTGGGCGGCGACGATCGGGACCGGCCTGCTGATCGCCTTCCTGTCGTCGATCATGAACAACTTGCCCACCGTGCTGGTCGGCGCGCTGTCCATTGACGCCAGCCAGGCCGCGGGAACCGTACGCGAGGCGATGATCTACGCCAACGTCATCGGCAGCGACCTGGGGCCGAAATTCACCCCGATCGGCAGCCTGGCCACGTTGCTGTGGCTGCATGTACTGGCACGCAAGAACATCAGGATCACGTGGGGCTACTACTTCAAGATCGGTCTCGTGCTGACGCTTCCGGTATTGCTTGTGACTCTTGTTGCGCTGGTGCTGCGGCTGAGCCTTGTGTAGCCAGCTTGGGGAACCGGGGTCAGAGTGAAATTCTGGCACTTCACGAGGCAACTTCCGATACGCGATGTTGCCACCGCAACGTAGCGTGGGCTGCCCAGACAACGGAGCAGGCCCATGGCAAGGAAGCCGAGGATCGATCTGGCCGGCGTCGCCCAACACGTCATACAGCGAGGCAACGACCGCCAACCCTGCTTCTTCCGTGCTGTCGACTACCAGCGCTACGTGCAGGATCTGCGGGAAATCACACTGGCCCGCGACTGCAACGTGCACGCCTATGTACTGATGACCAACCACGTGCACCTGCTGATGACGCCAACGCGCGTGGGCGCCATCAGCAGCGTGATGCAGGCGTAAGCTTCCCCGTCAAGCAGACATTTCAAAAGTAGAACCTTCGGCGGCTTTGACGTCCTCCCCTAGTTAG